>URET01000020.1 GCA_900546875.1 uncultured Eubacteriales bacterium
TCCTCTGCAGACTGTTCTTGAGGAGCTTCCTGCTCCTCTTCGGGCTCTTCTTCCTCTACCTCCGCAGGCTCATGAGCATTCTCTTCCTCTGCAGACTGTTCTTGAGGAGCTTCCTGCTCCTCTACGGGCTCTTCTTCCTCTTCCTCCGCAGGCTCATTAGCATTATCTTCCTCTGCAGACTGTTCTTGAGGAGCTTCCTGCTCCTCTTCGGGCTCTTCTTCCTCTACCTCCGCAGGCTCTTCTCTGCGGCGGCTGACATACGGAAACGAATCATCCGCATTTTCAAAGAAATCGTCGGTCAGATCGTCTATCAGGCTTATTTCATCCTGTTCTCTGATTCCCTCGAGATTGATAGTTTCGTCAACAAAATAAAGACTTTCTTCGTCGAGGTCTCCGTTAGCCATAATGTACACGCCGTATTCCCTCAGCTTAGCGAACAGCGGAACCATGTCGCCCGGAGCGCAAACGATCGCTACGGCGTCGATATTGTTATTTGTCACCGTCATTTCAAGCGCGTCAAGAAGTACACGCGGGTCAAGAACGCGACTGCCTCTTTTCTTTACGCGCATGACAGGAGCCATATCGAAGCCTTTGCTCTGGGCAAACTCGATGATTTCTTTATGCTTCCTGTCCACGGCACCGTATATCTTGCCATATAGCACGCTTCCCGAATTGAAAATCTGATCAATAACGTTGTCAAACTGCTCCACGGTCAGGGCTGTATTATCTATATCTATAAACAAAGCTATTTTTCTCATTTTGCGTTCTCCATAGTCAAGATTCCGTATGACGGTAAGTCTATTATACTATGCTTTTCCGTTTTTGTAAACCGTATTTTACTATTTTCCCTCCGGAAAATGCATATAAACTTTCTCGGAAAAACCGTCCGTTTCTTTAATTCTTCCCGAAAACAGATTTTTTAATGCTTCCGAACCCGTTTTATCTCTCGTTTCTTTTATAAAAATATATGTACTGCTGTGCGTAACCCGAAAGACTGCCATACCTTTCCGTCAGCGCTTTCGGAATGTCCTTTTCCTTATGACCTTGCTCATAATACTCGTGATAAACTTTTTTTATCCAGGTATCGGCAGGAAAAACATCGGTTCTGTAAAACCCGAATAACATTATACAGTCTGCCACCTTTCCGCCCACACCTTTATAAGTCAAAAGTTTATTGCGGAGCTGCTCCGTGGAAAGCTCCGACAAAGCCGACCTGTCCGTTTCCTTCCACATTTTTGAAGAATGATACAAATAGTCCGCCCTGTACCCGCAGCCTGCCTCTTCAAAAGCTTTTTGCGGCAGATCAGCCAAAGCCTCCGCCGAAGGAAAAGCGTACCCTCCCGCGACCTTCTCACCGCATATCTCGCATAGTCTTTCGATGATCTTTCCTATCCTTTTTATGTTGTTATTGGCCGAAATTATAAACGAAAAAAATACCTCGTCACAATCCTGTCTGAGGATCCTGAGTCCCCTCCCCGCATTCAGAGCCCTCCGCATCGGCGAACTCTCGGGCTCTCCTTCTTCTATTCTCGCCATGATCCCCGCATAGTCCGTGGAAAGGTCAAAATATTCGTAAAAATACTCCGGATCCTCGGTCTCGATCACGGCCACGCCTTCTTTCTTTACCGCCTTGGCACATTTGTCCCCGGAATAAAATATCGCCCCGTCCTGCTCGGCTTCAAGTACCTTGCACCGGAAAACCTCTCCGCTGTGAGCTATCTGCACCGGAGAAAACTCCTCAGCCTCCTCTATAACTATGCTTTTTCCCTTTATCTCGGCTTTCATTCCGTTACCATTTGTTAAAGTGTATTTTTTCCTGTTCGTACCTGCTTCCGTGCATCTTTGTTTCATCAGGTACCCCTATCGTGATACTCGTCATCGGACAAATATTGTCCGGAGCTCCCACCGCCTTCTTAAGCGCTTTATACCACTCCGTTCCTTCAGTCACCCCGCACCAGACAGCTCCGTATCCCAGTGCATGACATGCAAGCAAAATGTTTTCGGTGACCGCGGCACAGTCCTCCGTAAGAAATTTCAGCACGGAGTTTTTCTCCACATCCCCACAAACACATATCACAGCACCCGCACTCTTCATCATTTCAGGCTGCCGACTCCCTTCAGCAAGCAGATCCTTTGCTTTTCCCGTAAATACGACTATATGATAAGGCCGTATATTCCGCGCCGAAGGCGCACACATACCTGCGTATATCATCGTGCGCAACGCCTTCTCATCTATTTCTCCGCAACGATACTTCCTTATGCTCCCACGCGTGAAAATACCGTTCAGCAGCTCGGTGTCGGTCTTTTCATAAATATCCTGTCTTCTGTCTTCAGCTGCGATCACTGAATTCTCGTTCATATAAAAACCTCCTGTTTCTATCTGTCATGCCGGCTCTTCACTGTCTCTTCCGGAGCTCCTTTTTTATCTTTAATTATACCATATTTTATTCTTGATTGCACGGCATTTGCGGTTTTTTTGAAATTTTCCGAAAAAACGCCGTTTTTAACGGCGTTTTACCATAAATCTCCATCCTTTTAGACTTGTTTGCCTGAATTTTTACGCAAAACCGCTCCGGCGCATGTTTTTCGTACGATCATGCGGGACGCACAGGCGGCGTATTGCTGTTTATGATATCTTTCACCATGCTGTAAAGATACACCGCTCCGACAGCAACCGAAAGCAAAGCTGTTATTATGACGGTAGCGGTGTCCCAGCGATTTCCCTCGGCTATCTGCGCCGCCATTCCGCCGGCATTATACAGAAAATGCATTGCTATCCCCCAAAGGATATGCCCTTCCTTCATCGCTATATACCCCCACCCCACACCGAGAAGGAAGGTATAACCCATCTGTATCATGACATTGAAATTGAATCCGTCGAAGTGCGAAAGCGAGAAAATCAACGCGGAAATAAAAAGCGCCAGGAATTTATTGCGTATATTGTCCCCCGCAATTACGAAAAAGGTTTCAAGAAGCACGCATCTGAACAAAACTTCTTCAAACAGAGCAACCGAAAAACAATAAAACAAATATAAAAATATCCGGTCAGCCGAAGCCGTTATTACCACGTTTCCGCTGAGGAGCCCGATCAACGGGGCGTTGTTGACGCAGACAACAAACATGGCAGCTATCAGCAGTGCGCGCAGCTTTCTGTCCTTAGCTCCTTCATACGGATTGACTCTGAGTTTTACGCCGTGAAGAATGGCGGCTATTGCGATAAAGCAAGCCGCGGCAAATAACCTGGAAATAATACCGCCGGTATACTCGGAAGGCATAATTTCCGTAAACTCGGAAATTGCGATCACGCTTAATGCAGCCGCAAAAAGTATAATAACGAGGATCAGTTTAAAACCGGTAAGCTTCATATTTACACCTTTCTTTTATTATAAATCAAACCGGTTATTTTGTAAACAATTTGCCGCCATACTCCCCGACCTCTTTACGAATATTTGACAAAATGTCAAAATTCAGAGTGGTCAGACTGCAGGCGCACAATAAATCTTCATCTGAAACGTAAGACATTTTAACGCAATACATTTTAATTGCATCTGCAAACAAAAAACATTACCGCAAATTTTCGAATTGTCCGTTCGCTTTATGCTGCAATTCAGACAGAAATCATCAGTTTATCAAAGCCAAATATAACAGGATAAATTTTCATATGGCGCAGTCAGCCGTCCTGCAGACGCAAGAAACTTAAAATGAGGCGGGAGATTCCGTTTTGATCGAAACTGACTAAACTGTATAATTTTTCAAATGCCCGCCGCGACTAAACCGGCAAACACATGTTTTTTATCCAATCATGCTTGCCACGTACTCGGTATGCTTTGCTTCGTTTTATACCTGCTGTTTCGGAAATTCAAGGTTCACCAAACAAATTCACTCTTTGCATTTTCGCCGTTATCCACAAGAATGTCCTGCGCTGTCATCGACTTATTCACTACAGTCATAAAGTATGCCCATTCCGCAATCTCTTCTTCGGACGCCCACTTCGGCAAAAGCGTCTGTTCCATGATCCTTTTCCAAAGCTTCGGATCTTCCGTCACTCTTTTATTTGAAAAAGTAATCACTCCGCCCGGAGAAAGGCTGTTTGACGTGGCGCCGTAAGGCGCAACTCTCAGGGCAACATTTTTCATATACGCCACCACCCCGCCCTTACTTGCAGCGTACTCGGGAAATTCCGCCCCCGTCCGCGCGCTTGCCGAAGCCATGAACAACACGCTCTTTATCCTGCCGTGAAAAGCGTACTTCTCGGTTACTCGGATAGCGCCTTTTAAATTAACGTCTATATCCCTCCCCGAATCCTGTACTCCGGCATTGTTTACGAGTATCTCCACTTCTCCGATCTCAGGCAGTTTTCCGGCAGAAACGTCGCTCACATAATGAGTATAACTTTCGTGACAGATATCGCTCCCCGTTATATCTATCCCGATCACTTCGTGTCCGCATTCCAGAAACTTCAAAGCTACACTTCTTCCTATTCCTCTGCCTGTCCCGGTTATCAGAACTTTCATATGCCGTGCCTCCTTTTTTCATTGATGTATCTGAAATATTCCTCTCCTACCCGCTCTTCCCGCCATCTCCGGCATACCGACAGCCCGAAAAAAGAAAATACGACTTCAAACAATAATTCCGCGACCATTCCGGTCAACGCACAAAAAATACACTGCCTTACGCTCCATCCGAAAAAAACCCGGCTCACAAGAAAAGCAAATACAAGATTGTCCGTAAACTGACCGATCGCCGTAGAAATATAAGACCGGGCAAAATACGCCGCCGTGCTGTCGGGATTTTTGAAAAAAAGCTTTCCTGCGCCCCAATTTGTAAAATTATTGACAAACGCCGATACAATAAATGCCGCCGTGCTTCCCGCAAGAACATACCATGTACCGCCGAACGTTGCGTCAAGCGCGGTGTTTACTTCGTTCATATCCGAAGCGGCGTACGCCTCGCCCCAATTTCCGGGGATCACTGATCCTACGTACATAACTATGCAGAAAAACAAGTTCACAGCAGCCGAAAATACAGAAATCTGAGTTGCCGCCTTCGGGCCGAAATGTCTTGTCAGGATATCCATGGACAAAAATACCGCCCATGAAATAATTATTCCGCAGTCAAGAGCAAGCCAATCGGATTGTACGGCTATGCTCTTATTGGCCAACAGATTCATTGAAAAAAGCGATACGACCAATATCACGGGAATATAAGCCGGTACGTTTTTTATCAGTATTTTGAATTCATTTAAATTTTCTTTGATTCTTCTTATCATGTTCTGATTCTCCGCACATTACGGAAGCATAACAAAAAAGGCGCATAATGCGCCCATCCTTTCCGTAGTTTTGTTTAAAGACAGGATGGTCACGAACTGTCTGTTTTTATTCAGTTTACCACTTATTTCACACTTTGTCAATGCATTTCGGCCATATAAGTATTTCTGGCGTTTATTTTAATGCCTGTGCCGGCAGGGCTTTTTCTTATTATATTTTGTCTTTCGTCACAAAAAACAGCGTCTTTTCATGCAAAAAATATTTTCCGTAATAATGCCGCCGCCGTCGGCATATAAATATTTAGCATATCAGCGGAGGTATTGTATGGATATTTATAAAGATATAGCTTCCCGTACGGGCGGAGACATATATGTCGGAGTTGTCGGGCCCGTGCGTACAGGGAAATCGACTTTCATAAGCAACTTTATGCAAAAGCTCGTCACTCCCAATATAACGGACGCCTATTCCCGTGCCCGCGCAGTTGACGAGCTCCCTCAGTCCGCAGACGGCAAAACTATCATGACTACTCAGCCTCGTTTTGTCCCGGGTGAAGCCGTGGAAGTCAACTTCCGCGAAGCCACATGCCGAGTTCGTCTTATAGACTGTGTGGGATATCTTGTAGAAGGGGCTCTCGGCCACACCGAAAGCGACCGCGAACGTATGGTAAAGACGCCGTGGTCCAAAACCGAACTGCCGTTCACTCAGGCAGCCGAACTCGGTACCCATAAAGTCGTCACCGAACATTCCACCATTGCAGTAGTCGTGACCTGTGACGGAAGCTTTACGGGTATTGAACGCGAAGCATACATTCGTCCCGAGGAACGCGTTATCAAGGAGCTCAAGGAAAGCGGAAAACCCTTTGCAGTGGTTTACAACACCACCACTCCGTCTTCTCCGAAAACCCAGTCGGAAGCGCTTCTGCTTTCGGAAAAATACGGAGTGGAGGTGCTTGCGGTAGACGTTCTCAATATGGGCGAGGATGAGATCAACTCCATCATGCTTGCCATTTTGAATGAATTTCCCGTCCGCAAAGTCGAAGTCACGCTTCCCGACTGGCTGCGCACACTTCCCGCAAGCAACCCTTTTATTTCCGAAATCATTTCGGGAGTAAGGCAGAAGGTAGTCGGGGCCGTCAAAATGAGAGACTGCTCTTCCCTCTTCAGCGGCTGCACAGAAACAGAATACCTTTTCGCTCCCGTCCTCATGAACCTGGATATGAGCAACGGCGTTGCCCGTTATGCCGTGAATGTTAAGCAGGCGCTCTTTTACAGGATCCTTTCCGATATCGGGGGAACGGACATTTCCGGAGAGTTCACACTGATAAAGTACATCGCTCAGGCTGCTTCCAATAAAGAAAAATATGAAAAAGTAAAAGACGCTCTCGAACAAGCGGAAGCTACCGGTTACGGAGCTGTGATGCCCGTTGAAAGCAGCATGTCACTCGATCCTCCCGAAATAATGAAACAAAACGGTCGTTACGGAGTCAGGCTCAGGGCGACCGCACCGAGTCTTCATATCATGAGAGTAGACGTCACGGCAGAAGTCGCTCCCATCGTCGGGACGGAAGAACAGTCAAAGTATATGCTTTCGGAATTTGAGAACGATCCTCAGGCTCTTTGGAATACCAATATGTTCGGCAAAACGCTCGCCATGCTTGCTCAGGAAGGACTGAACGAAAAACTTTCCTCCATGTCCCCCGATCTCTATGCCAAAATCCAGCGGATTATTTTCCGTATACTCAATGAAGACAAAAAAACGCTCATATGTCTTCAGCTTTGACGTTCCATGCCGTATTCTTCACCTGAAAAAAACCTGTTTTTTTCCGCCGCCGAAAATATGCACGACGGCGGGAAAATTACCGCACCCGCCCTGAGATTCGTCGATCTTCACTGTGATCTTCCGTCGTTTCTTCTTTCGGCAAAAAGAAACGGCGACACTTTTATGCCCGAAAGACTTGCCTCCGTACTCAAAGAAAAAGTGTCGGCGGTCATTTGTGCGCTGTATTGCGATGACCGGACAGTCGCGGAAGGAAGAGCACGGCAGGAAACCTTGCTCATGCTCGGCGAATTCTTTGCCTTTGCGGAAAAATTTCCCTTCCTGAGCTTTGTTACCGATAAAAAACAGCTTTCAAAAGCTCTCTGCGAAAATAAAACCGCTTTGCTCCTCTCCATCGAAGGAGCTGAGTGCGTGGAAAATGACCTCGACATGTACTGCAGATCAGGCGTGCGTTTTCTCGGCGTCACACATTCAAGAAAAAATAAATACGCGTGCGGCACACTTGATCCGCCCGAACCGGAGTTTTCCCGCTCGGGCTTTACCGCCGAAGGAAAAAAGCTTCTTTCCGAAGCCTCGGATCTGGGTATGGCCGTGGACATGAGCCATCTCAACGACGCCGGATGCGCTTACCTGCTCGACGTATACGACAAACCGCTGTTCATAAGTCACGGAAGCGCTCGTTCACTCGTTCCTCTGCAACGCGCTTCCTCGGACGACGTTTTGCTTCGTCTTGCAGAAAGAGGTTCGGTCATGGGAGTTACGGGAGTCAATTTTCTCATAAACGCTTCGCATTTTTCAGAAAAGCCCCTCCCTCCGGATATTCTCCCTTCCCCGACTTCCTCCCGCCGGCAGAATCTCATTACGGAATTCCGGGATAAACCGGATACGGATATCGGCCGTTTCGAACTGCTCATTAAATATCTGGCTTTCATCGGGGGAAACAGCTTTCCCGCCCTCGGAACCGATCTTTTTTATCCGCCTTCTCCTCACGGTCACGCTCTTAAGAAAAAACGCCTCCAAGGTAAGGAATTCGGTATCGAAGACGTATTCCCGTGTTACGAAGGACTAAAACCTTTCAACGATATGTACGGCCTCTCCGTGAATTCTCTGCGCTTTATTTTTTCCGCTCTTCCCGACTGACGATCAAAATGCCGAGGATACTCAGAAACAATAAGTTTTCCGCTTCCAGGTAATCTTTCTTAATTATCGTAAAACGCCGGGATCCGTTTTTTCGTTTTCGGCTTTTTCTTTTTATTTCAGCTGCAGTTCCGACTGTCCGCACACCGGATTTTCCGCCTGATGAATTCCGTTTTTTAATGATTCTTATGCAGATATGCTCATTCTTTATATGCACTGATATTTTCTGACGTATCCTGAGCCAAATTCTGCGCTGTATCATCGAACGCCGGTGTTTTTAACAAACTCGATCCCGATATTATTTGTACAACGCATATTTTCACGTCCTGTCGTCTCCACTTATGCCCGGACCCGACTTCTTTCTTTTTCGGCTGTTTCCTCAAAAAACCTGAGATTATCTCTAATACGCGTATTTCCGGGCTCTGCTTCCAAAGCTTCGCGGGCTTCACGAAGGGCAAGCTCGATTTTGCCCATGTTATAATAAGCTATGCTTCTTATGTCGTTCAACATACTCCCCCACGCCTCAGCCTCACATATATAAGTACGCGGCCGGACTTTTATCTCAAGCGCCTTTCCGGAAAAATAGATCACCCCTTCCCAGTTTTTCTCTTTATATAAAAGCATCGCCATGTCCGCATACCCTTCCCTCAAATGAGGAGCTTCGCATATCGCGGAAAGATACCACTTCTCCGCCTCCTTCTCTTCCCCCGACATATAATACGACTTCGCTATAAAACGCATAGACGCCGCTCTTTCGTCTTTCCAAAGCGCCGTGGGCATGGCAAGATGCTTTTTGAGCGTGGCAATACAATCCTTCCACCGTCCTCTGAACATGTACTCCCTTCCGAGATAATGCATGTTTCTGTCATCATCGGGGTCCTCCGCGACCGACAGTTCCAGCAGCGGCAAATACTGCGCCCTCGACTTTTCAGGATCCGCCCTGTGATCAAGCTGCATCCCTTCGACATATACCGCAAACCCTATGTCTCCTTCGCCTACCCACTCCAATACCTCGTGAACGGGATGGGTCCATCGGAATCCGTGTCTTGTATGTATCTTCTCATACCAGAATACCACCCCTTCTTTCCCTTCGGGAGTAAAATTCCACGTATATCTGTACTTCGCTATCGCAGCACCCTTCTTCCAAGCCTTCTCAAGCAACTCTCTCCACCCGGGATGAAATACTTCGTCCAGATCAGTACACACACAAATATCAGCGTCATCATCGACCAGCTCAAGCGAACGATTGCGCGCAGTATCAAAACGCCACGGCTTTATTTCCTCACACGTTACTTCTACACCCCTCGCTTTGAGCATCTCCACTGTTCTGTCAGAAGAACCTGTATCAAGCACCACTATTTTATCAGCTTCGGACATGGAAGCTACCCACCTGTCCACAAACTTTTCCTCGTCTTTGCATATAGCATATACCACTATCTTCATGTTGCCTCCCGAGGGGCGAATGATCGCCCCTCTTTATTTGTTTCAGGATAATATTCCCGCGTTGCGAAGACTTGTCAGCAAAGCATTGAACTGCGTAACTATATCTTCGCTTCCCGTTGCGTCGCTTACGGCTGCAGCACTTCTTAACACTGTGCTTCCGGCCGGACCCGTGGGACCCGTGGGACCTGTAGGACCCGTAGCTCCTTCTGCTCCTGCAGCGCCTTCGGGACCCGTGGGACCTGTGGGACCCGTTGCTCCCTCTGCCCCAGCAGCACCTTCCGGACCTGTGGGACCCGTTGCTCCCTCTGCCCCAGCAGCGCCTTCCGGACCGGTGGGTCCGGTAGGACCTGTTGCTCCGCTTCCCGTCGGGCCTGTTTCACCCTGAGGACCTGTGGGACCGGTAGGGCCGGTGGGGCCGGTTGCTCCTGTTCCCGTAGGACCTGTTGCACCCTGAGGACCCGTGGGGCCTGTGGGACCGGTGGAGCCGGTTGCTCCTGTTCCCGTAGGACCTGTTGCACCCTGAGGACCTGTGGGACCCGTGGGGCCGGTGGGGCCAGTTGCTCCGATCCCTGTCGGACCTGTTGCACCCTGAGGACCCGTGGGGCCTGTGGGACCGGTAGGGCCGGTGGCTCCTGTTCCCGTAGGACCTGTTGCACCCTGAGGACCTGTGGGACCGGTAGGACCGGTGGGGCCGGTTGCTCCGCTTCCCGTGGGTCCCGTTGCGCCTCTCAGACCTGTGGGACCCGTGGGGCCGGTGGGGCCGGTTGCTCCGATCCCTGTCGGACCTGTTGCACCTGTCATGCCTGTAGGGCCCGTGGGACCGGTGGCACCTGTAGGACCGGTCACGGTAACAAGATTAAAATCGGGCGATGTTCCCGGGAATCCCGAAGGATCATCGACATTTGCCTGATAGAGAGCTCCGTCATAATACAGCAGGGCGCCTCTCGGATATATGGTACCGAAACTGAATTCCTCTACAGATTCCAGTCCCGCGCCTGTAGGGCCGGTAGGACCCGTAGGACCTGTGGGACCTGTGGGTCCGCTCGGACCTCTTTGTCCTCTCGGACCTGTAGGGCCTCTCGGACAGAGAGGTTTTACGGGGCCGTTGCAACACGGAATTCCGCAAGGATTTTTTTCCCTTCGACAATATATATCATCAAATATATGCATATAGTAATTACCTCCTGAATCTGGGCGTCAGAACCCGCTATATCATATGTAAAAGAGCTTTAAAAGGTTATAAGTATCGTATGCATTTACCTGATATACCGAATTTTATCAGCAAACGCGCTTCTTTCTGTATTTACCGATGTCGGTTTCTGCTGATTTCAGTCTTGCCATTTTCCGTTTTGATTTTATGTCATGAATCATTCGTTTTAATTTTATGTCATAAATAATTCCATAAAAAAAGACGGACAGAAATCCGTCTTTATTATATAGAATTCGTTAAGGGCGTGCAGATGACGAAACCTCGCCGAAACACGGCATGCGCCGCGCATTTACATTTCTATGATCTCTTCTCTCCCTGCGCCCACCGATACGTATTTTATCTTGCATCTGACCGCATCCTCGACGAGTCTTACATAATCTTTTGCCTCTGAAGGCAGCTGATCGAATTTACGGCATCCGCTTATATCGGTTTTCCATCCTTTCACATATTTATATTCGGGTCTGCAATATGTAAGGCACTCGGGATAAGGGAAATACTCTATGAGCTTGCCCGAATAATTATACGCTACGCAAACCGGTATTTCCTCCATATAACTCAATACGTCAAGCTTTGTGAGAGCGATCTCCGTGGCTCCCTGCACCTGAACGCCGTAACGAGTGGCGGGAACATCGAATGCACCCACTCTCCTCGGTCTGCCCGTGGCAGCTCCGTACTCGCCGCCTGCCTTTCTGAGCGCGTCTGCCTCTTCTCCGAACATTTCCGTCACAAACCAGCCTTCACCTACGCATGACGAATAAGCTTTGACTATTCCTATGATCCTGTTCAGTCTTATCCATGGGGCGCCGCTGCCTATACCCGCGTAAGCGGCTAGTGTATTGGATGAGCTCGTATACGGATATATGCCGAAATCTATATCCCTCAGCGCACCTAACTGTGCTTCAAAAAGTATGCTTTTTCCGTGCTTTTCAGCGTCGCTGAGCACTTTTCCCGTGTCGCATACAAAAGGCATCACCTGTGAACCGTATGTATTGAGCCAATCTATCACGGCCTTTGTATCCACGCTGCCTTTATACCCCATAAACATGAGATTCTTCCACTCGGTTATATCTCTTATCTTCTCGAGAAGTCTCTCATTATGCAGCAAATCGCCCATGCGTATGGTCTTTTTAAGATACTTGTCAGCATATACGGGCGCTATACCTCTCTTTGTGGAACCGTATTTTTTATCTGCAAGCCTGGCTTCCTCAAGACAGTCCTGCTCCACGTGGTACGGCATACATATGACGGCCTTGTCGCTGATCTTCAGATTCTCGGGAGTTATCTTTACCCCCTTTTCCCTCAGCCGCGCTATCTCCTCCACAAGATGCCGGATGTCTATTACCATGCCGTTCCCCATAACGTTTATTACTTCCGGTCTCAGTATTCCCGAAGGAAGCAGATTAAGTATAAACTTTCCGGCAGGATTGACTACCGTATGACCGGCGTTGTTGCCTCCCTGATAACGTACCACTACATCATAGTTTTCGGCAAGCAGATCCACCATCCTGCCCTTTCCTTCGTCTCCCCAATTGATTCCTACCACCACACTGTTCATCTTTCTTCTCCTCGTTTCTTACCTTCAGAAGCCTTCATTCTGTTCATATACGCCTTCACCTCAGCCACATATTCGCGCGTCTGTTCCGGTGCTCTTCCTATATAGTCGGTTGCCTTCGGCCTATCTGTAAGTACTTCTCCGTACTGCCTGAATACTTCGTCCTTCTCCATGCGCTGCCAAAGATCGTTCTCTCCGCCGTTTTTAACGTTTTCCGCCGCTTGCATGGAAAGCACGCGTATTCGCTCATGCAGTTCCTGTCTGTCTCCTCCCTTCTCAACACAGCGCATCAAAATGTTTTCCGTAGATATGAAGGGAAGCTCAGCTTCTAATCTTTTTGCAATCACTTTTTCGTTTACCTTGATGCCCGCAACCACTTTCTTTACCAAAGACAAAATCCCGTCAGTTGCCAAAAATGCCTGCGCATTGACCAACCTTCTGTTTGCTGAATCATCCAGAGTCCTTTCCAGCCATTGCGTTGAAGCCGTAACCGCTCCGTTTGCGGGAAGGCTCTCCACATATCTGCTCAGAGCACATATCCTTTCACATTTCATGGGATTTCGCTTATACGCCATTGCGGAACTACCTATCTGCGAAGCCCCGAAAGGCTCTTCCGCTTCCTTCATGCTCTGCATGAGCCGCATGTCCACCGCAAACTTATGACTGCTTACGGCTATCCCTGCCAGCACATTCTGCACCTTGAAATCAAACTTGCGCGGATATGTCTGCCCCGTTACGGAAAACACCCCTTTAAAGCCCATCTTCTCCGCTATCATTTTGTCAAGTTTCTTCACCTTTTCGGGATCGGCAAATAACTCCATAAAACTCGCCTGAGTCCCCGTCGTGCCTTTCGCGCCTCTGAGCCTGAAATCGTCCTCCAGAGCACATAAATCTTTATAGTCGCTCACAAAATCCTGCAGATACAGTGAAAATCTCTTCCCCAGCGTCGTGAACTGCGCCGCCTGAAAATGCGTATATCCCAGACACGGCAGGTCCGCATTCTCCGACGCAAACTTGCTTATAAGCTCTATCACCTCGGCAAGCTCTCCCTTTATGACTTCAAGTCCTTCATACATCTGTATCAGCTCAGAATTGTCCGTCACAAAACAGCTGGTCGCTCCGAGATGGATTATCGGCTTGGCCTTGGGACATACCTCCCCGAATGCATATATATGCGACATAACGTCATGAAACACCGCCTTCTCACGCTCCGCCGCTACGGCAAACTCCTCATCGGAAGGCACCATGTGCTCCCTCATTTCATTGAGCTGATCTTCCGTGATCGACAGTCCGAGCTCCTTCTCGCTTTCGGCAAGCGCCAGCCATAACCTTCTCCATAATCCGATACGATGTCTGTCTCCGAATATTTCCTGCATCTTTCGTCCGGCATAACGTGTGCAAAGCGGATTTTCATAAAAATCGTACATAAAAAACCTCGCGGGAAGAAATTCTTTTCGGTTTTACCCGCAATTCCTTCCCGCTTTTTATTTTAACATATCCCGTCCGCTTTGGCAATCGTTTTCAAGCATTTCGCAATAATACTGCTTTTTCAGATAAGTTTGCCTACAATTACCGTCATATCGTCTTTCGGCTTGGGCTGCATGCTCAGCGCACACTCTATTATCGCCTGTGCCATCGCCTGCGGTTCCGCGTCTCCGAGCGAGTCCACAAAATCAGATAAAGGCTGCACCCCTCCGAAAGCCTGCTCTACTCCGTCACTCATAAGAAACAAACTGTCCCCGCGATTAAGCGCTTTTTTCGTCACGGTCGGAGTGCTCTCTTCAAGCACCCCCATAGGCAACGAACCGCTTTGTGTAAATTCCGTTCTGCCGCCCGTCTTCACTATCCCCGAAGGAGCTCCTATTTTTATAAAATCCGCAAGTCCGCCCATCATGTCCACAACGGCTATGTCGACAGCCGTAAATACCTCCTCACCCGCCGTGGACAACAATTTGTTCACGCTTGCAAGCACCGTGTCGCTGTTGAAGCCCGCACGGTAAAAATTCTCGATCAGACTTATCGCCCTGCCGCTGGCTGCCTCCGCTTCCTGACCGCTTCCCATGCCGTCGCATACCACCATTATGCACTTGTCTGCACTTACCTTCAGAAACGAATGCGAATCCCCGCTCGCCTCACTTCCGTACTTCTTTTCGCTCGCACACCCGAATACCATGTCATAAGGCGGCCTCGGTACAAAATGCGCCACTACCCAGCCGGAATCCTCGGTCTTTTCCGTTCTGTCAAGCATCATGGGGAACCTCAGTGCCCTTCCGACTTCCCTCGAAAGATCCTCACGCGATATGTCTTCGTTATCCACAGCCACGGATACGCACATCTTGTCTCCGTCTTCGTATATCACCGCCTCTTTGCACAGTATGCCGACTCCCGCAAGACATTCGGCCACTTCCTTTTCACGGGCTGTATCAAAACTTACGCTTACGCTCCCCTCACGGCTGAGTTCTTTAAGTACCTCTGCCACTCCTCCCAACTGCTCCGCAATAAGCACCTTGCTGCTGTCGGAATTCAGCGTCATAGTATAGTACTGCTTATAGCTGTATACCTCTGAATTCACCGACGCAAGCAAACTGTTGATCCTTCCGCATCTCGAAACAAGAGCGTTGCCTACATCAAGCACGGTTGCCTTTCCTCTCGATAAAGCACTTTCAGTCATTTTTATAAAGGTGTTTTCCGTGTCTGCGGCGTGCACTCTCCAACACTTCACTCTGTCGGGACAGGACGCACATACCTTTTCACTGACTTCCCTCACTATATAATCCCTGGCCTTTTCAGGAGCCATTACTCCGCGTACCATATCCTTGAAAGTGAGCTGCATGGCAAAAAATATTTCCGAAAGTCTGAAAAGTCTTTTACTTAAGTTATTGCGCAACCTGTTCACAATGTGCCTCGCGCAATATTTTTCTCCCGTTGAAAAACGGGCTGCCGCGCGCTCGAGTATTTTTCCCGGCAAAAGCACAAAAGCAAATGCCGACAGCAACGGCGCTATAAACGCCACTGCCGACGCACCTTCAAAAAACAACAACATCGTAATCAAATTAGCCAGTACCAATGCCAGAGCAGCAAGATACCTGTTGATCCTCATAAAAAGAACAGCAGCAAGAGCCCACAAAGTAAAAAGAGCCAATGGCGCCGTACTGCCGGAAGCAATCGCCGCTCCGACTCCCAATACAGCAGCCGAAGTTACGCCTTTGTTCCCGAGTACTGCAGTAAGCACAAGCACGCAAAAAGGTATAACAAGCCTCGTCAAAGGGGTACCGAGGATACTTATGAGCTCCGTGCCCGCTACCATGGTCGCAAATGCCGCCGCAAGACAAACAAGCTCTTCAGTCGTGGGCATAGCTTTTGCTCTCAGAAAAAGGGCTTTAAGTATTACGCCGAAAACGTATCCCGAAAGCACGGAAAGTCCTACGCCCAAAAGCCTTACGGCAAGCTGTCCCGCATCCGTGAAATCAAACAATATGTAAAAAAGCTGAGCCGCAATAAGATATATTATACAAAGCGCCCTGTGAGGCTTTTTCTTTAAATTGCGGTAAACAAAACAGACCGCCGTCAGCACCAGCGCTCCCGCGCCCGCCGATAAAAACTGAGTCACCCCGAAAAAAGCCGCGGCGACTACATAAGGTATCGGGTATAAAAAGCAATATTTTCTGCCGCCGTACAGCAATGCGCCAAGTAACCCGAGACCAAGGCAGCACCCTACTTCCTTTCCGGCGCTCATTAACAGTATGAAACAGCACAACGCTCCGATATTTTTTACCGCCACGGTGGCTATACCCGTATTTTTTTCCTTCTCCCTGCCCTTTATGCTTGCATCCATACTTCTCATTTTTGCACCTCCGCCTTCATACTACCATAAGACTGCCGCACTATTTGCCCCCTTTTGTCGCACCGTCGCGCGATTTGTCTGATTTTTCACAGGCAAACCGTGACATCGCTTGTCTGTCAGGCATTACAGGCCGAGATCCATATTTCGGAACATATGTCATATGCCCGATATGTTACGTGCGCCTCCTTCAGAAAACGCATACGGAAACAAACCGCCCCCACAAGAAACTCCGGCACCCCGCACACCTTCTTTCGGAAAAAGCACGCCGGAAAAAATCAGAGCACTGTACACACATCAACTGCCGGCGAACAAAAACACAAAACGGGCGTATAATCCAACGACGGAAAGTTTCATCCTTCCTTCCCGAACGCGGATACTGCATCATACCTGCACCCGGGATAAACCGGAACTGCCACGATTTACAGAGATAATTACGTCTTTTTTTGCATATTGTCAGACATGAAAATCCGCTTTAAAAAGACGGCAAAGTCCTGACGCGAAAAGTTCAGGAACTTCGGTCAGAAGACGGCAAGAAACTGACACATGGGCTTCGGGGGCTTCGGTCAGAAGGTGCCGCGAAAACGGTTTTACGAAAAAAAGGCATAACAAAACGGCGACATATCAAATGCCGCCGCTTGTTAGGGAGTAATTAAATGAAGAACATAACCATTTTCTATATAATACGATATCGCCTGATAGCTTATCGTCGGATATTTGTATCGAGCGACCGCATTTGTACAAGGGAGGGGTACGCGGCCGCTCTATTGAGAAGGGAGTAATTAAATGAAGAACACAGTTTAACTGCTGTCTTACGCTTTCATATTAGCAGTGGTTTATTAATTTAAAGTGAAACTGATATTAAATTTAAAAAATATTTTTTCGATTTTAAAACTGATTCAAAGCAGGCGCATATTCGCATCCGCAGTAACTCTGTCTGTAGATGCCGTATTTTTCACAGAACCTTACGGATTTCAGATATCCGTCTTTTTTCTTGAAATCGGAGACGAGATATCTGCTCCCGAAATCCTTCTGAGCGGTAAGACCGGAAGCATTGACGGCAACAGCGTTTTTATGCGGGCTGACCGTAAGTGTGGTGGCGAAGTAATCGTAGGAAAGCTCCGAAGCTTTTTTTGCCGTTTCGTTCAGTCTGAGCGAAAAACAGCGGCAGCATCTTGCTCCCCCCTCTCTTTCTTTTTCGAGGCCTGTTACCGCTGACACAAACCCTTTGTGATCATAGTCAGACACCAGCAGACCGGTTTCAATGCCCTGTTCCGAAAAAACACCTCTGAGCTTTTCAAGCTCGTTCAGGCGTTTAAAATATTCCTGTTCGGGGAATATATTGGGATTGCAGAAAAAAAGCGTGATGTCAAAAACTCCGCTCAGCACGGGTATCACCGACGATGCGCACGGAGCACAGCAGCAATGGAGCAGAAGTTCAGGTCTTATGCCCGACCGCGTGATATTTTGTATCTCCGATTCCATTTCTCTTAAATAATTATCCATATTTTTTATTTTAACATTTTTATTCAGCTTTGTCAATACAATTTGAATTTAACGCTTTAGCATATTCCCTCAGACCAAATATACATGAGAGTCCAATTTCTTTACGAAGATTGACAAATCAAATCACGGAATTTATAATGGTTACAATATAATAAGCCGCAACGGAGGTATGACTATGTTTTCAGAAAAAATGGCCGAAAAAGGAAGAAAGCGTTCTGCGATAAGAGAGATCTTCGAATACGCCTTAAAGCGTAAAGAAGAAATCGGAGCGGACAATGTATTTGATTTTTCGATCGGGAATCCGAGTGTACCTGCTCCGGAAATCATTACAGACACATTGATAGAGCTTATCAGAAATACCGATCCCGTAGCGCTGCACGGCTATACATCCGCACAGGGCGATAAAGCGGCATGCAAGGCGGTGGCCGATTATATAACAAAAACTTTCAATGCGCCTGCCGATCCGCGTTATATTTATTTCACAAGCGGTGCTGCCGCCGCGCTTTCTATCTGTCTGCGCGCTCTCGGTACAGGAAACGACGAAATCATACTATTTGCGCCCTATTTCCCCGAATACTGTGTGTTCACGGAAAATGCAGGCTGCAAAAACGTAGTCATTCCTTACAAAAGCGATCTGACGCCCGACCTCGAAGCTTTTGAAAAAGCCATATCCATGCACACAAAGGCAGTTATCATAAACTCTCCCAATAATCCCGGAGGTATGGTATATTCCGAAGCAATCATCAAAAATATAGCCGAAATACTTGAGAATAAATCAAAACAATTCGGTCATCCGATCTTCATTATATCAGACGAGCCGTACCGTGAGCTTGTTTATGACAACGTATTCGTGCCCTACATACCGAATTACTATAAAAATACATTTGTATGTTATTCTTTTTCAAAAGTTTGGTCTATTCCGGGCGAAAGAATAGGGTATATATATCTTCATCCGTCGATGTACTGCGTAAACGATTTATTTGCCGCGGTATGCGGAGCGGGACGTGCTTTAGGATATGTCTGTGCCTCAAGTCTTTTTCAAAAGCTCGTGGAAAGATGCATAGGTACCGGCGCAAACATTGCCGTATACAGCAAAAACAGAGAACTCCTTTACGGCGCTCTCTCGGAATACGGATTTGACTGCGTCCATCCCGAAGGCGCATTCTATCTTTTCGTGAAGGCTCCCGAAGGAAATGCGGAAAAGTTTGCTCAGGCAGCCAAAAAACATGAGCTTCTTATAGTTCCTGCAGATTCATTCGGAGCACCCGATTGCGTCAGAATATCATATTGCGTTTCCACAGAACAGATTATGCGTTCGTTGCCGGCATTCAAAGCGCTTGCGGAAGAAATTAAAGCAAAGTGAGTATCTCGGCTTTCGGGCATGCCTCACGGAGCGACTTGTGAACTTCAGGCGTTTATTAATGCGCTGAGGATCCGGGTTTACAGAAAGTTTCCGTTTCAAGAGATCATTGTCCCGTATTTGCAGGTAAAGGATTCTTCCGGACTTCGTGCACGCATAAAAACCGGTTTTCCCGTTTGTCTTCAATAAAAAACCGCCGCAATGAAGTGCGGCGGATTTTTTTCCGGTTAATCTGTATTATTTTAGAGCAAGCGAGACCGCGACCGCAAGTGCTACCGTAGCGCCGACCATAGGATTGTTGCCCATGCCGATCAGCCCCATCATTTCAACGTGAGCAGGCACCGAAGAGGATCCTGCAAACTGAGCGTCCGAATGCATACGTCCCATCGTATCCGTCATTCCGTAAGAAGCGGGACCGGCTGCCATATTGTCAGGGTGAAGAGTTCTGCCCGTTCCGCCGCCGGATGCGACCGAAAAATACTTCTTTCCGTTTTCCACCGCCCATTTTTTATAGGTGCCCGCGACCGGATGCTGAAAACGGGTAGGATTTGTGGAATTCCCGGTTATGGAAACATCCACCTGTTCATACCGCATTATCGCCACGCCTTCGTTCACATCGTCGGCTCCATAGCAACGCACCTTTGCTTTTTCGCCTGTACTGAACGAGATTTCTTCGACGATCGAAAGTTCGCCGGTATAGTAATCGTATTTTGTATGCACATACGTGAAACCGTTTATTCTGCTGATTATATATGCGGCGTCCTTTCCGAGCCCGTTGAGAATGACCCTCAAAGGTTCCTTCCTTACCCTGTTTGCCGTGCGCGCGATACCTATCGCGCCTTCAGCCGCAGCAAAAGATTCATGTCCGGCGAGAAACGCAAAACACTTCGTTTCTTCGGTGAGCAGCATGGCGGCAAGGTTTCCGTGCCCCAACCCTACTTTGCGCTGATCCGCAACACTCCCAGGCACACAGAAAGCCTGAAGACCAAGACCTATAGCTTCGGCTGCCTCGGCAGCGGTCTTCGAACCCTTCTTCAATGCGATCGCGCAGCCAAGCGTATACGCCCACACCGCATTGTCAAAAGCTATGGGCTGTATGGAACGCACTTGCTTCTCAACGTCAATATTATACTGTCGGCATATCTCAGCGGCTTCTTCCAATGACGAAATGTTATATTTGGACATTTCGTTGTTCAACTTATCTATTCGTCTTTCATAACCTTCGAATTTGATCATACCTGACTCCTTATTCCTTGCGCGGATCGATTATTTTTGCGGCTTCATCATACCTGCC
Organism: uncultured Eubacteriales bacterium; assembly: GCA_900546875.1. Classification (GTDB taxonomy): domain Bacteria; phylum Bacillota; class Clostridia; order Christensenellales; family CAG-314; genus UMGS929. The sequence continues at coordinate 20,387 of URET01000020.1, forward strand.
GTATCTGCCGGTGGCTTTCTTTATTGCTTCTTCCGGAGTATCTCCCTTTTTGATAAAGTCCATCATCTTCCCGAAATTGATATACTCATAACCTATCACCTCTCCTTCCTTCGAAAGAGCAAGCTTAGTTGTATATCCCTCGGTGGTTTCAAGGTAACGCACTCCTTTGAGGTTCGTGGAATAAATAGTCGCAGTCTGACTCCTGAGTCCCTTTCCGAGGTCCTCGAGTCCGGCACCTATCACAAGCCCGTCATCACTGAAAGCCGACTGACTTCTTCCGTAAACTATCTGCAAAAAAAGCTCCCTCATAGCAACATTTATAGCGTCACATACAAGGTCCGTGTTCAAAGCTTCGAGAATGGTCTTCCCGACAAGTATCTCTCCTGCCATAGCAGCAGAATGAGTCATACCCGAACATCCTATAGTCTCTACCAACGCCTCTTCGATCACACCGTTCTTTATATTAAGCGTAAGCTTACAAGCCCCCTGCTGAGGAGCACACCGCCCTATTCCGTGAGTGAGCCCGGATATATCGCTTATCTGCGTGGAAGCGATCCACTTTCCCTCCTCAGGTATAGGAGCCGGCCCGTGATTGCAGCCCTTTTTTACACATACCATTTCCTTGATCTCATTGGAATACTGCATATATACTCTCCTTTAATTCTTTTTTTCCCTTTTGCCAAGTACCATACTATTGCTTCCCGCCGAACAGACTCACCGTCTGCTCAGCCCGTCAATACTTCGCTTTATAAATGGTTTTATTCGTGAAAGCCCTTTCACACTGTAATCTGTCAACCTGATAATAGCGCTCTCACGCTAAAAAGTATAACACATATTTATTTTTTTGTATACGATTTTTACCATACATTTGCGTTTCTTTCAAATTTCCCGTCCGGGGAAAAACTGCTTCGGATTTTCGTGAACGTTATATTGCCGATCCGTACCGCCGCGTTTTTATAGCCTCGCCGGCATTCAGCTTTTCCATGCTCTTGCTTTTTCTCTTTCGCGGAATATTTTTTTCGCCCGTACTCTTTATTCGCCCCAAAATATTTCTTACCCTT
>URET01000021.1 GCA_900546875.1 uncultured Eubacteriales bacterium
GGTTTCAGGGGAGCACGGAAAACGGCAAAGCTCCCGAGAAAGCGCGCGGAAGCCGTGAAACGGAAGAGTTTATGCGGTAAAAAGCCGGACGGGGGATCATTCGGCGGTTTCAGGGGAGCACGGAAAACGGCAAAGCTCCCGAGAAAGCGCGCGGAAGCCGGTAAACTGAAGAGTCTATGCGGCAAAAAGCCGCGGAGCTTATGTACAACGCGGAAAAGCCGGCGGTTACAGAATGTATTTTAAAAAATATGAAAAAGTGAAAGAGGAAGAGGCAAAAGGCAATAACTTGCGAGGCGGAAAGATACCGGAAAATAAACGGGTATCGGGAGGCGCCGAAGGAGAGGAAAATGGAAAAGATGAAGTTAAATTATAAGAACACGATATTTGTCGGTTTTGCGTTTTTTCTTATATGCGCATTCTGGCAGGCGTATGATGCGATCGTCCCCATCATGCTTGTGAACAAATTCGGAATGAATCATGCGTGGTCGGGCGTTATAATGGCGCTTGATAATATTCTGGCGCTTTTCATGCTTCCTTTATTCGGTGCGATTTCCGACAAAAAGAAAACCAGATACGGAAAGCGTACGCCTTTTATAGTGATCGGGACGGTGGCTGCGGTCATATGTTTCATGTCGATGACCGTTCTTGATTATGCACAGCTTAAGAACAATCTGGGTTATACCGGGATAGAAATAGGTTCTCAGGCGGAAAAAGACATGCTGTGGGAGTATGATCCTGTGCTCACGCTGTCCTCGGCTGACGAAAACGATGATTTCATCACGCGTCTTTTTGCTTCGGGAGAAGAAGTTTCTCTGAGTGAATGGGTCAATGATTCCGAGAGGGCGGAAGAAGAAGAGGCGGCTTATAACGTCGCTCTTGAAGCATACATAAACGGCGGATCGCGGAATTGTCCGGTGCAATATGACGGAATGGTGAGACACAGGAGCTATTCGGAGTGGCGGGAGTACTATAAAGCTCTGAACGAATTCATAAAGACTAAGGATGCGTCGGTACTGGGAGAAGGAATGGGTTTTGTAACTGTCAGCGATCAGGACACTTTTTTGGGAATACCTTTTAAAATACCCAAGTCGTCGGTGCTTCTGAGTGATGCTTATGCCGATATGGACGCCGCTCAGCTTGACGCTTTGGAATACTCCGAAAATGACCCCATAGCCAAGGACATGAGTCTGAATGAGTTTTATACAGAGTTTGTAGCCGAGGCGCGATCGGGCTATGCTCTGAATATGACGCTGAAAAGTCCCGTATGTATGATATTTTTTATAATTCTTCTTCTTGCCACGCTGATAGCGATGGCGTCATTCCGCAGTCCGGCGGTGGCGCTGATGCCTGATGTGACGCTGAAGCCTCTGAGGTCAAAGGGCAACGCCGTTATAAATCTCATGGGTACTGCCGGAGGCATGATAGTATTGGGTATAGGAATGCTTTTTAAAACGAGCGACGCTTCCAATGCACTTATGAGTTATATCGGATACGCGGCGGCGGTATGCGGAGTGATGCTTGCGGCTTTGGCATTGTTTATCTGGAAGGTAAGGGAGAATGCTCTTGTAAGCAAGATGCAGCAGGAAGCAGAAAAATTCGGCATAACCGAGCAGACGGAAAAGGGAGAGGAATCCGATACTCATAAGCTTACAAAGGAACAGAAAATTTCTCTCGGTCTGATACTCGCTTCCGTGGCGTTGTGGTTCATAGGATACAACGCCGTAACGTCAAAGTATTCGCTGTACGCCACGAACGTGCTTGATAAGGATTACAATCTAACGCTGCTGATAGCTCAGGGCGCGGCGATAGTATCTTATCTTCCCGTCGGGATGCTGGCTACGAAGTTCGGAAGGAAAAAGACGATAATAGTCGGAGTCGTAATGCTTGCCGCCGCCTTTACTGGCGGAGCATTTGTGACGGCAAATACTTCGGGTATAGTTATGTACGCTTTTTTTGCCCTGGCAGGTATCGCGTGGGCGACGATAAACGTAAATTCCTTCCCGATGGTAGTGGAACTTGCTACCGGAAGCAATGTCGGCAAATATACCGGGTATTACTATACCGCCAGTATGGCGGCGCAGATAGTCACGCCGATTTTCAGCGGGCTTCTTATGGATCAGCTCGGAATGGGAATACTTTTCCCTTATGCCGCTATAGCTTCGGGACTGGCGGTGGTGACTATGATATTTGTAAAGCACGGGGATGCCGCCAGAATAAGCGCGGAGGATATGCCGGAGGATCCTGTGGGATAAAGGGATAGCGCGTGTCTTTGAAGCGGGATGGCAAAATGCGGCGTGAGCGGAGAGAATAAGGCGCTGCGGAAATCTCTTCGGGCAGGAGGAACAGATTCGCATGCAGAGCCAAGAGATGTGCCGAAAGATAAAGGCTTTGTCAGAGGACAGTCGTTATCGTGCAAATGCCTGAAGTGCGGCGTATGGCGCATAAATATTGTACATAAATATCATTAAGAAAACGGAGGCGGGCCGAATGCAAATTCGGCCCGCCGAAAAAATATAAAGGAGGAATATTATGAAATTATGACATAGTTGCAGCCGGTTTCGCTTTGTGTCGTAAGTCGGCCGGAGCCGTTGTTTCGGGATCGTAACAGGGTCTGAGCGTCGCCGGCGGCAGCAAGCCGGGTGCAGTGTACCGAAAAAATCAGAGGATAGGGGCTACTTTACTTGCTATCACATTGTAGACAATTTCAGTAAACGGGGTGCGCGAAGACAACTCTCCGGCGTTTTCCATAATATCCTGCAGGCGTTCAAAGCTGCTTTGCTTCATGACGGGGGATGTTACCCAGGTGTCATTTGCGGCGTAAGCTTTAAGAGCAAGCACTATATCGCTCTCTGGGACTCCGTCAAAGTGTTCCATGATCACGGGAGCCACCTCTTCAGCCGAGTGGGTAAGGAGGTACTGAGTAGCTTCATAAATGCAGCGCAGGAATTTTTCGAGCAACTCGGGATTTTCTTTGATATAACTCTGAGAGGCGGCGTAGCAGGTGTAGGGGACCTCGCCGCTTTCTTTACCTATTGAGTTTACTATGAAACCGTGGCCCTCGTTGCAGAGAAGGGTAGCCGTGGGTTCAAAAAGAGGCACGAAATCTCCTGTGCCTTCGATGAACGCGGGACCAAGCAGATCAAACTGCACAGAATAATCCATGGTGATATTGACGCCGTCATAGTAGCCGTAGCCGTTCAGGATATACTGAAGGGTCATGGCGGGGACGCCGCCTTTTCTGCCCATAAGGATATGTTTGCCGGTAAGATCGGAGTAGTCGAAATCGGGATCGTCGTAGCGGCCGACGAGGAAGCTTCCGTCTCGTTTGGTTAGCTGTCCGAATACCTGAGGATAGTCTTTTTTGCCTTCGAGATATACATAGATTACGGCTTCAGGTCCCATAAGTGCGACGTCAGCTTCGTTGGTGAGCAGTGCGGTCATACATTTGTCGGCACCGCCGCCGTTGCTCAATTCCAATTCTATGCCGGCTTCTTCGAAAAGTCCGAGCGACATTGCCAGGTACTGAGGCGCGTAGAATATCGAGTGTGTCACCTCGCTCAGCCTTATGACGTTTTTATTGTTTTTATTGTCGTCGCAGGCGGTACAGCCGAAAAGCAGAGTAAGAAGCAGCATGGTCCCAAGGAGCAGAACAGTTAAAACAGATTTTCTTTTCATTTTCACCTCACTGTAATTTCGGGACGTTTGCCGCCCCACAGTAGAGTATATGAAACACGGACGGTAATTGTGCCGGAATTTTACCGATGACGGTCAAAGAGTGAAAAAAGGTTTATTGATGTTTTGAAAATCCGTCAGATATTTCCGGAAAGGGTTCCGGAGGAAATCAAGGAAAAAAATAAATAAAACAAAGCCTCCGGGATAAAAGGAAGGCTTTACACATATTCCCGACTGCCGCGTCTGAAGAAAACGGCAGATTTTTCGGAAAAGACAACGAATCAGTCTGCGGTGCAGATCACGGTAAGGTCAGGGTGAAGCTGAAGGACCGAAGCCGGCAATAAAGGGGTGACGGGTGACGAAAGAGCTTTCATAAGAATGGAAACTTTAGCTTTGCCGCAAGCCATTATGATGATATGCCTTGAGTTCATTATCTGACCGATGCCCATGGTTATGGCGTGGGACGGGACTTGGTTTTCCGAAGTGAAGAAGCGCGAGTTTGCTTTCACGGTAGAATCGGATAATTTAACTACGTGCGTATTTTCGCGGAATACGCTGTCGGGTTCGTTGAAGGCGATATGGCCGTTAAGTCCTATGCCTAAGAGCTGAAGGTCAATACCGCCGAGGGTATCGATAAGTTTATCGTAGCGTTTGCATTCCTTTAAAAGATCCGTTGCGTTGCCGTCGGGAAGGAATGTGTTTTCGGGTTTGAGGTTCACGCGGCTGAAAAGATTTTTTTTCATATAAAAGTGATAGCTTTGAGGATGGTCGCTTTTCAGTCCGCAGTACTCGTCGAGATTAATGGTAAAGGCAGAAGAAAAATCTGTTTTTCCGGCGGTGAAGTAAGAAGCGAGTTTATCGTAGACGCCCAAGGGGGTAGAGCCTGTGGCAAGGCCGAGGACGCTTGCGGGTTTTTTCTGAAGCTGAGAGGCGAAAATGTCGGCTGCGAAAACGCATGCGTCCTCGTAGCTGCTGAAGTTTGACGTTTGCATAGGTACTCCTTGAATTTGCTTTTGTAAAATGACGGGTCAGAAAACGGGGATCCCGTACGAGAAAACTTTCAACAGGTTGAGACCGTTGTCGAGAACAAGGAAATCGGCGTGTTTTCCGGGCGAAATGCTTCCCTTTATGTCGGCGGCACCGGCAGCCGAAGCGGGCGTATGGGTGGCGGCGCGTACTGCTTCCTCGAGGGGGATACCGAAGCTGACGCATTTTTTAAGTATATCCATAAGGTCGGAGGCTGAGCCAGCAAGGGTGCCGTCGGTGAGGCGTGCGGTTTTTCCGTCCGATACGATTGTTTTGTTTCCGAAGCGATATTTCCCGGGCGGCATACCGCAGCAGGAAAGCGAATCGCTTACAAGGCATATTCTGTGACGGAAAATCGAGAAAGCGAGTCTGATTGCTTCGGGTGAAACATGTATGCCGTCGGCAATGAGTTCGACCGTTGAGGCTTTTTCAGCCGCGGCGCAAAGCAAAGCTCCGTCACGGTGGTGGAAGGGGCGCATGGCGTTAAAAAGGTGTGTCACGTGCGAAGCCCCCGAATCGAACGCCGCCGAAGCGACGGAATAGCCGGCTGAGGTATGGCCGAGAGAAACGGTACAGTTTTGTGAAGCGCTGCCGATGAACTCCATGGCTCCGGGCAGTTCGGGAGCAACGCTCACTATTTTTATATGACCGTGAGCTTTGTTTTGCAAATCGCCGAAAAGTTTTTCATCCGGGGGGATGAGCCAGTCGGCGTTCTGAGCTCCGATTGCGGAAGGGGAAAGGAAGGGACCTTCGAGGTTGAAGCCGAAAGGATGCGAGGTCCCGGTGAAGGCAGAAAGGCGTCTGCCGGAAGCTCCGATGACTTTGTACAGCCTTTCACGCGGCGAAGTCTCGACGGTCATAAGAAAGGAGGTGATCCCGCGGCGGACAAGATAGTCCGCGCATTTTCCGACGTCACAGTCCGGATCGGAGAAATCCATGCCGCTGTTTCCGTGGGTATGGATGTCGACGAGTCCGGGAATGACGTAAGCGCCTTCGAGATCAAAGCTTTCATTGTCCCGTCCTGAAGAGAAAAGTCCGTTTTCCACCCGGAAATCACCTGAATGGAAAGAAAAGTCTTCTCTGTAAATATTACCGTTTACGAATTGCATTTTTCCTCCGTATTATGGCTGACTGTTCAGAAATTTATGGCGACTGAAGTGAAAGGTCGGATAAAATACAGCCTGATGTTATGGCTGACTGTCCGGAACCTTACGGCGGGCTCAGATCAATTTTTTGTCGGGAAGGGGTTAAGGCATGCCGCGGCGACGGCTTGTCCGAAACGTCTTGATTTTTCATCGGGGAGAATAATTTCCGCTTTGAGATCCGGATAGCAGGCAGCAAGAGTTTTTTTGCAGGAGCCGAGAACGGTTTCGCCGTTTTTGCCCGATAAAAGTCCGCCCTGAATCAAGACGGTATCGATGTCGTAAAAGCGTGAAAACAAAGCGACAGAATGTGCAAGGCGGTTGCCGGTGACATCGAAGAAACTTTCCGAAGCATCAGTTTCGGCGGAAGTTTTTTCAAATTGCCGGCGGTCGGCTTCGTAGTGTGCGGGTGCGGGTACGGAGTTTGCGGCATCACTCCGGAAGCGCAGGGCCTGACGTGAAAGATAACAGCAAGCAGCGCCTTTTATTCCCGACCACTCGTCTTCCGGGGCACTTGAAGAAGCGTCTGCGGGGACAAAGGCAAGTTCGTTCAGGTAGCCTGAAATTTTACCGTTTTTATCCGTATAGCCTGCAGCCAGACATGTTCCGAGCGAAAGTCCCAGTACAGATCGTCCGGCGTTTGCTTTCCATCCGGACAGGGCGGAGGCGTCGCCGTCGTTGATGACCGAAAGAGGGACGTTTCCACCGAGATCGTAAGCGATCCTGCCGAAAAAGTTCCGCACATGGGTGTGGTACATATCATCGGGGACCGAGCGGAAGAGGGAAGAGAAAAGAATTCTGCCATCCGATACGATTCCTGCCGTGGAAATACCCAGAGCGTCGATTTTTCCGGCTTTTTCCGCGATGCTTTTCAGAGCGGAAGAGATACGGGCGTAATGGTAGGACGGATCGGGATTAGCGATCGGGTCCCATTCCCTGATTTCCGAGATCGCGGTGACGCCGTTAAGCAGGAGCACGGATTTAATGGAGGTACCGCCCAGATCGAGACCTATTCTTGAACCTTCGGTACAGCCCCCGACAGGTGACGGTGACGAAAATTCATCGGGTTTTTCGTTGTAAGGAAGAAATTCGAAGGAGATTTTTTTGCGGTAGATGGTTTCCATGAACGAAGCGTCGAAAGCGTGTTCATGTCCGGGGGCATACTTTTCCGCTATATCCCGGGCTGTATTATTGCCGCAGAGATATACTTTTTTGCCTCCGAAAGCCCATAGCATGAACTGCAGTATTTTATCCGTGAAGAAAATATCGGCGTTGCGGTTTTTGTCGTCGCCGCAGATCTTCCAGTCGTAAACCTTACGGAAACCCTCTCCTTCGACAGCAACGGCAAAAGGTACTGAGGCATTTTTTTCGAAATCCGCAAGTTTCATTTCAAGGGGAAGGAAGGTCGGTACGCTATATTTAATCCGGGCTGCAAAGGGAGATTTCATGGCATGTTTTCCTCCGCGGCGGCCTGAATGAATTTAGCCGTCAATTCGGCGCCTCCGACATTATATCCGCTCATTACGAAAACGACGTGGAGCGGTTTGTCCGTGACTAAAACGAGAGGGGCTCTGTCGGGATCGGCGTAAACATTTCTGGCTGTGAAAGAGCGGCTATCTTCGTCGGAAACGCAGAATCCGGCGCCGGGGATATCGCCGAGCAGCATTTTCAGTTCATTGGCTTTTTCTTCCGATCCGGCAATAAAAATTTTCCCGATCCGGGAAAAAGCGGGTCTTTCTTTAACGGCTTCGAGTTCTGAAAAAAGATGTTCCGAAGGTTCCGTGCCTCTTTCTGCCCAGACAATGAGCAGCGGTCCGGAAGAAAGTCGGGATAAAGAAGTTTTGTCTCCCGCAAGAGGTGTGAGGGCAAAGTCTCCGATACGGAAATCCACGCTCAGTTCGTTGAGGGTGAAGTTATTGCGTCGGAGGATCATTACGGCGTTTTGTCCTTTGGAAATATGAATATAACGGACCGAAGCTTTGATATTGCCCGAAGGCAGACGGTTATCCGTTATTATGCGGTAAAAGCCGCTTTTTACCGGTATGGTGAAGGTATTTTTGCTGTTTTGCGAATTTTCGGGGGAGAGAGTCGTCCATTTCCCGCGGTTCAGTTGCGAAACGGAAAAGTCCGGGCCGTAATTCCATTCTTCGTTGTTTTTGCCTTTTAAAGTCAGAAAGGCGTCGGGAGCTGTCTGAGTTTCGACGGCACGGAAACAGCCGGAAACATAATACTCTTCTCTTTGAGTCAAGGGATCCAGTCTTGCCGGGATGCCGAGAGTGCGGCAGATATTGACGAAGAGTATTTTTTTAGACATATCCGAAGCGCTTTTTACCGTAAGAGCGGCGCAGGGGAGGGTTATGAGAGGGTCGTACTCCGAATCCCCGAGATAAGAAATGTTTTTATCTATCCAGACTTTGATCGACGGCGGATCGGCGCGGAAAGTATCTGTCAGGTGTGAAGGGAAGCAGTTGAGTATAAATGTGCGTGCAGCGGACAGAGGTTCGTCTGCAACGCGCGGCGCGAGGATATATTTTTCGAAAATGTCCTCGGGATACATGCCGCGGAAATCGCGGCTTTTCGTGATCGCTTCGGACAGTACCCGAATATCGACGTCGCACATGTCCTTGTCGCTGAGAGTACGTATCACGCTCAGTTTTTCGGAAGGGGAAAACGGAGCGTATTCAAGAAAATCCATGATCGCCGAAGCGTTTTCGCCGGCGCGCATGAGTTTTTCTTTGAAGGCGGCGTCTGATTTGAAAGATTTATCAAGGCGAAGGAATCTTTTTTCGTCGAAAGCCAGTTCCGTTTTTCTTTTGCGGACAGAGGAGGCCTCCATGAGCTTGAGCTTGTTGGCTTTTTTCTGATTTTCGTCAGGGAGCGCAAATGCAGAAAGTCTGTCGGGAGGAGCCTGCGATACAAAATCCGTCCAGACGTCTGAGAGCGGGAGGCGTTCGGAAAGCGTCAGCACGGCGCTTTCGGCTGAGGGAGGAAGAGTCGCTTCGGCAAATTTATTTCCGAAAACAGCGCGCACGTTAACAGTACCTCGTCCGCAGGAGAGACGGGCTTTGCCGTTTTTATCCGTCTTTACGACGGCTGCAGGAAAGAAGTCCGAGTAGTTGAGCACGGCGAAGGATACCTCTGCCCCCTCGACAGGTCCGTATTCGTCTTCTGTCGAAATAACGAGTTCTTTTGTCTGTGCATATGAGCTTGTGACATTGAAAACTGTCATAACGTCGTTTTCCGATATCACTTCTTCTCCGCTTATGCGGCCGAAGGCGCGTCCGTGGATAAGCACGGCTCTTGCGGCGGCTTGAGTGAACCAGCCGCGGTTGAGTATTTCTTCAGGCTCGCAGGCGCCGAGATGAGCCCATTTCCCGTTGACGAAAACTTCTACCCAGGCATGGTTATCATCGCAGTGAGCCCAGCGGGGAGTGTATATCTGTCTTGCGGGGATACCTGCAGCCCGGAATACGTTTACCGCGAAAACCGATTCCTCTCCGCATCTGCCGAAATGGGCTTTCATTGCACTCAGAGCCGAAAGCGTGCGAGAATCGGTGGATTTATATGTCAGATTTTCCGCATTGAAGTAATTCAGCTCTATAACGGCATCTTCGGCGTCAAGACTTTTAATTCTTTCGCGTGTCATATCATAAAATAGCTGTCTGCAGTCGCTGAGCTGCTCGTTGCCCACACGGGGCTGAAGTACGAAGCATAAAAATATTTCTTCCGGGACATTCTTCAGATAGGGAGAATTTTCCGATAAAAATACTCCGTGTCTTGCGGTATTGAGGAAAAGCGAAAAGGGGTAATTTGCTGTATCGCTCAGCGGTAAAGACGAGATTATCCATTTAATGGCGTGTATGACCTCGGGTTTTTCGATTTTCATTGCGTCATTCAGTTCTGCGGAGATCGAAGCGGATTTTTCTTTTCCGAGAGCTTTCATTCGCGCTTCAAAGTTTTTTCCGGTGTTTCGGAGGGTTTCCTGAGAAAACATTTTATTCTCCTTTTAATCGATCTTGAAAACGGCAAAAATCACCGCGTCACAGCGAATGTACCGTTTCCACACAAAGCCGCATTTCTTTTTCGTCCGTCAGGATTTTTTCGTATTCGGAAAACTGCGGCAGTCCCATGTTTACATTAGGATTTATATGATCCATAAGACTTTTTTCGATGCGTGAGCACGAGGCATGGAATACAGTGATACCCGTAAGCGAATGGATCTTTCTGATATTGCCGCTGTTGATACCGCCGCCGGCTATTATTTCGGTTTTGCCTTGAGCTGCTTTATTCAGTTCGGCCAGGAGCGAAACGCCCTTGAGAGCAGCCGAAGCCTGTCCCGAAGTCAGGATCGACGAGCATCCCGTTCCGATAGCTTTGTTCAGAGCGTCAAAGGGATCGCGGCACATGTCAAAAGCCCGGTGCAGTGTGATTTTCATGCTGCCCGCAGCTTTGACGAGCCTTTTCATGGCGTAAACATCTACATCGCCTTCGGAAGTGAGCACTCCCGTCACAATGCCTTCAGCACCGGCGTCTTTGAAAAAGAGGATTTCTTCTTCCATTTCGTCCAGTTCCCGGAGGGAGTAAAGAAAGTCCCCATAACGAGGACGTATGAGGACACGGACAGGTATATCGAAGTTATCAGTGATCATATTGAAAAGGGCATGAGAAGGAGTCGCACCTCCTATCACGAGGTGAGAACAAAGCTCCAGCCTGTCGGCGCCCGCGCTGACGGCAGAGTTTGCAGATGCATAAGAATCCACGCAGGCTTCGAGCGATCCCTTCATAAAAACTCCCGTTCCGAAGCTGAGTAAACAGCATAAGCAGAAATACAGAATTGCCCTAAATAAAACAATAAACCCGATACATATGCGGGTTTTACGATTGGTGCCGATGGCCGGACTCGAACCGGCACGATGTTGCCATCGAGGGATTTTAAGTCCCTTGCGTCTGCCTATTCCGCCACATCGGCATGATATCGGGATTGATAGCAGAAAATGCGCTTACCGCTATCAATAAAGCCGCTTTAAGCGACTCTATCGACAGCCCAAAAGCACTTTTTCGGGCAATGGAGGCACCACCCGGAATCGGACCGGGGATAAAGGTTTTGCAGACCTCTGCCTTACCGCTTGGCTATGGTGCCGCGTTGCCCGAAAAAGCTTTTTTATTTTACCAAACATCAGAAAAAAAAGCAAGTGTTTTTATGAGATTTTTGAAAAATCATGAAGTTTTGGTCAACGCGCCGGAACTTACTGCAGAACTGTCGAAAAAGGCGTGATCCTACCGGCTTTCATTCATGCAAAACCGAATCCTGCTTTCTTTCATTCATGCAAAGCCGAATCCTGCTTTCTTTCATTCATACAAAACCGAATCCTGCGAACTTTTGTCGCGGGGGATTTATGTCCCGCGGCATTTATATTTTATATATCAGTATATTTTACATTGTGTTCATTCGGAAGCGGTTTAAGGCGGGAGAGAAAAATTCGGGGCGTTTTTGTCAGGGGGATCGGGAGAACGGAAATATGCGGCAGAATAAGGAAAACAAAAAGAGCCCCGAAAGGCTCTTGTTTACTTATTTGCTGTGCATCCGAGCTTGACATACTTCACCGATATGGTATGCCGGCAGGTGACTCCTCCACGGCTACCTCATGGCACACGGTGATATCCGCTTAATGCTGCTACATTCCTGTCCTGACATGGTTCACGGGTCGCCGTTGCATAAGACCTTGATATCAACATTCCTTACCGACGCCGAACTACCCATAAAATATGCCGCACACGGCATTCAACCCCGCTGTAGCGGATTGCGGGTACAGGGCACCGCTAGCTCCCCGTCTAGCACAGCCCGGATATTATAGCTTATTTTTTTAGTTTTTGCAAGTATTTGAGCGGTGAAAAATCATAATCTTAAAAAAGACTCACACAAGCATTATAAATCCGACTGAACGATAACCGAAATCCGAAAAACATGAAAACGGAATGACGTAGAGGCAGAATGGGCGGTATAAGGGAAGAAAAAGAGCGCATATATTCGGGAATACTCTGTATGAAACAGTAGCGGAACGAAATGCCGGAAGGAAAACGAACGCAGAAAGCCTCGTGCAAAAGGAAACGGTCGCAGAAAGCCTCGTGCAAAAGGAAAACGGGTACAGAAAGCCCAGTGCAAAAGGAAAACGGGTACAGAAAGCCTCGTGCGGAAGGGAACTGAAAATTATAAATAGTTATATTGTGGGGATGATCTGCAGGGGAGAGAACTCGTTTTTTTCGTTTTTGAGGGAGAGGGAATTTCTTAAGGCAGTGGCGCGGAGGTCGATTCTTGCGGCGTCGGCGCGGAGGTCCTCGCCGGGGGAGCGCACGGAAAGCACGGGGCAGTCCAGTCCGCTTTCGCCGAAACGGCGCATGAGCGGGTTCAGGGCATCTTTTTTAACTGCAAGGACTCTCGAATGTACGGGGAGTTCTTTTACTTTGGCGGCAAGGGTTTTGTCGTACCCGACTGCCGCGCACATGAGTATACGTTTCAGTCTTAAGAGGGTGTATCTTCTGGTTTTGACGGCGGTGATGAATTCATAGTAATTATTCAGTCCGGAGAATTTCATGATTCTGTTTTCAAGTCCTTCGGTAACGCCGTAGATATCAGAAAGTTTTTCCGGGGTGAGAGTCTGAACAAAGGAATAGATGAATTTTTCGTAGAGAGATAAATCGAGCGTTATGTCTTTCTGGCTGAAGACAAAAGGCGGAAGGGCTTTTTCGAGGCGTGCGGAAAGGCTGAGGCGTTCGTTTTCCGAGGGGGTGTTTCTGAGGGCGGAGAGGGCGTTCCTGACGGCGGCTGAGGATGGGATTTCGGAGAGGGCGAGGTCGTGGTGACTGCCGTATCTTTTGAGGGGGAACCATGAAGGGCGGAAATTTTCTTTTTCTGCTGCTTTGATGTAGGCGATGGCCAAGGTGTTGTTCGGGCAGGAGAGGAGGGCGGAGTATTCGGGGAAAGCCGTTGCGAGTGCTGAGGGATACGAGAGCCCGGAAGAGAGAGCCGATTTAAGGAGGGATCGCTGATTGTCGGAGGGGAAAAGCAAAGAGTGAGCAGCCGTTTTAAGCAGGGGAAGATCGTCAGTTTCGCATCCGAAGGATACGGAGTTTGTCCCCATGGCTTTGAGGATGCGGACAGCGGTGAGGGCAAAGTCGTCCGCACCGCCGGCTATGGCGCAGAAGGGCAGTTCAAGCACGATATCCGCTCCCGCAAGAACGGCGTGGCGTGCGCGGGAATACTTGTCCATGACTGAAGGTTCTCCGCGCTGAACAAAGCTTCCGCTCATCACGCAGACAATGTGATCGCATCCGGAAGAACGTCTGGCGTATTCGATATGTCTGACGTGGCCGTTGTGCAATGGGTTGTATTCGCAAATTATTCCGCACAAATTCATGGTAATCCGTTTAAAAACCTTTTACTTTTTTCGGGGGATGTTATATAATGATTCAGGGCATTGATGTGCCGACGGATAAAGTATATTATAAAATATAATAAAAATCAATCAAATAAACGGAGGAATAAGATGGCTGGACTTATCGATGTGTTCAAATCAAAAGCGAAAGCGTTAAATAAGACCATAGTTTTGCCTGAGGGCGAAGAACCGAGGATCATCAGGGCTGCGGAGGAGATATCGAAGGAGGGACTTGCCGCGACCATACTGCTGGGTGATGAAAAAGTGATCAGAAGCAAATGTCCCGAATGCAGTCTGAAAGGGGTGAGGATAGTCGATCCTTTGACATACGATCGGCTTGACGAATATGTGTCGACGCTTTATGAGCTGAGAAAGGCAAAAGGCATGACGGAGGAGCAGGCGCGTAAGCTACTTACCGAGGATGTGATGTATTTCGGAGTGATGATGGTGAAGATGGGCGAAGCCGACGGTCTGGTAGGCGGAGCCGTGCACGCCACCGGAGACATGCTTCGTCCTGCGTTGCAGATAATCAAGACGAGGAAGGGACTCAATACCGTTTCCGGTTATTTCATCATGGAGCTTGAGGACAAGAGCTATGGCGACGACGGACTTATGATATTTGCGGACTGTGCCGTCAATCCCGATCCCACGGCGGAGCAGCTTGCCGACATAGCGGTTTGTTCGGCGGAGTCGGCGCGCACGTTTTTCAAGGACGAGCCGAGGGTTGCAATGCTGAGTTTTTCGACAATGGGGAGCGCGAAGCACGAGCTTGTAGACAAAGTGCGTGAGGCCACCGCGCTTGCAAAAGCAAAAGCGCCCGATTATAATATAGACGGGGAAATTCAGGCGGACGCCGCGCTTGTGGAGAAGGTCGGGGCATTGAAGGCTCCGGGAAGCAAGGTTGCCGGCAGAGCCAACGTATTGGTATTCCCTGATCTGAATGCCGGGAATATAGGCTATAAGCTTGTGCAGCGTATTGCGCACGCCAATGCTTACGGTCCTATATGTCAGGGAATGGCGAAGCCCTGCAATGATCTTTCCCGCGGATGCAGCGTGGAAGACGTGGTGGCGGTTGTGGCAATAACTGCGATGCAGTGCGGGATGTAAGGAGGATAAAATGAAAATACTTGTCATAAATGCGGGGAGTTCGAGTCTTAAGTATCAGCTCATAGACATGGAAAACGAGAAAGTGATAGCGAAAGGACTTTGCGAAAGGATCGCAATCGACGGCAGCAGGCTTACTCACAAGGCAAACGGAAAGGAATATGTTTTTACCGAGGACATGCCTAATCACACGGTAGCCATAAAGATGGTGCTTGACGCGCTTGTGGATAAAGAATGCGGCGTTATAGCTTCAATGGATGAAATAGCTGCCGTAGGGCACAGGATGGTGCACGGAGCGGAGGATTATAATACTTCTGTGCTTGTCACGGACGATGTGCTGAGAGTATGCCGCGAGAATATCGACCTTGCGCCTTTGCACAATCCTGCTAACATAATGGGAATAGAGGCATGCAAGGCGATAATGCCCGATGTGCCGATGGTAGTTGTTTTCGACACGGCTTTTCATGCCACCATGCCTGAAAAAGCTTATCTTTACGGTATTCCTTACGATGATTATAAAAATTATCGTGTGCGGAAATACGGTTTTCACGGTACCAGTCACATGTTTGTGGCGGGCGAGGCTGCCGCGTATATGGGCAGGGATATAAAAGACCTTAAAATAGTCACATGTCATCTCGGAAACGGATCCAGCGTATCGGCGGTAGACGGCGGAAAGAGCGTTGAAACCTCAATGGGCTTTACGCCGCTTGAAGGACTTCCCATGGGGACAAGGAGCGGCAATATCGATCCAGCCGCGATAGAGTACCTTATGAACAAGAAGGGCATGACTATTTCGGAAATGATAAATTACCTCAACAAAAAAAGCGGAATGCTCGGACTTTCTGGACACAGCAGCGACTTCAGGGACCTTGTGGAGGGCGATGCTCTTAAGGATCCGCGCAATAAACTTGCCGTCGACATATTTGCGTATCGCGTAAAGAAGTATATCGGGGAATATGCTGCGGTAATGAACGGTCTTGATTGTATCGTATTTACGGCGGGAGTCGGAGAGAATACTCCATATGTCAGGAAAAGCGCGTGCGGAGAACTTCAGTTTTTCGGTGTGAAGCTTGACGACTGTAAAAACGAGCATTGTCCGAGAGGCGTTATCGCGGAGATATCGGCAACGGACAGTAAAGTCAAAGTGCTTGTGATCCCCACAAACGAAGAACTCGTTATAGCGAGAGAAGCAAAAAGGGTTGCGGGACTGTAAAACATGAACCGTCTTAGAGGCGGATCTTACAGATAGCTCATGCTGCCCGGGAAACGATCCCTCCGGGGAGGAGGACTGAGCTTTCCGGGACCCGAGATCACGGGAGCGGGAAAGGGACAGTTTGCGGGAAGACGCAGCAGTTTTTCCGTGGGTGAGACTGTCTCAGAAACATAAAGGATCCCGAAAAATAAAAACAGACAAGGATTATTTGACGTTTTTGAATAAAAAACGACCATTAAAGCAATTGACAAAGAGCCGTAAGTTTGGTATAATTACCTTTGTGCTTTACGGCTCTTGATTTATAGAGGCGGTGCGATATGAAAATTGATATTTCCGAAGCCAGCAAAAATAAAGGCGAAGCGTATGCTTTTACAGTGTCGGGCAAGCTTGATGACGGAGCGATTCACTATCTGAACGGCAGATTTGTCGGAGATGTAGTGCTTGAAGGCGAGTGTGTAGCCATAGACAGGGTGATCGAAGTAGACGGAGTGATAAAGTTCAGGGTGGCGTGTAATTGCGATTTGTGCAACGTGCCTATGGAGAAGGACTTTGTTCTTGATTTCAGCGAGGATTTTCATTTCGGAGAGGCCGCATACGGGGAGTATGCCTATAAGGGGAATACAGTTGAGCTCGATAAAGCCGTTGAAGACGCTATCATGCTGGAGTTGCCGAGAGCCGTATATTGTTCGCCCGACTGCAAAGGGGTATGCCACAAATGCGGAAAGAATCTCAATGAAGGCGATTGCGGTTGTAAAAACGATTAAATGTACGGAGGATTGAAAAATGGCGGTCCCGAAAAGGAAAGTATCCAAGCAGAGAAAGCATAAGAGAGCTGCGAACTGGAAGCTCGTCACGCCCACATTGGTGGAATGCCCTCAGTGCCATGAGCTTAAGCTTGCTCATCATGTGTGCAAGAACTGCGGCACGTATAACGGCAAAACCGTGATAGAAAAAAAGGAAGAGGAATAAGGCGCAGCTGAGCCGCAAAAGCGGCGGGCCGTCGCCGGAGTTGCCCGGTGTAACGCAATATCTGATTTTTCTGACGAACTCACCACAGGTGAGTTTTTTGTCGTTATAAAAAGGCGGGGCTCACGCCGTTCGGACCGATACGGAATAATGTCGTAAGCGCGGAGCCGGGCAGACTGCAATAGGCACAGTTGCCGAAAGAGGTATAGGCCGTGATGTGAGCGAGGAGCCGGAAAAAGCGGGAAATACTGAAGCTGAAGAAAGTCGGCTGCGAGGAGGGTCGGAGATCAGACGTTCATGCGCATTTAAGGATGGGGGGAAAGAAAGAAAAAGCCTGCCGGACGTAAGCGCGGAAAACCCGGCAATTACGTGCATTCGTACCAGTGCCCGCTCGGAAAATCTCAGGGTAGGAGCGCGCTTCGGTTCGGGCAAAGGAAATGTGTGCGGGAATGATGCGCGGCGCATAACGGTCATAGTATAATTAAGGATAAAAAAAGAGAAGCGGCAGCTCCCCTGTAAATTATACGATAATATATGCAGAATAAAGGCGGGAATTATTTATTGGCGATCTTATCGAGGATTTCGTTTATAAGACGCGCCGCTTTTGCGAATTCGTTCATTTCTTCTTCTGTAAGCACGGAAAGACGTATACGAAGATTGTGCATATAGGCCATTATGATTCTTTCCTGGGTGCGCGAACCTTTTTCCGTCACCGAAAGCCAGACTATTTTTTTATTCTGAGCATCGTCGCTTTGCTGCACGTAACCCGAAGATATCATCATTTTGAGAGGACGCGTGAGCCTCTGATTCGAAATGCCGAGGTAACGCGCGAGGTCGGTAGGACGCATAGGGCCCTGATCATATAAAGCGGTCAGAGCGTTTCCCATGAGCGAATTGAATTCGGGGACGGTTTTGTAATTTTGCTCGAATATGTATTTTTGCATCGGGACGACCATTTTTGTGAGGTCATCGCCCAAAATTTCTAATAGTTTATTGTCCATGATACTCACCTTCAGTAAAAAACATAAGCTTGATGTTATTTTAGAATAAGCTGAGCGGCTTGTCAAGTGTTTACGGGAGCAAAAGGGCTAAATGTCTAAAATTTTTTAAAAAAAATATTAAAAATTGTTTAAAAATATTTATAAAAAAATGTTGACATAAATATGGGCATATGGTAATATAAGACAGGACACGTATAGAGAAAAAAGTACGTGTGAAGGTCCGGAGGCTGATATTGAAGGCACGGCAGAGCCGGGTCGGAAACATACCGGGGCAAAGGACTGTAACGGATCGTTCAGGTCCGTTTAAAATAAAACAGGAGGAACAGATGATGCGAAAAAACAGGTTCACTTTAGTTGTGCTTGTGATGTTGCTTGCGGCGTTTCTTGCCGTATGTGCGGCATGTCAGACTTCCGTAGTTCCCGAGAAAGCGGGATTCAAAACGGGCGAATTGAATTTCAGTCTGTCATACAAAAACGTATCTGACGGTGTTGAGCTGAATTATGACGGTAATTCGGGCGACGTCGAGGAAGGGTACGCGGCAAGCGACAAAGTAAGCGTGATAATTTCACTTGGAGAGGGGAGTCTTATTGAGAGTTATCTTGATATGAACCCCGGCGTGAGTGTGAGCGAATTCATATCTTCGGCGGAGGGAAAGGCTTTTTCCGAGGAATTGATAAGCGGACAGAACGCCGTTCTTGCAAAGATGGACGAGCTTGGGCTTGAGTATGAATTCAAGCACAGTCTTATGTCGGTGGCGAATGGATTTTCCGTATTCATGGAATACGGCGAGATGCAGAAGCTCAGTGAAATATCCGGGATAGAGTATTGCGTAGCGGAGACATTTACCGTACCGGAACTTCCCGCCAGCACTGCCGAAGCGACGTTCGTAGACAACATGGGACAGCTTATAAACAACTCCAGCTATACCGGAAAGGGTACGCTCATAGCCATAATCGACTCGGGCGTAGACGTATGGCACGAAGCCTTTGCGACCGAGCCCGAAGGACAGCTGGTTTCTTACGAATTTGTGGACAAGGTGATGTCCAGCATGTACGCCAGCTATAATTTCGGCGGATACACGGCAGCGGACGTATACTATTCCGGCAAGATACCTTTCGGCTTTGACTATGCCGACGGCGATAATGATCCTGTTCCCGCCATATTCACATACATGGAAGAAATGGGGCTTGAGCACGGCACGCACGTAGCGGGCATAGCTGCAGGATACAGCGACACTATCAAGAGCGCCGCGTATAATGCACAGATCGCCGCGATGAAGGTAGGATCAGATGAAACGGGCGCCGTATCGCTTGACAATGTTGTGGTAGCGCTTGGCGACGCCATAATACTCGGAGCCGACGCTGTAAATATCAGTATCGGATCGGGCTGCGGTCCTGAGCGTGAAACGAATGCTTCTTATAATTATCTCAATACGGCATATGATCTTGCCGAGAGAGTAGGTCTCATAGTAAACGCTTCAGCCGGTAACGATTATTCTGTCGGATACGCGGCGAACGGTAACCTTCCCGAGAATCCCGATACCGGTGTTATCGGAAAGCCGGGTTCATATCTGTCGGTATTCACATCCGGTTCCGTAAATTCCGGGATATCTCAGTACATACACTTTGAAGGTGCAAAGTACAGAATAACAAACAGTGCGAACGAGAATTCCCAAAAGAACAATTTTTACGATATACTTAACGGTGAGGAGAGCGGAGAGTTTGAATACGTAGTAGTACCGGGACTCGGAGCACCTGAGGATTACGAAGGAATAGACGTGGCGGGCAAGATAGCGCTTGTGATGCGCGGCGAGCTTTCTTTTGCCGACAAGGTAAATAATGCTGCAGCAGCCGGTGCTATCGGCGTGCTTATCCACAATACGGACGACACTTTGATTTCAGCGGTAATAAATGACGGAAGCATACCTACCGCGGCTGTTACCAAAACGGTAGGCGACATGCTTGCTGCGGCTGAGAATAAAGTGATCACTGTTAACGGATCCGATATTGAAATAACCATTTCGGAATTTTCTTCATGGGGTCCCACGAAGAGTCTTGATATAGGTATCGATCTGCTTGCACCCGGCGGAAACATTTATTCTTCCGTGCCTTCTTATTATGTTCTCGTAAACGGTCTTGACGTGGATTACGAGTATATGAGCGGAACGAGTATGTCCAGCCCCAACCAGGGATCCGCTACGCTTGTAATGAAGGAATATATCAAGAGTGTATTCCCCGAGCTCACTAGCAAAGACATGAAGACGCTCATATATCAGCTTCTCATGAGCACGGCTCACATACTCGAGGATGAAAACGGCAATCCCGTATCTCCCCGTCATCAGGGTCCGGGGCTTGTGGATCTTGACGCTGCTATCAATACAAATGCGTATCTGAGCGTAACGGGCAGCGATAAGACCAAGCTCAATCTCGGCAGCGATATCGATAAGAGCGGTATCTATACGCTTAACTTCA
>URET01000022.1 GCA_900546875.1 uncultured Eubacteriales bacterium
GATGTTTTGCCGCGCCTTTTTCCCGTCTTTCCTTACCCGCGCTCCGTGCCATTCTACCGATACATTTTCCTTTTCCCCGTACCGGCGCATTTATTTAAGCTTTTTTCATTCATACTGCCGCGTATCTTCCGTAAGCGAGACGCGCTGACATATTTTCACGGTCACGCGTACCGATGTTTTGCCGCGCCTTTTTCCCGTCTTTCCTTACCCGCGCTCCGTGCCATTCTGCCGATACATTTTCCTTTTCCCCGTCTTCTGACCGACAGGTATTGAATACCGGGCAACCGAAAAGCGCGTATTCCGGCATTTTCGTCCGGATACGCGCTTTTATATTTTCATGATGTTACGCTTATTTATTTCTTTCAAAGCAACGGCCGTCGGTCTGCCGGTCTGACCATGAATACACACGGCTCCGACTGTCTTTGCTGCCGGAAGCCTTCCTTTCGTCGTGCATACCGGATACAGCTTACACCGCTGTGCGGTGATCGGCTGTACGGGGAGCAGATATTTACTTGGTCGGGAACCGCGTTTGCTCAGGCTTTGAGACCGATATGCCGCAAACCGTTTATATTTCCGTATTGTTTGTCATATCCGTGCCTTCGATATTATTATCGGAGAAAAGTTCGTTTTCGGATATACTTTCCTGTTCTTTGTTATATTCCTCGGCTTTTCTGAGTATATCCTCGTCAATACTTTCGGGGCACGTGGTGACGCACGTCAGTTTTGCGTCATTCTTGAACTTCATGATTCTAACGCCCTGAGTCGCCCGGCTTATTTTGCTTATTTCGCTTGCTTTGACGCGGATAGCTATGCCGTTGTCGGCGATGAGCATGAGGTCGTCGCTTTCCTTAACGACTTTCAAATTGACAAGCAGTCCCGTTTTGTCGTTGAACTCACCTGCCTTGACTCCTTTGCCGCCTCTTCCGTGAGAAGGAAACTCACTTTCGTCAGAACGTTTTCCGTAACCGTTTTCGCTCACGGTAATTATTTCGGATCCCTTTTCCACCACCGCCATATCTACTATATAGTCGTCGCTGTCCAGTTTCATGCTCCTTACGCCCTGCGAATTCCTGCCGACGTCTCTTACGTCGCTTTCCGAAAAACGCATGCATTTTCCCTTCCGGCTGGCTACTATGAATTCCTTGCTTCCGTCGGAGAAGTCCACCGCAATGAGTTCATCGCCTTCATTGAGCTTTATGGCGATCTTTCCTACCTTACGGATCGAATCAAACTCCTTCATTTCCGTCTTTTTGATGAGCCCCGACTTCGTCGCCATTACCATATAACCCTTGTTTTCGCCTTCGGCAACGCTTCTGATCTCTGTGACCTTTTCCCCGTCGTCAAGCTGAAGCAGGTTTATCACTGCGCGTCCTCTCGTTGCTTTTTGCGCCTCAGGTACGTAAAACGCCTTTATGCTGTAAACTTTTCCGTTGTTGGTAAAAAACAGCAGATTGTCGTGAGTATTCGCAACGAACATTTTCTCCACAAAGTCGTCTTCTTTGGTCTTATGCGCCGTAACTCCCATTCCGCCCCTTCTCTGGGCTTTATACTCCGAAAGCGGCAGACGCTTTATATAGCCTTCATGAGTAAAGCTTATTATCACGTCTTCTTTTTCCACAAAATCTTCTATATCAAGATCGCTGCAATCGGCAGATACTTCCGTTTTTCTTTCGCTTCCGAATTTCCCGCCGATCTCCGTCATCTCGTTCTCTATTATCTCGTCTACCTTTGCGGGGGAATCGAGTATCGCCCTGAGTTCGGCTATCAGCTGATTCAACTTCTCCAGCTCGGCTTTAAGTGCGTCCACCTGTAAATGCGTAAGTCTTTGCAGCTGCATTTCGAGTATGGCTTTAGTCTGTTTTTCGCTGAGAAGAAATTCTTCCATGAGCCGTTGTGCAGCTTCCTGAGTATCCTTTGAGGTCTTTATGATCTCGACCACTCTGTCTATATTGTCCAAAGCCGTCACAAGCCCTTCAACTATGTGTCTTCTGTCCTCAGCCTTTGACAGATCAAACTTTGTCCTCCGCACTACAACGTCACGCTGATGAGCAAGGTAATAGCCGAGTATTTCCTTAAGGTTCATCACTTTGGGCTGACCGTCGGCGAGTGCAAGCAGAATGATCCCGCTGCTTATCTGAAGCTGAGTATGTTTGAAGAGATGATTGAGCACCACCTGCGCATTGCAGTCCTTCTTTATCTCCACTACAATACGCATGCCTTGTCTGTCAGATTCCTCTTTGATATCGCTTATTCCTTCGATACGTTTGTCCTTAACGAGGTTCGCCATGGTCTCTATGAGCTTGGCTTTATTCACCTGATAAGGGATCTCGGTTATCACTATGCGCGTACGCGTCTGACCGTGCTGAGTGTACTCTTCGATATCTGTCTTGGCGCGAAGGATTATCGTGCCCTTGCCTGTTTTGTAAGCCTTTCTCACTCCGCTTCTGCCCATTATGATCCCGCCGGTGGGATAATCGGGAGCGGGGATATACTCCATGAGCTCTTCGATCGTTATATCCGGGTTTTTAAGCTGTGCGACCGCCGCATTTATAACATCATTGAGGTTGTGCGGCGGAATGTTAGTCGCCATGCCCACGGCTATGCCGTCTGCGCCGTTTACGAGTATATTCGGGAAACGTGAGGGCAGCACGACGGGCTGCATGAGAGTTTCGTCGAAATTAGGATAGAAGTCCACGGTCTGCTTGTCGATATCCCTCAGCATCTCGCTGCTGATCCGGGAAAGCCTCGCTTCGGTATACCTCTGCGCTGCAGGCGGATCACCGTCCACACTGCCGAAATTGCCCTGTCCCTCAACAAGCGGACACCTGATGGAAAAATCCTGCGCTAGTCTCACAAGCGCATCGTATACCGCTCTGTCGCCGTGAGGATGATACTTTCCGAGAACATCGCCCACTATACGCGCACACTTCCTGAAAGGCTTGTCATAAAACATCCCCAATTCGCCCATAGCGTAAAGTATTCTTCTGTGCACCGGTTTCAGCCCGTCCCGGACGTCCGGTATGGCACGGGATACGTTTACCGCCATTGCGTACGCCATGAAGGACTTCTTCATCTCCTCCACGCACTTGACTTTTACTACCTGCGTATCCTTTAACGCATTTATATAATCCACATCATCCGATCTGCCGTCATTCTTTTTAGCCATAAAGTTCCGACCCCCTCCTTATACGTCCAGCTCCAACCCGTCAATAAGCGAAGCGTTTTCCACTATAAATTGCCGCCTCAGCTCGGGCTGCTCGCCCATCAGCATTGTGAATACCTCGTCGGCATGAATTGCATCTTCTATCATCACCTGTTTCATTATCCTCGTTTCGGGATTCATCGTAGTTATCCACAGCTGCTCACTGCTCATTTCTCCAAGTCCTTTGTAACGCTGCACGTCAGCGCCCTTCCTCCCCACTTCGTCAAGCTTTGCCTGAAGTTCGGCGTCATTGAAAACATAATGGTCCTGCTTGTTCTTTGTCACCTTGTATAAAGGAGGCATGGCTATATATACGTGCCCATTTTCTATCAACGGCCTCATAAATCTGTAAAAGAATGTCATCAGCAGTATCCTTATGTGACTTCCGTCCACATCCGCATCCGTCATACAGACTATCCTGTTGTACCTGAGCTTGCTTTCGTCATAATCGTCCTTTATCCCGCAGCCGAATGCCGTTATCATACTCTTTATCTCTTCGTTTTCCAGCACACGGTTGAGCCTTGCCTTCTCTACATTAAGTATCTTTCCCCTTAACGGAAGTATGGCTTGAAAACGCCTGTCTCTCCCCTGCTTCGCGGTACCGCCTGCACTCTCTCCCTCTACCATGTATATCTCACACCGCTCGGGATCTCTCTCCGTACAGTCGGCCAGCTTACCGGGCAAAGTCGTGCTTTCAAGATAACTCTTGCGCCTCGTGAGTTCGCGCGCATTTCTCGCCGCCTCCCTCGCCCGCTGCGCCGCAAGACACTTCATCACAAGCTCTTTCCCCTTCTTGGGATTTTCTTCAAGATAACTCCCCACTTCCTCAAGTACTACCTTGTATACGGCCGTACGCATCTCGGAATTCCCCAGCTTGGTCTTGGTCTGCCCCTCAAACTGCGGCTCCTCAAGCTTTACCGATATAACCGACGTTATACCTTCTCGTATATCCTCTCCGGTAAGCTTGTCATCTTCCTTCACAAGCCCTGCCTTACGCGCATAATCAGTCACCGCCTTGCTCAAAGCCGCCTTGAACCCCTCAAGATGCGCGCCTCCTTCTTCCGTGTTTATATTGTTGGCATAAGAAAGAATGGTTTCGGTGTAGCCGTCATTGAACTGCAACGCTATTTCCACCTCGCCTTCCTTCACCGATTTGTCTATATAAAGCGTCTCTCCCAAAAGAACGGTTTTGTTTTTGTTCAGACTCTCCACAAACTCCTTCACTCCGCCTTCATAATGAAAAGTTTCCCTGCGAGTCCTTCCCTCTCTCTTGTCTTCAAGCGTTATCTTTATCCCCTTGTTCAGATACGCCAGCTCCCGCAGCCTGTGACGTAACCTGTCATAATCGAACTCCACCGTTTCAAAAACTTCCGCGTCCGGCTTGAAGGTGACAAACGTCCCGTGATTTTCGGTTTCCCCCGTAACGGCAAGCCTGCCTTCGGGTATACCTCTGAAGTACCTCTGAAAATGCACCTTCCCGTCCTGATATACCTCCACGGTAAGCCACTCGGACAAAGCGTTCACTACGCTCAGCCCCACTCCGTGCAATCCGCCGGATATCTTGTACCCGCCTCCGCCGAACTTTCCGCCGGCATGAAGCTTGGTCAGACATACCTCTACCGCCGATACTCCCTCGGTCTTGTGTATCCCCGTGGGAATACCGCGCCCGTTGTCTTTTACAGACAACGACCCGTCTGCATTTATCGTCACCTCGATCTCGTCACAGTAACCCGCCAAAGCCTCGTCTATGGAATTGTCCACTATCTCGACCGCAAGATGATGAAGCCCCCTCTCGTCAGTCGACCCGATATACATTCCCGGCCGCTTCCTCACCGGCTCCAGCCCCTCCAATACCTGTATCTGCTCTTCTCCGTAAATATTTTTCGTTTCGGTCATACTTTCTCCTCGCTGCCTCCGGATAGTTTTTATGCTTTTCAGCCACTCCGGCTGACATCTTTTCGCAAGCCTTATCTTCTGTTTACATTATACTACATTTCTTTGTTTTTTTTAAATGTTTGAAAAGCGATTTTCAATATTTCTCGACCTTTTATTCATTTTAAGCCATTCTGATAAGTAAATTTCGAGAGTTAAGTATAAAACGATAGAAAAGACATGACGTGTATTACGCTTTAAAAATCACGTATAAACGGATATGGAATAATTGTTCTAATAAAATATTTTATTTTTTAAATTATTTATTAATTGAAATATACTTGACATTAAGAAGAAAGCAAAGTATAATACATTCTACTTGTGAGATAAAGCCGGAATAAAGAAAAAGGAGGACGGTATGAAAGAAAACGAAATAAGACTTCAGGCATTGAAAGCATTATTGGAGCTTAATCCTTTGGTCCACAAGCATTTGTTTTCGCGCATCAAAAAAACGATACGCAAAGTAAACCGTGCTCAGTTTCTCATACTTTCTTTCCTCGCAGACAACGGTGACACGGGAATGAGCGTACTTGCGGACAGAGTGGGAGTATCCTCCTCCCAGCTTACGGGGCTGATCGGGGAACTTGAAGAAGCCGGATACGTGGTAAGGCAGACTTCGCCGGTATGCCGGAGAGCGGTAAACGTAAGCATGACGCCCGTAGGAAGAGAATATGTATCGAAGGAGAGAGAAAAATTAAACAAAGCCATGTTACCGTTATTTGACAGGCTGACATACGAAGAGGTATGCGATCTGAAAAGCTGCTCAGAGCGTATCAGCGAAATTCTGAACAGCTACGACAACCCGGAAGACAAAGCAGGAACATAAGCCCGGCAAAAAAACATTCCGGATAACGAAACGGGAATGTAAGACCGATAAAAATGTTCCGGGGCGGCCGGGGCGGTTTTCAGATACCGGGCGGTATATCCGGGCGAAGGCTGACGCTGTTTATGGGGGTAGAGCAAGCATGAAGTTCATGAAGAATGCGGTCCTTCCGGTGCAGGTACAGCTCTTCAGGTACCGGCGCGGTGCTCAGGACGGCTGAATCAAGAGTGTCGCATCCGACGGGGAGTAAGAAAAGGAAGCAGAGATAACCAATAAAAATCCACGAAATACGGAGATATTATGAGAGGATTATTTTTAAAGCACACAAAAGGATACAGAAAAGCGACTATATTTTCCCCTCTTTTTGTTGTGCTCGAAGTTGTGATGGAGGTAGCGATACCTCTGCTGATGACGATCATCATAGGGGTAGGCGTAAACGGAGAACCGTATAATAACACTCCCGTAGACAAGTTGATGGAAATACTGACAAAAGCTGTGGGCGTGGAGCCTGCGACATTAGGATACGTGGCGTTTGCGGGCGGCGTGATGATAATTCTTGCGTTGCTTTCGTTGTTTTTCGGGGCGCTCAGCGGAAGGTACGCTGCAGTTGCCTCCAACGGATTTGCGAGAAACCTGAGGAAATCGCTTTTCGGAAAGGTGCAGGATTTCTCTTTTTACAACGTAGACAAATTTTCCACGGCAAGTCTCGTAACGAGGCTCACGGTAGACGTCACCAACACACAGCAGGCGTTTCAGATGATCATAAGGATATGTTTCAGGGCGCCCGTGATGCTGGTATTTGCTTCCGTGATGGCGATCTCCATAAACAAAGGACTTGCTGTCGTACTTTTATTTGCACTGCCCTTCCTTGCCATATGCGTTTATTTCCTTTCAACGAGAGCTTACAGACTTTTCAAAAAGATGTTTACCCATTATGACAATCTGAATTTGGCTCTGCAGGAAAACTTTATAAGTATCAGAGTAATAAAGGCTTACGTAAGGGAAAACCACGAGACGGAAACCTTCCGCAAGCGCACCTATGAGCTCATGGAAGCGAGCAGACGTGCGGAAAGGGTCATAGTATGGAACATGCCGATAATGCAGTTCACGATGTACGCCACGATGATAGCGGTATATTATCTCGGCGCCAGAGACATAGTTGCAGGGACAATGAACGCGGCAAGTCTTGTATCCTTTATAACTTACATTACTCAGATACTTATGTCGCTGATGATGATAGCGATGATCCTTATCAATATAGTATTGTCGCGGGCTTCGATATTCCGTATCAAAGAGGTACTTTCGGAAACGCCCGATATATCTGACGAAGGCTGTAATCCTGAGCTCAAGGTGAAGCACGGATCGGTAAGCTTCAAGGACGCTTCATTCTCATACTCGAAAAGTCCCGAAAACCTTACGCTTGAACACCTCAATCTGGACATAAAAAGCGGCGAATGGGTCGGAGTGATAGGAGGAACGGGAAGCGGCAAGACGTCTCTTGTGCAGCTTATCCCGAGGCTTTACGACCTGACTTCAGGGTCCCTTACCGTCGACGGACACGACGTAAAGGAATATTCGCTTTACGAGCTGAGGGAAAGCATAGCGATGGTGCTGCAGAAAAACGTGCTTTTCAGCGGGACAATAAAAGAAAACCTGAAATGGGGAAATAAAGACGCCACAGACGAAGAGATAATCGAAGCCGCAAAAGCCGCTCAGGCGCACGACTTCATAATGAGTTTCCCTAAAGGCTATGAAACGGATCTCGGACAGGGAGGCGTAAACGTTTCAGGCGGACAAAAACAGAGGCTGTGTATTGCACGCGCACTTCTCAAGAGGCCGAAAATACTTATTCTTGATGACAGCACAAGCGCCGTGGACACTGCGACAGATAAAAAAATACGAACGGAGTTGAAGAAGCTGATGTCAGACATGACCGTTATAACCATAGCTCAGCGTGTCAACTCGATAATGGAAGCCGACAAGATTGTCGTCATGGACGACGGAAGAATAAACGAGATCGGCACTCACGAAACATTGCTCGGGAAAAACAGGATTTATACGGAAGTGTACAAATCACAGACAAACCCGGAAGGAGGGCAAATCAATGTCTAAAGAAAATGCACGTCCTGTTGAAGGGCCTCGCGGCGGAGGCTTAAAAGGGATGAAGAAGCCCAAAAATACAAAAGCCACCATGAAAAGGCTGATGAGTTACTTAAAACCTCACAGGTGGAGAATGGCATTAGTTTCGGTGTGCATAATATTCGCGGCGTTGGCAAACGTTGTAGGAGCGTCTTTCGTATCCGAACTCGTGGACACCTACATCGCGCCTCTTATCGGACAGAACGCTCCCGACTACACCCCGCTTATCGGCGCACTTATAGTCATGGCGCTTATTTACCTTACCGGTGCTTTTTCGACTTTTATATACAACAGGTTGATGATAACCGTCACTCAGACGACTCTGCAACAGATCAGAAACGAATTGTTTGAAAAACTCGAGAAACTTCCCCTGAAATATTTCGACACCCACACTCACGGTGAATTGATGAGTTTATTTTCAAACGACATAGACGCCATGCGTCAGATGCTTTCTCAGGCACTTCCGCAACTGGTATCTTCAGTGGTGCAGATATTGGGCGTGGTGGTAGCGATGTTTATCCAGAGCGCCGCACTGATGATACTTGTAGCCGCGATGCTTGTGGTAATGCTTGTCACTGTCAAGACCATAGGCGGCAGATCCATAAGATACTTTGTGAACATGCAGCGTTCTCTGGCGACGGTAAACGGATATATCGAAGAACTTATCGACGGTCAGAAGGTAGTCAAGGTATTCAACCACGAAGAAGAAGCCAAAGCCGCTTTCGACATCATAAACGACGACCTTAACAAAACTTCAACTGCAGCCCACTCTTATGCAAACATCCTGATGCCCATAATGGGAAATCTTTCGTATCTGCACTTTGCTCTTACCGCTATCGTGGGCGGAACTCTGCTTCTTTTCGGAGTAACGGGCATAACAGTTGGAAAGCTCGGCAGCTTCCTTCTGCTGACAAGACAGTTTTCCAATCCCATAACCATGGTATCACAGCTGTTTGCAAGCGTCATGACGGCTCTTGCAGGCGCCGAAAGAATATTCAACGCCATGGACGAAAAACCCGAAACAGACGAAGGTAAGATCACCCTCGTGGACGTGAAGGAAAACTCCGACGGCTCACTTTCGCCCGTATCGGAACGTACGGGTATTTGGGCATGGGCAGTACCGAAACCCGGGGGCGAAACGGAGTATGTAAGGCTCAGAGGCGACGTTCGCTTCGAACACGTCACATTCGGGTATGAACCGAACAAGATAGTGCTCGAAGACCTCAGTTTATATGCAAAGCCCGGACAGAAAATAGCGTTTGTCGGAAGCACGGGAGCCGGGAAAACCACGATTACCAACCTGATAAACAGATTTTACGATATCAACAGCGGCAAAATCCTCTATGACGGAATTGACGTCCGCGACATCAAAAAAGACAGTCTGAGAAGCTCGCTGGCAATGGTCCTGCAGGATACCCACCTCTTCACGGGAACGGTCAAAGATAATATACGCTACGGTAAACCGGACGCGTCTGACGAAGATATAATACGCGCTGCCAAAATAGCCAACGCGCACAGCTTCATTACCCACCTGCCCCAAGGCTACGATACCATGCTCACCGCCGACGGCGCAAACCTCTCTCAGGGACAAAGACAGCTGCTTTCCATAGCGCGCGCCGCCGTAGCTGACCCGCCGGTGCTCATTCTCGACGAAGCTACAAGTTCGGTAGATACAAGGACCGAATCACTCATAGAAAAAGGCATGGATTCGCTTATGGAAAATAAAACCGTGTTCGTTATCGCGCACAGACTTTCCACAGTCAGAAACGCCAACGCCATCATGGTCCTCGAACACGGCAAGATCATCGAAAGAGGCGACCACGACGACCTTATCGCTCAGCACGGCAAGTACTACAGCCTGTATTACGGCATGTTCGAGCTTACCTGAGAAACCGCCAGATTTGGACTCGTCACAATACCCGTAATCTTAGATTGCCCGCAAACAAGTCAGCATTTTTCGGCATGATTGCCTGAAGTCATTTAAACGCTTGAGCAATTCTTTCGGAAAACTCCGTGAAAAAACACTCATACAAATGACCGGCATATCTTTCCAATGCCGCATTCGAGAAACTGCCGACAGTTTATTCCCTCGAAACTTTATGTTAAAGTCTCTATGTACAAGTAAGCGCAGAAACTTATTTCTGCGCTTTTTCACTTTTAAAACCTGATATTCAAAATACTTCTTACAGATTTCGCTACTTTTAAGCCATTAATCCTCACCTGAGATTTTCACTGTATTCAAGATTTTTATTAACACTTGTCTTTATTGCAGTGAAAAACTATGATTGAGCATTTCTTTTTCATAAGCATATTAAATATAGTATAAATTATCGCTGATTATATACGGCCATATAATAAGGAGTACAAACTTGATTTCTTTATTACATATCCTTACAAATATTAATGAAAATTAAAGACAGCGATTTTCAGCTGAAAACTGTTGTTATAACAACTGCCAGAGATTTGTTGCTTTGCCGCAAAACTCCCGCTCTTAAGCCAAGATCCGTTGTCCCATCGTAAAACACAAAGGGCACCAATTCTACGCCTATCGTATATCACTTTTGAAAATATAATTCCGCATCTGCAAAACCGCCTGATTTGCAGTTTTCTGTAATCCGCAGGATATTTATTCACGCAAGAATATCTTTTGAATGCAAGTGCTGTTTTGAAAACAATTTTTTGGCTTATTTTTTAAAATTTTTTGTTGCTCAACATCGTATAAGCTGCTTCTGCTTGATAATTCTTCAATATGCCGACTTGAGCTTGCAGCCCGGACAACGTAAACATAATCATTTCAGAAAATTTTTAATATCAATTATTATTTATACGTTTTTTCAACTATACAAAATTGAAAATATTTTTGTATTATAACACCGTTCAGATATAAACAGCGCCTTGCGGCGCTGTGCGACATGTTTTGAACGCGCTATTCATCGGCGTTGCTGATAACGAGAACGTCACCTGCCATCACGATCGTGCCGCCCTTGGGAATAACCACCTTTTCGCCCCGTTTTATCAATATAAACAATCTGTTTTTATCGTCTTTATTGATATCGGCAATTGATTTGTTTACCCACTCGTCATTTTTCTCTATGTATTTTTCCGTAAGGTTTATTCCCTCAACGCCCCCCATCGAACGCGCGGACACTACTGCCACATCACCTTCTTCAAGCATTGTCTGTCCGCGCGGCACTATTTTGTTTTCGCCTCTTATTATAAGCACGAGCAGTATATCGGGAGGAAGGTCGCGTTTCAGGTCGCTGAGGGTACGGTTTTGCCACGGGTGACCTTTAGTTATATTGCACCTGATGAACTGTACGGGAACTTCGTCGGCGTAGTCGGTGAAGGTTTTCATTACGTTGCCTTCCTTGTCGATCATGTCGAGTTTCCGTGAAACCAAGGGGATAAGAGATCCCTGGAAAAGTATCGAGAGCAGTACCACTACGAACACGATATGAAAAAGCTGTTGGCCGGCTGAGGCGTCCATGCCGTCGGAGGTCAGGCGGGATATAGCCATCACGGCAAAAACTATCGACGCGGCCCCTCTCAAACCTGTCCAAGAAACGAGCAGCTGCTGCCTTACGGAGGACCTGAAGGGAGTCATTATCGCAAAAACAGCCGCAGGCCTTGAGATCAGCGTCAGACACAGGAAGACAAGCAGCGCCTGCAGAAATACCTGAGGAATGATCGACGGGAAAGACAAAAGTCCCAAAAGGAAAAACAAACATATCTGCATAAGACCTGTTATACCGTCAAAGAAATTGACGAGAGCCTTTTTATTGCTGATACTTTTGCTGTTTCCGAGCACAATGCCTACTATGTAAGCCGAAAGGTAGCCGTTTCCGCCGATGATGGCGGGAAGGGCGTAAGAGAGCATAGCCACGCCGAGAATGAACACGGAATCAAAGCCGGAGGAGGATATTTTCGACTTGCGCAGCAGCCATAATGTCGCAAAAGACAGCGCCGCGGCAATGGCGACCGCATACACTATCTGAGCAAAAACCATGTAAACGACTTCTCCCGCGCTTACCCCGCTCCCTTTAAGAGCCAGCATTATCACGGTGAGCATATATGAAGCGGGATCGTTTGAGCCGCTTTCGAGCTCAAGCAAAGAGGCAGTGTTATGTTTTAAGCTCAGTCTTTTTGAACGCAGTATCGAGAAAACCGAAGCGGCGTCGGTAGAGCCAATCATGGAGCCTATGAGGAAACCGTCAATAACATCGAACCCGAGTACAAAAACACAGAAAAGCCCCGTTACGGCAGAGGTCAGCAGTACGCCGAGAGTGGAAAGCAAAACAGCTTTTGCAGCCACAGGTCTTGCTTCGCTCCATTTTGTACCGAATCCGCCGTAAAAAATGATGAAGATCAGCGCGAAAGAACCGACTTGTTCAGCTGTTTTATAATCCGAAAACTCGATTTTGAACAAGCCGTCAGAACCGAATACCATTCCGAGCAGCATAAAAGCCAGCAACATCGGGAATCCGAGTTTGCCGGACACGCGCCTGAATACCACGCATACTATGATTATTACCGCTACAAGCAATAATTCAAGTTCCAACCGTTACCTCCGCTCCTTTTCCTTACATCAGAAACGCTAAACGCCGAATATACCGCAACTCCTCCGTCAACGCCGGTAAAATCGGCCTTTCCGTTATGTACCTTTCCGCAAAACTCCTTTGAGGCTCCGAGTTTGCCGGACAGCCGCCCGAATACCGCGCACGCCGTCACTGCCGCAGAAGGCAACAATCCGGGTCCCGACCGATACCTCCGCTCCTTTTCCAAAGCTAAGAAGCGCTGAAATACCTTATCAGCAGCAAAGCGGTGACTACTGCCAGTGAAGCCAGCGTTCCCACAAGGTATTTCTCGGCGAACTCCTTTTCCTTGAGCTGTTCAAACCGCGCTATCGACTTTGCCGTCAGAACAAGTCCTATCAGCGAATAGAGTCCCATATATCCCAAAGCCAGAGATATAAGTCTTTCCAATACGCCTATTATGCTTCCGCCTCCCGTTACTCCTTTGTCCTCGCTGACCGTTGAAGCGCCGTTCATAGCGTTGAGCGCGTGTTTTATGAATATAGAAGCCGGTTTTATGCATATCAAAGCGCTCATCATGAAAAACAATATATCCGATATACCCGCCAGCTCGTTCGTTATATCCCTGTCAGCCTGCACAAGCTCGGGAAAGACATCCATCACTATGCATAATTCTATTATCACAGCCGCATGGATAAGCTGATCAGCCACAAAAAATATCAGATCCGCTTTCCCCGAATCGAATATCTTCATGAACTTTACCTTTATTGAGTCAATTATGAAGTGCATGGCAAAAAGTACCGGTAACCCTACGGCTATCAGCACCCAGCTGCCGTACAACAAAAGCACAGCCGCAAAAGGGATCACGTATATAAACGAATGAAGTATAAGCTTACCCGGATTATCCCGTTTGCTGCGGCTCATGCTTTCGCTCTGAAAATAAAAATCGCCAAGCAAATGCGCCGTTACAAGCAACAGTTCTCTCACTTTTACCCCTCCTTAAACACGTCTTCTCCGCACACATACAAAGCCGTCAGAAGCAGCTTATTTATTCCCGAAAAATCAGCCTTCTCCGCCATCTGCCTTACGTTTTCCGCCGTAACTCCCAAAAGCTCTCCTACTAAAGGAAAGAACGCCGTATTCACGTATTTTTCCACATAAAGCCCGTTCTCCGATATCCGCGGCCTCACGGCCCGCGCCCCGCGCACCTCTTCAATAAAACGAGCTTCACCGATCTCGGCTCCGCCCTGCGAATAGTCTTTCGCCGTCTGCGCCAGATGCCCGTAAACTGCGGACGCGTACTCCACTGCCCCGAACCCCTCGATCGGATAAAAGGAAAGCACCTGCAAAATATTGAATATCATCGCCTGCTTTTCGGTATGATTCCTTATTTCACGCTCGGCAGCCTCGATCAGACCGTTTACGACTATGTCCGAAGCTCCTCCCCCCATATACATTATCATCCTTTCACCGTCCGACTCCTTCGCACCGGCAAGAGCCGTTTGAGCTCTGTGGTAGGCTTCTCCGTCGATACGGTTCGTATCTTTGCATATAAGAGCGTCAAGTATCTCCCCCGACCCTGCTCCGCACCTTACCTTGAGCGGATACATCAGCATACAAAACATATACGCCGCCGACAACGCCTTCCCGGCACTCGAAAATACCCCCTGCACGCTGTCTCCGGCGGAAAACCTGACTTCCGCCACCAGACTCCTCCCGTACAGCTTATTTACGACACCCGCCGAATACTCGAGCTTTTCCTGCGCTTCTATTCTCTCTTTTGCCGTCATCATACGGGAATTCTTCAGATCAAGTATCAAAACGCCGCTTTTCATCCTTTTCCCCGCCTCTCCTTTTCCTTTTATCATAACATAACACATTATCCGGATATTTTCAAGCAAAAACACTTAATTTTAAAATTTCAAAGTAAAAACGCTTTGAAAACCCCGATAATATTGGTTTTACTTAAACAAAATTACAGGAGCGGAGCGAGTATATGGAGCAAAAACTGCAGTATTTTATAAAATACGGATCGATTTTCCGTATCGGCGGCAGTAACGAGCTTACTTTTGCTGACAGCTTCGTTAAAATCGTTTTTGACGACTCCGATACATTTGTCGTTTTCAATGAGGGCTCCGACCTCATAGTGGAGCAGGAGGCTTCTGTAGTCGAGATTTATCGAGCCGACGAGAGCATATTTATCGTCCACGACGATACTTTTGCAGTGGTTGAACCCGGGGGTGAACTCATATATCTCCACCCCGTTTTCTATGAGGTTACGGTAATTTGACCGTGTGACAGCGTATACTATTTTTTTGTCGGGGATCCCGGGAGTAAGTATTTTCACGCTGACCCCGCTCTGAGCGGCTCTGCTCAGCGCAGATGACATTTTATCGTCCAGAATGAGATAAGGAGTGGAAATACATATGCTTTTCTGTGCGTTCTCGAAGAGCGACATGCAGCAATTATAAGCCGGATCAAAGGAATCGGCAGGAGTATCGCCGAAAACGAAGACTTTGTTTTTATCGGCGTTTTTCGCCGAAGAAGATTTCCCGGAGTTCTTTTTTTCCTCTGTGTATTTTATTATGAAGCTCCTGAAATAATTAATATCCAGCCGGACCTTCGCAGCCATATACCAGTTCTGACAAAATAAATACAGCAAAGGCTCGATCGCCTCCCCTTCGATACACACTCCGCCGTCTCTCCAGAAACCGTAGCGTTCGATATAGTGGACGTATTCGTCCGCTATGTTTATACCGCCGACATAAGAGTATTTTCCGTCTACTATGACTATTTTTCTGTGATCACGATAATTGATGTAAGGACCGAGAGATATCCCTACTCTGTTAAAAGCGGCTATCTCGATATTCTGATGATTCTGCAGCCTTTCCATAGTAGCACGCTTCAATCTGCCATAGGAGCCCACGCTGTCAAACAGTATATTCACTATGACGCCCTCTTTTGCCTTGCGGGTAAGCAGAGCCTCAAGCTCATCAAGCATCCTGCCCTCCGATACTATAAAGCTTTCGATAAAAACGTAATGACGGGCGGACTCTATTTTTTCAAGCATATCTTTATACATGGGAGCGCCGTCCGTAAAATAAGCGACATCCTGTCCCGAATAAAGAGGCATACGCGACAGCTTATTAAGAAGAGTAAAGATTTTTTTGTCTCTTTCGTCAGTAAGCTCGGTATTTTCCCCGTTTTGCGGAATGTTCAGCAAAAATGCCTTTTCTGCCTCTTTCTGTATCCTTTTCGGCGTACTCCTGCCGTAGCCGTAAAGCAGATACCACACGGTACCGGCAAAAGGCAGAAGCAGTATGACCATTACCCACAGCAGCTTATATTCGCTGTTCTGACGGGTGTAGCATATTATCAGCACCACGAATATCGATACGAAATACGATATCACCGAAAGATAAGGGACATTTCTGTAATAATATACCGCAAAAAATACCCATGCAAGCTGAAAGATCAGAATTATCACAGAAAAAATCAGCTTGACGGTCCCGCGGAGTATCCTCATCGGCACGGACAAAGCTCTGCTTTTACGTTTTTTATTCACTATTGTCAAAGGTCCTTCCATACTGCACCGCCGTCAGATAACAAACTTATGAAAATACGAATACATGACTTATGCTTCCGCATTTGATACGATTAAATCCGTTGTTTTTTCATACATTATTTTAAACCATACAAAAGTGAAAGTCAACAGGTTTCATTTTAAGGCACGGAATTAATTGATATATTTTTTTCAGTCACCTGAACTATATAATACTTTAATAAAGAATTCATAATAACAGTATAAAATAAAAACAGTGAAATAAAGATAGAAAAGCGGCAAAAAGCTTTTGGAGGAGGCAAAATTGCTTAAGCTGACAAACATAACCAAAGATTACGTATTATCCGGAGAAAATACCGTACATGCGCTCAAAGGTATTTCCGTGAATTTCCGAAAAAACGAATTCGTAGCCATATTAGGGCCGTCGGGGTGCGGCAAGACCACACTTTTAAATATTATCGGCGGGCTGGACAGATATACTTCGGGCGATCTGTCCATAAACGGGGTAAGCACGTCTGCATTCACCGACGGCGACTGGGATGCTTACAGAAATTATTCCGTAGGCTTTGTATTTCAGAACTACAACCTTATAACTCATCAGACCGTGCTCGCCAATGTGGAGCTGGCGCTGACCCTTTCGGGCATATCGATCTCGGAAAGAAAAAAACGCGCAATACAAGCGCTCAACGAAGTCGGACTTGCCGACCACATGGATAAGCTGCCCAACCAATTATCCGGCGGCGAAATGCAGCGAGTGGCGATCGCGCGTGCGATAGTAAACGATCCGGACATCCTGCTCGCCGACGAACCCACCGGCGCTCTTGACAGCAATACCGGCGTGCAGATAATGGAGATAATAAAAAAGATATCCGAAAACAGACTGGTCATTATGGTATCGCACAATGCTTCCCTGAGCGAAAAGTACGCTACGCGTATAATAACTATCAAGGACGGCCTGATAACCGGCGACACTCAGCCTTATGAAGACGACTCCAAAGAGACCCCTCCTCCCAAACGCAAACGTATCGCCATGGATATTCTTACCGCCTTTCAGCTTTCTCTCAAAAATCTTTTCACAAAAAAAGTGCGTACAATAATCACCGCGATAGCCGGAAGCATAGGGATCGTAGGGGTGGGGCTTGTACTGTCCGTGCAAAACGGAATGGGAACATTCATGAACGATCTTTCAATGGAACTTCTGAATCAGACTCCCATTTCCATAACGGCGTACGTATTTTCCGACATAAACTCAGTGCAGAATGAA
This sequence comes from uncultured Eubacteriales bacterium, assembly GCA_900546875.1. Taxonomy (GTDB): domain Bacteria; phylum Bacillota; class Clostridia; order Christensenellales; family CAG-314; genus UMGS929. The sequence continues at coordinate 17,455 of URET01000022.1, forward strand.
ATACTGAGCGGCACCGGTCTGGAACAATACCCCGACGGCGACATAGCTTATCCTTACAAACCGGATTCGAGCATGGAGACCCTCTTTAAGAAAAACAACGATATATCATCCGAATACGTGGACTATATCAAACAAATGGATCCCTCCATATATATCGACATGACGATGAACTATTCCTTTATCTGGAATCTTGTAACAAAACATTACTATGAGTTCAGTACGACGCCCTATGTATACGAGTTTACCCGTTCATCCTCTCTCGGATGGAGCAAAATTCCTTCAGACGCAAGAGCTCAAACCATGTATGAGCTTATTGGCACAAACAGTAAGTACCCCACCGCAATGAACGAGCTTGCCATAGTCGTCGACTCCTATAACAGAGTGGACTATAATTATCTCATTTCTCTGGGTATCGAAGTAAACGACGAGCTTATGGACGAAAACGGCACTATCTCCTTTGACGACATAATCGGAGCGAAGGTCAAATGGGTGCCGAATAACGTTTATTACAATCAAAGCGTTGGACTCAACAACAACACCATATTCACCAAAACGACCGAAAGTGCTCAGTCGTTGTATGAATCCGACAAGACCGTAGAACTGACTGTCGTAGGAATACTCAGGAGAGTATCGATCGTGGAGGACACTTCGAATATGGCTTCGGCATTCATGTCCATGATGGACTCCAACATGAATACCTCCGCTATCCTCTACACTCAGGCGCTCGAAGATTACGTGACTGCCGAAATGAGCAACTCGGATATAGCTAAAACCCTCCTTTCTCAGCAGGAAACCAGAGTTTACTACGATATCACGACCGGGTCATACGAAAACTCCGATAAGGTGACTTTTTCCGAAAGCGATAACCTTCAGCAATGCAAGACCTACGGCGCAATGCTGATACCCGCTTCCATATATATCTATCCCTCGTCCTTCGAATCCAAGTATGACGTTACCGCATACCTGCAGGCTTGGAACGACATGCAGACCGATGATTCAATGAAAGTGCAGTGGTCTGATATGGAAACCGTACTCAGCTATATGAACGGTACGATAGATATCGTATCCATAGTGCTTGCGGTATTTGCGGGGATAAGTCTTGTGGTCAGTTCGGTAATGATCGGGGTAATAACATACGTTTCCGTCGTGGAAAGGACCAAGGAGATAGGCATACTGAGAAGCCTCGGAGCAAGAAAACAGGATATCGCAAACGTATTCAACGCCGAAACCGTACTTATCGGATTGACAGCCGGTATAATCGGTGTTATAGTAAGCGGTATACTGACCGTCCCGATAAATGCCCTGATCAACTCGCTGACAAAAATCAGCGTGGGATCGATAGCGAATCTGAATTTCTTCACGGCAATACTGCTGGTTCTGCTCAGCGCAACACTGACGCTTATAGCAGGACTTATTCCTTCGGGCATAGCAGCGAGAAAAGATCCCGTCGCGGCACTGAGGACAGAATAGGAGGGTTTGATGTTTAAAATACTTGTTGTCGAAGACGATAAAAATCTGCAACAGCTGATGCGTACATTTCTCGAGCGCGCCGGCTACGAAGTAAAAACCGCAAACGACGGCACGATAGCACTCGGACTTCTTCAGCAAACACAGTTTGATCTTATAATAACCGATCTCATGATGCCGCATATGGACGGCTACGAACTGAGCCGTCGGGTAAGAGAAATGGCACCTACCCCGATACTCATGGTGACCGCCAAGGAAGAGCTTGTGGATAAAAAACGCGGTTTTTCCGTCGGTGCAGACGATTATATGGTCAAACCGATAGAATTTGAAGAAATGCTTCTCAGAGTATCCGCAATACTCCGCCGTTCGCGCCTCGCAAACGAAAAAATCATTGATATCGGCAATACCCGAGTCGATTACAACAATCTTACGGTATCAAGCGGCGACATAACGGTAGAGCTTACAAAAAAGGAGTTTCAGCTTCTTTTCAAACTGCTTTCTTCCCCCAACCGCATATTCACCCGCAGTCAGCTGATGGACGACATCTGGGGATATGACAGCGAAAGCGATGAACGCACAGTCGACGTCCACATCCGGCGCATACGCGAAAAACTCGAAAATATCAAGGATTTCGAAGTAGTGACAGTGCGCGGCTTAGGCTATAAAGCCATAAAAAAAGATACTTCCGATCCTTCAAAGTGATCACCGCGTACCGATGGAAACATGTTACCGAAAAAGGGTCCGGCTCTTGACCGCCATTAAAATACAGACTCCGGTCTGTATTTTTTTATTGCCGCCTGAGAAAGATCCGAGGTTTTCGCATAAGACCCTTCCTGCATGATCCCGGGTTTTGTCCCTCCGGAGGCGCCTTTCGGGTCCTCAGGTATGTCATGCAAAACAATTTCAAGTGTTTTTTTTCGCCGGAGCGGCTTTCGGGATCTCAGGTCCATGACTGCAAGTCAGTTTCGGGTATTTTTGTCCCTCCGGAGCCGCCTTTCGGGGCACAGGTGTGTCATACAAAACAGTTTCG
>URET01000023.1 GCA_900546875.1 uncultured Eubacteriales bacterium
TCTACGGCTCCGGTCGATAAAGTTTCAAAACTGTTTGCAAGCGCCTTTTCAAACGTCATTTGTCGGACAGAGACGGCCGTCCGCAAATACTCTTGCAGACGGCTCTGTTTTATTACCCCGCAATTTCTACGGCTCCGGTCGATAAAGTTTCAAAACTGTTTGCAAGCGCCTTTTCAAACGATTGCAAATTGCGGCGCGATATGTTAAAATATACGATAACGCTTAGTTGCGGCTGTTTCGGTATACGAAACATTAATTTTGAGAGGTTTACGTAATGAAAAAATTTGCGCTTTGTATTGTGATCCTTACGGCTTTGCTGACTGCCGCCGCCTGCTCCACTACTCCCACGCCCACACGTACAGTAAGATGGGAAGCGGGTGAAAAGCTTGTTTACGACGTCAGCTTTATTCCCAACCCCGACGACAGTCCCGTCTATCTCGAAGGGGAAATTAAGGGCGCCGCCGTCATACCGGACGATGTTTCGGGCACCTACACCGCGGAAGTCATTTCCGTGAACGATAAAAAGACTACCCTTGTTACCACTCTCGATATCTGGAACACCTATCCCGTTTCCAAAACCGGCGACATGCAGACGCTTATCGACAACTTAAAAATACCTCAGGACAGGATCACCGAGGAAAACTCCGAAGACGAAAAAGTGGTCCGGATCCGTTCCACAGTGATAAATACCGTAGTATTTCCTCTCAGCACGTGCGTCTCCTCTAAGACCGAGGGACAGAGCTTCTCACTTATCGTGACCGACGTCGACAAAGAAACCAACGCTAAAACCTACTCCCCCTTTTACTACGAATATGAAGCGGAGTGCACGGATTTTTCCGTTTCCTCTCCCTCTGTTTCGCTCACCGTCAACGGCGAACAGAAAAATCAGACTCTGTCTCTTTCAGGCTCAGTGAATTACACCGATAACGCCGCCCTGCTTTATATCGTACGTTCTTTGAACCTCGATACCCTTACCCAAGCTTCTTCCACCTCCTTCAGCGTTACCGACATAGTGAGCGGATCTATCCGTTCGGTGAGCGTTTCAAACACGGAAAACGAATCATATACGGAAGCCATCGGGGAAGACACCTCCGAAATGTATAAGATAAGGATATACACCGACTCTACGACTTGGGGCGGATATAATTACCTCTACATCGATCTGCGGAACAATATAGAGGAAACTCCCGAAAACGTCATAGACGGTCCTGCTGAGGATATATGCAAAAACAGGATACTTTATATCGCTCAGGCTTATATGCTGTTTTCTCTCAGACAAAGCTGATTGAATTCCGTTTTTTGTCAGCCGTTTTATCAGCGGCGGCAGACAGCAGTTATTGACAGCAGTTACAGATATTCGGATATCAAGAAGTCGTTTTTGAAAGTCTGAGATATTTTTCCGGTCTTTCTGCCCCTTCCCGGGGCTGAATACGCACCGAATAACCGCCGGGAAATCCGCAAAAGGAAAGAATTATGCCATCCAAGAAGGAAAAGGATCAAAAAAGCGTTCAGACGCGCGTGCTGCCCAACAGCTCCGAAGCCGAATCAAGTTTATTGGGCTGTATTCTCGCGGACGGATCCATAGCCATAGATATCTGTTCCTCGCTGAGCGAGGAGGATTTTTACTATCCGGCGAATTCCATCATTTTTTCCGCTGTCAGAGAGCTTACGGAAAGCGGCTGTGCCGTCGACATAGTTACCCTTACGGAGATACTCTCGAGAAACGGCACTCTCGAAAAAGCAGGAGGTCTGAATTACCTCACTTCACTGGGGACCCGCGTCCCGAGCGCTGCCAATGCCGCCGAGTACACAAATATCGTCCTTAGAACGGCCTCCATGCGCAAACTGATAAAAAGCTGCTCCGAGATAATCGACGAGGCTTACACCACCGACGACGCCGCTTCTGCTCTGGCCGAGGCGGAAAAACGCATCTACAACGTAAGCTCTTCCCGTTCGGACAGTGATCTTATTCCCGTTTCACGCGGGCTCAGCGAGGTCATCGACAAGCTCAACGCCCTGAAAACGGACGTAAACGCCTTCAAAGGCATACCCACGGGCTTCTGGATGCTGGATAAACTTACAAACGGACTCCATAACGGCGAACTTATCGTTATCGCGGGACGTCCCGGCACCGGTAAATCCTCTTTCGCTATGAACATCGTCGAAAATGCCGCCCTCAAAAATTTCTCGTGCGCCGTTTTTTCGCTTGAAATGCCGCGCGTGCAGATCGCACAGAGGCTCCTTTGTTCAAACAGCGGGATCCCTCTTTCGCGTATGACCGGAGGCGAGTTTTCCGACAGCGACAAAGACTGGAAAAGCATTTACTCCACCGCAACGACTCTCAGTCACCTCAAAATCTTCATAGACGATTCCTCCCTTATCACCCCGGCTCAGCTCCTCTCAAAATGCAGAAGACTCAAAAACCGCGAAGGTCTCGATCTGATAGTCGTGGATTACATTCAGCTCATGACAACGGGCAAAAAAGCGGAAAACAGACAACAGGAGATTTCGGAAATATCACGTAATCTCAAAATCCTGGCAAAGGAACTGGATGTCCCGGTAATAGCACTTTCGCAAATGTCGCGGCAGATCGAAAACAGACCGGGCAAACCTCAGCTGAGTGACCTCAGAGAATCGGGAGCAATAGAACAGGACGCCGATATAGTCATGTTTATCCACCGCGAAAAATCGGAGGAGGACGCGCCCAATAAGGACGACCGACTTCTTATAGTCGCCAAGCACCGCAACGGAGCTTTGGATGAGATACCTCTGAAATGGATAGGTGAACTCGTAAAATTCGTTTCGTATGAATCAGACGACGTTTTGAGACTTAAAAGATACCGCGAGGAGCTGAAAGAAAAGAAAAACAAACGAAACGCCGTCCCGGATAAAGATACCGATAAAGAAAACAAAGGAAATGCACAGAACGATATTGCCCCCGTCCCGCTGCCGCTTACCGAAGAAGAAAAGAAAATTGCGGCTGTTTTCAGTTCGGACAACGCTTCTCCCGCACCCGGAAAAGAACTCGGAAAACTTTCGTTAAATGATATTCCCGGCATGGATAAACGCCGTTCTGAAGAAAACTCTCAGAGCACCCGGGCATTTTCACACGAAGAGGCGACAGAGGAAAATCAGCCTCATCCGGATCCGGAAGAGATCCCTTTCGATGAGTCTGACCCCGACCCGCCGGATGAGCTTTTCTCAGACATCTCCGACACGGAGAGATGATCCGATCAATCAAACTGCCTTCTCCACACAAAAGAAGGAGTAATAAACAGGAGTAATTTATGGAAGAAAAGATTTCAGCATCTTCAAATTTTATCGAGGATATCATCAATAAGGATCTTTCCGAAGGAAAAGTAACCACAGTCAAAACACGTTTTCCTCCCGAACCGAACGGATGCCTTCATATAGGCCACGCTAAAAGCCTGTGTCTGAATTTCGGGACCGCCCGGAAATACGGCGGGACATGCAATCTCAGATTTGACGACACAAACCCTCTCAAGGAAGACGAGGAGTTTGTAAACAGTATTAAAAGAGACATACAATGGCTGGGCTTCAAATGGGATAACCTCTACAACGCCTCGGACTATTTCGACGTAATGTATGAGTGCGCGGAAAAGCTTATAAAAGAAGGGAAAGCTTATGTCTGTGACCTTTCTGCCGAAGAAATACGTCTTTCCCGCGGGTCCCTGACCGAACCGGGAAAAGAAAGCCCTTACAGGGACCGTTCTCCCGAAGAAAACCTTAATCTTTTCAGACGCATGAAAGCGGGCGAATTTGACGACGGCGAAAAAGTGCTTCGCGCAAAAATCGATATGGCCTCTCCGAATATCAATATGAGAGACCCCGTTATTTACAGAGTTCTTCATGCAAGCCATCAGAATACCGGCGATAAATGGTGCATTTATCCAATGTATGACTTCGCGCACCCTATCGAAGACGCCTATGAAGGTATCACCCATTCGATATGTACGCTGGAATTCGAAGACCATCGTCCTCTTTACGACTGGGTAACTCAAAACTGCGGATTCCCTTCTCCGCTTCCTCAGCAGATAGAATTTGCGCGCCTCAATATTACCAATACCATAATGAGCAAACGCTTCCTCAAACGCCTTGTTGAAGACGGCTTCGTGGACGGTTGGGACGATCCTCGTATGCCTACTCTTTGCGGTATGAGAAGACGCGGCTATCCGCCTCAGGCTATCATAGACTTCTGCGACCGCATCGGTGTTGCAAAAGCCAACAGCGAAGTGGAGTACGGCTACCTTAACGCATGCGTACGCGATTACCTCAATCAGCACGCTCAAAGAGCCATGGCCGTTACCTCGCCGATAAAAGTGATACTCACTAATCTTTCCGCTCCCGAAGAATGCGAGATAGAAAACAATCCCAATAAACCCGAAGAAGGCACCCGTACCATTACTCTGACTCACGAGCTCTATATAGACGGAAGCGATTTTTCCCTTGCTCCGCCTCCAAAATATCACCGTCTTAAATTAGACGGATATGTACGTCTAAAGGGTGCATATATCATAAAATGCGACAAAGTCGAAACAGATAATGAAGGCAATATCCTTCATCTCGAATGCTCCATAGTCGAAAACAGCAAAAGCGGCTGCGATCAGAGCGGACTTAAAGTAAAAGGCGTAATTCAATGGGTATCTGCCGAATACAACACGCCTCTCACTTTACGCAAGCTGGACAGCCTTCTCCTCGACGGCGAAGGAGATTTCATCAACAGACTCAATTACGAAAGCCTTAAAGAAATCCCCGCTCTCGGCGAACCTTCCCTCGCCTCAGCTCCGAAGGAATCAAGATTTCAGTTTATGCGTATGGGATATTACGTCCGCGACCTGAAATCCGATCTACCCGTATTCAACGAAATAGTCGGTCTGAAAGATACTTTTAATAAATGACGTTGCAAAGCTTAAAAAAATCCGCAATTTCACTGTTATCCCTTAAAAAGGCCTCGGGGCGCAACATCCTCATGCTTTCTGCCGCCCTTGTTTCCCTGTTGCTTTATTTTTTCGGCACAGCAGCCTTTTCAACCTATCAATACGCTGCCTCAGTAAGCACGGTTGCCGTGTCGGGATTCGACGTAATGGCGCGAGGAATAATGCGTATCGTCGGAGATACGAGCGGCGTGAAAACCGACTATGTTTTCGGTTCCCTGTTTGCGGTGATCTCGCTTGTTTACACTCTTTGCACGGTAGCAGTCCTTGCTTTTGCCGTTTACGTCGTTATTGCCGCCGCAAAAAAGAAAAAGGCGTCTCCTCTGCCCCTGCTTTTCCCGGGACTGGCGGGACTCGTGCTTGCCGCTATAGCACTGTATTGTCAGCTTTTTAACGGCAATGAGATTTCCACTGTCATGACTGGCGGCGCCCGCTTCGAAACGGGTTTCTGTCTGGTCTTTATTCCCGTGATGCAGCTTGCCGCGTTTTTTACCGCATACTTTGCCGAATTCGGCTTTGGAGCTCTTATGACGGAAAATACTGACGAAACCCGACAAACCGAAAAGAAAAAAACACGCGGTCTTTCCACCGAAAACAAAAAAATCATCGAAAACAAAAGTTCCTCTGAAGAAAATCACGAAAACGAAACCGGTAAGCTTTCGGAAATTACCGGAATCGAAGTTTCGCAGTCTGACGGATACAGCGCCGGAAAAGCCGATCCGGGAGTCGTTTTTGCCGAGGCAAACGAAAGCGCTGTGCTTTCAGAAAAAGCAAAGGGTGCGGATAATGATACGGTGCTTTCAGAAAAAGCAAAGGACGGGGAAAAGGAAACGGCAGTTTCCTTTGATACAAAAAAAGAGTCCGGGGACAAGCCGGGAGAAGGCAGCTGTGCCTCATCTGCCGGGGACGGCGGTCTGCACGATCACGGTGCGGCAGGTGCAGGAAACGATACTCTCACGGAAGACACGTCCGCAAAGAGTTTGCCGGCGCGGCCCGGATACAAAGATTTTGCGGAAAAGCAAGATGATCTTTCTTTCGAGGAAGAAGGAGAAATAATCGAAAAACAGCTTGGAAAAAACCAAAGCGGGAAATATAAGAATAAAAAGAAAAGAAGAAACGCAAATCGTTGATTGGAGATAATTATGCATTGGTCGGAAAAAATAGCAAAAGAAATAATCAGGAAATATCCCGATAACAAGGAATACGTATGTGCTGCGGGGATCAGTCCTTCAGGTTCGGTCCACATAGGAAACTTCAGAGATATAGCCACTGCCTTTTTTGTTGCGACGGCACTCAGAAAACTCGGAAAAAAATCCAAGATGCTCTTCAGCTGGGACGAATACGACAGACTTCGTAAAATACCCGCTAACGTCAGCGCCGCCGATCCTTCGTTTGACAGGTATATCGGTCTGCCTTACGCGGCAGCTCCCGATCCCTTCGGCGACGGTCATGAAAGTTATGCGCGTCATTTCGAGGCGGAGTTTGAAAAAGCTCTCGAAAAATTCGGCATAGAACTCGAATTCAGGTATCAGAGCAAAAAATACCTCGCCGGGGAATATAAAGACGAGGTCATCTTTGCCATAGACAAAAGATTTGAAATCTACGATATCATCATGGAACATAAAACACAGGAAGCTTCGGAAGAAGAAAAGGCGTCTTATTATCCTGTTTCCATATACTGCGACAAGTGCGGCAAAGACGATACGCATATCATATCGGTAGACGAAAATCACGTTGCAAAATATAAGTGCGCCTGCGGACACGAAGGCTCATTCGATTTCAATATTCAGTTCAACTGTAAGCTCGCATGGAAAATAGACTGGCCCATGCGTTGGAAATATGAGGGAGTGGTATTCGAACCGGGCGGTAAAGACCATGCCGCGCCGGGCGGAAGCTACGACGTTTCCAAACTCATAAGCAAACAAATCTTCAATTACGAACCTCCCGTTTTTCAGGGGTACGAATTTATAGGCATAAAAGGAAGCGTCGGAAAAATGAGCGGCTCCACCGGCTTGAACCTCACTCCCGACACATTGCTCAAGGTGTATCAGCCCGAGGTCATACTCTGGCTCTACTCCCGTAACGACCCTATGAAAGCCTTTGACTTCTGTTTCGACGATGAGATCCTCAGACAGTATTTCGAGTTCGACAAAATGCTGAACGACTATTACTCCGGAAAAGCCAACAACGCCGTCAAGGATATTATGGACGTCTTCATGCCCGGACGCCCGAAAATCGATACTGTTCCCATGCAGCTTCTGGTATCCTTCGGTCCGGTTGTAAACTGGGATCCCGATCTGCTTGAAGTCCTGTTTGAGAAAATAGGATCTCCATACAAACGCGAAGAATTTTTGCCGAGACTGTCTCTCGCTCGCTGCTGGCTGGAATTTTGTTCTCCCGAAAGCATAGTAAAGCTCAACGAAAACAAAAACACCGCCTTCTTCGACGCTCTCACCGACGGGGAAAAACAAACGATCAGAACGCTTTGCTCTTACCTGAGAACACAGTCCTTCGACCTCGAAGGCATGAAAGCTATGCTGTATCGCGTCGTAACAGACGTATTCGGAGAGCTTGAAAACGAAGAAAAGAAAGTCAGGCAGGCTCAGTTTTTCAGAAACGTTTACAACCTCCTTATAAGCCGCGATCAGGGACCGCGCCTTTACCTTTTCCTTACTGCCGTCGACAAGGATAAAATAATCGCCCTTCTGGATTTCTGACAAAGATAAATAATTGTGTATGCTGCCGCCCGTATCCTTAAAGGACACGGCAAAAGCAGGACCATGCGGTCCCATGCGCACTCGTGTTTCGGCCGGACCGAAGAAACGACTCCTCCGCTCCGACATCCGGGAAGTCTTTCCGAACATCAGAACGCATTCAGACCATCCGTATACGGCAGAAAATCATATAAGAGGTGTAAAATGCAAAGTTTTGACATAATCATCATAGGCGGAGGCATAGCAGGTCTGACAGCCGCGATCTATGCCGGAAGAGCCGGCAGAAAAACGGCGGTTATCGAAAGCAATAGTTTCGGCGGCGTGCTGAATGACTACGAGGAAATCGAAAACTACCCCGGTATAGGCAAACGTAAAGCGATCGATCTTGCAGCTGAACTCCGTATTCAGGCTCAGGCATCCGGTGCAACATTCATTGCTGCTGAGGTTTCAGGTTGCTCGAAAACAGGCAACGGGTTTACTGTCTATACTCAGACCGACCTTTATTCGTGCCGTTCCATCATAATAGCGACAGGTATAAAAAGAAAAACCAATCCCATGTTCGATAAGCTGCTCGGCCACGGCGTGAGCTACTGCGCGACATGCGACGGATTCTTCTATAAAGACAAAACCGTTGCGGTATACGGCAGCGGCTACACCGCTCTGGACGACGCTCTCTACCTTTCAGGCCTTTGTAAAAAAGTCGTATTACTTTGTCCCAAAAACAGATTCGCCGCCTCAGACACGCTTTCCGCACTAATGTCCGCACCCAATGTTGACATCCACTATAACGCTACGGTCACGTCACTTTCAGCCGACAGCATCCTGAGCGGTCTGGAATATATGGTCAAAGGGGATTCCGTTCCCATAAAGATACCTGCAGAGGCTTTATTTGTCGCTCTGGGATATTCCAACTCGTCATCACTCATAAACGGTCTTACCCTTACACCCTCAGGCGCAATACAAACCGAACAAGGCGTAAGAACATCTCTGCCCGGTGTCTTTGCCGCAGGAGACTGCACCGACACTCCGCTCAGACAGGCCGTTACCGCTGCCGCTCAGGGAGCTTTGGCAGCTTCATTTGCTTCGGAATACCTTAATAAGTAACCCGTTACCTCATTCTTTTCGTCACGGCAATGGAATTATCACGGCAAACTGACTGTGCCGCGGTTTTTTACGCTGGCCCAACCGCATTTCCGGTTTTTAGTGTCACGGCAATGAAATTATCACGACAAACTGATTGTGCCGCGGGTTTTACGTTGACCCAACCGCATTTCAGGTTTTAAGCGTCACGGCAATGAAATTATTCCGGCAACTGACTGTGCCGCGGTTTTTACGTTGGCCGGGTTCCCTTTCCCGAATGTGCACGCATCAAAAGCGCACACTTCTTCGGGCCATCGATCCGGGTAGGTATGAGCTGACGGACTTTTGTCGCAAAATATAAGCCGCCCGATTTGAAATGCACCCCAAAAGTTGGACAGGAAAAGAAAAACCTGTTAAACTAAAAAGGGGTGTATTTTGATATGGAAGAGAAACGAAAGAATAAGAAGTACAGCGGAGAATTTAAGATACTAGTTGTTGAGGATATCCTCAACAACAAATTGGCGTACCACGAGGTGCGCCGAAAATACTTTCCGCATATCAGCAAAGAGAGCGGCTGCAAATTCATAAAGAAATGGGTTGAGCTATATGAAACGGAAGGTCGAGAGCGTTTACTGGAAGACCGACGAGGGAAAGCTTCGTGCGGCAGACCCAAGAAAGCTGTTTCGACACAAAGGTTTGCTTCGCCCGAAGAAGAACTGGAATACTTGCGCGCGGAGAACGAATACTTAAAAAAAGCCATTGCCTTAGCGAAAGAAAAGCAGGACTTACAAAATACGACAAAGCGCAAATAATCCTTTCGCTAAGGCAAAAATACAACTTAACGTTGTTGCTCAAACTCACAGGGCTTTCCAAAAGCACCTACTACCGTCTATCTAAAGTTCGGCAAGACAAATATTCGGAACTGAAGTTTAGAATTGTTGCCGTATTTGAAGAAAACAAAGGAAGATACGGATATCGCAGGATAACGGCTCAACTTCAGAACGAGGGTTGGCACATCAATCATAAAACAGTGCAAAAATTGATGAAATGCTTGGGAATCAAAGCCAAAATCCGCAAAGTGAAATACAATTCTTATAAGGGCGAAGTTGGCAAAGTTGCTGAAAACCTCTTAAACCGAGACTTTCACGCAGACGCTCCGAACGAAAAATGGGTAACGGACGTAACGCAGTTTACTGTTTGCGGGAATAAAGTATATTTGTCCCCCGTGCTGGATTTGTACAACAATGAAATCGTTGCATATTCCGTTTCGCAAAACCCAAGTTTCTGGCAAACACGGGAGATGCTGGAAAATGCCTTTTGCCAAAGACCGACTGCAACTCCGATTCTGCATTCGGATCAGGGCTGGCAATACCAAATGAAACCGTACCAACAGTTGCTCCGCTCAAGAGGAATACGACAAAGCATGTCGAGAAAAGCAACATGTTTAGACAATGCACCTATGGAAAGTTTCTTTGGCAGATTGAAACAGGAAATGTTTTACGGCAAGAAATTTAACAGTGTAGAACACTTTATTGAACAATTGGAAAGCTACTTGGATTATTACAACAACAGGAGAATTACATTAAAGTTGAAAGGACTGTCTCCGGTTCAATACCGTCTACAGTCCTCTCATTCCACCCGTTAATCTTTCCGTCTCATTTTTTGGGGTCAGATCATTTAAGGCGGCTTTTTATATGCTATTTACAGTGTTTGCAGCTGAAATTACCGAGGGATAAACAAAGCAAAAATCTGTACCATATAATCCGGGAGCCTGTCCTTTGCCCATTTCAAAGGAATACCGAAATATATTTCCGCTGCTTTTTCAAGATCAAAGCCGAGAGCTTCAAGTGAATACCTCGTTTTCCCGGGAGCCCTGCACTCTTCCCCTTTTTCTCTTGCACACCGGGGACACAGATTACATGGACCCGCATCGGCGGCGGTGATCCCTTGTTTTTCGCGTTCCGAAAGCGACGCAAAAAAGCTTTTCCTTTCCTCTTCGAGTATTTTGAAAGCTTTCTCCTTCTTTATATCCGAAAATTGAAAAACCCGCATGATAAGTTTTACTCTCCCAAACGGACGAAGGTAATCTTCCGTTTTGAAGGAGAAGGGAGGGCAGGAATAGTTGCTGCCGTAAGCCGGACATTCCGCGCACGCAAAACGGCATTTTTCCGTATCGAGACAGAGGGCGGTAAATTCCCCGATATCCGTTTCTTTTTCAAGCGTATCGACAGTGTAATTCGTCATTTCATTCTTTTTATCAGCTTTAAAAGCGTTTTCTCGTCCGTTTTGGGATTGAGTTCTCTCATCCGCGCCATTAATTTCTCAAAAGATTCCTCAGGATCGGTCTTATATTCGCTCCGCGCAAGTTCTCCGAAACGTTTTTCGGTGACGGCATACCTTGCCACTCCCCAGCCGTATTCTTTTCCGCTTCTGTCAGTCATAAGCTCAAAGCTTACGGGCAGGATATAAGTCATCATCTGCAAACGCGTGATACAGCTTTCAAAGCCCTTTGCCTTTTCGCCCGTAAATCCGCATATCCTCCTGAGCTCCTTGGACAGACATGCTCCGTTTCGTTCAAGAGCCTGCATGACGGCACGGTCTCTCTGATCGGCGAAGCCTTCGTCCGCAAGAGAATCGAAGTCGTAGCCGTCTCGCCGGTAATTTGCCAGATGCGGGAACCACTCCAAAGAAACGTACCCCGCCCTCTGATTGAAAAGCTTGGCGTAAATACATTCACCACTCCTTGCTATAATGTCTTTCCATTCCCACGGCCCTTCCACGCCTTCCCGGAACCAATACTCCGAAGGCGTCATCTCCTCAAGAGAAAATCCTTTCACTTCGTTTTTGAAAAAGGGCAGAAACCCCATTTCGTTCACGGTTTTTAACAGTTCACCGGCATTGGTTATCATCATTGCATCTCCGTTTGAAATATCGTTGTATAACAGATCATACCTTTTTTATTATAACAATTTTTTTGTATTTTGTCTATCGGCGTCGGTATTTTTTAACGCCTCTCCGTTAAGCTCCGCAACGGAAATCGGTCATATACAAAATACGGTCGGATTTTCTTGACGGCGGCAATTTAATAAAGTATAATATTGCAGTCGGGATCTGCTAACGGCTGATTTCCGACTGTATTTTTATCGGGGTTTATATGCATAATTTTTCTTTAGGGCTCGATATAGGCTCGACAACAGTCAAAACAGTATTGCTCGATAACGGAAAAGAAATTTTTTCACGTTATGAAAGACACCGTTCCAACGTGCGTGAAACGGTCATATCACAGCTTCGGGAACTTTGCGACTCGGTCGGTGACATACTAACAGGCGTATGCGTCACGGGATCGGCAAGTCTCGGTTTTGCGCAAGCTTCCGATCTACCCTTTTGTCAGGAAGTTTTTGCCTGTTCGCTTGCAGTAGGCAGGGACTACCCTTCTGCCGACGTTGTTATAGAGCTCGGCGGCGAGGACGCGAAGATTCTCTTCCTGACTGGCGGCACCGAACAAAGAATGAACGGAGCATGTGCGGGAGGTACCGGAGCCTTCATCGATCAGATGGCAACGCTTCTTAACGCCTCGCCCGAAAAATTCGACAGAATGGCTCTCGATTACGAAAGGATATATCCTATCGCCTCAAGATGCGGAGTCTTTGCGAAGTCCGACATACAGCCTCTCATCAATCAGGGCGCCCGGCTGGAGGACATCATGATGAGCGTTTTTTTCGCCATCGCGGAACAAACCTTTTCGGGACTCGCACAGGGAAGAGAAATAGCCGGGAATATACTGCTTCTCGGAGGGCCGCTCTATTACTACAAAGGACTTCGTCACGCATTTGAAATAAGACTTAAAGATAAAGCAAAAACGCTGATATGTCCGGACAACGCGCCGGTTTTCGTGGCGTACGGCGCCGCGCTGAAAGCGGAGGGAGAAAAAAAATCTTTTCTTTCCCGGATCATACAAACTGTCGAGAAATGTACTCTCAGCGGTGAAAACATTTATGAAGAGCCGCTTTTTTCAAGCAAAAAAGAATATGAGGAATTCCTGCAACGTCATAATTCGGCAAAACTTCCCGAAGGCAATATTGCAACGTATAAGGGAAAAGCTTATTTAGGTATTGACGCCGGATCCACTACGGTAAAGCTTGTTTTGACAGGAGAAAACAAAGAACTGCTTTATACCAGCTATGACTTCTCTCACGGCAGCCCGATAGAAATAATCAGAAAAAGGCTTTCCGAAATGTATGACAGAATGAACGACAGTATAAGTATCGTATCCTCCTGCGTAACGGGGTACGGCGAAGAAATGATAAAATCCGCGTTCGGAGTAGACTACGGGATAGTGGAAACGGTTGCCCACTTCACTTCCGCGCGCTATCTGCAGCCCGACGTGGATTTCGTAATAGATATCGGCGGGCAGGACATGAAATGCTTCAAAATAAAAAACGGCATGGTGGAAAGCGTCATGCTCAACGAAGCCTGTTCTTCAGGCTGCGGCTCTTTTCTTCAGACCTTCGCCGAAGCACTCGGCTACGACGTCGAACAATTCGCTAAGCTGGGACTTTTTGCGAAAAAGCCCGTGGATCTCGGTTCCCGATGCACGGTTTTTATGAACAGCTCCGTAAAACAGGCGCAGAAAGCGGGCGCAAGCGTAGAAGATATCTCGGCAGGACTTTCTTCTTCAGTGGTGAAAAACGCGCTTTATAAAGTCATAAGAGCGCGAAGCACAGAAGAACTCGGAAAAAATATCGTCGTGCAGGGCGGAACCTTCCTTAACGACGCCGTTCTCCGCGCCTTCGAAAAGGAAACGGGACTCAACGTGAAAAGAAGCGCTTCAGCTCCCTTGATGGGAGCTTTCGGGTGCGCACTCTATGCCGGCGAACACGGCAGTCTTTCCACACTGATCTCTCGTTCGCAGCTCAGGGAATTCTCCTATACCTCACGCGAAACCGTCTGCAACGGCTGCACCACGCACTGCCGTCTTAATATTCTTTCCTTCCCCGGAGGAAGAAAGTTCGTGTCCGGAAACAGATGCAGCCGCCCCGAAGGAAAAACAGACAAAAGCGCTCCCGACTACTATGCCGAAAAACTGTCGAGGATCTACAGCCCTTCCCCCGCTCCCGCTTCGGGCAACGGCCTGAAAGTCGGGATCCCGATGTGCCTGTCAAACTACGAACAGGTCTTTTTCTGGCGTCCCTTCTTCACGGCACTGAATATGCAGCCTGTTCTGAGCTCCGTTTCCTCGCGCGCCCTTTACGTTAAAGGACAACATACCATTCCTTCCGACACGGTTTGTTACCCCGCCAAGCTTGCTCACGGCCATATCGCCGATCTGCTCGAGAAAAACGTGGACTTTATCTTTTACCCCTGCGAAACGTATAATTTCGACGAACATAAAAGCGACAACAGATATAATTGTCCCGTCGTAGCTTATTATCCCGAACTCCTCGCCGCAAATATAAAAACCTTGTCTGAAAACAATTTCCTCATGCCCTATATCGACTTCGGATCGGGTAAGACACTCGCCGCAACGCTCGCCGACTGTCTCCGCGTATTCGGAGTATCCAAAAATGAGATAAAAAATGCGCTCGACTACGCGTTTCGCGAATTTGAACGGCAAAAAGACGAATTGCACCGACTCGGCAGAAATATTCTGACTGACGCCTCCGCCACAGGCAAGTGGACGATCGTGCTTGCCGGCAGACCGTACCATATCGACCCGGAAATAAACCACGGGATAAATAAATTGCTTTCGGAATACGGCGTTGCCGTCATCGGCGAGGAATGTGTGGCAGATATACAGCCCGCCGTGCATGTAAACGTGCTCGATCAATGGACCTACCACTCACGCCTTTACCGCGCCGCCCGATTTGTCACTCAGACGCCGCGCACGGCTCTGGTGCAGCTCGTAAGCTTCGGATGCGGAGTGGACGCCATAACCTCCGACGAAGTCCGCTCCATTCTCGAGTCCCACGGCAAACCCTACACTCAGATAAAAATCGACGAGATAGCCAATCTCGGCGCGGCAAGAATACGACTCCGCAGTTTGCTTGCCGCATTAGGTGCAGAATGAAAAAAAATACCATCGACATCAAAAAATACAAAATACTTATCCCCGATATGCTTCCCAACCACTTCCGCCTCATCTGCTACGCACTCAAAAGAGACGGCTACGACCTCGAACTGCTGACAAGTCAGGGCCGTCACATCGTGGACGAAGGCTTGAAGAACGTCCATAACGACGCCTGCTACCCCGCTCTGCTCGTTGTCGGACAGTTTATGGACGCTTTGCAAAGCGGAAAATACGACCTCAATAATACCGCTCTCCTCATCTCACAAACCGGCGGCGGCTGCCGCGCAAGCAACTATATTTACCTCATACGTAAAGCCGTTGCCGCAAAATATCCTCAGGTACCGGTTTTTTCCCTCAACTTTCAGGGAATAGACGACTACAGTCTGCGTTTTTCCATCGGATCCCTTATGAGAGTGGCGTACAGCTGCCTTTACGGCGACCTGATCATGTCATTATATAACCAGTGCAAGCCATACGAAACCGTTTCCGAAGCCTCCGACAAAGCCAGAGAAAAAGCGCTTTCTTTCGTCATGAAGGCCTGCGACAGCTCTTCCTTTTTGAAATATAAGTACGTCTGCTCTGCAATAACCGACTGCTTCAGAGAAGTTCCTCTCAGCGGCAAGAAAAAAACCAAGGTGGGGATCGTGGGCGAAATATACGTCAAATACTCTCCCCTTGCAAACAACAACCTCGAAAAGTTCCTTCTCGGTGAAAACTGCGAACCGGAACTCCCCGGCCTTACGGACTTCGTCTTATACTGCATCGCCAACCGCTTCACCGACCGCAAACTCTACGGAAAAAAAGGTATCGACCTGTTGGCTTACGGTTTCTTTTATAAAATGATCCTTTCGCTCGAAAAAAAATCCGATAAAATTCTTGAAAAAGCAGGATTTGCTCCTTTCCCCGATTTCGAAGAGCTCCGCCGCCTCGGCGACAAGGTGATAAATCAGGGCGTAAAAATGGGCGAAGGCTGGCTCATTCCCGCCGAAATGGCTTACATGGCAGAACACGGAACTTATAATATAGTTTGCGCCCAACCCTTCGGTTGTCTTCCCAATCACATAGTCGGAAAAGGCATGGTCAGGAAACTGAGAGAATTTTATCCCGATATCAACATCGTGGCAGTGGACTACGACCCCGGCGCAACTAAAGTCAATCAGGAAAACCGCATAAAACTGATGCTTGCCCTCTCGGGAAAAAACCGGGATTGAAGCTCATGCTTTGCTGTACAGGACCCCTGCTCTGCAGATAACACTTTTATGCGCGAAAATGCTCCCGCTCTGTTGGAAACATCTTTATGCGCGAAGATACCCCCGCTCTGCCGGAAACGTCAGAACCGTTCATCTGTTCTTCGGAAAAATGCCTCCCTTTCTTGCGGGAACGGAAATTTTTTCCTTTATCTTGCAGACACAAAATCCCGGCTCACTTTTATGCACGAAACGCTCCCGCTCTGCCGATATCATTTTTATGCGCAAAAATACCCCGCTCTGTAATCCTTTTATGCTCGAAAATGTTTCCGCACCGCCGGAAATATCAGAAACGCTTCTCTGTTTTTTGCGAAAATTGCGGTTCTGCCTTTGGTACGGTTGATTTTTTTCATTAAAAGTGATATAATATTCAATTGTTAGCACAAGGTAACATTTTCGGCGATCTGCAGGCGTATCAGGAGGAAAAAGATCGCGTATCAATAAAAAGTAAACATTCCGCAGTTTGCGAGGACGAAACATGAAAAAAGAAAATTATGACATTTCCGGAATGAGCTGTGCTGCCTGTGCGGCGCGGGTTGAGAAGGGAGTGAGGCAGACGGAAGGTGTGGAAAAAGTAAGCGTAAACCTTCTCAAAAACAGCATGAGCGTGGAATACGACGAAGGCAGGATATCGTCGCAGGACATAATATCTGCCGTTGAGAAGGCTGGTTACGGTGCGGCACTGCACAAAAAAGTTCTGACAGAAGAGGTAGCACAAACAAAAGACAACAAAGCGGCGAAGGAGTATAAAGACGCGAAAGCAAGACTTATCCTGTCCCTTGTATTCACTGTTCCGTTATTCTATGTGGCCATGGGGCACATGTCAGGCTGGCCTTTGCCTTCGGGGCTAAAAGGTGTCGAGAACGCCATGAATTTCGCGCTTACTCAGCTTTTGCTCGTCATTCCCATAGTATTTATAAACTTCAGATTTTACGGGAACGGGTACCGTGCTCTTTTCCGCGGGGCTCCCAATATGGATTCGCTTATTGCGATAGGGTCTTCCGCCGCGCTGATATACGGGATCTATGCCTGTTACAGTATCTCAAACGCTCTCGGGCACAACGATATCGGGACTGCGGCTCATTTTATGCATGATATGTATTTCGAAAGCGCGGGGACCATACTTACCCTGATAAGCTTAGGTAAATTTTTTGAAGCAAGAGCAAAAGGAAAGACTTCCGAGGCAATAGCGAAACTGATGGATCTCGCCCCGAAAACCGCCCGTGTCATGCGGGAAGGAAAAGAGATCGAAATACCGGCTGAAGAACTCGTAAAAGGCGACGTCATAATAGTTAAGGCGGGAGAAAGCCTGCCCGCCGACGGCGTCATTACGGAAGGAAACGCCGCTCTGGACGAATCCGCCATCACGGGAGAAAGTATGCCCGCCGAAAAGGGTCCCGGAGACAAAGTAACGGGAGGAACGGTAAGTAAAAGCGGATATTTCTTAATGCAGGCAACTCATGTCGGCGAAGAAACGACGCTGATGAACATCGTACGCCTTGTGGACGAAGCCACAAGCTCAAAAGCTCCGATTGCAAAGCTGGCGGATAAAGTAAGCGGGATTTTTGTTCCTATCGTTATCGGTATAGCGGTGGTCTCGTCCGTGATTTGGGTGATTGCCGGAAGCTCGGCAGAATTTGCGCTTACTATCGGTATATCCGTACTTGTGGTATCCTGTCCCTGTGCGCTGGGACTTGCTACTCCCACGGCAATCATGGTAGGTACGGGAAGAGGCGCCGCAAACGGGATCCTGATAAAATCCGCCGAGGCTCTGGAACGCGCAAAAGGAATAGACACCGTCGTGCTCGATAAGACCGGCACGGTAACTCTCGGCAAACCTCAGGTGACGGACATCATCCCCGCTGACGGCGTAAGTCAAGAAGAACTGCTTTATACAGCGTACTCGCTTGAAAGTTTATCAGAGCATCCGCTTGCTGCCGCAATCAACGAACAGGCGGAGAAACTCGGCTGCAGAAAAGGCAAAGTGACAGATTTCAGACAGCTGCCCGGAATGGGACTTACGGGAAAAATCGACGGAAAAGAATGTAAAGCCGGAAACCTGCGTCTGACAGGAGGAGAGTATGCCGGAAAACTCTCCGACATGCTCGCCGAACAAGGCAAAACGCCTGTTTTCATTACAGAAGAAGGAAGATTTTCAGGTACAATAGCTGTAGCTGACGCCGTAAAGCCCACAAGCAAAGAGGCGATCCGGATGCTGAAAAATGAAAAAACCGAAGTAATATTGCTCACCGGAGACAACGAAAAAACCGCACGCGCCGTGTCGGAACAGGTCGGGATCACTAAGGTGATAGCCGAGGTGCTGCCCGAAGACAAAGAACGGATCATTCGGGATCTGAAAGAACAAGGCAGAAAAGTGGCAATGGTAGGAGACGGTATAAACGACGCACCCGCGCTTGCCCGTGCCGATATAGGTATAGCAATAGGCGCGGGTACAGACATAGCAATAGAATCCGCCGACATTGTGCTCATGCATAGCGACCTCAGAGACGCGGCCGTAACACTTCAGCTTTCCCGCGCAACGATCCGAAACATCAAAGAAAACCTTTTCTGGGCGTTTTTCTATAATTCGATCGGGATCCCCATCGCGGCAGGAGTCCTGTACCCCGCTTTCAACATTACCCTGAATCCCATGATCGCGGCACTTGCAATGAGTTTCAGTTCCGTATTCGTGGTTTCCAACGCGCTCAGGCTCAGATTCTTCAAACCTGCCGGCATGACCCCCGAACCGAAAAACCCGGATAAAAACAAAACATGCCCCCTCTCCCCCGATAAAGATCACCGCAAAAACTCTCTATGCGTCACGCAAACCGTCATCTCTCAGACCGACAAAAACATAACAACTCTCCCGGAGGATAAAATTATGACTAAAACTCTCATTGTAGAAGGTATGATGTGCGAACACTGCGTCAAACATGTCACCGACGCCCTCAAAAAAGTGGACGGAGTTACAGACGTCAATGTCACTCTTTCCGACAAAAAGGCTCTTGTAAAACTGAGTAAACCGGTTTCAGACGAACAGCTGTCTTCAGCCGTGAGCGAAGCAGGCTATTCGGTATCTTCCGTAAGCGAGACGCGCTGACATATTTTCACGGTCACGCGTACCGATGTTTTGCCGCGCCTTTTTCCCGTCTTTCCTTACCCGCGCTCCGTGCCATTCT
>URET01000024.1 GCA_900546875.1 uncultured Eubacteriales bacterium
GTACGGCTGAAAAATGGCCGGCGGAAACGCACGGCTGAAAAATGGCCGGCGGAAACGCACGGCTGTAAAAATGATTGCGGAAACGTACGGCTGAAAAATAGCCGGCGGGAATGTACGGCTGTAAAAATGATTGCGGAAAACGCATGGTACTGATGAAGGGCGCAGACGAAGAGAACATATAAAGATGTTACGGAGTTATTTTTGTCAAATGCCTTAAAAACGCTTGCAAGCACGGCTTTATTGTGGTATAATACATAGGCTTTTAAAAAAGACGTTAGAGTTCCGTCAGTCCGGAGGTATATAAAATGGTTGTAGTGAAAATAATCATGCTTGCGCTTATGGCTATCGCATCCGTGTTTGTGATCGTCGTTGTTATGAAACAAAAAGGTGATTCGGAGGGAATGCAGGCTCTTTCGGGGTCTTCTTCCAGCGAAACCTTTTTCGGGAAAAATAAAGCTAAAAGCAAAGACGCGATGAATAAAAAGCTTACTTATATTGCATTGGGAGTTCTTGCTTTCTGTTCTATAGTATATTTCATTTTGCAAGCTATTGGCTGAGAAGTCAACAAAAAGAAAAAGCACGGTAGTATTAAGGATACTACCTTTTTTTATTAAAAGGCCTTTAATTATGATCAAAGATAAAAACATAAAAAAAACAGTGGCGTCAAATAAAAAAGCGAGGCATGATTATACAGTCATAGACTCATTTGAGGCAGGAATACAACTCGTGGGATGCGAGGTAAAGTCCATACGTGCGGGGGAGGTCAACCTCAGAGACAGCTATGCCGTGATCGAAAAAGGGCAGCTGCTTTTGCGGAGCTGTTATATAAAGGTGTATGACAAGGGCAGTTTCAGCAATGTTGACAGTCGCCGTGACAGAAGACTTCTTATGCACAAGCAGGAGATACGCAGGCTTTTGCAGAAGGTAAAGGAAAAGGGTTATACTTTAGTGCCGCTCAGCATGTATTTTGCGGGGTCTCTGGTAAAAGTGGAGCTTGCTCTTGTTGCAGGCAAAAAGCTTTATGACAAGCGGGAGGCCATAGCGAAAAAAGACATGGAACGTCAGGCAGCAAGGGAGGAGTATTGATGGAATTGAGTGAAAAAGCTTGCTCGGTACTCAGTCATCTTGACGCTTTAGGGATAAAATACGAAGTTATAAGGCATAAGGCGGTATTCAGCTGTGAAGAATCCCGTGAAACGGTAAAAACTCCCGGAGCCGTTGCGTGCAAAAATCTTTTTGTAAAGGACATCAGAAGCGGGATATTTTATCTTATCGTTTTGAAAAGCGAAAAGCATGCCGATCTTAAAAGTCTTGCCGGGTACGTAGGTGCGGGCAGGTTTGTTTTTGCGGACGACAATGAGCTTCTGAGCAAGCTCGGGGTGGAAAGGGGAAGTGTTTCTCCGTTTGCGCTTTTGAATGATAAGGAGAGGAAGGTGCGACTTATGATGGACGAGGAGGTACTTTCCTCAGAAAAAATAAGGTTTCATCCCAATGACAATACCGCTACCGTGGTGCTTTCGTCGGAAGACTTTCTGAAGTATGCGGACAGTGTCAGGGCATATATTATGAGGATCAGGACCGGAGGTCGATAAAATGCTGAAAACAGGTTTAATAACCGCCATGGATAAAGAACTCCAACCTCTTTTGGCGAGGTTTTCCGTCACAGAGAAGCTGGAGGATCCTTTCGGAGTGATCAAAGCGTATGAGGGAAACAGAGAGATTTTTATTATCCGTTCGGGAATCGGCGAGATCGCTTCCGCTGCCGCAACTCAGCACCTTATTGACGTTTTCGGCGTGGAGCTTGTGGTCAATTTCGGTATCGCGGGGGCGCTTGAGGACCATTTCCGTCCCGGGGAACTATGCGTGGCAACGGGAGTTTTCCATTACGAATTCAAAACAGACGACAGACCCTTGGGCAGATATTACGATCTGCCCGACACGATAATACCCGTAAGTATGAAGTATGTACAGGCATGCGTTGACAAAGGCCTCATACCGGTAAGGTGTGCTTCCGGTAACAGATTTATAGATGAAAAAGCCGAAAGGGAGTCGCTTTACAAACTCTCCGGTGCGCATATTTGCGATATGGAATGTGCAGGAGTGGCGCTGACCGCATTCAGAAACGGAGTGGAATGTCTGATAATCAAAGCGGTGTGCGACAGCGAGTCGGGTACCTATTACGATTTTGTTGCGGAATCGGTAAAATCTCTTTCAGACACTTTTTTGCCCGTAATAAGGAGCGTACTTGTCTGAAATAAAGTACTTTAAGGAGGGTAACGTGTTGGTTGCGGAAACATCGAGATTAAAGCTTCGGGAGATCACGTTGAACGACGTCGGAGACATCCATATTTACTCTTCAGATCCCGAAAATGTCAGATATATCAACTTCGGGCCCAATACCGTGGAACAAACCGAAGAATTCGTCGCAAAAGCGGTAGAGGCGAATAACAGAGTCCCCAGATGCGACTATGAGCTCGGAGCCGTAAGAAAATCCGACGGCGTTTATATAGGCAGTTGCGGTATCTATACCAGGGATATAAGAGGCGACAACAGTAAGCTTGTCGTCGGGACCGAAGCCGAAATAGGATGGATATTAAATAAGAAGTATTGGCGTTGCGGCTACGGAACGGAAATAGCAGCCGCACTTATCGATCTGTGCTTTAACAGACTAAAAGTCCACAGAGTCTATGCGAATTGTCACACCGATAACGTGGCGTCATACAGAGTCATGGAAAAAAACGCTATGCGTTTCGAAGGCCTTTTCAAAAAAGTCAGGTATGCGGTCATAGACGGAGAAGCAAGATGGTACGATGTCAGACAGTATGCAATTCTTGAGGATGAGTATTTTAGGTGTCCTAACTGAATCTCCGGACATTTTATATACAAGGATCGGCGTGAAGGTGCTTTCGGAGCAAAAAGCGAAAAGTACAGAGGCAGGACTTATACGCACGGCAATGCAAAAGCCGGGTCGGAAGATTTTCAGCAGGGTATGGATCCGGGTGTACCGACGGAGCGGAAAAACGGCGTGAACGTGCTCTCGGAGCAAAAGCGCCGGACAGATCATAAAGCTTATGAATGTATACCGTGCAAAAATGCTTGACTCGTCATTCGGGAAGTGGTATAATCAGCTTGTTTCAGGGGTAAGGTGAAATTCCTTAATCGACGGTGATGGCTGTAGCTTAGTCCGTGAGCGGTAAACGCAGATTCGGTGTGATTCCGAAACCGACGGTAAAGTCCGGATAAAAATGGAGCGTTTTTTTCACGCGTGTTTTATCCTACCCTTGGGCGGGATTTTTTTTATCGGAGGCCGATATGAAAATTAAAAACACGGCGGATGTCCCGGCAACCGAACAGGATCGGATTCTGACGGGCAAAGAAAAAGAAAGCGAACCTGCAGAGCAGTCGACCGAACCTGCAGGGCAGATGACAGAATCTGCAGAGCAGTCGACCGTTTCCGCTGATCAGACAGCGGGCAGTAAAAAAACATTTGCTCAAAGAGCGGCGCATGCAGCGGCTAAGACAGCGGTTTTATCTGCTCTGGGGTGTGTATTATATATACTCCGTTTTCCTATCCCGTTTTTATTCCCTTCCTTTCTGGACTTTCAGATCTCTGATCTGCCTGCCATACTCGGAGGTTTTTCCATGGGACCTGTGGCCGGTTGCGTCATAATACTTATAAAGTGCGGGCTGAAAGCTCTTGTGAACGGTTCCTCGTTCGGCGGTATAGGGGATCTGGCCGATATAATAATCGGATGTTCGTTTGTTTTGGTAAGTTCGATCATTTACAGAAAGCACAAAACCAAGAAACGCGCTTTGGTAGGACTTGCTTTGGGCAGCGTGACGGCTATAGCGGCTGCAGTTGTGATCAACAGGTTTTTGCTTGTCCCTCTTATGGGAGAGCTTTACGGATGGGAAGCAATTATCGGCATGACCAGTACGCTTTTCCCGAATGTAACGCAGAGCAATTTCTACAGTTATTATATTCCGTTGGCCGTGATACCGTTCAATGCTTTAAGGTGTCTTGTTACGGGGGCTGTCACTTTTCTCATTTATAAGAGATTGTCCGCTATACTGCATTGGTAGCGGGTTGTCGCGGAAAAAATAAGCTTTTAATGAAGCGTTAATCTGAGGGTGGTATGATCAAAGCGGAAGACATAAGAGAATATGTATCTTTAAGTCCCGATGAAACTAAGAAAATAGGATACGATCTCGCAAAAAGCTGTGTCGGAGGCGAAACGTTTCTGCTTTCGGGAGAGCTTGGAGCGGGCAAAACGGTTTTTGCCAAGGGCTTTGCCGAAGGACTCGGAATTTCGGATAATGTCACGAGTCCCACCTTCGCCGTACACAATTCTTATTCCGGGAAGCTCATACTTAATCACTTTGATTTCTACCGCTTTGAAACTCCCGAAGAAGCCGCCCTTTTAGGACTGGACGAGTTTTTCGGCAGGAGCGAAGGAGTTTGTCTTATCGAGTGGTGGCAGAACGTGGAAAAACTTCTCCCCCGAAGCTGTACGGAAGTAAGGATCTCGGCGCTTTCGGAAAACAAAAGAAGTATCGTTGTAAATACAAAAAACTTCGGTTTCGCCGGCGGCAAAGTCAGTGAGATGTCGGATGGCGGCGTTTGATTTGTTTATTTCCGAGGAGGTATCATGAGAGTTACGAAAAAAGCTTTTATCGGCAAAAGCATAGCCATATGCTGTCTTATACTGCTTGTGGTTTTTATGTGCCTTCTTAAAACTGATACAAGTATCTCCGAATGGTGGACCCGGAATATTGCACGTCCCATCATATGGCTGGGCGGCCATATAACAGGTATATTTCCCTTTTCTTTTTTTGAGCTCTTCATAATTCTTTCCGTTATAGGGATTTTGGCGTGGATAGTTTATTCATGTGTGCTGATATCACGAAGAAACTTTCCGCGTCTTTTATCGCTTTTTATGTCGGTAGTAATTGCGGTGCTTTCCGTTGTCGGCGTGTATATTGCGTCCGCGTCTTTCGGGTATAATCGTGCGGAGCTGGACTTATACGGATATGAAGGCGTTATGGATTTCGAGGACGCAGAAAGAACAGTTCTGCAATTCGTCGAAGAGGTCAATGCTCTGGGCGAAAGCATGGAAAGAGACGAGGAAGGTCTGACTGTTTGTCCTTATACAGTTCGGGAGCTCAACGATCTGCTTATAAAAGAGTATGAAAAACTGAACGGAGATTATTTTGGATACTATACTCCCGCCGCCAAAGGTATACTGAATAAAACTATCATGAGTGAGCTCGGTATTCTGGGAGTCTTTTTTGCGCCCTTCGGCGAACCCAATTACAATCCCAATGAAAACGAAAACGGTCTGCCGCTCACTATTGCACATGAGATGGCCCATGCGCACGGGATTATGAGAGAAAACGAAGCGGATGCCGTAGCTCTTTACATATGCATAAACAGCGACGATGATTATATCCGCTACTGCGCTTATATCGACTGCTTCAGTACTATGGTGGATATCCTTTCATATTATTCTTCCGGAAAGAAATACTTCGGAGAACTGAGTTACATGGTGGCAGCGAGCGAAAAAGTGAAAGCCGATATAAATGATTCTCAACAGCCTGTTTCATCTTACGGCATAATATCAAAAATAGGGAATTGGATGAACGACCTCTATCTTACCCTTATGGGCAGAGACGGTACCAATGACTATTCCAATCTGCCCGACGTTATCTATCCCGATCCGGGCCCGGTCATTGTGCCCGACCCTGGAACCGGAAGCGTTGAACCGATTCAGCCTCCCGAAATAATCATAAACAGTTATTCGCTTGTGCAAAATCTTGTGATATCCTATTGTATAGAAACCTTTGAGTTGCAAACCGAATAAAACGGCACAGATATGTTTTGGAAAGTCCGGCTCAGACGTACAGGTAGGGGCAGGAATTCCGGAAACAATTTGATCAAGTCTTATGACTAAGTGAAAAATATACGGTTGTTTGTTTTAGTGTTCTGAAGAGAAGGGAGATCGGGCAGTGCAGCGATCGATTTTGAGAGGGAACGGCTATATGAAAATACTTGTGATAAATGCCTCTGCAGATGTGCTTGTTGTCGGAGCCGTGGAGGACAATAAAACTCTTTTCGAGCTTTCCGACGGCGAGAGGAGCTCGCACAGTGTCGCCATCAACGCCGCAGTCGGCAAGGTCACGCAAAATATGACCGGACTGAAGGACTTCGATGCCTATGCCGTTTGCGTCGGGCCGGGAAGCTTTACGGGAATACGTGTCGGGATCGCGGCGGTAAAGGGGTATCGTATGGTTTTCGACAAACCCGTTATTTGTTTCAACTCTTTACAGCTTGCGGCATATAATGTTAAGGGCGACTGTGAAGTGGTGATGCAGGCTGGGAGAGGAAGGTATTACCGTTGTTCTTTCCGTGACGGCAAGCAGACGGGACTTCCTTCTCTTGCGGAAAAGTTCCCGGAGTCCGGGAATAGGGTCGTTGAGTACGATCCCCGTGATCCTTACGCCGAGGAAACGGCATGTGTGGTGAGAGAGGCTTACTTCAATAAAGATTTCAGTGAGGATATATCGCCCATGTATCTTCAGCTGTGTCAGGCAGAGGAGGACAGAGCAAAAAAAAGTTCATTTGAATTGCGTCCGATAACTCCGCTCCATGTTGCTGACGTGGCTGCCGCCGAAAAAGAGATTTTTACAAATGAAGCCTGGAATGAAAGCATGATAGAATACTCAGTGAAAGCCGAGCCGGTTTCTTTTTTCGGAGCTTTCGACGGCAGTGTGCTTATGGGATACGCCTGTTTGGAAATAGCATTCGAAACGGCTTATCTGAGCAATATAGCGGTAAAACCCGTTTTCAGAAGAAAAGGCGTGGGAGAATTGCTTCTGAGAAGATGTGCGGTCGTCGCTGCCGACAGGGGCGCTTTACGTATCGTTCTGGACGTGCGCAAGAGCAACTTCGCCGCGATCGCGCTTTATAAAAAAGCCGGTTATACGGAAGTCTGCCTCAGAAAAAATTTTTACGGCAACGAGGACGCCGTAACAATGGCGGTTTCCCTTCCGGAAAAAAATCTTTAGTATTCCGACCCGGCCGTTTCGTACCGCGGATCAGTTGTCCGCGGGGCAAGGGTCCGCGAGGCTGTAATGTTTGTGACTGTTAATGATTTGAATACATATTATACCAAAGAGGATGGCGAAAACGCCGTCCTCTTTCTGCATGGATGGGGATGCGATTCTTCTACGATGAAAGTCCTGGCAGAAAACATCGACCGTCCCGTAGTCTCTTTGGATCTGTGGGGCTTCGGGCGGAGCGAGGCTCCGCACGAAGTCTGGGGGAGTCATGAATACGCTTCGGCACTTGCTCGTTTCTGTGATTCGGCAGGTCTGAGAAAAACAGATATCGTGGCACATTCCTTCGGCGGCAGGATAGCTCTGGCACTGGCGGCGGATATGCCGGAAAGAGTAGGGAAAATAGTGCTGGCGGGAGGCGCGGGACTGAGAAAAAAAAGCTTTGTCAGATGGCTGAAGCAAAAAGCTTTCAAGATCTGCCGTAAAACGGGCATGAACACGAAATTCGCCGGAAGCGACGATTATCGCAACGCTCAGGGCATAATGAAAAAAATACTTGTACGCGTCGTGCGGGAGGATCTTTCGGAAGAAGCAAAAAAAATCACCTCTCCCGTGCTCCTCATCTACGGTACGGAAGACAGAGAAACTCCCCTGTGGATCATGCACAGGTACAACAGACTGATCCGAAACAGCGGATGCGTGAAAGTGAAAAACGGCGGTCATTTCTGTTTCCTTACTCATACGCGGTTTGTAGCTGCAGCCGTAAACTCTTTTTTTAAGGAATAAATCTTTTAATGTTTGACTCGGGATCATTCGGAGGTTTTATGTCGGGATTTTATTTTTCAGTTCTGGCGGCGGCGGGAGGAAGCGTCGCCTTTTTATTTTGCCTGTGGTTTTTCCAGCTGAGCAGTTACAGAGCGGCAGAATATATCGTTCTGTTCAGGACAGGAAAAGGAATATCGCTTATTCTGGCAGCATTTGCTTTTCTGTGCTGCAGCATTTACGGAAATTTTGCCGCTATGACCGCTTCGGCTTTGTTTTTTGAAATGCTTTCGACGTATTTTCTGAAACAGCCCAAAAAAGTTGCGCTGAAACGGACGGGACGTTTTAAAAGACTGTTTGTCGTCGGATGCTTTTTTATTGTCGTAAGCGCGTCGGTTTATCCGCCGTCGTCTTTGTTTTTTTCTTTTGCGGCGCCGGCAGTTTCGGCGGTTGTGCTGTCTCCCTATGAAAAAATCAAAAATGCCGGGTATATCGAAAAGGCGCGCAACGCGTATTCGGCGGTTCCGGTCAGAGTATGCATTACGGGAAGCTACGGTAAAACAACAGTCAAAAACATGTGTTTTACTATTCTTTCGGAAATTTATAAAACCTTCGCCACCCCACTCAGCTATAATACGCCTCTCGGACTGGCTCTCGCTTCAGACGGATTGTCGGGAGATGAAAGGATTGCGGTGGTGGAGATGGGCGCAAGACGAGTCGGAGATATCGCCGAACTGACGAAAATCGTAATTCCAACCGTTGCGGTGGTTACTGGTATAGCACCTCAGCATATAAAAACCTTCAGAACTCTGGATAACGTTGCAAAAGAGAAGTTGTCTCTCCTCAACGCTCTCAGGGACAAAAGCGCTTTCATCTATAACGCCGATGACAAAAACCTCTGCGCTTACCTTTCCGCTTTGGGGATAGAGGGACTCGGATGTGGGATCGGAGGGAACTATGTCAGGGCGCACAGGGAAGGAGAAGAATGGGTCTTCTCATACGGAAACACCGAAATACGTTCGGTAGTAAAGGTATTGGGGGAAGGAAGCGTGGGAGATATGGCGATGGCAGTAGGTGTGGCGGCGATGCTGAAGGTCCCTGCCGAAAAGATAGCCGCAGGTATCGGGAAAATCAGACCTTCGCCGCACAGAATGGAGTATTTTGAAAAAAACGGGGTCACCATCATCGACGACAGCTACAACTGCAACATACAAGGGGCATCGGAAGCTTGCAAAGTGCTCAGGCAGCTGGGGAAAAGGAGTTTTGTAATTACCGCGGGAATAGTCGAAGGCGGAAAAAAGGCCGGCGAACTCAACAGAAAGATAGGAAGTATGCTTTCGGAGACGGCTTATTTGACGGTTGCGGTGGGAGTGAACGCCGGCAGTATACGCGAGGGATATCTGAGCGGCAAGAAGAAGGGAGAGTTTATGACGGCTCTAAGACTGGATGACGCCGTCAGGACAGTTTCCGAAAGGTGTGTGCCTGGTGATGTCATATTGTTTATGAATGATCTTCCCGATAATTATGTGTAAAAAATGCCGTTTCACGCAAGAACCTTTTTTCAATCCGAAGCATATAATCTCTACGGCAAGGAGGGTAAAAAATGGCAAGGATGATTATTTTCGGCGGCAAAAGCGTGGAGTCCGGAATATCTGTGATAACGGCGCTGCAGGCGGCTGAATATTTTACGGGAGCAAAGCTTATATATATCGATAACGACAAATGGAAACTTGTAAAGCACGGCTGTACGCCTGCGGATCTTTCCGATCCGAAATTTCTTGAAAAGTGTCCCGAAGCAAGACTTCTGACGGACGGTTGTATATATATCAGGCGCGGGTGGAGATGGGAAAAAAAGTTTCGTGCCGAAAGCGTGTTGAACTGCTGTCACGGCGGGGCGGGCGAAAACGGTGAACTGTCGGGGTTTTTAAAGACATGCGGCGTGCTGGTCATCAACGGAGGTATAGTGCAGCAGGCGGTAAGCATGGATAAAGCCGTTGCTAAGGTTTTCTTCAGAGGACTGGGACTGCCTGTGGTCGAAGGAATGACGGTGTCGAAAAAGGAGTTTGCCGCAGAGCCTCGGAAAACCGTTGATAAAATTTGCGATGAGATCGGACTGCCTGCAGTCATAAAGCCAGTCGGAGGGGGGAGCAGTATTGCCGTAGCGCCCGCTACCGATAAAGAGGAGCTTTATGAGGCGCTTGCCGCGGCATTCGAGTTTGATATCACGGTGCTGATAGAAAGGGAGCTGAAGGATTTTATCGAAGTGAATGTGGCGGTGTACGAAAAGGAAAACGGTATCGAGTGCAGTCTGCCCGAAAAGCCGATACGTGCGGGCGAGATACTCGATTTTAACGATAAATACAGAGTTTTCGGCAAAGGAGGCGGTAAGAGAGAATTTCCTTATGAAACTCCTTTTGCTTCGGAGATCACAAAAGCCGCCGAACTGATCTATAAGAGTCTTTCCGGGGAAGGCATAATGCGCGCCGATTTTCTTATCGAGGGAGACAAGTGGTATATAAACGAAATAAACGCTTTACCCGGATCCATGTCTTTTTATCTGTTTCCCGATAAAAATCCTTCCGAGATGCTCGAGGAAAGCGAAAAGGTCGCCCGGGCGAAAGCCGAAGAAAAAGAAAAACTGATTTATTCATATGACGCGGGAGAAATAACGGGCAAAAAATAAACGGGTTTTACAAAACGCCGGAAGCATACGGCGGGAAAAATATGTCTCGGGAAGGAAAGTGCCGGCGAAAAGATAGATCGCCTATTGAGAAGTTGCAATAAAACGGTTGTAAAAAAAAGGCTTTTAGTGTAAAATAGGAGATAATATGAGCGGAAGTATGCACTCGGTTTTTTCGGGGCTAAAAGTCACGTTTGACACGCCTCTTTCGCGGTTTTCTACCGTACGCATAGGCGGAGGAGCGAGGATATTTGTCCGAGCCGGTTCAGAGGAGGATGTCAGGCTTTTCCTGGAGGCGTGTCATGCCGCGGGATGCAGATATTTTATTTTGGGCGGCGGAAGCAACGTTTTGTTCGACGACCGCGGATTTGACGGTGCCGTTCTGCATTTCGGAAGAGAGATGGCGCAGATATATCGTGAGGGAAACCGTGTTTTCGCGCAGAGCGGGGCGAGGCTTTACGGTATTTATGATTGCTGCAGGTATTATGATCTCGGAGGAGGAGAATTTCTTAGAAATATCCCTGCTTCGCTGGGAGGCGCCATATACAACAACGCCGGTTGTTTCGGGCATGACATGAGCTGTATTACTGAAAAGATATATGCCGTGAGCCGCAGAGAGAGAAAGGTCTTTGAAAAAGACGAAGCGGAATTTGCATACAGAAAAAGCTTTTTTCAGAAAAACCGTGAATGGATAATCACGGGAGCGCTTTTGAATTTTCACGAAGGCTTCGACGAAGCTGCAGCCGAAGAAATAAGTTTTAGAAAGAGAAAAACTCAGCCGCTGGGTTCGCCGAGTCTCGGAAGCGTGTTCAAAAGAGAGGGGGACGTGATACCCGCCATGGTGATAGACAGGCTCGGACTCAAAGGATTATGCGTCGGAGGAGCGCAAGTTTCGCGGGTCCACGCCAACTTTATTGTGAACGCCACGAGAAAAGCTACGTGCGACGACTATCTTTCGCTCATGGAAATAATAACCGGGGAGGTTGAGCGGTACGCCGGAGTGATTCTGACTCCCGAAGTGGAGCACTTAGAGTACCGCGGTGGCTTTTTTGTATAATTTTCTTGCGGATTTGCATACTCACACTACCTTTTCTCACGGTAAAGGTAGTATCGAGGACAATTACAGAGCGGGAGCCGGAAATGGGCTGAAGCAGGTGGGCATAAGTGACCACGGGCTTCGGCATATCGCCATGAAGGTCAAGCAGTACGAAATTCCCGTAATGAGAGCGGAAGCGGAACGTTTGACCGGGACACTGAACGGGTGCGAGCTGCTTTTAGGGATCGAAGCAAACATATACGGAAAAAACGGCGAAGTGGATCTGACATATGCTCAAAGGGACATGTTTGATTATGTTATAGCCGGTTTTCATCCCGCATGTATTCCAAAGAATATTCTGCAGGCATTTACATTTAATTTAAGCGGGAGTTTAAGAAGTATATTTCCTGACGTCCGTGTTAAAGAGAAATATACCCGTGCATACGTAAAAGCCATAATGTCTGGAAAGGTCGATATCATCAGTCATCTGAATCTCTATGTGCGAACGGACGTCAGCGAGGTAGGCAAAGCCGCGCGGGACTATGGCGTTATGATAGAGCTGAACGGTAAAGGCGTGGCAATGACTGACGATGAAGTGGACAAGCTGTATAAATTGGGCGTTATGTTTATCGTGAATTCCGACGCTCATTCTCCCCAAAGAGTAGGAGATTTCTCTGCACCGCTCAAGGTCATAGAGCGTGTAGGGATCCCCGAGCACGCAATTGCCAACGCCGATAAAATCATACGTTTCAGGAGATAGCATGGAAGAGAATCGGGAAGCTTTTTCAGGGGCGGACAATGCTCTGCCGGAAGAAAGCGATAAGGAAAAAACAAAGAAAACCGTCAGGAAAAGGAAACCGGCAAAAACCGGAGACACGGCGCCCGAAAAAAATACGGCGATCAGAAAGAGCTCAAAAGCTGAAAAGACAGATAAAGTCGCCGCTGCAGAAAAGGGTATTCCGGATGAAGCAGAAAGCGTTTCGTCTATAAGCGAAAATACCGAGGATATCGCAAACGCGCTGAAAGATACGTCCTCTCGTGATGAAACAGCCGGCAGAAAAAAGAAAACTCCGGCAAAAAAACATAAAAAAACAGTAGCGGCAAAAGATGAGGAAGTACCTCTGCCCGACGGACAGAATGCGGCAAAAACATCCGTTGCCGAAAATGAATATGAGTCGGAAAATCACTCTGCCGATGTACCTGATATTCGGAAAGAGGAGACTCCCGCTAAAGAGAATACTGCTGAAGCCGTCAAAGCCGCTGTCGATGAAAACGAGGACAAGACTCCCCGTCCCAAACGTTCCGCGGGCCGCAATAAGGTTTCTGCAGGGAAAAAGAAAAGCGCTTCTTACGAAACGAACGGAGCGGAAAACAAAAATGCGGACGATATGACTTCGGTTTTGCTCTCCTCCGCAGCTGCTGAAAATACCGCGGCTTCGGACAAAACTCCTTTTGCAGCTGACGACGGCGATGGAAAGCCGGGTCCTGATCTCGTTTCGGAAATCGAAGCGGCAATAACTGCCGAGGACAATTTGCTTGAAGTTTCTTCTTCCGAAAACAAATCTGTCGACAGGAGCAGAAGGAAAAGAGGAAAGGGCGCCGGAAAAGCTTCGGGGAAGAGCGTAAGCGCAGAAACGGCAGCTGTCGAAGCGACTGCAGAAAAAGAAACAGAACTCAAGCCGAAGGAAGAAAGCCCCTTTACGGAAGAAAGCCTCCGTACGGAGGAGAGCGGCGTTTCCTCGGGCAAGCAGAAGGCGTATTCCGAAAAAGGCTCGGGCGACAGGAGCAGAAGGAAAAGAGGAAAGGGCGCCGGAAAAGCTTCGGGGAAGAGCGTAAGCGCAGAAACGGCAGCTGTCGAAGCG
Source organism: uncultured Eubacteriales bacterium (assembly GCA_900546875.1). GTDB lineage: Bacteria > Bacillota > Clostridia > Christensenellales > CAG-314 > UMGS929. The sequence goes on from URET01000024.1 coordinate 13,397, forward strand.
ACTGCAGAAAAAGAAACAGAACTCAAGCCGAAGGAAGAAAGCCCCTTTACGGAAGAAAGCCTCCGTACGGAGGAGAGCGGCGTTTCCTCGGGCAAGCAGAAGGCGTATTCCGAAAAAGGCTCGGGCGACAGGAGCAGAAGGAAAAGAGGAAAGGACAGAAAACAGTCGGGAATAAAAAACGCAAATAAGATAAGCGCAGAGCAAAAGCCCGATCCGAACAAAAAGCAGGAAAACGCATACGTATTTGAAAGGAAAATTTTCGTTCCTTATGAACTCGGCAGGGAAAATATCGCTTCTGTCGTCGGGTACAGATCTTCGGACGGGAAAAATATCGAGGGCAGGTACCGCGCAAGACGCAAACCTAAACCTGTTCCGGTTCCCGAAGTCAAAAAGCCGGTGATCGAAGAGGAACCGAAATTCGAACGCAAAGAACCCGATAAAAAAGAAAATAAAGTTAAAACGCTTGACGAAGTCAGCGGAGGTATTTCCCAGAAAGACGTCGCTCTTACAAAAAGACGTGTAAACGAAGTGTTGGTCGGTCTTTTTGCAAATAAGGACGAATGGCTGAGAAAAGACCTTATCAATGCCGCCATACTGAGCTACGGACTTTCAGCCGAACAGCTGATGGATAAGGGAAGCGAAAGTATCGCTACGCGTTATAAGAGTCTTACGGGGTCGGTCATCAGCGAAATGCTTGCGCAAAAGCAGATGTATTACGTTGAGAACAGGCTTCGTCTTACCGCCACGGTGGACGAAACACGTGAACAGATAAATTATCGTGCCGAAATCGCGAAACTGTTTGAAAAAAAGGAAGCCTATTCCCGTACGGAAATACTCGACTCCCTTGCGGGCGACAGGGGAGATACAGCAAGAAGCCTTGCGGGTACAGCCCTCAGACAATTGGAAGACGCAGGCGAGATAACAAGATACAGAGGACTGTATAAGCTGAAAAAGACGGAAAAGTATCCCGCGACACCTATCGGAGCTCATTTCATCGATACTGAAAAACTTTATCTGCAGGCAAGGAAAGGCAAACTCAGAAAAGACGTGTATTTATACAAGCTCAAGCTGATGTACATGCAGGCTATAAATATATTGGGCAGCGTATTTATGGAAGTGCTTGCTCTGCAGGCGGTAAAAACGCTTTACGGCGATTCGGTCGTAAGAGAGGAACTCACTGCCGGCCCCAACGACAACGGAATAGACGGAGTCGTTGAAGTGGTTGAGCCTTTGGGCTTCAGACAGCTGATACTTATTCAGGCCAAAACAAGACAACGCCTTACTACCAGCGTTACCGTAAAGGAACTCCGGGAGTTTGTCGGAGTCATGAACGGCGAGCACGCTACCTACGGCGTCATGGCAACCAACGCGGGCGTACATGCGGAGGGCAAAAAATTTGCCGCGAAAATCCCTAATCTTACCATTATCGATATGGACAGGCTTTTCGATATCGCACTCAAAAAATCCATGGGGATAGTGTATGACGAGTCGGGACTTCCCTTCCTTGACGCGGATATGTTTATAAGCTATTCTCTTGCAGTAAAGGATAAGTAACAGTTTCTGACAGCGTTGTTTTCAACATAAAGATCCGAATCAGAGGATTTTTCAGGGGCGGATAATAGGGCTTCGGCGGTTTTTTCGGTACTGTGGAGTCCGTACGCCCGGGTTTTCTTCAAGCAAGAACGGGAAGTTTCTGCCGGACCTTCGGTATGAAGAGGGTCTGTAAACGCAGAGGTCTCTGCAGGAAAATTTATCGGAGCGAAAAGACGTTCCGAAATTTATGAGGTAAAAAAATTGACTTTTAATCAAGAGGTAAAAAGCGAGGTAATATCCGGAATGAACAGACTGCCGGATTGCTGCAAGACAGCGGCGCTTTCCGCTCTGATAAAGGGGGCGGGGTCGCCCGGCTACAGCGATGGTTTTACTGTGGATTTCAGGTCGAATACTCCCGCCTTGGCTGATTTTGCGTTGTCTTTGCTTTTGCCCGAATGGGATACATCGGTTTTATACAGGAAGGAGGGCTGTTTCAGATTGGGAAATGCCCGCGTAATGCTAACGCGGTGCGGTATTATTTCTTTTGAGAACGGCCTTGAACTTGTGGAAGGGGTTCCGGAATGTTTTCTTCGGAAAGAATGTTGTTCGAAAAGCTATCTTAAGGGAATCTACCTCGCTTGCGGGTCGGTGACGGCGCCTATTCAGAAGGATATGTGTGAAAGCGTGAAAGGTAAATATCATTTCGAGCTTTCTCTCCCTTCTGTGGAAACGGCGTTGGACGTCATAAATCTTCTGAGCGACTTCGATTTTGAAGCAAGGCTTTCGTGCAGAGGGGAAAAGCAGCTCGTTTATCTCAAAAGGAGCGAAGATATTTCCGATCTGCTGGCATTTTTCGGTGCTCAGAGAGCCGTTCTGGAGCTTCAGAGCAGTATAGTCATAAGAACGCAAAGAGCAGAAGCCAACAGAAGCATGAACTGTATCGCCGCTAATATTTCGCGTGCGGCGCAGTCGGGGGTAAGGCAGGCTGAGGCGGTCAGAAAGCTCGAGAAAGCCGGTCTTACCGATTCTCTTTCGGACGATCTGAAAGAAACAGCTTTGCTCAGAAAAATGTATCCGGAGGCCAATCTCTCCGAATTGGCAAATCTGCATAAAAGCGCGGTAAGCAAAAGCGGGCTGAATCACCGTCTTCGTTTGCTTGAGAAAATGGCGGAGGAAATAAAATGAACGATATCGGCAAAAGAATAGTTGTTATGGGCAGTCCGGGCGCAGGTAAAACCACCTTTTCCGATAAACTCGGCAAGATTCTGTCGTTGCCCGTTTACCATCTGGATAAGTACTTCTGGAAAAACTGGAAGGAGTGCCCGGACGAAGAGTGGAACAAAATTGTCACGAAATTCACGCAGGAGGACTCATGGATCATCGACGGGAACTATATGCGTACAATAGATATCCGCCTGGAACGCGCAGAAACCGCCGTTTTTCTCGATTATAAAAGAAGGGTCTGTTTATGGAGCGTTTTCAAACGCGTCGTCAAGAATTACGGAAAACAGCGTCCCGATCTCGGTGACGGTTGTCCGGAACGTTTTGACATAAACTTTATGAAGTGGGTCTATGATTTTCCTGAAAAATACCGACCCGAACTTTTCGGAAAATTGCAAGAATATCCGCAGGTGAGTAAAATTATTCTTTTGTCAAGGAAAGAAGCAGATAAATTTTTGTCGGATATTGCCGAAAAAGTAAATGAATAAATATACCGAAGCTGAATTTTATCAAATTTTCCTGTGGATAAGTGGATAACTTTTGTGGAAAACCTGTTGAAAACCGCCTTTATGCAGTGGAAAACCGCAGAATTTCCCCTTCAGCAAAGCAATTTGCTTTATGCAGAATGCATCTCCTGCATAAAATCCGGAATACCGCCGATAAATATTTGGAAGCTTTTCGGAAACAGCCCCTCTAATAAGCTTTTTTAAAAATACTTGTCCCGTGATTTATAAATCCGGTTGTATCGGCGCAGTTTTTTGATTTTTTGGTACATATCGACCTGTAAACAAAAATTTACTAATTTTGCATATCATAAAAAATGAAATTATTCGCTGGGCGTTCCGTACGCCGGAGGCTCGTCAATGAAATACTCCACTGAAAACTCAATAAAACCGAATACTGACGGCACCGCTTTGTCTGAACGCTTGCGTTACGGAATGACTGCAGGTATCATCGGGATAGTCATAAACGCGGTGCTTTTCGTACTCAAGCTTTTTGCAGGTATACTGAGCGGGTCCGTAACGGTGATTGCAGACGCAGTCAATAATCTTTCGGATTTCGGTTCTTCTGTAGTCACTCTTTTCGGGTTCAAGCTTTCGGCAAAGCCCGCAGACAGAGAACACCCCTTCGGGCATGCAAGATATGAGTACATCTCGGCGCTGATAGTGGCTTTCGTGGTGATGGCCATAGGCGTGACCCTTGCAAAAACAAGCGTGGAAAAGATCTTAACTCCGGAAGTGATCCGTCCGGGAGTGCTTACTTACGTCATTCTCGGAGTATCCGTGCTTTTGAAGGTGCTTCAGATGTGCGTGTATCTGAAGTTCGGGAAGAAGATAAATTCTTCTGCTCTGACGGCGTGCGCGGCAGACAGCAGAAATGACATTATTTCCACTTCCGTGGTCATTGCGGCTACTGTCGTTATGCAGGTATTCAGTCTGAATATTGACGGATGGGCAGGGCTGGCAGTTTCTGTTTTTATTCTGTTTTCGGGCGGCTCTTTGGTCAAAAGCACCATAGATCCTTTGCTCGGAACTGTTCCTGATAAAGAATTGGTGGATTCCATCAAGTCCAGATTGCTCAGCTATAAAGGTATTTTGGGAGTGCACGACCTGATGATCCATAATTACGGAGCCTCTTATGTATTTGCAGTCGTGCACGCCGAGGTTTCCGCCGACGACGATTTTATGGTATGTCATGATCTTATCGACGAAATAGAAAGAGAGTTTTACGAACAGATGAACGTGCATATGTGCATCCATATGGACCCCGTTAAAATCGACGATCCGCTTGTGAACAGCATGAGGGTACGTGTGGCCAAGGCGATCAAGGAACTTTGTCCTTCTGCTTCGATACACGATTTCAGGGTTGTTGAAGGCGTGACTCATACCAACGTGCTTTTCGATGCGGTATTGCCTTATGACAGCAAGGTCTCCGAAGCCGAAATAAAAAATGCGGCAGCCGAAGCCGTTGACGACGGTAAAACGGATTTCAGGTTCATCGTAAATATCGACCGCGCTTATGTTCAGTAAAAACAAGGCGGTGTTTTGAATCGGCGGTACTGCCTTATGACAGCAAGGTTTCCGAAACCGAAATAAAAAACGCGGCGGCCGAAGCCGTTGACGACGGTAAAACGGATTTCAGGTTCATCGTAAATATCGACCGCGCTTATGTTCAGTAAAAACAAGGCGGTGTTTTGAATCGGCGGTACTGCCTTATGACAGCAAGGTTTCCGAAACCGAAATAAAAAACGCGGC
>URET01000025.1 GCA_900546875.1 uncultured Eubacteriales bacterium
CCATTTATCAGTTAAAGCGCGGGGACGAAACAAGGGACTTGCGCTTTGAGCCTTACGACCGTCTGCAAGCGGCGGAACACGCCGTAGACCGGGCAAATTATGAGCTGATTTATACCGCGCCCCTTACGCGGGACACTTCCCTTGAAGATATTTACACACGCTTTAATATCGACCACCCCGCCGACTTCAAGGGACATAGCCTTTCCGTTTCCGATATTGTGGTGCTTCATCGGGACGGCAGGGACGCCGCCCATTATGTAGACAGTATCGGCTATCGGGAAGTGCCGGAGTTTTTTAAGGAGCAGGGACGGCAGCTTACCCCCGACGAGCTGGAAACGGGCGAAACCGTGAAAACGCCGAGGGGGACTTTCTATGTAACCGCCATGAGCCGCGAGTAAATGGAAGCCGCCGGGTACGGGCTTCATCATCAATCCGAGGACGGCAAATATCTGATTATGGGGAATGGGACGCGGGCTTTTGCTATTCCCGCCGAGCAGCCGGAAAAGGTCAATCCCTTAAAGCACATCGAGGACACCGTAGAGCAGAACGACAACGCTTTTGACGGGCTTATCAATAATACGCCGCAGACGCCCACCGCCGGAGAGCTGGAGCAAAAAGCAAAGGCGGGCGAGCCGATCTCCCTTGCGGACTATGTCGCCGCAATCAAAGCGGAGAAAGAGCGCGGCGGCGCAAAGCAGGAAAAGCCCTCTATCCGGGCGCAGCTTCGAGCTGAAAAGGAACGGGCGGCGCAGAAAAAGACCGTAAAGGCGAAAAATCACGAATTGGAGGTATGAGTATGGTACAGTTTACCGTTGAAGAAACAAACCTTATGAGCATTTACCACGAGGGCGGCAAGGCGCAGCTTATGGAGAACATGACCGCCGCGCTGCCCGATATGGACGCGGATATGCGGGAGCTTGCAAAGCGTACCCTTTCCAAAGTGGACGCTTTGACCGATGAAGAATACGCGGGGCTTGCCGTCTATGCCGCCGATGAAGCATGAGCGCGATGAAGCGGCTGACGCCGCCGCAAAGCCGGAAAGTCAATGCCCTTGTAAAACGGGAGTGCTGCAACTGCGTAGACGGTAAATGCCTTTTGCTGGACGACGGGGACGAGTGCGTTTGTCCGCAGCTCATTTCCTATTCGCTGCTTTGCAAATGGTTTCGCGTTGCCGTACTTCCCGCCGACAAGCTCCTGTATGCAGAGCTGATGAACACCGAGGACAAAAGACGTTGTATCGAGTGCGGCGCGTCCTTTGCGTCCAGCTCAAACAGCGTCAAATACTGCCCGGAGTGCCGCAAGCGGATCACCCGCAGACAAGCCGCCGAGCGTATGCGAAAAATGCGCTCCCTGTTACGCGATAGGGGCGCAAAAAGCCTTGTATAGCGCGGCTCTGACAGCCGCTTTTCCATAGGGCAAGGGCTTTATACCTTTTCCCTCAAAAATGACGTTCTACTGCGTAACGCCTTTTCCTGCACCCATAGAAAACCGGGGCGCGGTGGCCACACTATCGGCTGCCGCGTCCCGGTTTTTTCTGTTTTATAAAACTTCAATATCCGCTATGTAATATGGCATTGCGCCGATAAGGGTATTGTCCTCTGTCTTTAAGACAAGCAAGTCGGTTTCTCTGATGTAGCGTCCATAGTCAATACGCTGCACATAGCCTACAAGGTTTTTCCCGTCCGTGAATGTAATTTTCACTTTGCTCCCTATGTCGATATAATATTCCATACCGTACATATCATTTTCTTTTGTTACTCTGATACACGCCGTAATATCAACGATTTTCATTTTATTCCCGTTCCTTTCCTTTCTCCTGTTCCGGCTCTCTTGGCTGCCGTAAAATGCTGTCAATGTTCCGCTTGATAACGTCGTACTCCTTAACCTGTTTTTTCAGCTTGCCATAGTCGGCGTATAGGGTTTCTTTTCGCTCTTGCAGTTTGGCGTACTCTATTTGCAGCGCGGCAATATCGGGAAGTTTGGAAATGCCCGCCCCCTTGATTGCCTTTACTGCCGCTTCATGCAGGATTATATCGCGCTCATGGGCTGCCCGGTAGCTGCCCCTGTCCTTTGCCTTGCGGTAAGCGTCGTAGGAGGGCTTTGTCTTTTGGTAGGTGGTAATGTTCTTGATTAGCACCGCCATATCGGAAAGCCTTGCTTCCACGTCCTTTAATGCTTCTGCCGCCTGTCCGCTTGCCGTCTGGACTTCTGCGATCTTGGCGGTCAAATCCCCGTACTGTTCAATCCCGTGTGTTGTGAGGAAGTTATACGTCTTTGCCGCCTGTTTCAGATTGTGGATTTTCGCCCATTGTTCATAGCCCCGGCTCTGCGCCGCTTTGATACTGTTTTCAATGTCAATGAGCAGAGACACGCCCCGATCTGCTTGCGGGGCTTTTGCAGCGCGGGTACGCTTGCCCTCTATCCGTTCCTTGATTGCGTCCTCGGTGTAGTCTGCGCCGATAGTCTTTAAGCGGGTAAACCGTTCCTGCCCTGGCACAAGGCAGGACACATATTTTCCGCGCTTTATCTCATAGCCCAACCCTTGCAGACGGGATAGCAATTCCTCGAAGCTATTTACTTGCGGGATAAGGGTATCAACGGCAATCTTCAATTTTGCCTTTGCAGATTTCTCCTTGTGGTACGCGGCATAATTTTTCCCCTTGCTGCCTTTCTCCGGCACGACCACCGATAAGCCGTTTTCCCGGCACAGCCTGTCGCTGATGTTGCGTATGCCGTAATAGGTGCGCTTATTGGAAACGTACTTATGGTGGTCTACAAAGTTGACCGCGCAAAAAATGATATGGTTATGGATATGCCCCTTGTCAATGTGCGTCGTGAGGACGTATTCATGCTGCCCCTTTGTTACCGCGTCGGCAAGCTGCCGCCCGATCTCATGGGCTTTTTCGTAATCGACTTCCCCCGGCTCAAAGGATTGTATCAAGTGGTGGGCGAGGTTGTTTCCCTTATCCAACGCTTGCGACAGGGTAAAGGCAAACTCAATGTCCGCCGTTTCATAGGAGCAGCCGAAAGAGGACACAAGCATTTTCCCGTCCGTCTTATCCGGGTTTTGGATATAGTCAAGGGCTTTGCTCAACGTGCTTTTAACAGGTTTAATCTTTGTAACCGCCATATCTCCGCAAGCACCCCCTTTATTTCTTCTATATCCTCTTGATAGACGCTGCCCATCGCATTAACGCGCTTTGAAATCTGATTAACGTTGACCCCGATTTTCTGTATCTCTGCTGTCATAGCCTTTATGTCGCTATGGTCTACTTGGATAATGTACCCGTCGATTGCCATTTTCCGCAAATAGGCTTCCATGTTCCGGGTAGGGACGAGCTTCATTTTCTGCTCAATCAACGCCCGTTCTTCCTCGGTTACTCTGAATTTGATTTGCACCGTCCGTTTCCTGCCGCTCATGCCGCGCTCCTTTCTCTCTGCAAAGAGGGTTTGGGACACTTCCCAACAAGCAATTTTCAGCCGCCGCGCCGCAGGGCGCAGGGGGACGAAAATACGGAAAGGGTACCCCTTTCCTATGCTTGCTATTCATCTTTTCGTATTCTCCCACGATGAAAGTGCAGATTTGCCGAACACTTCCGCAGAAAAAGACAAACGCCATAGAAACAATGCGTTTCCATAGCGTCCTTTTGCCTGTTTTGCTTTGTGTTTACTCTTTTTCGACTTCCGTAATTTCCCTTGCCGTTGCGGTTACAATCCGTATGCCCTTATCGCTCATACCGTCCAGCAGCGCGTCAAGTTGCCGCCGATTGGTGGATTTCTCCGCGTCACTGTTCGGGAAGAAAAATTGATCTACCGAAATATGATACCGGGTTACAAGATCATAGAACACCTGTAAACTCGGTTGCTGTCCCTTGTTCTCGATATTCGCAAGGTAGCGCGGGGAAATATATAACTCGTCGCTTACCTTTTTCCGGCTTTCGCCGTATTCTTTTCTCGCGGCTTTTATGGCTGCCCCGAAAGCCTTAAAATCGTACAATGGTACAGGTCGCTTTGCATTCTCAATTCACCCTATTACATTTTACAGTTCACCTTTCTGTTTGGATATGTCTACACAATTCCTATTATTGGCTTAAATAAATCATATATAACCTTGACATGGCGTTGTCATGGTTATTATAATATAATTAAGTATGGGGGTGATAATTTGCAGGAAAGCAGACTGTTTAGAATTTTGTATTACTTACTGGATAAAGGGCACGCTACCGCTCCTGAATTAGCAGAAAAATTTGAAGTTTCCGTTCGCACAATTTATCGTGATGTAGACGCTATAAGTAGCGCGGGTATTCCTATCTATGTTACAACTGGAAGAAACGGCGGCATACAGTTCCTTGATGATTACATCATTAACAAATCATTTTTTTCAGATAGGGAAAAGTTAGAGATATTATCCAGTTTGCAAAGCCTATCCGCCGTTCAATATCCAGAGGTAGACACTATTTTGAATAAACTTGGTGCAATTTTTCAAACCAGCTTAACTGATTGGATTGATGTGGATTTTTCTCGTTGGGGTAGTGTTGCAGAAAGTGAAAATAGATTGTTTAGGCAACTAAAACAGGCAATATTAGAAAACTGCGAAATCACTTTTGACTATTACAATTCTACTGGTGATAGCAGTAAGAGAAATGTATATCCATATAAATTGATCTATAAAGACAGAGCATGGTATTTATTCGCTTTTTGCCTTTCACGCAATGAAAATAGATTATTTCGACTTTCGCGGATAAAAAACCTACTTTTAACAGAAATGCATTTTGAGCGCAAAACAGATATATGCCAATATCATTCCGTCTTTCCAATGCCAAAGGAAATTGGAAATTTGATTGATTTAGAACTGGAGTTTACTTTAGATGTTGGGTATAGGTTATTTGATACGCTGGACGATACGGCTATTATGAAACATGAAAACGGATATACTGTTAAACTTACTCTGCCGGAAAATAATTGGCTATATGATTTTCTTATGTCATTCGGAGACAAAGTAACCATAGTTCGCCCCAAATCTATCCGTCAAACATTGAAAGCAAAGCATGAAGCTGCAAAAGAACATCATAAAGGAGAATAAAGATATGAATATACAAAATGAGCTTGAGGCGAAAGTAGGCAGAAGAAGCAGCATATATCTTAACAACATTGAAATTGATCCCCTTATGATTAAGGCAATTATGATAAATGAGGTTGTACCCTCTGACGCTTCACAGGATTTTTATGGAGTCCCTGACGCTGATTATCTGAAAACGACTATTCCTCTTTTTCAAGGAGCAGGAGCAAAGGTTAACTCTATGCAAGACATATTGCAAATGGGGATCTATATTACAAATGCCGTAAAAACTCCAAAGACAGAATATGCTATCGAAAAAAGTAGTATTGAAGATAGTTTGCCCTATTTAGAAGCAGAACTTTCTTTATTCCCCCATGTAAAGGTTATTATGCTTATGGGTGATGTTGCAAAAAAAGCCTTTAACATGATTACGAAAAAGGCAACAAAGAAAAATGTTGTTTCTGCCGTTTCCACCTATAAATTGCGTACTACCGAAATCTATTATAACGGTATTAGAGTAATGCCATCCTACATAATGACAGGAGGAAATATTCTAATTGAAAAGTCAAAAGTAGCAATGGCAACCGAGGACATTGCCACCATGTTAGAAATAATCAAGTAAAAAACCATATAAAGATTTTGAAAGCCTGACAGCCATTGTCAGGCTTTTATTTTTATAATAGGGGTAAATTTTAAGGGGTGCGGTATGAAAGAAAAAACATTAAACCGAAATTTTATATTTTTGATAATAGGACAAGCCTCATCTATGTTTGGAACTGCCTTACTCAAATTCACCCTGTCTTTGCTGATACTTGACTTAACCGGTTCTGCCACTTTGTTTGGAACAATTACAGCAATCGGTTATTTACCGCCTATTTTTTTATCTCCGATTGGCGGCATTATTGCCGATCGCTGTAACAAAAAAAATCTTATGATTGCTTTAGACGGCCTGTATGGAATTATGACTGTCCTATTAGTGTTTTCATTATCATTTTCCAATATGCTCATTTTGATAACTGTTATCATGGTGGGATTGTCAGTTGTATCTTCTTTTGAAATCCCCGTGGTGCAATCAAGCATACCTCTCATTCAAGGAAAAGATAGTCTTATACAGTCTAATGCCATTGTTAGCCAAATAAATATGCTTGCAAATCTAATAGGGCCATTGTTAGCAGGGCTGCTTTATAGTGCAGTTGGAAAAGCATATTTGCTGGGAATGCAAATTATCTTTTCAGGGTATGCTATTTGCTTTTTCTCTGCCGCTATCCTTGAAGCGTTCATAAAAATACCGAAAATTTCTTTGCCCCCAATCAGTAACCCATTACACGCAATACAAAAAGACTTATACGAGAGTTTTTATTTCTTAAAATCAAAACAGATATATGTATTCAAAGCAATTCTTCTAAACGCGGCTTTCGTTTTATTGATACAGCCCCTAATTACAACAGGCGCACCATTCATAATACGAGTTGTACTAAATCTAAGTTCTGTATTAAATGGATTGTCACAGGCTTTTATGGGAACTGCCGGGCTTATAGGCGGGATAATTGCTGGAATGATTGCTAATAAATTCAAAACGAACAAAATCTATTGGCTTTTTTGGATTATGGGAATGTCAATAGCTGTTTTTGGATGTACTCTTTTGCTCGATCTTTCTGCAAACTTAACCTATATCATATTTGTGATTATTGGAATTGTTATTTTCATAAGTGCGAACATAGCAGGAATTTTTATTATGTCTGCCATTCAGCAGAATGTACCTAATGATATGTTAGGGCGTATCATGTCTTTTTATTCAGCAATAGTAAGCATTGCTCTTCCAATAGGTATATTGTTCTATGGTTATCTATACGAAAGGTTTATAAATCATCTTCCCGCTATAATGTTTTTCACCGCAATCGCAATATTGGGCATAGGTTATATCGGTAAAAAAACCTATCGTCATTTGTAGAATATCAAACTTGTAAAATTAAAGCCGCCGTTTTCTTTTTCAAAAAATGAGAATACGGGGGGTGTGTTAAAGTCGCCCTTTTTTAAGGATACGGCGGTATCTGGGAGGTATCGCCGTGTCTATTTTCATTTACTGCAACCCGCCTAATGCTTTGCGGTCAAAAAAAGCTATGCTCTGCAAGCGGGATATTCCGGCTATGAATATGAACTGTCAATACATCTAAATACTTCTTACATTTCCTTTGCGCTCGTCCGCGTCTTGCGGGCGGGCGCATTTTGCTGTTCTCAAAAGTTTTTTCAAAAACTTTGCTTTTCCATTTGGCATAGACACGGCACGTCCGTGGAAGGCAGCCGAAAGGGGATAAATAACCCGCCCCCCGGGAACGAGAGGGGGTGAGAACATGGATTACCCTGCTCGGTTTGAATGGCAAACGAGATGTGAGTTTAATGCGTACTGCAAACGTACGTTACGCAACGAACTGATTGACGCTTGCCGGGAACGCAAAAGCCGCAAGCGGCACGAAGTGAGCTTTGCAGACCTTACCCCGCAAGAAGAAAAGCAGCTTTATACCGTTGACAGATATTTTGTCAACGAGGACGAAGAAGCCTTTTGCGCGGGTGGCTTGAAGATCACCGCGAAACTGCTTGCCGAAGCTCTGCACTCCCTGCCGGACGAAAAACGTCAAGCCGTACTGCTGTACTACTTTTTCGACATGACAGATGTTGAGATCGCGGAGCTGATGAAAGTACCCCGCAGCACAGTACAGTACCGCCGGACAAGCTCTTTTGAACTGCTAAAACGATACTTGGAGGAACGCGCCGATGAATGGGACGAATTGTAACACCGACGAGCGCGGCTTATTGCCCTACCCGGTCATTTTAGCCGCGACAAAGGGCGACCCGGAAGCCATGAACATTGTCATGCAGCACTACCAAAGCTACATAGCCCACCTGTCTATCCGAAAAATCCGCGACGAGCGCGGCAATACCTATTACGGAGTAGACGAGGACTTGCGGGAACGGCTGCAATCAAAGCTCATGCGGGCTGTCCTATCCTTTAAGGCAGATAAGTAAACGCGAAGCGTTTAACCCCTTTCCGCTTTGCGTAAATCTGCCCTGTTTGTTCCTTGACAAAGAAAGCGGCGCAAATTAGTGGCGGCGCAGCATAGGGCAAGATCGGACACATTCTCCCTGTACCGAGCCGGACGGCGGGTGCGCCATGACCGCTTTTCCCCGTAGGGGAAAAGCAGAGCGAACAACACCGCGCCGCAAAGCAAGCGTGGCAGCTTGCGGGCGACGACCGTACAGGCAGGACAATGATACTCCCGCGTTGAACGCCCTCACAGCATTGCGCGGCGCACCCACAAGCATGGGACGGGGTGAAACTCCCGTGGAGCTGTTGCCAGCAGCCGTCCGATGAAAAGCCCATTTTCGTATTGCACTTTTTAGCCATTTTACGAAAGGGGGTTTTTCTTATGGCAAAAAAGGAAACCGCAAGCCAGACCGCCCCCTTGCTTCCCATGCTTAAAACCGTTGAGCAAATGAGCAAGGTTAGCGGTATTGGAGAAAATAAACTGCGTGAACTTATGGATAGCGGAGAGCTTGAATATATACAAAACGGGAACCGCCGCTTGATTGCCGACGCTGCAATTTGGGATTGGTACCACAGGGCGAAGAGATCGGCAAAGCCCCCGACAACACAAGGGGGTTAAAGTATGGCCATATCATCAAGACAAGTACAGAATAAGCGCGATAGCAACGGCGTTCTGACGGGAAAGCCAGGTACCGTTTACGATGTGAATATCAAGTACAATTCCCCGGAGGGGAAGAAAACCTATTCCAAAAAAGGCTTTGCTACCAAAAAGGAAGCAGCGCAGCATGAAGCAGAAATGAAAGTAAAACTTTCTAATCCTGTTTATACGCCTGTTATTGCTTCGCAGGGTAAGCAGACCGTCAAAGAGTATTTAGAGGAATGGGTAGAAAATCATGGCAAGGCAAATTTACGTCCGAGTACGTTTGCCAGCTATAAAAGCCATATCAAAAATCATATTGTGCCTTATGTCGGTAATGTTCAGCTAAACCAACTGACGCCAGCTATGCTTGATAATATGTTCCAGCAGCTTTTTGATAAAGGACTGTCTAACAGCACCGTCCGCTACGCACAGCGCATTTTGAGCGTATCAATGGAACACGCACGAAAATATCATTATATCGAACATAATCCTGCCCGTGATGTAATCACAAAGTTTGGCAAGCAGGGGAAAACACCCGACCCGTACACCGTTGAGCAAATGCAGCAATTTATGAGCAACGTGATCGGTACGGAGTGGGAAATGCCCGTTGTCCTTGCCGGAATGTATGGATTGCGTATGAGCGAGATTATCGGCTTGCGGACATTCAATATCGACCTCGAAAAAATGCAGTTTGGAGTTGTTGAGCAAATGCCTTTCAAGGTACCACCTGGCACAAAAACCATTACAGAAATGGCACCGACAAAATCCAACGACCGCATTTTGCCGATCACCGAGGAAACGCTACCGTATTTCCTGCGGCAGTTTGATTTAATCGAGCGGCAGAAAGCATTGATAGAAGCAAGCGGCGGCGTGTACTATGACAACAAACTCTTTATCGCAAAGCCGGACGGCTCACCGCAGCGCAGGGATAGAATGTCGGCAAACTTCGGTCAGCTTATCCGGCACCTCGAAATGCCGCACATTCGTTTCCATGATTTACGGCATACGGCAGCTACAAATATGCACCAGCTTACGGGCGACTTTTATACCGTAGGCGAGATATTGGGGCATACACTAAAAGGTATTGGCATGTCGCTTGGTATCTCAACTAATCTTGAAGCGGTAACGGCACAATACGTCAATGTCCGGCTGGAACGAAAAAAAGCTGTCCTTGAAACCTACCACAAAGCCCTGCACCCGCAGAAGCCCACGCCGGATAAAGGCAGCGAGCCGAAAAAAGCCAAAAAGAAAAGCAGCGAAATAGAGCTGTAAAGGACGTATCTCTTTATAGTTCCACGCTGCTTTTTATATGCTTTTAGAAGTTCCGGGCACCATTCGGGCACCACGGCATACATTTTTTATGAATAAGATGTATAAGAAGTTTGCCGCAGGGCACCACAAATTAGGGCACCACGGGCACCATTCACCCGGATTTGCCTGTTTTCAGCAGGGCAAAATCACCAGCTAAAAGGCATAAGAAAACCCGCGTAAACCCTTGATTTACGCGGGATTGTTGTTGGCGGAGACGGTGGGATTCGAACCCACGTGCCCTTTCGGACAACTCGATTTCGAGTCGAGCTCGTTATGACCGCTTCGATACGTCTCCATTTAGAGAATATTCAGTTTTTGGCACAGATAACATGATTTCGAGTCAGTCCCGTTATGACCACTTCGATACGTCTCCATTCCTTTTTTTCTATTCTTATCTCTTCAGCTTCTTTTATTCTTCAGCTCTTTCTCTTCTGTCTGTATTTCTTTTATGCTGTTTCCTTCTCTGTTTTGCAAAGAACTCTTTTAAAATATCATAATTATCTTTTTTTGTCAACCGATTATAACGCCCTACTCCCCGCTGCTTTATAAATTTCCATTCCTTCAGTCCCTGTTCCCCGGCTCTTTCTTCTCTGCTCCGGCTGACATTTCTTCTTCTCTTTTTATTTCCTTTAATCTGTATGCCACCCGCGCGAAACTTATCCCCATTACAAACTCCGCACCCGCTTCTTTAAGTAATCCCGCACATGCATTCATAGTGTTGCCCGTAGTTATCACATCGTCCACTATCAGTACGCGTTTACCCCGAAAATCTCTTTTGTCAATTACTTTGAAATTTCGTGCTGCCTGTTCCTGTCTTCCCGAAAACCCCGCCGCAGAATATTTCTCGCTGCTCCTGACCTTTATCAATGACCCTCTCGATAACGGTAATTTCATTTGTCTTGCCAATTCGACGGCAATGAATGTCGCGTGTCCGCTTTTATTGTACGGTCTGAATGTCGGAACAGGAGTCACCACTTCTGTTTCTTCATTCATCGCTCTCAGTTCCCTTTTCATAAACCACACCATCGTATTGACAACTTCTCTTGCTGCGTCCGTCTTCAGCGCATATACCAGTTTCTTGGAAATATCATTCCATAACACTGCTCCGCGCATAAAATCGATATTTACTTTTTCAAAGTTGCAATCTCCGCAGTAATCCGCTTCATGATGACGAGGCATCGGCGCTCCGCACCGCTTACATATCCTGTATGTTAAAGGTTCTATCTTCTTCATGCACTCGCTGCACAAAAATGACGATTCTCCTATATCTTCGTAAGGTGCCAGCGGCACCCCGCAATTATAACAATGCGCTCCGTGCGGAGTGAACAATACTCTCAGCAACGCATATCTGTCCTTCTTATACGGCTCAGTTATCATTCTTGCTTTCGTATATAAAATTAGCCGGATCCTCTATCTTTCCGAAGTAAAAGCTTTCCGTGAATTTTATGGAATCCTGCGTGACTCTGTAGCATATGATATCTTTATCCCTGAGCACCTTGTCCGAGTTAACAAACTTATCAAATGCCTTATGTTCTTTGCAAAGCAGAAAATACGCTTCTTTCGGAGAATTATCCATCATCACCACACAAACATACTTTATATCGCTAACGTTTATTCTCCTATTGATCATTCCGTAAAAATTTTTCTTTGATATTTCACCCTCGGAAAATACTATAAACGACATATTATCCCCAAACGATAAAAAAGCTCCTATCACTGCAAAAAACAATGCCGCAATGCTAAATAACAATTCTTTTCCATACGGATAATATAAGACCAGCATTATAAACGCTATGATCCCTATTACACATACGGCAAAAAAAATACCGTCCACAATAAATGACTTCTGGCCCATGCAATAGACGCGCCTGAAAGATTTTTTCCCAGTTTTGTTGCTCATAGAGACTCCTTTAAAATCTAAAAATTTCTATTTCCCCGTTTACAAACGGCTAAAAGGTCAATAATACAATCCAGACCGGAGGATTAATTATGATCATTTTTATTATTTTTACTATTGTATGCACACTTTCAGCTCTTGCAGTTATTATCTGCGCGTTGGCGTTATACGATTCCGAAAAGAAAAAGTCCGCTCCGCCTCCTTCTGACAATTTCAAAAAAATCGACGGTGACCTCGAAGCCATTGCCGCTATGCTGAACTACCTGACCGAACGCGGCTTCTCCCCTGAAACCTCGGCAAGAATAATCAACCTTGCCACCGGAAACAAAAACATCCATCCTGAAAAAAGAAACAAGTACAATCTTCTTATGAACCGCATTTTACAGTATTCCGTAAAACACGGCAGTTAATCTTTTTTGTTTTTCTTTTCGGGAAGAACAAGTTTTATCCCCGCTGATTGCATTTTCCTGATCAACGCAACTATCATCATTATATTGCAACCGACAAACGCTACTATCGACCAGAATTTGATATACCATGGAGGAGCTATACCGAATACGTAAACAATAGCGGCAAGCAACCCTATTTCCGCAAGCACTTCAAATACAGCCATCAAAATTACTTTCTGTGACGGTCCGAGGTTTCTACCTTTCATAATATCTGCCTTCCTTTACATTATAAACACTATATTCCGAAGGTAAATTTACTTCATTCAGATAAGTTGTAGTTATTATCGTCTGCGTCTCTCCGCCCATGGCAAGAAGACGTTTTTGTCTGCCTTTGTCCAGCTCGCTCAGAACATCGTCAAGCAAAAGCACGGGTTTGTCTCCCGTCATTTCTTCGAATACGCTCACCTCGGCAAGCTTCAAAGACAGTGCCGACGTTCGCTGCTGTCCCTGCGATCCGAACGCCCTTACATCTATGTCTCCGATTTCCATCCTTATATCGTCTCGCTGAGCTCCTACGACAGTATATTTCAACGTTATATCCTTTTCTCTCGACTTCTTTAAAAGCTCTCGGAAACTCTGCGTCATCTCCTCTCTTGTTTCGCCCTCAATCTGCGAAACATACCTCACCGACACAGCTTCTTTTCCGTCTGTAAGTCTTAAATGCGTCTTTTCAGCTTCGGGAGCAAGCTTGTTCACAAAAGCCCGCCTCTTTGTCACCAGCTTTACGCCCTCTGCCGCAAGCTGACTGTCCCATATCTCCAGCATCGTATCCATCTCCAGAGAACCGGACCCGCTTTTGAGCAGATTATTCCTCTGTGACAAGATCTTATTGTACCGGACCAACGCATAGTAATAAGCCTTGTCCGTCTGACACAGATCCACATCGAGAAAACGCCGTCTTTCCTGCGGTCCTTCCTTGACGAGTTTCAATTCGTCGGGCGAAAACCATACACAGTTCAGATACCCCATCAACTCGCCCAGCCGGGTTATAGGAACATAATTTACGGATATGCTTTTTTTTCCGCTCCGCACAAGGATCACATCTATCCTGCCTTCTCCGTAACGCGATTCAAAATTACAGCAAACCCGGCAAAAATCCTTTCCTGAAGCGATCATTTCCTTTTCCCTGTCGCTCCGCGAAGACCTGCCCAGTGCACAAAGACTTACGGCTTCGATAGTATTGGTTTTGCCCTGCGCATTTTCGCCGCAAAGCAAATTCAATCCCTTTTCAAAAGTGATCGACCTCGACCTTATGTTTCTGAAATTTTCGAATACCAGACTTTTTACATACATTCTTCCAGCATACCGTCCGTTGTTTATTTTAGCATGTTTTTCTTTCTTTCGTCAAGGATAAAAATAATCGCTTCAAAGATTCACCATATTTTTTTATTTTCCGAAGACTTTCTTTGAATCCTCTTTTTTCTGCGTACGCGGGCATACCTGCTATGGTCTATATATGCGGTTTTGCCGCGAAATCAGCCTTTTTCGTCCGCATTCGACATTTTTCTCATCTTTTGAAATAATACAATTATAAAAAAGGAGATATATATGTTTCGCAAAAATATGCTTGTGCTTTCAGAAGTAAAGAATACGCTTGTGCCTTCACACGGCGTTTCGGGAATGCTTACGCTCCGCACGGGAAACAGGCTGACTCAGGTCTCGCTTTCGCTTTACGCACCGAAAACCCTTTCGTACTACATAATGCTGCGATCCGGAGGCGAATATACCACCTGCAAAGCCGGATCCGGAACAACGGTGTTTTCCGTACCAGCTGTCGGCGAAAACGACTCTCCCGAATGTTTCGTGATCGCGCACGACGGCAAAAATCCTGCCATAGTCGCATATGCGGGAGAAAGCACTGTTTTGAGCGAAGACAAGCAGCAGGCAGTCATGCGCAGACTCCCCGAAGCTTTGGGAATAAAGCCTTATTACAGGACCATAGCTTCGCGACTCAGTCAGCTTCTGGAAGAAAACCCCGCCTATAAGCCGCTCATAAAAGCCGTGAAAAACAGCTACTGGGTGCGTATCGACAAGGAAAAAGGCTTTTACGCTATAGGCGTGGTGACGCAGGAAAACACTCCGAAATACATTGCTTACGCG
Organism: uncultured Eubacteriales bacterium; assembly: GCA_900546875.1. GTDB lineage: Bacteria > Bacillota > Clostridia > Christensenellales > CAG-314 > UMGS929. The sequence continues at coordinate 14,500 of URET01000025.1, forward strand.
CTTCCGGAAGAATATTCCGCCGCTCCTCAAAGCGATTTCTCCTTTATCGAAGTTACGGAAAACAACGCTCCGAAAGGATTTTTTGTCATTTATCAGGATGCTTTTACGGGAAAACTTGTTTCGCCGTAGTTTCAAAAGCATATAAGTCCGGCCTTTAAATGGATTGCACCTTGAAACGTTTTGTGGTATAATACAGTTACCGAAGAGCAAAACATCAGTCGGATGGGTTGCCGCGGCAATACTTCTATTTGCTGAAAATACCGGAGCTGAAATGTTTAATATTCCTCAGAACGGCTGGCAAGCTTTTTTTGAAAAAGAAATGCGCAAATCATATTTTTCCAGGCTTTGCGCAGAACTGAAAAAAAGATATGACCGCGGAGATACGATCTTCCCGCCCCGTGAAAAAATCTTCAATTGTTTTTTGCTCACGGACCTGAATAACGTCAAAGTCGTAATCCTCGGACAGGACCCTTATCATCAGCCCGGTCAGGCAATGGGGCTGTCTTTTTCCGTGCCCGAAAATGTAAAGATTCCTCCGAGCCTGGAAAATATCTATAAAGAAATCCGCTCTGACCTTGGGCGAATGACCCATAATACGAGCGGAGACCTTACCCGTTGGGCTCGGGAAGGCGTCCTGCTCCTCAACAATCAGCTGACGGTAGAGAAAAATAAACCCATGTCACATAAAGGCATCGGTTGGGAAACCTTTACCGAAAACGCAATCAAAGAAATCAGCGATAACGCGCCGCCTTGCGTTTTTCTGCTTTGGGGCAGACCCGCTCAAGCCAAACTGCCTCTCATAAACAAATCCCGGCACCTCGTCCTGACTGCTCCGCATCCCTCACCTTTATCGGCAAGTACCGGTTTTTTCGGATGCAAACATTTTTCCGTCGCAAATGATTTTCTCGCCATGCACGGTATAACTCCCGTTTCATGGTGAATATATCTCTGAAAGAATCCCGGGCAGTCCGTCAGACGTCAATACTCCGCCCATATCAAATACACTGCAGCTTTTGTCAGTATTTCCGGCGCTTCGCCCGGTTCGGGATTAAAAACGGCAAGTGTACGTGACGGAAGCACGCTCTTTTTTCCTTGCACTACCGTTTCTCCTCCCGTTTGCGAATAAAATGAAACTAAAAACTTTTTATTTTCAGGTATTTCCTTATCTGCGGAATATCCGCCGTTATCTTCCTTGCATGAGCCGAATACGAAATAACTGAACCTGCCGTTTTTAAAATCACATCTTCCGCCACACGGGAAAAATAACATTCCGCCGTCGGCACCTCTGTTCAGCATCAGATTCAGATCTATGCAAGTTCCCCGGCTGATCACTTTTCTGCCGCCGTCGAACTCAAACACCCTTCCCGGAAACAAATCTGTTTTTTCGGCTTTTTTTATACCGGAACTCTCCGCATCGTCTGCAGCTGCAAAAAGCGAAACTCTGCCTTCCAAAACCGAAAGAAACCTTCTTACCCCGGGAAGCAACGTAAACTCGCTTTCTTCCGCATTCACCGACGCAGAACTAATTCTGACGGAAAAATCCCTGCGTCCGTACGAAGAACCTTCCGGAAGCAATAATAATTCACGGGTCTGTCCGCCGCTCCATTCCGAGCAAAGCGCATTTTCAAAAGCAATAAAATAAGTATCCATGTCCGCCTCCACTCAGATTATACTATCAGTTTGAGAATCAGGCAACAGAATACAGGTACAAGACAACTGTTTTAAAAAAAGTTTCTGATCCGATCGTGTCGAAAAATAGCCTGCGCCATAAGAAAAAGCCTTTAAAACACTTGACAAAAAGCTGTAAATTTGGTAGCTTGTGCTATAGTGTGGAGTTTGCGAAAATAACGAATTTACGTATAAGGAATCATTATGAAATCACTCAGAGAACTTTATAAAATCGGCAGAGGCCCTTCCAGTTCCCATACGATCGCACCCGAACGCGCCGCCAAGCTTGTGAAGAAAGAACATCCCGACGCCGACTTTTTCCGCGTGATCTTATTCGGGTCACTTGCCCTCACGGGTAAAGGTCACGGCACCGATATCGCTATCACGGACGTTTTGGGAGAAAACTGCGAGGTGGTTTTCGACTGTGAAACAGAAAAACCGCATCCCAACACAATGATATTCGAAGTTTACCGTAACAACGAAAAAATCGGCGAACATCTTGCCGTAAGTATCGGCGGCGGGAGTCTTCTTTTCGACGGAAAGGGAGAAACCGAAACTCCCGACGTATATTCGCTTCGTTCTTTCCGTGAGATCAAAAACTACTGCGAACAAAAGGATATTTCACTTTATGAATATGTACTGGAATGTGAAGGCGAAGATATAGAATTATTTTTGTCTTCCGTCTGGGAAAGCATGAAAGAAACACTCAGAAGAGGCATAAAAGCCACCGGCATCATCCCCGGAGGACTCGGGATAGTCAGAAAAGCCGCTTCATTGTACTCCTCCAATCACATAGACGAAATGCCCGAAACCCGCGAACACAGACTCGTCTGCGCATATGCTTATGCGGTTGCCGAGGAAAACGCCTGCGGCGGAAAGGTGGTCACAGCGCCCACGTGCGGAGCCTGCGGCGTCATGCCCGCCGTGCTCTACTATATTCAGCGCACCCGAAAAATGCGCGACGAGGATATAATACGAGGACTGGCAGTAGGCGGCCTGATGGGCAATCTTATCAAACACAACGCAAGTATATCCGGTGCGGAATGCGGCTGTCAGGCAGAGATCGGGAGCGCATGCTCCATGGCAGCGGCAGCCTTATGCGAAACCTACAAAATGAGCGTAAATCAGATAGAGTACGCCGCCGAGATCGCCATTGAACACCACCTCGGACTCACATGCGATCCCATCTGGGGACTGGTCCAGATACCTTGCATAGAAAGAAACGCCGTTGCCGCCGAACGTGCGCTTACGGCTTTCTACCTCGCCAACTTTCTTGTCGGGACCCGTGAGATCTCTTTTGACCTCATTATAGAAACTATGCTCGAAACAGGTAAGGATCTTAAAAAAGACTACCGCGAAACCTCTACCGGCGGCCTCGCAAAGCTTTATAAAAAGAAAGCCGAGTAACTGTTCTTTTACCGTTGCGCGTCTTTTGCATCGGAAATCGATCTCCTTTATAAAAGATCGCCGCCCGCGCAGCAAAATTCATTTCTGTTATCCCTGCCGTGTACTTCAGAATAAGAGGCTTTTATACAAGCCTTTTTTTATTTTACAAATTCACTGACCGTTTTCCGACTACAATGCTTGCGGCAGCTTTTACCCGTCGCATTCCGCACCGCTTCCACAGCCCGACAACCCCCTTCCTTACTGCATGATATCAAATCTATTACCGCCGGAAGCTCTATAACACAAAAATAAAGCCTCGGTTTTATCCGCAATGTAAAAGCTTTATAGAATACCCTACGTATAAATCCGCCATACACGATAACCTTTACTGAATTTCGCACTTATTCAAAATAATATCGGGGAACCGACTATAACCCTCCGGGGACTGACTCGTTCGCAGTTATTCAACTGTAAATACACTTGCCGCAAACATACCGGATTTATCAGTGCGAAAAATACGTCAGACTTCTTCAGCGGCTCCGATTCCGCTATCATTAAAAAGCCGACTATAACGCTCAGAGGGCTGACTCGTTCGCAGTTATTCTACTGTAAATACACTTGCGGCAAACATACCGGATTTGTCAGTGCGAAAAATACGCAGACTTCTTCAGCGGCTCCGATTCCGCTATCATAAAAAACCGACTATAACGCTCCGGGGGCTGACTCGTTCGCAGTTATTCTACTGTAAATACACTTGCCGCAAACATACCGGATTTATCAGTGCGA
>URET01000026.1 GCA_900546875.1 uncultured Eubacteriales bacterium
CTCCTTTCAAAGTATTATCCTTACCCTGACTGCACTCTGTTTTTTTCTTCGGGTCGGCGGCTGCGTCACCACTGCTTTTTCCCTATGCGGCAATACGAACAAGCACCAAACCGGTCTTTTGAGGTGTTCCCCTCGGCGACTGTATCACGAATTGCTTTTTTTGTCACATGCGGCTTTACGGACTTCAACCGCTCCGCCGCTCCTTTCAAAGTATTATCCTTACCCTGACTGCACTCTGTTTTTTTCTTCGGGTCAGAGGCTCGGTTACGAACTGCTTTTTTGTCCCGTGCGGCAATACGAACAAGCACCAAACCGGTCTTTTTGACGTATACTGCTCTTAAACTTCTGCCTGTTCTCATTTTGCGCAAAAAAATACGGCTGCAGATGCAGCCGTATTTTCAAATATACGCGCGATATCAAATCAAGGATCTGTATAAAGCTATGATATCCTCTTTGGTGGGGTCCTTCGGATTGCCCGGACGGCAGGCGTCGTCCATGGCTGACTGAGCAAGAAATTCTATATCTTCCTCCTTGACTATATCCTTCAGATCGGCAGGAATACCCACGTCATGCGAAAGCTGTCTTACGGCGTCAACCGCGGCTTTTCTGTACTCTTCCCGAGTCATGCCGTCAACGTTTTTCACGCCCATTGCGCGTGCTATTTCACGATACTTTTCACCTGTAGCGGGAGCATTGTATTCCATCACCGTAGGCAGGATTATGGCGTTTGCCACTCCGTGGGGGGTATCATAGAGTGCGCCGAGAGGGTGCGCCATGGAGTGAACTATTCCGAGTCCGACGTTGCTGAAGCCCATGCCTGCGATATACTGTCCCAATGCCATTCCTTCCCTGCCTTCAGGCGTGTTTGCAACGGCTCCGCGGAGTGATCCGGAAATGATCTCTATCGCCTTAAGATGGAACATATCGGAAAGCGTCCATGCTCCCTTTGTGATATACCCTTCTATCGCATGAGTCAAAGCGTCCATACCGGTAGCGGCAGTCAGCCCTTTGGGCATGGTGCTCATCATATCAGGGTCGACCACGGCGACCACGGGAATGTCGTGAGGATCGACACATACGAATTTGCGATTTTTTTCGGTATCAGTAATGACGTAATTGATGGTCACCTCTGCAGCCGTTCCGGCGGTGGTGGGCACGGCTATTATCGGAACGGACGGTTTACGGGTATCCACGGCGCCTTCAAGACTTCTTACGTCTTCATGCTCGGGGTTGGCTATTATTATGCCTATAGCTTTAGCCGTATCCATAGACGAACCGCCGCCTACGGCTATTATATAATCGGCTCCGCTTTTTCTGAAAGCGGCAACTCCCGTTTTAACATTCTCTATCGTGGGGTTGGCTTTGATATCGGAATAAAGCTCATATGCGTACCCGTTGTTTTTAAGCACGTCAAGCACCTTGTCCGTTACATGGAATTTTACAAGATCGGGATCAGAGCAGACAAAAGCCTTCCCGAATCCGCGTTTCCTTACTTCATCGGCGATGGCGTTTACGGCCCCTGCACCGTGATAGCTTGTTTCGTTGAGAATAAATCTGTTCATAAAACGTCCTCCAGTATATTTATTATATTTTTATCAAACCGGTGCGCTGATATTTCGCGCAAAACTGATGATCTTTTGATCTTTACCAAAACCGCGCTCGCTCTTTTCTGTGCCTCCGCGGCCTGTGCTTCCGGAGTCCTTCAAACACGATCCGGTTCTTTCGGCTGTTCTGCAAGCTTATTTCCAAGCAGACTTTCAGCCGTCCTTTTCCGGAAATCGTCCTCACGCGGCTTTTCGAGCTTTCGGGAAAACCCCTGAGACAGCAGCCGGCAAAAGTCCGGCTTTCCGATTATTTGTCTTATTATTTTATGCCTTTATCGCGATCCCATTCCCGACGGATGTTTCTGTCATTTCAGATCGAGAAAATCCTTTCTGTAGTCCACGCCGAAAAATTCAGCCAGCTTTACCATATCCTCATCTTTTATCGTGTTTATTCTCGGGAGATGAGCGGTAAGCATATAGATGCCTGCGGCTTTCTCGACGGTCTCTATAAGTCCGAAGGTTTCATCGAGATCCCTTCCCGCACCGTAAATACCGTGCATCGCCCAAATCACAAGACGGAATTCTTCCATCTTTTTCGCGGTAGCCCTTCCTATGGCGTCGGTACCGCACAGCATCCAGGGAAGTATCCCTATCCCCTCAGGAAATACCACTATACTTTCCGTGGACATCTCCCAAAGAGTATGCGTGAATTTCTTTTCATCCAGCTCGTGCACATAGTTCATGGCAAGCAAATTCGTAGGGTGAGAATGGATGACGACCCTGTTTTTCGGATCTTTTTTAAGTCTTGCGATATGGCTCATCATATGAGAAGGAAATTCGGAAGTAGGTCTTCCTCCGTCGTTGAAGCCCCATAAAATTTCAAGATTTCTGCCTTTTTCGGGTATGCGTACTATCCCGAGATTATTTTCCGGATCGCTTGCCGTATTTTTGAAATACTTGCCCGTGCCGGTGACTATAAAATACTTTCCCGCAAGAGGCGTGATATCGAAATTCGCCTCGTTTACCCCCATTATCGGAACGACCCTTTTAACATCACGGATATCATGATACTCCGATACCGTATTTTCGTCAAGCATATAACTTATATTACCGCCGTTTCTCTCGTCCCAGCCCAGTCGATACATATTTGCCGCTGTTAAGCACATTTCCTTTAAGAAAGGTGCATCTGTTATATTTTTCATACCCGCTCCTTCAATATCCGGCTTTCATATTGCCTTATTTTTACCAGATAATCTTCCTCAACGCCCGTCCGGCTAAGATACTCCCGCCACACTGCTCCAAAAGGCAGAGTTTTATATTCTTCCTGTTTTACCATCAGAGCGGTAAAGTCAAAGTCGTCCTGCAATTTTCCGAGTTTTTCGTAATCTACGAGCAACGCGTACAAAAGAGCCTTCTGCACAGCCCTCTGTCCCGTGATCCAGGCGGAAAGTCTGTTTATGGATGCGTCGAAATAGTCAAGACCTATAAGAATCTTTTCAAAGGCGTCGTTTCTGACGACTTCCATGGCGATCTCCCTGAGTTCGTCCTCAAACAGCACCACGTGATCGGAATCCCACCTTACCCCGCGCGTGACATGCAGAGCAATCCTGTCGTAGAAAGCAAGCAACGAAGGTATCTTGTCCGAAACATACTCCAGAGGATGATAATGTCCGTTGTCAAGCAGACAGCAAATACCCTTCTGAGCTGCATAGTTCTGATAAAATTCGCTGTTGCCTACGGTATAGCTCTCCACTCCTATACCGAACACCTTGCTTTCCACTGCCACCGTCACTTTGCTTTTGTCATAGTTCACGTCAAGGATCTCGTCAAGGGAGCATTTCAGTCTCATTCTCGGAGCGAACCTGTCTGAAGGCATATTTTTATAGCCGTCGGGGATCCAGATATTCATCAGAACGGGAGTACCTGTCTCTTCCGCAAGATACTCGGATATTCTCAGACACGCCTGACAGTGCTCTATCCAGAATTTTCTTACTTCTTCATCCGGAGAAGAGAGAGTAAGGCCGTTTTTTACCATCCTGTGACTGAACATGGTGGGATTGAAATCTATCCCTTCCGCGCCTATCTCTTTTGCAAACTCCGCCCACGGAGCAAAATGTTTCGGTACGTACTTGTTCCTGTCGACATTTTCCCCGTTCAGAACAGCGTAGCTGGCATGGATGTTCAGGCGTTTTTTCCCCGGCATAAATGAAAAAGCTTCTTTGATGTCGGCTTTGAGCTCTTCAAAGTTCCTCGCTCTCCCGGGATAATTTCCCGTTGCCTGAATACCTCCCGAAAGCTCTCCTCCTCCGTCGAAACCCGTAACATCGTCGCCCTGCCAGCAGTGTACGGATATCGGGATCTTCTGCAATTTCGAGATAGCCGCCTCAGTATCCGTGCCTTTGCTTTCATACTCCTTTTTTGCAAGCTCATATGCTTCGTTCACTTCTTTCACCTCTTTCGATCTGTATTTTTAAATTCCCCGCCGCCGTTGCCTCGACAGGCAAAGCGATCACGTCTTTTCCGGTAGCCTCTGCGGTAAGCTCGTTCAGGAAAACGTTTTTCGCTCCCCCTCCGACTATATACAATTTTTTGTATTTTCTTCCGGTATTAGCTTCAAGCTCGGCTATGCACCTTCTGTAACTTTGCGCCAGGCTTCCGAACGCGCACCTGAAATAATCCCCGACGCTCCCGAATCCCTTCGTCACCGAAGCCCTGAACGCCTCTGTCATTTTTTCGGGCGACAAAAACATCGGTGCGTTTATATCCGCAATTTCATCGTATCCGCTCTCCCTTGCAGCCTCCGTTATTTCCTCAAAAGACTTGTCGGGACAAAGCTCTTCTTTCAAAGAGTTCACTATCCACATCCCCATGATGTTTTTCTGATAACGGATGTATCCCACGCCGCCTTCATTTGAAAAATTTGCTTTCCTGCTGTTTTCATCGGTCAGGGCTTTTTCGATCTTCACCCCGAGCAACGACCAGGTCCCCGAGGAAATATAAAGTTCTTCTCCCTCCATGGGGATGCCCTCAACTGCACTCGCCGTATCGTGCGTCGCACAAAGCACCACTTCCGCCCCGGCTGCATTTTCACTCACCGAAGACATTATCCTTCCTACCTTTTCCCCGGGTTTGTGAAGTTCGGGGAAAAGCCTTTCGTCAAAACCGAGTCTCCCGATTATGTGTCTGTCATACTCTCCGGTTCCGGCATTGACCAGTCCGGTAGTGGTGGCGTTCGTATATTCGTGCATTTTTACGCCCGTGAGTCTGTAATTAAGATATTCGGGTATCATCAGAAAATCGTCTGCAACGCTCAGTCTGCCCCTCAGCTTATCCTCATAAAGCTGATATATAGTATTGAAAGGCTGAAACTGTATTCCCGTTCTTAAATAAAGCTCCTCGAAAGGAATGATCTCGTGGACCTTGCCTGTCACTCCTTTTGTACGTCCGTCACGGTACGACAGACACGGTCCGAATATGTCGCTGCCGCTCAGAAGCACGTAATCGCATCCCCATGTATCTATTGAAACCGAACGTATATCCGGATACTTTCCGAAAGCGACGCCGATACCCTTTACCACATTATCGAAAAGCTTCCCGATATTCCATACAAGATGTCCGTTTTGTTTTTTTATGCAGTTAGGAAACCTGTAAACTTCCTCCGTATGCAGTTCACCGTTTTCTTTGTACCCTACGATATGTCTGCCTGAAGAGGCGCCTATATCTATTGCAAGATAATGATCCATAATAAGTCATACTTTGTTTTGCCTTCAGTGGTCACACAGCTTCTGAATGATATTTTTCGTGACCCTGTTACCCGGCAAAACGATGTCCTCCGAAACTGTTCTTCCGACCGCCCGGCTTCCGGGCTGCACAATCCAGACTCACTCGCCCTTCATGGCGACGATATTTTCCCTTTTGCCGTCAAGAATATCCGCGCAGAGTCTCATAGAGGCGCCGATAGCCGCATCTATGTCATCCGGTGTGACTCCGAGAGGGTCACAGCCGAGAGCTTTGTCAATAAAAAGTTCGCTGCACTCTACTCCGGCAAATTTTTTCATATTGAGGCCGCCTTCCGTGCCCGCTTTTTTCTGTTTGTGCGCTATTTTCAGACACCCTATAAAAAATATCCATTTCGGAATAATTATTACGGGTTTTTCCGGGCACCCTAAATATTTATGGCAGATCTTAAGCATTTCTTTCCAAGTCATGTTATAATAGCCTATCGGATAACATCTGCCTCCGCGGTTCCTTTCCAGTGCGCCCGCAACTGCCTGCCCTGTTTGTTTCACAGTGACCATCGCGCTTCCTCCCGCAGGCCACAGAGTCGCCCGTTTCATGGAACGTATCATTTCCGCAAGAAAAACCCACACGGGTTTTCTGCCGGGCTGAGCACCGAAAATATACGGGAGCTCCAGCACCGCAACATCAAAGTCACTGTCGGCAAAAGACAAAGCCGCATCCTCCTGATCGATACGCGAACGTATATAAGGATGATATTCGGTCAGTTTCCGTTCGGGATGTATCTTTGCAAAATAGGAAAAATACGAACCAAGTATTACCGTATGCTTTACCCCGCATTCTTTTGCTATTCTTAAAAGCCTTTTCACGGGATCGATATTATACTTTCTGTAAAGCTCGTAAACGGGAGCCTTACCCTCTACGCGTTCGTCCACGCCCGCGGCAAAAACAAAGCCGTCCATTCCCTGCATGCGCGAACGAAGCTCATCATCGTCCATTTCAAGATAGTTACCGAACTCGATTTTCATTTTCTCCGGCAAAACGGCCCCCTCGGGCAGAGGAGGAAGCGCAATGGAGTAAACCTCATGTCCTCTTGCAATAAGTTCTCCTGCCGCCGCCGAACCTATAAGTCCGGTCCCACCGATAATAAAAATTTTCATGACAGTCCTCCGATTTTTCAGAAATTATATTCCCCCGCGCCTACGCTCGCTTTTCTGCCGTCCGCAAGAATAATGTCCGCTGTGCAGCCGGAAGGTACACGGATATTATATTCATAGCCGTTTCCCGTCTTTCTCCACATACTGTATACCTTGCCGTATATACTTTTATATTCGGCTTTAGCGTATGTTACGTTGCCTCCGGGGAAAGGAGATATCGAAAACCTGTTTCTGCCTGTTACCTTTATGCCGCACATCTCCGAAAACAGCCATTCACACACCGCCCCCTTGGAATAATGGTTTAAAGACGCCACTCCGCCCTGAGCCCCGGGACCTTCCCAGCTTTCCCAAACGGTATTTGCTCCCATTTTAGGCATACACAGCCAGCCGGGCATTTCCTCGTTTTCCAGAAGACGATAAGCATAAGAGACATCCGTTTCCCTTAATATGTACAGAATAAAGGGGGTGGACAAAAATCCCGTTCCAAGACGCCAGCCGTAATTATCGAGAGCTTTGATAAGTCTTTTTCTTGCAAACTTTTCCTGTTCCTTATCAAGAAGACGCATGTATAAAGGACGCACAAGCTTAGCCTGTCTGTCTGTATCAAGTGAAAATTTCTTCGTTCTGACAAGTCTGCGATAACCGGTGCGTGCTTTTTCCGCATATTTCAAGAAAAGCTCCTTATCTTCGTCTTTACCGAGCGCTGCAGCGATTTCCGCCATGCGCTCCAGCATACAGACAATATAAGCCGTGGTCTCCTCGGGGTGGGGACAGATAAAGTCAGATATCCTGAAGGCTTTGACGTCGACGGGTTCCGCCCATTCGCCGTAAGACTGACCGTAATTTGAAATATATTTTCCGTACTTAAATCCTACGCCTGCAGGCAAAGCCGTGAGATACCATTTTCCTAAAGTCTTTATCTTATACATCGCGTACTTCCGCATCGATCCGTAGTTGAGAGAGATGACGCGATCGTCACCGTATTGTTTCCAGATCCTGAAGGGGATAAAGACTCCCGCGTCTGACCAGCCGGCAGAGCCGTCCATCGAATTCATATAAAAATCTATGCCGCCCTTGGGCGAAATCTGACGGTAACAGCCGTTTTTATGCTGTCCGTCGCGCATATCTGCAACATATTTGCGCGCAAAAGGAGCATAATCGAACATATAGCTCGCGGTGTTCACGAAAATCTGCGCGTCGCCCGTCCAGCCGTGTCTTTCCCTGGTCGGACAGTCGGTCGGAACGTCGGCATGGTTATTTTTTGCCGACCACAGCGTATTAGAAACGAATTTGTTTATAAGCGCGTCGGAACACTCGAATTTCATGGTTTCTTCCATGTCGGAATATACCGCAATCGCCGTAAAATCCTCCGGAGCCCAGTCCGCGTCCCCTTCCACAAGCACATACTGAAATCCGAAAACGGCAAACTTCGTCTTATAACGGTTGATTCCTTCTCTGCAGGTGTAAACGACTTGCTGCAACGGCGTGACCTTGGTACGTTTTTTGTTGGCGCACTGTATGTTTTTCTGAGTGAACTCCCCGTCTTTATCAAGCATTTCCCCAAAGCGGAGCAGAAGTTTCTGACCATCGTGCGCGTTTATTTCAAAAGAAACATATCCCGCTATATTCTGTCCGAAGTCAAGCACCTTTTTGCCTTCGGGGGTTATTATCAGATGAGGATCGCAAAACTTTTCGTGCTCTGTAACGGGCACATTGTCCGAAGCCGTCGGCACGACTTTGTTTCTCACCTTTAAAGCCTTCCCGGCGTATGAAGGCACTCGTCCGCTCTCTATTATTTCTCCGTCCTTATTGTCGGCAAAACGGATCGGACCGTCGTCCGACCAGTCCCATCCCGGATCAGTACAGATACGCTCTATGCTTCCGTCCTCTCCGTAAAGCTCCAGCTGAAGCAGCAGCTTCGTCTGTACGCCGTATTGATTTCTTCTTCCCCAGGCTCCGCAACTGCCACGGTACCAACCGTCCGCAAGCTGCGCCGTTAAGGTATTGCAGCCTTCATTTATCAGCTCCGTCACGTCGTATGTCTGATACTGTATACGTTTGCAATAATCCGTATGTCCGGGAGCAAGGACAAAATTCCCTGCCTTTTTACCGTTTATACAAACCTCGTAAAGACCGCACGCCGTAGCGTAAAGACGCGCTTTGCATACTTTTTTTGCCGTAAAGGTTTTTCTGAAACAGTCCACGGGATAACGGCGGCTTCTGCGGACACGGTAATTACCGGCTATCCAGTCTGCCTTCCAGTCGGAAGCCTTTAAAAGTCCCGTTTCAAAATACGCTTTCTCCGACCACTCTCCGGGCTTATCGTTTTCGTCCCAAAGCATGACCTTCCATTCCGCCCGCATCCTTGAGACCGGCTCCGAAGGGTACTCCGCCCGCATATCATCCGACTTTACTTTTCCGCTGTCCCAAAGCGTTTTGCCCTCGCTCTCCACTGCTATACGATAAGCCGTCTGTAACTTTCCTCCCTCGCAATTCCACATAAGCCGCGGAAAAGGGATATCTATCCCTACGGGATCTTTAAGAAACTCGGTTTTCAGATTTACTGCTTTCATGACACCTTCCTCAACAGCCGGACCGGATAAAGTTTTGTCGGCACGATCGTGCGGCTTATCCGTTACGGCTTTTTCAGCTGATTATTTTTGCCGCCGTCTGTACAGCCGCCCTTCCGGCAAGACTGACGCGCGACCTCTCCGGGATCGGACTCATGCCTGTCCGATCGCTCTTTTGTTATATTTTACCGTTTCAGGAGCCGGATGTCATCCCTTTGCGCCTTTTTACGCGATATTTTTGCCGCCTTGCGCTCATAGTGCGGACGAAGCCAATATATTCTGGAGATCATCGTTTCCGCCGGGGATTGACGCTGCGGACGCTCTGACGATTTCCGGGTGCGGCATGAATAAAGTTATCGGTTTTGGTTTCAGTCTGCCGACCCTGAAAGCTCCTTCTGAATTTTCAGGTAATAAGCCTGACCTGCCGCGCTTTCTTTCTGCCAGAAAGCCTCATCGCGGAGGGCGCGTTTTCTGTCCCTTTCTTCCTTCTTTTTCAGTTCTTCGGAAGACATTGCTGCAAGCGCACGGGCTTTTTTACTGTTTTTAAGCTCTTCTTTTCTTGCTTCTTTCTCCTGTGACAAACGCTTTTTCTCAAGAGTCTTTTCACGCTTTGCGGCAGTGATCTGTTTATGTCTGGCAAGTTCTTTTTCGTATTCAAGACCTTTTTTGCGGCACTTTTCCGCAAGCTCTTTTTCAAAAATCTTTTCGCTTTCGGCAAGAAACATTTCTTCTTCCCTCGCTGTTCTTACCTCGGGAGCTACCCACTCTTCTCCTTTTGCTTCACAAGCCGCCTTCTGTCTTTCGAGTATGACTTTATGCTTGCGCTCTATATTCTTCTCGACGGAAAGAAATACAAGCAAACCCGCAAGCACAATGCCGGTTATGGCTTCAAGTCCCACAAAAGCGAAAGTTATGGCGTTTTTTACGGATTCCGACTGTTCAAACGCAATGGTGACACCGTCAACGGTTTCCGGCTCGATATAGCCCGTAGAAGATAGCATGGCATTGAAAACCGCAGTCGCCACTCCCACTATCGCAACGGCGATTATATTATATATGGACATGGCAGTGCCGTCGCAACGGATACCGCTTTTCCACTCTATATGATCGAGACCGTCCGCAAAAAGCGCCATGAATACATATGCGCACGGCAATCCGCCTATATTCTTTATAAACTGTCCGGTAAGCACCACAGCCATATTTTCGGGCGCTGCCCAGCATATCGCGCTGCCCAGAGAGTATAAAATAAAGCCGATAAGAGTCAGATTCCTTTTCCCGATTTTCTTTGCAAGCGGCCACACGGCAAAAATTCCGATGCCCATAGGTATGCCGCCTATGACCGATACAAACATCTGAGTTTTTCCGTCGTTATATTCTCCGAGGACGTTGTCGCAGTAATACACAAGGCCGATGTTTTTGAGAGAGGAGGAGAAAGTATATATCAGAAAGTACAAAAACATCACTACCATGTATTTATCCGTGAGCACTATTTTGAGCTGTGTGAGAAAAGGCACCTTTTTTTCCGTATTGTCTGAAGCCTGTTCTTCAGTGACGCGTTCTTTGGTATAGTAGTATTCAATGAGCGTAAGCGGAAGAGCTATGGCGGAAAGGATACTCATGACTATGATCCAGTTCACCTTGTCGCTTCCCATAATCGGACGTATGACAAAAGGAAAGACCAGCGCCACCAGAATACCGCTCATCATGATCGTGGATATCTGATTGAATACGGAAAGTCCGCCTCTTTGCAGAGTATTTCTTGTAGAGAGGGGGACCATAAGATTGTGGCTCATATTGAATATCGTATAGGCGAAAGAGTAAAAAAGATTGTAAGACGCTATCACCCAGATCACCTGAACGGTTTCGTTTCCTTCGGGCACGACAAAAAGCAACACCCCCGTAACGAACAATAACGGAGCTGAGATCAACAGCCATGGACGCGCCTTACCCTGTTTTGTTTTTGTTCTGTCGATTATGTACCCCATGATGACGTTAGTCACGGCGTCCAGCACCTTGGAAGCCAGCGGGAATACAACGAGGAAAACGCCTTCCCATACGTATGTGAAATGCAAAACATCGGTGTAATACACATTCAGGTAAGTGGCAAGGACTGCGTTCAGAAGCAGAGCGCCGCAGGGGCCGAGGAGATAGCCCAGCCATTTTTCTTTTGCGGTCACGTTTCCGGAATGAACGCGACTGTCAAATAATCTGCTGCTTAGAATTTTCCCATTCAGCATAACTAAACTTCCCGATCTTTATCTTTCGGTAACGCCGAAGCTTTTATTTCAGTGCAGAAGCACTTTATTCCTTTCAGGATCTTTCCGTTGGCAAGAAACATGAAGCCCTGAGCAAAATTATAAGGGAAAGATTTTCCGGCACACATCGTCATCGACATGAGCGAATTGCTTTCCATGACTCTTTTAAGAAACAACGCGCCTTTTATTTTGTTGTCGCGTTCAGTTCCTTCGGGGAGCTTCTTCGCTTTCTTCATTTCTTTAACAGAAACGTTTATGACTGCCGAGTAAAGCAATCTTCCGATCACTCCGACCTTCGAAAACACGGAAAATCTGCTTTCCAAGGTTATCGGTTTCAGTCCGGAGAGAGGAGGTATCTTTATTCCGGCGGCTCTTTCGAACACTTCGTCATCAAGTCCGTTAAACTCCGCTCCGCGGTATGCACGCATTATATCCTCCGGACACTTTGCGCCCCCTTCTCCCCGTATTTTCACCCGACGGGAAAATACGACGCTGTTGCAATCCCGGCAAATCTCGAATTCGTAATCGCCCGACTCGACTGCCCAATTTTTCAGCACGGTATCGTAATATTTCAGGTCCGACTTTTTCACGGTAAACTCGACACGCCTTCTCTCCCCAGCTTTCAGACGGATTTTTTCAAAAGCCCTGAGCTCTCTCACTGGATGGAAAGTATTGTTTTCAGGCGTTTTCACATAAAGCTGCACCACTTCGGCGCCGTCGCGGCAGCCGGAATTTACCACTTCGCACGAAACCCTGATATCTTCTCCTTCCGTATCCGTTGTCATATCGGAGTAATCGAACTTTGTATAGGACAATCCGTAGCCGAAAGGAAAACGCACCTTTTTCCCGGCTGTTGTATAATAACGATAGCCGACATATACGCTTTCTTTATAAACCTCTCTTTCCGTCTTGGAAAAAGAACTGCCGAAAGGCACGTCCTCGTACTTAAGGGGCCATGTTTCAGCCAGTCTGCCGGAGGGATCCGCCCTGCCGAACAGCAGTTCCGCACATGCCCTGCCCCCGCTCTGACCGGGCAGATACATATTGAGTATCGCTTTTACCCTCCCTTCAAAAGGCAGCTCCACGGGCGAACCGCCGAAAAGCACCACCGCGACCTCTTTCCCCGCTCCGATCAGCGATTCGATAAGCGCTATCTGATTTTCCGGCAGTTTCATGTTTTCTCTGTCGCAGCCTTCGCTCTCGACATAGTCCGTCAGTCCGGCAAAAACCACTGCCTTTCCGTATTTTTCCGAACGTTTTTTCGCTTCTTCGATATATTTGAGCGTCACGGTCGTTTCATTTTCCTTGTAGCCGCGCGCGTATACATATTTGACGCCCATCTCGTCAAAGGCCTTTTCGGGAGAAGTGAGCCTGAAAGGATTTATCATGGAACTGCCCGCCCCCTGATACCTCATCTTTTCAAAAAGCTCGCCGCATACAAATACCTCTTCCTTTTCATCAAGAGGCAGAAAACCGTCGTTCTTCATCAGCACGGCACAATCCTTTGCCACTTCGGCAGACAAACGGTCGTCGGCTTCAAAATCACACTCTTCCGCATATTCCTTTGCGTATCTCTCAACAAGCTTCAGTACGTTTTCTACTGCCGCGTCAAGCGTTTCCTCTGAAAGCTCGCCGCTTGCGATCCCGTCAGTTATCCACTTCCTGCATATCGCCGTGTCTCCCGGCATCTCCAGATCCAGCCCCGCCTCAAGACTCGCGATACGGTCGTGCATCGCGCCCCAGTCTGTCATAACGGCACCTTCAAAACCCCACTCCCTGCGGAGTACTTCCGTCAGAAGCCACCTGTTCTGCGAACAGTATTCGCCGTTTATCATGTTGTAAGCGCACATCATTGCCGCCGGACGCGACTCCCTGACAATAATCTCGAATACCTTCAGATATATTTCGCGTATGGCACGCATATCGGCAACGCTGTTACCCATAAAACGGTAATTTTCGGCATTGTTCAAAGCAAAATGCTTCACGCAAGCCCCGACGCCTTTACTCTGTAACCCCTTTACCTCCTGTGCGGCAAGCTTTCCGGAAAGCAAAGGATCTTCGGAAAAATACTCGAAATTCCTTCCCGCAAGAGGATTGCGCTTTATGTTCGCCCCCGGACCGAGCACTACGTTCACACCGTATTTGCGCGCCTCCCTGCCTATAGCCCTTCCGATCTTATACGAATTCTCCGGATCCCACCCGCAGGCAACAGTAGCCGCCGTGGGAAAAGCCGTAGCGGGAGAACTGCCCGTGACACCGTTATCTCCGCCCTCATCCTGCACTCTCAGTCCGTGCGGACCGTCAGACATGCGCAAAGACGATATCCCCGAACCGGGAACGGGATTTGTAAACATAAAATCCCTCCCCGCGACCAGCGCCGCTTTTTCCTCTGTAGTGAGCCGGGTCAAGAGTTGCTTCATATCCATTTTTTATTTACCTCTTTCTTTCTTGGTTAGATTATATTACTTTTTTTTCAATAAGTATTGCACAATTGTTACTTTTTTGTTATAATTGTTTTAATATGGAGGTTGCGCCATGCAAAACATCGATTATAATTATCTGTGCGGAGTAATCGGGAATCTCTCAGGCATACCGGTGCGCGTCTTTTACGAAGAAACTCGGATTTTCTATCATTCCATAGCGGATCTGCCCGTTGATCCGCTGGAGGCATTCAGAAGCGAGGTATTGTCCGTAAACTCGCATATAGGCTATTATATCACGCCTTATTTTCACTATTACGGGATCGTGAACAGCGGAAAGCACAAAATAGTACTCGGGCCTTCCATTCAGACCAAAAACAGCGATCAGATACTTAAAGAGCTTGCTTTCAGGTGCGGCGTTGCCGCCGCCGACACGGACGCATTTCTTTCGGGCATGAAAAGCATAACTCCGATGCCGCTTGAAAGCATACTTCAGATACTCTGTACGATGAATTACGTCCTCAACGGGGAAAAACTCGGTCTGAGCGACATTCAGATATACGAATCCGAACAAAACGACCTCAGAGAGAGGGCGGAAAAGGTACGGGCGAGCGAAGGGTTCGGCGATGAAACCGGAAACGGAGAGTTTCAGCAAAGCGTTCACAACACGCTTGCTCTTGAGCAGACCATCATGAATATGGTAAGGCGGGGAGACACGGCGGCTTTGAAAGAATGGACAGCAAACGCACCGGCAGTAAGGCCGGGGATAATGGCCTCCGATCAGTTAAGACAGATGAAAAATACTTTTATTGTCACCGCCACGCTTGTTTCGCGCGCGGCGATCCGCGGCGGCATGGACGTTGAGGACGCGCTTTCCCTGAGCGATGCCTATATCAGAGAATGCGAGTTGCTCGGCGGTATAGACAAGATCACCAATCTGCAGTACAAAATGGTTACGGATTATACGGAACGTATCGACAAACTTCGTATGGGCAAAACACCTTCGAAGCTTGTTCTGGACGTGACAAACTACGTTCTTCACCATCTGTCCGATCAGATCACTACGGAAAAAATAGCAAAGGCACTGTTTATAAGCCGGTCGCGGCTTTCGGTGAAGTTCAAAACGGAAACGGGCGAGAATCTCATAGATTTTATACTCAGAGAAAAAACAGAAGAAGCTAAACGTCTGCTCCGCTACACCGACAAACCTGCCGTTGCAATAAGCAATTTTCTGGCTTTTTCCTCACAAAGTCATTTTTCACGGGTATTCAGAAAATATGCCGGACTCCTCCCGAACGAGTACCGGAAACTTTATAGCTGACCGCCGCGACCGCCCTTTTTCCTCCCTTTTACTTCTTAAACTTCGCGCTCAGGTATTTTTCGCGAGAGCACTGCGGTTTATCCGTAAGCTCCGTACGCTGTATTTCCGCTTCCTCGCTCTCAGAAAGCTTTTGTCTTTGCAGACTTCGTCATGTCGTACTGAAAACCGACCTCCGCTTCGCCGAAAACTAACAAAAAAACGGCAAGTCTTTTCTTGACTCACCGCTCGTATACCTTGAAATACAACTCTTTTTTATCATGACCGCCGGAATACAGGCGACACTGAACGCCTTTTTCTTTGTCTGCTTATGGTCGTGCCCGTATTGAATGTATCGATATATCCTCGTTTAACGGCCGAGTGACCGCGGTCTGCACTGCCTGAAAGCGCCTTACCTTTCCATACTGCCGAGATCCTGCGCACGCATAACAGCCTTTTACAAATATCATATAAGCCTTCCGCGGGGATAAAATCCTCTGTCCGTTTGAGCTCTCGTTATGGGGCTGCCCGATACGCTTTTTCCTCCGGATTTTCGTCTCGATCCTGACGGTACCTGCCGGGAACCTTCAAAACCGATCGTTTTCCTCCTTGAAAAATTACCGCCGGCTATTCCGTTATCCTGCCGAAAACTATCCTTCCCGCATTGGTCTGAAGGCTGGTGGTGACGGTTATGACAGCGTTTTTGCCTATATACTCTCCCCCGTTTTCTATGACCACCATGGTCCCGTCCTCGAGATAGCTGACTCCCTGACCGGGCTCCTTTCCTTCCTTGAGTATCATAAGATCCATCTTTTCACCGGGCAAAGCAATAGGCTTCACGGAATTTGAAAGCTCATTCAGATTGAGAACTTTTACCTTCTTGACCGCCGCCACTTTGGATAGATTGAAATCAACGGATATTATGACTCCGTTCATTTTTTTTGCAAGCTTAAGGACTTTTCCGTCAGCATCGGCTGTATCGGGGAAATCCGTGTCGTCAAGTATCACGGCAGAACCAGAATGCTCCTGCAACGCCTTGATTACGTCAAGTCCTCTGCGTCCGCGGCTGCGTTTGAGGAGATCATCCGAATCCGCAATGGTCTGAAGCTGTGAAAGCACAAAAGCCGGAATAACGAAAGGTCCTTCAACAAATCCCGTTTTTGCAACTTCCGCAATTCTGCCGTCAATAAGAGCGCTGGCGTCGAGTATCTTGGATATTCTGCCGTCCGCCACGTCCTGAGATACTATAACTCCCTTCAGATAGTTTATTCCTATCGCCATCCCCACAAAAGCAAAGAAAAGATAACTCAGCACCGAAAAGGTCACGGTGAACCAGGCAATATTCACAAGCGAAAGAAGATTGTTTATAAGACTTGCCATAAAAGTGCCGGTGACCAGCCCGAGACACCCGGCTACGATCTCCTGCCCGGTATACTTTTTCAGATTATGCACAAGCCTGCCGCACGCATTGAATATTATCTGACAAACCAACGGCCCGATAAAAAAAAGTATCACACCTATAACTACAGCGCAACATATTATGAATATGACATTGAAAAGCCCGGGTGACGGAACATTCGCCAATATACCGTCCAAAAAATCCGTGTTTTCGAGAATACTGCTTCCGAGTATACCCCCAAGCAACAGCCCGAGCGGAGTAAATATAATACGGCTCAAAAGTATAAAAGATGAAGGCAGCTTTTTCATATTTCCTCTGATGAAACAAACATATGGTAAAACATGTAAATTATACCATATCCCCTTCCTTTTGTAAAGTCTCTGAAATGTACTTCGGCACTTTTGCCCCCTTCGCACCGCCCGGAAGTTCGCCTTTGCTCAACTCATACATGCGTCTAAACCGAAAACTCTTTGCGTTTATCCTCCGTGGCTCCGTTTCTTGAGCCTTAACGCGTTTACCGCATCCGGGCTGAAACATCCGGTCGACCTCGGAAAGCTCCGTTTCTTGAGCCTTAACGCGTTCCGCATACATGCAAAAAGTATTCGGGTCAGCCTCGGAAAACAACTGCCGCGGGCAATTTGTTTCCCGGTTTTTCTTTTAAGGTAAAAAACGCTGTACTTTCCGGCGCTTTTATTGTATCATGCTCATAACACGATATAATTGACGCCGTTACTCTTCCGAAGCCGCGGCGCCTGCCGCAAAAAAACCGAGTCAATAAAACATTGCCTTCGCTTGCGTTTCCTTGAAACAGGAGCTGTTTCAGAAAAATGCGTTACTGTGCCGTTTTATTTTACAGCCGAAACCCGTTTCGGATATCGGATCAAAACGCCGGACGATCCCGACGGTGTATTCTGTTCCGCAATAACTGCAGGAGCTGCGTCGCGGCAGCAGACGCGACCACTCTTCCCTTTTCCTTCTGAAGCGCAACGGATCATCTGTCAAACACGGGCTCATTCTTTTACTTATGAAAAATAAACGCGATATGCTTCCGAAAGTCGGAAAATTCATTTTTTTATCGGGAGTGCTGTTACTTGCGGCAGCGCTTTTGTACTCCGCTTATTATAAGCTTCCCGGAGCAGTCTGGGGCGCGATATCTTTTATACTCTGTCTGGGCACGGGAACGGCGTTTTTCAGACCCTTGCCCCGCACGGAAAACAAAACTCCTTCCGAAGTTCGGGAAAAAGCCTTGTTCGTCAGACTTTCCGGACAAAAACGTTTTTTCGTGAACGCAAATAAGTGCGCTCCGGGCGACCGGGCGAAAGTCGTTTCAAAAAACGGAAAATTTTACGTTTACGCCGGAGGCATGATAATAGGCACCCTTTCGGCTTCAAACGCAAAAAAAATCTCGGGAAAGAAAATCGTGATATACTCTTACGAAATTTTCGGCTGCCCCGACGACCCCGAAGACGGCGAAATTTTTACCGTTACCGTAAAAGCTTGCGACGAATGAATATAAGCCGCCTCGCGGAGCTCACACGACAGTTTTCGGGAAAAACGTCATTTGTCGGACAGAGACGGCCGTCCGCAAATACTCTTGCAGACGGCTCTGTTTTATTACCCCGCAATTTCTACGGCTCCGGTCGATAAAGTTTCAAAACTGTTTGCAAGCGCCTTTTCAAACG
>URET01000027.1 GCA_900546875.1 uncultured Eubacteriales bacterium
CCGCTTTTTGCCGTCAGTATAACCTTTCGGTATTTGAACGCTTTCTGCTTTCCGTGTACGTTTCGGTTTAATAGAACACGCTTTTCGCTTCTCGTCGATTTCCGGTTTTTTACCCTTCCTTCGCTTTCCGTGTAATCTCGGTTTTTCAGAACGCTTTTATTTCCCGTGCGTTACGGCTTGCTTTCAAGCACCGCTTTTTGCCGTCAGTATAACCTTTCGGTATTTGAACGCTTTCTGCTTTCCGTACGGTTATTGCGCTTTCGTCTGTTCCGGCGTCTTTATTTCTTCCGCTATAAAGCTTTTTTATGTTTATATGTTTTTGACCGATATACCGCATCATACTTTTTTCTTGTTTACAAAGCAAGCAAAAAATTTCTTGACACCCTGCCTGCACAGGCATATAATGTATGCACATATGTATATTACAGTAATCATATTTTAATTGTGCGATGAAAATATCGTCTTCGCACGCAATAAAGGACTGACATGACAAAAAATATTTACGGATCATCAGTACAGCTCATCGGCCGCACGCCCCTGATTTCGTTATCCGAAACGCTCAAAGCATGGGGAGGAGAAGGCTTACTACTGGCAAAGGCGGAATTTATGAACCCTTACGGCTCTTCAAAAGACCGCGTCGCGCTCAATATGATAAGGCGCGCAGAAAAAAACGGAACACTCTCTGTAGGCGGCACCATCTTTGAACCGACAAGCGGCAATACCGGAATAGCGCTCGCGGCTATAGGAAGCGCTTTGGGGTATAAGGTAGTCATTGTTATGCCGGACAACATGTCGGAAGAAAGGGTCATGCTTATAAAAGCATACGGCGGAGAAGTCTTTCTGACTCCCGGCGAGGAAGGCATGACGGGAGCAATAAAAAAAGCACGCGAACTGTGCGAAAAAACGAAATCAGGCATAATCGCAGGACAGTTTGACAATCCCGCAAATCCCGAAGCTCATAAAAACGGCACCGCAGTTGAAATATGGCAGGACAGCGGAGAAAATACGGATGTTTTTATTGCGGGAGTCGGCACCGGCGGAAGCATAACGGGCATAGGCGAATTTCTCAAAGAAAAAAACAAAAACGTATATGTGGTAGCCGTTGAACCGGAAAGAAGCCCCGTGCTTTCCGGAGGCAAGGCGGGAGAGCATGCCATACAGGGCATAGGCGCCGGATTCATACCGTCTGTACTCAACACCGAAGTAATTGACGAAATTATCGCAGTTTCGGACGAAGACGCATATATTTGCGGAGCCGAGATCGGACGGAGAGAAGGTATCCTTACGGGGCCGAGCGGCGGAGCGGCCCTTTTCGCGGCGAAAAACATAATTCAAAGAAAAGAATTCCGGGGCAAAACGATCGTAGTCCTTTTGCCTGACGGAGGAATCAAATATCTTTCCTCTCCTCTTTTCCGGAAGTTCTTCACGGAGCAGCGGCAATGAAAAACCAATTGAAAAGAGTTTCCGCTCTTATCCATCTTGACTCCGCCGAAACAGGCGATTTTGAAAATATGCGCGTCCTTCTCGACGGCTTCCTGCTTTCGGCTAAAAAAACGCTCTTCCCGGAACTCTGCTCCCATAACACCGATCAGACTTATTACGAATTGCGAAAAGCTGTGGGAATGCTGATAAAAGCTGCCATGCCCGTTGTCACGCGACGCGAAGCCTTTGAAGCTGCCGCCTCGCTTACCGCAGCCCTTCCCGAAATAAGACGTTTGCTCATGACCGATATCACCGCCGCCTATGAAGGCGATCCCGCTGCTTCCAGCCGTATGGAAGTAATCCTTTGCTACCCCGCGATCGAAGCTCTTACGGCTTACAGGATCGCTCACCTTCTCTATTGCGTCAAGCTGCCCGTTCTGCCCCGCTTCATAACCGAATTGGCTCACCGGTCGACAGGTATCGACATCCACCCGGGAGCAAAGATCGGTGAATACTTCTTCATTGACCACGGCACAGGCGTGGTGATAGGTGAAACTGCCGTCATAGGAAAAAGAGTCAAGCTTTATCAGGGCGTCACCATCGGCGCGAAAAGCTTCCCCCCGGACGCCGACGGCAATCCCATAAAAGGCATAAAACGCCATCCCGATATCGGCGACAACGTCATTATCTACGCCGGCGCTACCGTGCTCGGCGGGAAAACCGTTATCGGCAACGGATGTATCATCGGCGGAAATGCCTGGGTCACGCGCTCCGTCCCCGATAATACCAATATCCCTTCAAATTATGTAGGTTAGATCATTTCCGGATATATCGCCTGTGAGCAAGCACTTTCCGTGAACCTTACGGTATAACGTATGTTCTTCAGCTGTCGCTTCAATACGATTATGCTGTTCTGAACGGCTGTACGTCCGGTTTGCGGCAACTTATACCGTTCTTTGCCTCTTCCTATATTTATGGGAATTCCCCCTCAATAAAAGAACGTGCCTATAAAGCACGTTCTTTTATCTGCTTTTTTATCGGATTTCGGAAAGCTCGTTTTTATTATCCGTACATTTTCCCCACGATCCGATTATAAAACGAGGAAGGCAGTAATTTTGCCAGAAATACAAACAGTTTATATTTCGCCCCGACAGTATAAAGGGGTCTCAGTTTTTTCTTCTCCCCGAGTTTCAGAATCAACTTTGCGACTTTTTCGGGCGGCATACCGTTTTCCTCGTCCTTTTCCATGACGGCAACGCTTCTTTTCATCGACTTATATATTTCACTGCCTTTTTCGTTCTTTTTTCTTCCCGAAGTAAAGTCTGTTTTGATGTCTCCGGGCATCACTGCCGCCACCGATATCCCGAAAGGCCGTACTTCGTTCGCAAGAGCCTGACACAATACGTTTATACCGGCTTTTGTCGCTGAATAAAAGCTCTGATACGGTATTGCAAATACTGCCGCCACCGAACTGACGGCTATTATATTGCCGCCCTTTTCTCTCATCAGCGGCAACGCGTTCCGGATCACAGATAAATTACCGAAAAAATTCACGTCAAACTGAGACTTTGCCTCTTTTATTTCGGTAAACTCCACGGCTCCCGATATCCCGAAACCGGCGTTGCAAACCAATACATCTATACTTTCTTCTCTTGCCCCGATCTCGGCAAATGCCGCCGCAACGTCGCTCTCCGACGATATATCGCATCTTATATGAACACCGCCTTCCGCTCCGCCGTTGCGACTGAGCTCATATACCCGATACCCTTTTTTTATATACAGTTCGGCAGTCTTGGCTCCTATCCCGCGGGAACCGCCGCTTATCACCATCACCTTACCGCTCATATTGTCCGACGTTTTCATCTTTATCACCTTCCATTCCGGACGCACCCGAATTATAATCTTCGACAGTGATCACCCTGTCGCTCTCCACTCCCCACGATAACATGACCTCTTCACTCAGATAGTATCCCTTGAGTCTTTCGGCTACCACAAGCAAAAGATTGTTGCTCTCGGCTATTATACTGTCGTTTTCAGCTATGACGACGCCGTAAAGCCAGACCTCCTTAAGTGAATTACATAATACAAAACAGTTCGCTCCCAAAAGGACCTCCCCGCTCTCCACGTCCGGAAGCACTACCTTATATAATGCCGAACATCCTTCAAAAGCATTTTCTCCTATATATATATTCTTGTCGTAACTTTTATCGGCTACGTCAAATAAAGCAAACCTCAGCCCGTTACAATCCTTGAACGCGCTTTTCCCGATATATACCGTATTCTCGCCGAAAAGCACGTATTTGAGCAATTCGAACCCGTAGAAATCCTTGTCTCCTATCATCAGGATATTTCCGCCGAAATAAATGTCAGTTATAGTGTAACTGTTGAAAGCCCTCGGCATGTACCCCACTATTCGGCTCTGCACTCCGTCAAGCGTCACAGAGGACGCTATATAAGCCTCGGTCCCGCCCCAGAATCCGGCTATTACACAATCCTCGTCCGTCGCACCGTACGACAGAAGCGAATCATAAAGCTGATCGTCTTTATCCGCTATATCCCCGAGCTTTATATACGCGTAATCCTTGACCATATAAGCGGAAAATATATTGAGCTCCGACCACACCGACGCAGATATATATAATTCGTACGCCGTCTCGTCCACAAAAAACCCGATGTCCTGATAATAGCCCGGCCAGCCTTCAAGCTGAGGGGGCGTTGTACACCCGAGTATCACCGCGTTCATGGCGTAACAGCGCGAAAATGCGTCCATATCCATATAAGTCACGCTTTCGGGAACGACCAGACACATTATATATTTATTACCGCAAAATGCATACTTCCCTATATTCTTGATCCCGCTCAGAACCTCATACTGAGTGTTCTGCTTTCCGCAAGGATATATGACCAGCGTGTCTTCTGAATAGAGTACCCCGTCAGAAGAATAATACTTGCCCCCGCTTTCTATCCTTATGGCCGATACCGACGAGCATCCGTAAAATACCCCCGTGCCTATCTCGCTGATACTGCCGGGCAGATCAAAACTTTTGAGTATCACACATCCGTAAAAAGCCTCGTCGCCTATGCTCCTCAGCGATGATCCGCTCCCCAGAATCACTTCGGTCAGTCGAAGACACATCGCAAACGCCCTGTCTCCTATAGCTATGATAGTGGAAGGAAATACTACCGACACTATATTTTTGTTGTCGGCAAAAGCATTGTCGTAAACGTACGTTATCCCTTCCGATATCGTAAACCTCACGCTGCCGCCGTACTGAGGAGGTACTTTTATCAGAGTGTACATCAACGAGTCATATAAGACCCCGTCTGCAGAAATATAATAATCGTTTTCCTCGTCGACCTCTATACTGCTCAGATTAGGCAACGCATCAAAAACCTGCTCCGAAATGCTTTTTATGTTTTTCGATATAAAAAGTCTCTGAACGCTATCGCTTTCACTCAATCCGTATATCCCTATTACCGGAACCCCGTTTATGGACTCGGGAATAACCAGCTCGGTATGATTGTTTTTCTCCGACCTGATCACTACCCAACCGTCTTCAGTCTTTGTCAGCCACAACCCGTCCTGCACGGCTATGTCATCAGACGGCACTTCATTTAAACTCGCAACGTACAGCAATATGCAGGCTATGAGCATGACCAGCACCACAGAAAATGTTATGGTCTGAATTATCCTTATGCGCTTTCCCTGCTGCTTTTTGTCATTATCTGAAAACCTGTTCATCTTTTACCGCCTTTAAATTCACGCCGGAATATCTTTCTGCTCTTTCCTCGTATATTTTACCGATATCTTTCGGCCCCTTCCTCGAAACCCGACGCCTGACCGTCATTCCCGGATCATTTATGTCCTTTTCTGCGATCGTTCCTCAGTTATATACCCTCAGAACTTTTTCAACATTGCATTTTTTTATCGGTTTGCCTTTATGATTCCTCGATTCTATTCCTATATTTTCGCTGTTTACGACAAATGTCGGTTCATCCGAAAAAACCGCTATGTCATATGGCAGCGTTACGTAAGATGCAAATACCAGTTCTGTGCCGTTTACGCCGAATTCCGTTATTTTAACGCCTCTTCTTCCTCTGTTCATTCTTTCGAACTCGAAAGCGTTCACCCTCTTTCCGTAACCTTTGTTTGTGACGACTATAATTTCGCCGTCCTCGTTTATTATATCGGCGCATATCAGTCTGTCGTTTTCAGCAAGCATCATTCCTCTGACGCCCCCTGCCACTCTTCCCTGAAGCGGTATATCCTCTATCTTTACGTTCGTACACAAGCCGAGTGCAGACACCATCAGAATCCCGCAGCCTTCATAGCTTTCCGATACCGCTATCAGACTGTCTCCTTCTTTGAGCTTCATCACGTTGAAGAAAGGCTGCTTCACCGGTACGCACTCGCTCCATGCCGTAACCTTCACGCTCCCTGCTGCCGTCACAAAAACAAGATTCTTTTCCGGAGGCGTTTCGAAGGCAAAAAGTCTTATACATTTTTCTTCTTTGCCCAATCCGAATACCGACGATATATTTCCTCCGCTCTCGCGGAATTTTGCTTCCGGGATCTCGGCAATGCTCTTTTTATAACAGTTGCCCGCATCGGTAAAACAAAACACAAAATCGTTGCTTACTGCCGGCACGGCCTGTATTATAATATCCTGCACGGATACCGACGCCCCTATTCCGCGCGAACTCATATTGTAATTCTTCTGAGGCACTTTTTTTATCTTTCCGTCGCCTGAAAGAGTCAGTACGTAATTTTCCGCCGGAACTTCGTCTTCATCCGTAGTCACTCTTATATCCTCTGCCGACTTTACTATCACGCTCTTTCGTGGAACCCGGTAATTTTTCTTTATCTCCAGCAACTCGGTTTTTATTATGTCCATAAGAAGAGCTTTGTTCTTAAGTATCGCTTTCAGCCGCGCGATCTCCTTCAAAAGCTCCTGCTGTTCTTCCGCAAGCTTTTTCGTCTCAAGTTTATTTATCCTTGCAAGCTTAAGATCAAGTATCGCCTGAGCCTGAACATCGGTAAGAGAAAATGTCTGCATCAAACGCCTCTTCGCTTCGGGCGTATTGGCTGACGTCCGTATTATCGCTATGACCTCGTCTATATTATTGACCGCTATGACAAGACCCGCAACTATATGCTCCCTTTCCTGCGCGACTTTCAGATCGTAAGCCGTCCGCGCATATACCACCTTCTCCTGATACTGTGTATAATATCTTATTATATCGAGCAGACCCATGAGTCTCGGTTTGCCGTCGGCAATGGCCACCGTATTGACCGAAAAGCCCGTTTCGAGATCGGTGTACTTATACAGCATTTTCAGAACTTCATCCGAATCGGCTTCCTTTTTTAAACGTATTACCGCACGCATGCCTTCTTTATCCGATTCGTCCACTATTTCCGAAATCACAGAAAGCTGTTCTTTGAATTTTTCTCTCAGCGCCTGAACACTCTGCAGCCAAGCCGCTTTGTTGACCTGATAGGGAAGCTCCGTTATTATGAGGCTCTTGCGTTCGTTTTTTTCGCCGGCGACGTGTACCTTCCCTCTCAGTATGAGTTTTCCCTTACCCGTCTGATAAAGCGAAAGCAGATCCCCTGCTATCACATATGCGCCCGTAGGGAAGTCCGGACCCTTTATTATCCTGAGCATTTCGGGCAGGGTTATTTTCTCGTTGTCTATATAAGCCACCACACCGTCTATTACTTCGGCAAAATTATGCGGAGGAATGTTTGTCGCAAGTCCCACGGCGATCCCTCCCGCGCCGTTTACGAGAAGATTGGGGAACCTCCCCGGCAGCATATCCGGTTCAAGACGGCTGTCATCATAGTTCCTCGACCACTTTACGGTATTTTTGTCTATATCTCTCAACAACTCGAGCGCTACCGGCGACAATCTCGCTTCGGTATATCTCATCGCGGCAGCACTGTCTCCGTCTACGCTTCCGAAGTTGCCCTGACCGTCCGCAAGCTGCATATTCATACTGAAACTCTGCGCCATCCTGACCAGAGCCTGGTATATCGAACTGTCTCCGTGCGGGTGGTATTTTCCCATGCAATCGCCCACTATCCTCGCACTCTTTAAATACGGCTTGTCAGGCGTCACCCCGAGTTCATACATAGTGTAAAGTATCCTGCGCTGCACAGGCTTCAAGCCGTCTTCCACCCGGGGCAGCGCCCTGTCAAGAATTACATGCTCCGCATAAGGCAGCATGGACTCATGCATCACTTCCGACATATCTTTCAAAAGAAGATTCGTTCCGTCCTCCTGCCTTCCTACGTTTTCAGATCTGATTTTTCTTTTAGTCATGCGTTGCCTCCGCCTCTCGACTTGTATTTCTCTATCGCGGCATCCTTGTCCTTATTGAAATTCGCATACTGCGAAATATAATCCCGCCGCGCGTCGGCACTGTCGCCCATGAGCACGGTCACTAACCTGTCCGCTTCCGCGGCGTCCTCAAGCGTTACCCTGACCAGCGACCTCGTTTCGGGGTTGAGGGTGGTATCCCAAAGCTGTGAAGGATTCATCTCTCCGAGCCCTTTGTACCTTTGCAGATTTCCGCTCCTGCCTGCCTGTGCCATGGCGTTATTCAGTTCGTTGTCGTCGTAGCAATAGATCACAGTGCTCCCCTTGGTCACCTTGTATAAAGGCGGCATCCCTATATACACATGCCCTTCAAGCAGAAGCTCCTTCATATACCTGAAGAAAAAGGTGAGCAATATCGCTCTTATATGAGCTCCGTCCTGATCCGCGTCGCTGAGTATTATGACCTTATCGTATTTCAGCGACTCCATGGCAAGCTCCTCTCCGACCCCTACTCCAAGCGCACTTACTATGCTTTTTATCTCGTCGTTTTCGAGTATGGTCTTAAGACGCCTTTTTTCGGTGTTGAGCGGTTTCCCTTTGAGCGGAAGCACCGCCTGAAATCTTCTGTCCCTTGCCTGCTTCGCACTGCCGCCTGCCGAATCTCCTTCCACTATATACAGCTCATTCCTCGAATAATCTTTTCCCGTACACGCGGAAAGCTTGCCGACCAGGAATCCGTTATCGAGATTGTTCTTTACTCTGAGCAATCGTTTTGCTTCGGCTTCTTCCATCCTCGCCTTGCCTGCAGCTATCGCCTTGCGGACTATTATCTCCCCTGTTTTCTTCTCTTTTTTGCCCTCAAAATATTTGCCGAGCGCTTCCGTGATCAACGTTTCTATCACCGGCCTTACTTCCTGATTACCCAGCTTGGTCTTTGTCTGACCCTCAAACTGCACATTTGCCAGCTTTACGGAAAGTACGGCAGTTATTCCCTCACGATAGTCTTCTCCGAGCAGATTATCGTCTTTGTCCTTAAGAAGTTTCGCTGCGCGCGCAAAATCGTTCATCACTCGGGTCAGAGCAGACTTGAATCCCGTTTCATGAGTACCGCCCTCCAGAGTCGGGATAGAGTTCACGTACGAATAAAGATTTTCCGTATAACCGTCGGTATACTGGAACGCCAGCTCTGCTTTGACTTTCGCCTCCGGGTTTTCGGCGGAAATATACACGGGCGGTCTGAACAGCGTTTCCTTGTTTTCATTGAGATATTCCACGTAATCCGAAATTCCGCCGTCGTATCTGAACTCGTTTTCCGTGCCATCTCTTTCGCTCTTTATATAAAAAACGACTCCGCTGTTCAGAAAAGCCAGTTCTCTTACCCTGTTTTCAACAGTTTCGTAATCAAATTCGGAATCCCCGAAAACATTGTTGTCAGGTAAAAATGTGACGCTTGTCCCGGCAGACTTCCTCTTATAAGGCTCGCATGAAAGCTCCGTTTCCTTCTCGCCGCTGTGCCATTTCCCCTTTTTATCGCAATAACTGTGAAAACGCATGGAATACTTTTTATTGTCACGGTAAACGTCTACCTTGAGCCACTCGGAAAGAGCGTTGGTGACGCTTGCGCCCACGCCGTGAAGACCTCCGGAAGTCTTATATGCGTTGTTATTGAACTTTCCTCCCGCATGAAGCTGAGTAAATACCAGCTCGACGGCAGGCACTTTCTTCACGGGGTGTATGTCCACGGGTATACCTCTCCCGTCATCATTGACGGTTGCACTGCCGTCTGCATTGAGGATCACTTCGATCCTTTTTGCATAACCGTTTGCAGCTTCGTCCACCGCGTTGTCAATGATTTCCCATAGTATGTGATGGAGTCCCTTGGGTCCGGTGGTACCTATGTACATTCCCGGCCTCACTCTCACCGCCTCAAGCCCTTCAAGAACTTCTATGGAATCAGCTTTGTAACTTTGCGCCGCAAGCGCCGTATCCTTCTTTTTCGCCATCACTCTTTTTTAAGCTGTGCTTAAAACTCCTTCTGAGATATAAATTTGAGATGATCTGCGGCACGCTCGAGATTATTTACCGTATTTACATATATGCCGCCGCTTTCGGGATTACATTCTCCCTTGTTCATCCTCTGATAATGATTTTCAAGATTTCTCGACCTGAGTTCGTCCACCTCGTCTTCAAGAGCGTCAATTTCTCTCTTGTGCTCGTTGCTCCTCTTTATGAAATCATCCATCGTGTACCCGTACATACTGTCTATTGCTTCGAACATGTCCTTTATTTCAGCGATTATCGCGTCCGAAAACGCAAGATTTTTACTTTCCGCATTTGAAGTATACCTCATTATGTTTGATGAAAGATC
This sequence comes from uncultured Eubacteriales bacterium, assembly GCA_900546875.1. Taxonomy (GTDB): domain Bacteria; phylum Bacillota; class Clostridia; order Christensenellales; family CAG-314; genus UMGS929. The sequence continues at coordinate 10,111 of URET01000027.1, forward strand.
GGCTATACGCTCGAAATCGCTTATAATATAATGCAAATTGCTTACTACTCTTTCGTCGCGGCCGCTGAGGTCGTAACCGCTGAGCTTTATAAGAAAACGGGTTATCTCCTCTACGAGAAAATTCACTTCTTCCTGAATATCCTTTACCTTTTCGCTTTTTGATGAGTCAAGCTTGAGAAACGACTCCACACTCAGCGATAACGACTGCCTTGTCAGCACAGCGATCCTTTCGGTCTCTTTGAGAAGCTGTTCAACGGCGATGGAAGGGGTAGCAAGGATCCTGTCGTCTATATACTGCAGAACAAACCTGCTTTTTTGTTTTTTGTCCTTGAATACAAGCTTGGATATCGAAACAAGATATTTCGCAAACGGAAACATGATGACAGTGCTTATAACATTGAACATAACATGGAAAGCCGCTACGATCAGACCGTGATTGTCACCGAAAAGCCCCACCATCACCCGGTCGTAAAAGCCCGGATAAAGCAACAGAAAAACAGTAAAAATTATCGAACCGATCACATTGAAAAGCAAGTGGATAAAAGACGCTCTTTTGCCGTTCGGAGAACTGCCTATGCCTGCAAGCATAGCCGTTACGCAGGTACCTATATTCGTACCTAAAATTATAAACAATACCGCGTTTCCGCCTGCACCGATCTGGATGCCCTGTCCTACCATAGTGATAACGATACCTGCCACTATTGCCGAGCTCTGTACCAGACCCGTGAACAAAGCGCCTATCACCAATAACAATATAGGGTTGGTCACGGACTTTATGAGTTCCTGAAAAGTAGGATCGGTCTGCATGAATTCCATAGAAATCGACATACATTTCAGCGCCACGAAGATGGTCCCCAAACCGGCAAGAAAAGTACCCCAGGTTTTTATTTTGTCGGTTTTGGCAATGATGCTTATTATGACCCCGACAAATGACAATACCATGAACAGATCCGTAACGGGAAAAGATTCTCCTGAATTCAGCGTGGGCAAAGCGGACAAAACGCCGGTTATCGTAGTACCGATATTTGCGCCCATGATAATATAAGTAGCCTGGATCAAAGTCATGATGCCGGCGTTCACCATACCGACTACCATAACGGTGGTCGCCGAGGAACTCTGAATAAGAGCCGTCACACCTGCTCCTATGCCGACCCCCGCAAGCTTATTCCCGGAGACTTTATTCAACATATGTCTGAGTTTTGAGCTCGAAATCTTTTCCATGCTCTCGCTTGTCATATGTATGGCAACCATAAATATTCCCATACCGGCAAACAACAAAATAATATTGGATAAAACCTGATAATCCATATACACCCCTACATCAATACAGTATCATTTATCTCAAGTGAAAATCCCGACCCGAGATAATGCGCCGCCGACTGACACATATACATCCTGTTCAGGAATATTTTAAAATACTCTATCACGGAACATATCTCGGTATCAATACTCAACTTTAAAATAATCTTTTTGTCCTCCACTTCCAGCCTGCTTTCGGTAACCGCATAATTCACCCTGTCATGGATGTCTTCCCCGATCATTCTGGAACGCACCCTTTTTCTGCTCACATCGGCTTTATCTGCCAGAATAAGCGCGGCGGATATGTTGCTGACAACTTTTCCGGTGGCTTCATCATGATTTCCTATAGCCGTTGCCACCGCCGCCCTTTCGGTAATGTCCATCCCCATACGCCGCAGTATGTCAAGCGCGAGTATGGCTCCGGTATGGGCGTGATCCGTACGGTTGATCATGTTGCCGATATCATGCATATACCCGGCTATCCGCGCAAGCTCGGCTTCTCGCGGCGAACCGTTGAACTGTTCGATTATCCTGCCCGCAAGCATGGCACATTTGGCCGCATGCGCAAAACCGTGCTCCGTGAAACCCATTTCACCCAACACGTCGTTACCTGCAAGAATGCAGGCGTTTACCTCGGAATTATTCTTTACGTCTTCAAATGTCACCATATTTCTCCGATCCGGTTAAGTTTTCCCTGACCGCCGAACTCAAACCCCTTCCGGCATGCTTGCCGTGGTTCCGTTTCACCACGGATGCCGCAAGTTTCTCGGCGTTTCGGACTTTTTTTTCTGCTATAGCGTCTGCTGCAGGCGCTTCGGTCACTTTTCGTCCGATTGACCGACGGCACTGTCGGCGTTTCGGACTTTTTTTTCTGCTATAGCTCTGCTGCAGGCGCTTCGGTCACTTTTCGTCCGGTTGCCCGACGACACTGTCGGCGTTTCGGACTTTTCTTTCTGCCATAGCTCTGCTGCAGGCGCTTCGGTCACTTTTCGTCCGATTGTCCGACGGCATTGTCGGCTTCGTCATTTACCGTCACTTTTACGCTCAGCACCCTCCGCGGCTCCGTTTCAATGACCTCGAAACTCAGATTGGCAAAATCAAATTTATCGCCGGGGCGGGCATCCCGCCAAGCTTTTCAAGTGCAAAGCCTCCTACCGTATTATAATCACTTTCAAAATCCTTTGCGTCGTAATCCGTAAGGTCAAAGAGATCGTAAATATTCATATCGCCGTCCACAGTGTATACCCCGCTTTCGCTTTCAACGTATTCTTCCCGCGGAATATCCATCTCGTCCCATATGTCTCCTACAAGCTCTTCCAAAATATCTTCCATTGTAAGGATACCCATCATACCGCCGAATTCGTCTACGACTACGGCAATATGTACTCCCTGTTTTCTGAATTCGCTGAGCAGTTCGCTTGCCGGTTTGCTCTTATGAACGAATATGGGCTGATACAGCAGTTCCCTGATGTCCGCTTTCTCTCCGGAATTGATTTTCCTGAGCAAGGTCTTTGTGGGCAAAACGCCGATTATCTCATCTATATTGCCTTCGTAAACAGGAATGCGGTAGTAATTGTATATTACGTCGTTATCATATAATGAGGAAATATCGTCATTAATATCCATTGCTACCACGTCCACGCGCGGGATCATTATTTCGTGCACTTCAACTTCCCTGAAATCTATAGCGGAACGTACCAGATCCCCTTTCTTCTCGTCAAAACCGCCGTTTTGTTCGATGGCGTCCACGATAGTAAACAGTTCCTCATCGGTGGTATGTTCTTTGTTTTTCGAAGTCCATAGAAAGGATATCTTCTTCACAAACTGCGAAACCGCAAACACCACAGGCTTCATGACCGTTTTACAGATATTAAGCGGAAAAGCAAAAGCCAATGAAAGTTTATAACTTTTCTTTACCGACAAAGTTTTCGGCAGTATCTCCCCGAATATGAGTATTATGACCGTCATTCCGAGCATCGCAACGGTAGGCCCGGAAACCGGACCGAATAACTCGTTTGCAACGAGAGAAGCCATACTTGAAGCGCAAATATTCACGAGATTGTTTCCCACGAGTATCGTGGAGATGGTTTCGCCGTAATTATCGGCCAGACGGAGAGCATCGGAAGCTTTTTTGTTCCCTTTTTCGGCATTTCTGTTGAGATGCAGCCTGTTATCGGAACCGAATACGATCTCACTCGCAGAGAAAAACGCCGAAAACACTATACACACTGCAAGAGCAGGCAAAAGGTACCAATATGTCATACTTTCCCTCCCGCCGCCGTTTCAGGCATCTTTTCAGCTATTCCTTCCACCAGCTCTTCGAGTACATCTTCCATAGTGACCAGCCCCGTGGTACGGCCTTCGGAGTCAACTACAAAAGCAATGTGCGTCCTATGGGCACGGAAACCTTCGAATACTTCGTCCATAGTAGTATTCTCAGGCACTTTATACGGCGGGATCAGTGCTTCTCTGAGTCTGAGTCCCTTGTTATGTTCTGCCATTTTATGATAACTCCGAACGTGCAGTACGCCGATTATGTTGTCTGCGCTTCCTTCGTAAACAGGGTATCTCGAAAATCCGGACCGGGTAATTTGTTCGAGTATTTTTTGTCTTGTGGCGTTTACGTTGACGGACACAAACTTCTCTGTCGGAGTAAAAACATCCTTCACCTGTTTGTCGTTGAACTGAATGGCCGCCTGAATAATGTCGCTTTCCTGCTCGTCCAGTACTCCTTCCTTCTCGACAGACTCGATTATATCCGTAAAGTCGTCTTCCGTGATAGAGGGTTCCTCCTCTGAGCCTCTATGCCCCGATACCTTCCTCACTAACCATATCAGACCTTTGAATATTATTGAGACCGGAGTAAGCAAAACGGATAAAAACTTCAAAGGATAAGCAAAAGCCAAAGCCATGGAATCAGCATTGGCCTGAGCAATGTTTTTAGGTATCGTTTCGCTGAAAACAAAAACGAGTACAGTCGTGACGACAGTCGCTACAACAGTGCCCAGCGCTTCGCTCTTCAATAAACTTACCGCCATCAGAGAAGCCAATACGGACGCACATACATGTATCACATTATTGCCCACGAGAATAACTATTAGAGAGTTATCCATATCTTCGGCCATTTTGAGCACCAAAGCCGCTTTTTTATCGCCGTCGTCGCTTTTTACTTTCATACGGAACTTATTGGAATAAGTGACAGCTGTTTCCGCGGCGGCGAAGAAGCCTCCGGCAAGAATCAGAATAAAAAAACCAGATAATGGTACCATGAAGGACCGGGGTCCATAAAGGTAAACTCCTTTTCGATAATGTGCAGAGCAAAACTACACCACTAATATTATAAACATATCGGAGAAGATTGTCAAATAATCAATACCGCAATTTAAATTAACGCTTTATCCGTTCACTCCCCGCCCTGACTCAGCTCACACCTTTACCCTTCAGCGGTACCTGCTCAGCTCTCTCCGTAGCGAACGCACTTCGGGAAGTTCTGCCCCGGGAAAATATATATGTGTAAAATACGCCGTTTCGGCATGTATATCTTTACGGAACAAAAGCTCTGCTATATGGATTTTTTATATTTCTTTCGCAGTTTGCTGCACGGATCAAACCAAGCCGATAAAATCCCGGGATTATGATTTTTATAAGCTTTTGTCCGGCACAAAACCGATGTTGAACACATAAAATTCCCCGGTTTTTTTAATTTAAAAGGTATTTTTGTCCGCTAAAATATTATTTTCTGCCGGCAAATATGTCTGCACGCGCATTTCTCCGAATAAACGGGCAGAATTTCGCCTTATAGCAGCGCTTCATCGATACCTGAGTCAACTTGTCCATATTACCGCATATACCGGAACACTTCTTTTGCCACAGCAAAATAAAAAGCCCTCCGGACAGATGCGCCGGAAAACGTTTTGGGATCCGGATTTTTACCGATGCTTTCCTGCCGGACACTTATCCGCCGGATTTTATTTGTTTTCACCTTCCTGCAAACAATTACGGATGTTTGACGTACTGCACTCCTTCAGGAAAATTTCTCAATAAAAAGTTGATGCAGACGTTACGCTGCATCAACATATATCCGCATGAAAACACCTTCCCGTAACGGCATAAAAAGCTTTATCCGGGATCATCCGTTTTCCCTTTCTCGGCTGAGAAGTACTCCCCTGTCCCTGACGAGATTACCTTTCCCTCTTTTCCTGCGCTTTACGCATTCAGTCAGAAGGTATTCTATCTGACCGTTTACCGAACGGAATTCATCACTCGCCCACTTTGCTATATCGTCATAAAGCTGAGGCGAAATTCTTAATGGTATTTGTTTTTTGTTCTTATCATCCATCAGTATAAACTGCCCGAATTGATCACAGGCTGTGCATCTCTGTTACCGCACAGTACCACCAGAAGATTGGATACCATAGTTGCCTTGCGCTCCTCGTCCAATTCTACTACTTTGTTTTCCCCGAGTTTTTCAAGCGCCATCTCCACCATCCCGACAGCACCGTCAACTATCATCTTGCGCGCATCTATCACTGCCGACGCCTGCTGCCTCTGAAGCATCACCGCCGCTATCTCGGGAGCATACGCAAGATACGTGATCCTCGCCTCTATTATCTCAAGCCCCGCTTCCTTCACCCTGTTGCCGATCTCGTTTTTTATGCGCTCGGCTACTACCTCGCTGGAACCTCTTAGACTTCCTTCATCCGCAATCCCGTCGCCGGTTGTATCTATATTCGGAGCAACGTCATAAGGATATATCTTCACTATTTGCCTGAGTGCACTGTCACACTGCAACGACAGATATTCCTTATAGTTGTCTACGGTAAATACCGCCTTGGAAGTGTCTACCACTCTCCACATAACGGCTATACCTATTTCAACAGGATTGCCCAGACAATCATTCACCTTCTGCCTGTTATTGTTCAGGGTCATAATTTTCAAAGATATTTTCCTGTTTACAAAATTAGTTCCCGCAGAGTTGTTTTTGGTACTGTCGACCTCTCCGGTCACGGCGCTTACGTCACCGCTCTGCTTCAATCTTGTATCTGCCGCAGGATTGAAAGGCACACAGAAAGGATTTACGAAATAAAAACCCTCCCCTTTCAGCGTACCGTAATACCTCCCGAACAATGTGAGCACCATGGCCTCCTGAGGCTTCAGAACTTTGAGTCCGAAAAAAGGAATCCACCCCACAAAACAATATACAGCACATATTATCAGTATTACGTTACCGACTGCTGCAAGATGCGCCATACTCAATAAAATAACAGCAATAACCGCAATAAGATACAATGCCGCAAATATAAGCATTACCGCCATACCGTGATTTTTGTTCTTCAGAATTTTTTCTTCCATAACACTCTCCTATTATTTTGATATATAAATGATATCATATGTTTTTTCTTTTGTCAAGCATCTGAACCAAAATAATTCAAATCACAAAACCGAGGCAATCAAATACAGGCGATCTATACCGGCGCTTGTTTCGACGCTTTCGTTATACTTTAATTGAAATACGGATAATATAAGTTTTTGCGATCGATATGGTTTTTCTTCCGAAACCATATAAGCAGGCTTTTTCAGCAGCCTGTTCGGAGAAACTGACTTAAAACCATACGATATCTCTGTTTTTATCAAAAACGAATATAATTTGATAAATAATTCATATGACGGGCAGCGTAACAGCATAAGACGCTTGTGACTAATGCATATACGGACACATTTCGCCATAAGTATTCGAATTGCCTTTATTCGGATGCAAATATCCGATCTTTTATTTTTTCGAAACCAACTCCATCGCACAAACGGAATTTCGGAGCTATGGAAACAAACAGATAAGCTGACCTCAGAATTAAATGCATAAAAAAGCTGACGCGCCGCACTGATTCGCTTCGCTTTCGTAAGAACGTACGGCAATACGGGACTTACCGAACGGACAAAACGTCAATCTCTGCAAAACTTGCACGGACGATTTCGATATGAAACCCTTCGAACGCGGCGTAAAATATTCTGAATAATATTATAAGCTGTTTAGATCAACACTGATTCGTTTCGCCTTCGGAAAAGCGTACGGCAAGACGGGACTTACCGAACGGACTGACGTCAATCTCAGCAAAAATTGCGCGGACGATTTCGATATGAAACCCTTCGAACGCGGCGTAAAATATTCTGAATAATATTATAAGCTGTTTAGATCAAC
>URET01000028.1 GCA_900546875.1 uncultured Eubacteriales bacterium
CAGGCGTACTTTGCAGGACAGGGCGTTACCTCCGGAGAAAGAATGAAAAAGTGTCAGGTGCGGACATGTTTTAGGTGCAATGGCAGGCGTACTTTGCAGAACAGGGCGTTACCTCCGGAGAAAATCATGGATTTTATTATTTGGGACCGGGTAAAATATGATAGCTATAGTTGCAGTAGATAAAAATTGGGGTATCGGTCATAACGGAGGTATGCTTTTTCGTCTTCCCGCAGACCTGAAACGTTTCAGAGCCATCACGCTCAACGGCGCGGTTGTAATGGGACGCAGGACTTTGGAGTCATTTCCCGGAGGCAAGCCTCTGGGGGAGCGTGTCAATATTGTGCTTTCCCGTACGCTTTTGAGGGACGATGTCGTCGTAGTGAGAAATGACGATGAGCTTTTCAGGGAAGTCGCCCGGTATGCGGATGACAAGGTTTTTCTGATCGGCGGAGGAGAAGTTTATAACAGGTACATAGACTATTGCAGTGAAGCTTTTGTTACTTTTGCCGATGCGGTCGGACAAGCTTCCGTATTTTTCCCCGATCTCGACAAAAGGCCCGGCTGGAAAAGAGCGGAGGATACGGGAAAGGAAAATACAAACGGGATCGATGTGGTGTATGCCCGGTATATTAACGAAAATGTCAGGTCCTTCGGACGGAAGGAATGAGCACGGCGCTCCCGAAGCAGTAAAGAATACGCGGTTTCCGGGAAGGAAACGCATAAAAACACGACATGACAGGTCCTTCCGAAGAGTACGGACAGTAATTTCGGGAAGCATTCCTTTTCGGCGTTTGTTTCAGGCGTGTTTCGGATAAAAAAGCTTTCCGTCAGCTTTGTCGGGCTTTTGAGCTCCGGGCGGCTGACTTTTTCCGTGTCATGCGGCCCTGCGGTAAAGTGTTCAATATGGAGACGGTTCCGGACGGCTGACTTTTCCGGGTCATACGGTCCTGCGGTAAAGTGTTCAATATGGAGACGGTTCCGGGCGGCGGACTTTTTCCGGGTCATACAGCGTGATCAAGGCAGCATAAGGATGAAGCTTTCCCGGGACTCAGGCTAATACAAGGCGGTCGGTGAAAGCCGGACCGGATGAAAGGGCTGCAGTTATTCGGGGAAGACGTTTTGAATGAAGTTAAACGGTGCTCGGCGTATCCGAGACGTTATTTGTCAGAAAACAGATCATAAATGGTGAGGTTTTTGTGGCTGTAATATCAAGTTATCTTTTTTTGTTCGCGGTAGGCGCGGTATGGGGCTGGCTGATCGAACTGTTTTTCCGCCGTATTTTTACTGCAAAAAAGTGGATCAATCCCGGTTTTTTACATGGTCCTTATCTGCCTATATACGGGTTCGGAGCATGTCTGATGTATGCGGTTTCCGAAGTTGATCTGAATATTTCCGAAAGCCCTGCATTGAATTTGCTGATCCGTTTTTTGGTTTCAGCATTTCTTCTCACGGCTATTGAATATATAGGCGGTCTTATTTTTATTAGGCTTATGAAAATAAGACTTTGGGATTATTCCAAAAGAAAAGGAAATATCCAAGGGATAATTTGTCCGCTTTTTTCTTTTCTGTGGGGTGCTGCCGGACTGATTTTTTATCTTGTGCTTTATGACCCTTTTAAACGATCGGTAAATTGGTTTGAAGGAAACGTGGTCGCCTTGTTTTTCCTCGGGGTATTTTACGGCATAATAGCGGTGGATCTCGGGGTTTCCCTGCATCTGGCCACCGCGCTCCGCAAAGCGCTTAAGGACAGTGATCTCGTAGCCCATTATGAGCTTATGAAACTTGCGATAATGATAAGAAAGGAAGAATTGCGGCAGAAATATAATTTTCTCGTGCCTTTTTCACGTTCGGATATTGTTGCTTATACCGAAAAACTCAAAGAAGGCGGTTTTGACGATCTGAAAGAAAGGATCACTCGTCTCAGAGAACGCCGTAAAGCGGAGAAGGCGGCGAAGGAGAACGAAAAGAAATGAAAAGAGTCGTAGTGGGGCTCAGCGGCGGTGTGGACAGCAGTGTGGCTGCTCTTTTGCTGAAGGAACAGGGGTATGATGTTATAGGACTGTTCATGCGCAATTGGGAAGAAGAGGACGAAAACGGCAGATGTACCGCTGAAGACGACTATGCCGACGTCCGAAGCGTATGTACGACGCTGGGCATTCCATATTATACCGTAAATTTTGCGAAAGAGTATATGGAACGTGTGTTTGCGCGTTTTCTCGAGGATTACGCTGAAGGCCGTACGCCCAATCCTGACGTGTTGTGTAACAGGGAGATAAAATTCGGCCCGTTTCTCGAAAGGGCGGCTCAGTTGGGCGCCGATCTTGTGGCTACCGGGCATTACTGCGGCGTTAAACACGAAAACGGACTTAACTATCTGATGAAAGCAAAGGACGCCTCCAAGGATCAGACTTATTTTTTATGTGAAGTATCCGGAAAGCAGCTTGAAAACGTGATTTTTCCGCTTTCAGGACTGCTTAAGAGCGAAGTAAGAGAGATAGCGCTTAAAAACAGACTGAGCATTGCCGGGAAGAAGGACAGTACGGGCATATGTTTCATAGGAGAAAGGAAGTTCAGACAATTTCTGTCCGGATACCTTCCCGCTTCTCCGGGAAATATCATTGATATCCGCGGCAATAAGGTGGGCAGACACGAAGGCCTGATGTATTATACTCTCGGTCAGCGCAGAGGACTGGGGCTGGGCGGGACTTCGGATTCTCAGGAAAGGTGGTTTGTCGTGGAAAAGGATCTGAAGAGGAATGTGCTCGTAGTCAGTCACGGAGATGAGGCTCCTCTTATGTCAAAAGCGCTTTCGACCGGGAAAGTAAACTGGATACCTCTGCCTCCCGAAAAAAAGACCTTTCAATGTACTGCCAAATTCCGATACAGACAGCCGGAACAGAGAGTTACGGTGACCGTGGAGGACGGACGCGCCTATGTGGAATTTGAAAAAAAACAAAGGGCAGTGACAGAAGGACAATATGCGGTTTTTTATCGGGGAGAGTATTGTCTTGGCGGCGGGGTCATTGAAAAGGTATACAAATAGCGGAGCTTTTTTCGGAGAAAGCCGAAAAGCGTATTTTCAAAGGCGTGAAAGCCGCGGTAGGTACCGGCAAAGGTCTGGCGGATAAAAACTTGTTTTTTGGGGATGCGCACCGGATATGAAATTCTGATACCGCCGGTCCGGTGTGTGTCAAGGTATATTTGCGGGGTTTGGAAATGAAAGAGAGAGAAAATTCTGATATATCGGATATGAGAAAAGATATGTCTTCCGGGGAGGAGAGTCCGGGACTTCCGGCTGACGGTGCATGTCAATCTTTTTCGGGCGGGGGAGAGGCTGTCGCCGCAGAAGAAACGGGCAGCGATATCTCCGCCGGGAATGCCGGGGAGGTCGGCGCGGTTTTGCCGGAAACAAAAAGCAAAAAACGCAACAGAATATGGGAAATAGACCTTTTAAGAGGTATCTGTATCCTGCTCGTCGTATTTGACCATATAACCGTCGACTTTATCATGGTGGATATGATGAGTCCTTTTACCACGGGATTCGGGAAGGTGGCTTTAGAGGTTTCCATGTGGTACAGGCAATGCGGATGGCGTTATATCATACAGCCCTTTGTTTTAAATTTGTTTATCGTGCTTTCGGGGATAAGCTGTTCTCTTTCCCGGAGCAATGTTATGAGAGGGGTGAGGATGATCACCGTGGCGGGCGGCTTTACGGTGGTGACATATATCATCAGTCAGATTTTTTATACCGATTTGACTATTGTATTCAATATAATACATGTGCTTGCTTTGAGCATACTTTTCTGGGCGCTTCTGGAGGCCGTGGAAAAATATCTTCTCAAAAGGAAGCTGCCTTGGTGGGTAATGCTTTCCATGGGACTGCTTTTCGTGCTTGTAGGAGAGACTTTCGCTCTCGGCAGCAGTGGGTATAAGCCCATGAAGGAAGACCTTTTCTATCCCGCATACCTTGAAGCGCTGAAGTCCCACGGACAGAACAGCGTTTATACCTGGCTTTTCTGGAACAATTATTATTCGTCTGCCGATTTTCATCCTTTGTTCCCTGCAATAGGCTACTTTATCCTCGGAGTGATGCTGGGACGGAAATTGTATTCGGAAAAGAAAGAAACGTTATTTCCGAAAGCAAAAATAAAACCCTTGAAATGGCTGTGTTACTGCGGAAGTCATTCCATATGGATATATTTCTGTTCTCAGATAGTTTTCTTCCTAATGATTTACGGTCTGAATATCGTTATCAACTGACATATTTCCTGAGAGCGTCATTATGGCGCACTCAGGTAATTTCCCCGGGGATCTCTTCATACAATATCCTCGGGAGGTCATTATGAAAGAGGAATTATTAAGAGGGGCTGTAGGAAACACTCTTATATTCGTATTGACGGCGGCAGTAGTGCTGACGGCTTTCGGAGCGGGTTTTATGGATTCGATAAGCGTTGAGGCTGTCAAACCTTATTACAGCGGCAGTACTGACGGCAACTGCGTTTCGGTGATGATAAACGTCTATTGGGGCAACGAATACATACCTTCCATGCTGGATACGCTGGACGCCTATAATGCCAAAGCCACTTTTTTTATAGGAGGCATGTGGGCGGACAAATATCCCGAGCTTCTCAAAACCATAGCTTCGAGAGGACACGAGATAGGTAATCACGGGTATTTTCACAGGGATCAGGATAAGCTTTCTTATGAAAGGAATCTGGAAGAGATAGTGACGGCGGAAAAGGTGATATACAGCGTTACCGGCATAAGGACGGTGCTTTTTGCTCCTCCTTCCGGCGCTTACGCTTCACAGACTCTTCAGGCTGCCGAAGACGCGGGATATAAAACCGTGATGTGGTCCAAAGATACGGTGGACTGGAGGGATCAGGACGTTTCGCTTATATTCAGGAGAGCGACCGGCAAGCTCAAGGGCGGCGATCTCATTCTTATGCATCCCACCGAAGCCACTATGAAAGCTTTGCCTGATATATTGAAATTCTTTTCGGAAAACGGGTTTAAGATATGTACCGTTAGCCAAAATATAGAGGGCAGCGCCTGAATCCGTCAGGATAACGAAACGGATCACGGCACTGATAAACCGGCAGTGTCACTCTGAAGCTGAGAGCGCGGACAAGCCGGTCATTATTTACGGGCGGTGAAGTATATGAACAGGATAAAGATTTTTGAAAACGGCTTAACATTGGTAGTTTGTCCCATGGAGGGTATCTACTCGGCTTCAGTGGCGGTCATGGTGAACGTGGGAAGCGCGATGGAAACCAAAGAGGAAAACGGTTTTTCTCATTTCATCGAACACATGCTTTTCAAAGGCACGGATAAGCGTACCGCTTTCGACATAAGCGAAACCATAGAAAACGCCGGCGGACAGCTCAATGCCTATACAAGTAAGGATGTAACGTGTTTTTATACGCGTACCTCCTCCGAACACACTGAAAATTGTGTTGAATTGCTGTCCGACATGTTTTTTTTCAGTAAGTTCGATCCGGAGGAATTTGAAAGGGAGCGGAAGGTCATAATCGAGGAAATAATTATGGGAGAAGATATCCCGGACGAATGTTGTCAGGATCTTATCGCGTCAGCTCTTTTCGGAGACACCGGTCTCGGCATGACTATTCCGGGCAGTGCGGAAGGTATAGGAAAAGCCACGAGAGAAGATATTTTGGATTTCAGAGCAAGACATTATACTCCCGCAAACGTGTGCGTTTCGATAGCGGGGGACATCACCTACGAAAAAGCCCTGGAACTTACAGAAAAATATTTCCTTCATAATTTTCCGGAAAATATCGGAAACAAGAAGTATACGATAGAGAAACAGGAAACATTTGCACGTTTTTATAAGAGTACGCGCACTACCGAACAAAGCTATATATGTCTCGGATGTCCATCTCCCGGACTGGGCGACCCCGTGAACTACACCAACTCCGTAATGAACAATATTCTCGGCGGCGGGATGTCCAGCAGGTTGTTTCAATCTCTGAGAGAAAAGAATGGTCTTTGCTATTCTGTTTTTTCATATTTGTCGACCTATATGAATAACGGATATTTTGAGATATTTGTCGGGACAAGCCCGAAGAACGCCGAAATTTCTCTGCAGCTTATAGTTGATGAATGTCACAGACTAGTCAGTGAGGGGGCGACGGAAAGCGAGGTGACGAGAGGAAAAGAGCAGTTCAAGGGGGCAACGGTGCTTTCCTTGGAGAATTCTCTCACCGTGGCTACAATGAACGGCGGCTACGCTCTCAGAAACGGCGTTCTGTTGGATTTCGAGGAAAGAAAACGCAATATAAACGCCATAACCGTCGAGGATGTGAACGCCGCAGCAGTTAAATTGCTGGATATGAAAAACTTTTCTCTTGCTTATGTGGGCAAAGGACTGAGAAAGAATCTCTTCAGAATGCTTCATTAAACTGTCAGGATTTACCTGTTCGGAGAAGGCACTTGCGGAGAAGCCCGCGGTTAAGGTTTTTCCTCCTTTTTTGCGGTCGTGAACTCGGATGTCTGCGGCAATGCCCGGAATTCACGTTGCGGCGAACCTGCATTTATTTACGATAACAGCCGAAGGTCACGGAGTGTAAGGTTAGTATTTGTCTCACGCTGATAAAAGGATACCGCGGAGTGTAGGGTTAGTATTTGTCTCACGCTGATAAATGGAGATCGCGGAGCGTAGGGTTAGTGCTGATAAAAGGATACCGCGGTAGGGAAAGTTTGTATTAATATCAGACCAGGATATTTTTTACGTTTCTTGCGGCGGCAAGACAAAGGGAAATTTGTATTTATCCTGAACCTCCGTTGACATTAAGGAAGGTTTATGGTATAATCGGGGTATAAAGATTAGAGGGATTTTTTCATGGCTGATAATACGGAGAACAAAGGCAAAAAAGTGATCGTCGGACTCGCGCTCATTATTGCCGGTATTTTTCTTATGATATGTCTCACTGCCGAACTGATCGGTTCGGCGGGTTTTTTTGGTGTTGTCGGCGAAGTGATCGAAGGCATTTTTTCTGTTTCGGGCATATTTCTTTTTCTTTTGCTCACGGCATACGGTGTATGCAGGTTAGCGGGAGTAAGATTTAAATTCAGAGTTTCCGCTCTGATAGCTGCAGCCGGGCTGATATGGCTGCTTCTTCTGATAGTGCAGCTTGCTACGTCGCGCGGGGAGAGCGGCGCATATATCAACGTAAACGAAGTATATACTTACGGGCAGTATATTTCCGCCTGTTATAAAGGAGACATCGTTTCTTTCGGCGGTGCGTTTATTGCCTTGAGTTTTTATCCGATATTTTCTCTTCTCGGCACTACCGCCTGCTGGCTAGTTTTTATTGCGGCAACGGGGGTTTGCGTGTATGTGTTGAGTGTATATGCGCTGACGCCGGGTAATATCGTATTGCCGGCAGTCCGTAAAAAAACGCCTGCGTTCAAGCCGGTCAAACCCGTTAAAGAGGCTCCCTCACGAAAAGAAGCTGATAAGAAAAGTCAGGAAGTAGAGCTTCCTCCCGTGCCGGCAGATATGAAGCCTCAGGTCACGGTGCGTCGTCCTCCGGACAGTACCGTAAGACGGAACGCGCGCAACGAATTATTCGGAAACGAAGAGAAAGAGTCTGCGGTTGAAGCGGCGCCTGCAGAGGAGAAGAAAGAGCCTCTCACTCCGCGCGAGCAGCTTTTCGGAGAGAATGTACCGCCCAGGAGGAGGTATTCAGAGGAGTATGAGAGTCAGGCGAGGGAACCGGGCGAAAGGAGAAGAGATACGGCTCCCAAGATCTTGCATGAAAACAATACCGCGCGATCAGGCGGCTTCGGGTCGGGCTTTATCCCGGGGCAGAATACCAGAGCAGTAGAGACCCGGACCGAAAGAGCACGCAGCAACGTGCCCAAAAACAAGGATCTTTTAAAATACAAGGAGGACGATCTTTACGGTGCCGACGATTCCGCTTTGCCTCCGATAATAGACGGAGACGCATTCAGTCGCAGTCTTAAAGGCACGTCTTCGGAGAGGCAGCCGGAGAAGAAGCCGGAGAATAAAGTAAGGATGGGGATGTTCGGTTATCCGGAGGCTGTACCCGCGGAAGGTTCGGGAGAAGAAGAGCAGACTGTCGGAGAACGGGAAGAAAAAGGACGTTACGATTTCGGCGGTGAAAGGACCGGGGTATCCGGCGTAAAAGAAAGGGCAGTCGAAACTGATGAAAAAGCAGAGGCTGTTTCCGAAGAGAAGGGAGTCAATAAACCCGAAGAAAAAACCCCGTCATTGGTATGGAGGCCTATAGCGGGCGGAAACGGATATCAGATGTCGGTTGAGGACAACGATATAGAAAGTACTTTTAAAAAGAGGGAATTTCCGCGCGTTCCTTATAAGGCTCCGCCTTTGAGCCTGCTCGCTCAGCCCGACAAACAGCCCGGCGAACAGGACGATCTTCAGAAAACCGCAAGCGTACTCGAAAATGCGCTGTCGATGTTTAAGATAAACGCGGAAGTAAAGAACATAATCCGCGGGCCGTCGGTTGCGAGGTTTGAGATCGCGCTTGCTCCGGGTCAGACTATAAAACAGGTCGTCAATTATTCTAAGGATATAGAAAGAGAGCTTTGTATCAAAAGCGGTATCCGTATACTTACGCATATCCCGAATAAAAATCTTTTCGGTATAGAGATACCTCTGAATCATGCGCGGCCGGTGCTGTTGAGGTCGGTGCTCGAGTCGGCGGCTTTCAAGAAGAAGGGCGGATTGCTTTTTGCTCTCGGCATAGATATAGAAGGGAACAGTATCGTCCCCGATCTTGCCAAGATGCCGCACGTGCTTCTCGGCGGCGCGACCGGCAACGGGAAAAGCGTATGTCTCAATTCGATGATAGCGAGTCTTTTATATAAGTATTCACCTGAGGAGCTCAGATTCATTGTGGTAGATCCCAAGTTTGTGGAGTTCAGCTACATGAAAGATTTGCCTCATATGCTCATGCCGCAGTCTTTGCCTTCAGCCGAGAAAGCCATAAAGGCCTTCACATGGCTTGTGGACGAGATGGAAAGGAGGTATGTGACCTTCAGCAAGGTGGGAGTAAGGGAGATAGACGAGTACAACGAACTTATTGATAAGAATATTTATGAGCCTCTGCCGAGGATAGTGCTTATAGTCGACGAGCTCAATGATCTTATGTCTTTCAGCAAGCATGAATGCGAAGCGAAGATAGCGCGGCTTGCTCAGAAGGCAAGGGGTGCAGGCATCCATCTTGTGCTTGCTACGCAAAGACCCAGTGTGGATGTGGTCACAGGTACGATCAAAAACAATCTTCCCGGCAGGATAGCTTTGAAAGTAACGTCGGTAAACGACTCCAAGACCATTCTCGATACCGGAGGACCCGATAAACTTATCGGGCCGGGCGATATGCTGTTCCAGAAGGACGGCGCACCCATCAGGCTTCAGGGAGCGTATGTTTCGGGCGAGGAGCTCAAGGCTATAGCCAATTACATCAGAGAAAATAATGCAAGTCATTTTTCTAAAGAAGCCGAAGAGTCCATCTGTATGGAGCCGAAGGAAGAGGAAGAGGAAGACGAAGTCCGTGAAAACGACAGGGAAAACGATCCTTATTTTGTGGAGGCGCTTAAGCTTGCGGTTACCACCGGGAATGCAAGTATATCCATGCTTCAGAGGAAGTTCAGGATCGGTTTCGGGAGAGCGGGAAGTATAGTCGAAACCATGGAAGCAAAAGGATTCGTCAGCAAACAGGAACAGAACAAGCCGCGTACCGTTTTTCTTACCGCGGATCAGTTCAACGAGCTTTACGGCGATAAGTACGGAAGGATTTGAAAATGGACAATAACTCCAATCAGACGGGAAAGGAAAGGACGCCCGCAAAAAAAAGCATACGCCGCTTTACTTCCAACGATCCGTATTTTGTGGATGCGTTGAGGATATCCGTTGAGGCGGGAAAGACGAGTGTGAGTATGCTTCAGAGGAAGCTGAAAATTAATTTCGGCAGAGCGGGGAGCCTGATAGAGGAAATGTGCGCCAAAGGATACGTTGAGTCCGGGGGCGGAGGAGAAAACAGGAAGGTACTGCTTACCGAGGAAGAATTCGACGACCTTTACGGCGAAGGCTATGCAAAAAAGGAAAGAAGTAAATTCAAGGTAGGAGTAGTGTCTCTCGGATGCGACAAAAACCGCGTGGACACGGAAAGGATGCTGTACAGGATAAATTCTTCCGGTTATTCACTGACTGCAGATGCTTCGCAGGCGGATGTGATAATAGTAAATACCTGTGCGTTCATAAATCCTGCCAGAGAGGAGTCGATAAATACCGTCCTTGACATGGCGGCTTATAAGATAAAGGGCAGGTGCAGGAAATTAGTAGTCACGGGATGTCTTCCGCAAAAACACATGGAAGAGCTGAAAAGCGAGTTGGTCGAGGCGGATTGTCTTCTCGGAACGATGCAGTACGGCGAGATAGATTTCATATTGGACAGAGTGCTCAGAAGCGAAAGGGTGTGCGAGAAGGAAAAGATATATCCCGAGCCTGAGGGCAGAGTGCTGACCACGCCAAAGCACTATGCGTATCTGAAGATCGCGGAGGGGTGCGATAATTTCTGTACATACTGCACGATACCGAAGATCCGCGGGAAATACCGCTCCGAAGAAATGGAAAAGCTTTTGAAAGAAGCTGAAGAACTTGCCGCTAAGGGAGTCAGGGAGTTGGTCCTCGTTGCGCAGGACGTTACTGCTTACGGAAAGGACATATACGGAGAAGTGCGTCTTGCGGAGCTGGTGCGGAGGTTATCCGGCGTAGAAGGAATAGAGTGGATAAGGCTGCTTTATTGTTATCCCGAGAGGATAGATGATGAGCTTATAGAAGTCCTTAAGCATCCGAAGACGGTCAAATATCTCGATATACCCATGCAGCATGCGTCTGACGCAGTATTGAAAAGGATGGGCAGGGCGTCTACGGGGAAAAAGCTTTCGGAGCTGATAGAAAGGCTCAGAAAAGAAATTCCCGGGATCACGCTGAGGAGTACTTTTATGGTAGGTTTTCCGGGAGAAACTCAGGAGGATTTTGAGAAGCTTTTAAAGTTTTTGCAAGAAAACCGCATAGATAACGCAGGATTTTTCGCTTATTCATACGAGGAGGGGACTCCTTCGGCGCTTTTACCCGAACAGATCGAAGAAAGGGTGAAGCAAGAAAGACTCAAAGCAGCGTATGAACTTCAGAAGAAGATATCAAAAGAAATTTCCGCTTCAATGGTCGGGGAAAGACTGAGAGTGATAACGGATTCGCAGGAAAAAAGCGTCGGCGGCAAATACAGATACCGCTGCCGCGGAGAGCGTAACGCTCCGGATGTGGACGGCGTGGTATACGCGGATTCCGTCCGGCCCCTGAGGACAGGGGAGTTTTATGAGGTGCTGATAACCGGCAGCGGCGAATATGATCTTACAGGAGAAATAACAGATGAATCTGCCTAATAAACTTTCGTTATTCAGGATCATAGCGGTCCCTGTCATGACGTTGATATATTATCTGCCTGTTTATATGGCTCCGCTTTGGAGCGTCATAATTTTTATAGTTGCCGCCTTCACTGATTTTCTTGACGGGTATATAGCAAGGAAATACAATATGGTCACCGATCTGGGGAAGCTTCTCGATCCGATAGCGGATAAAATGCTTGTGGTCTTTGCGCTTTTCATAGTGGTGGAAAACGGAAGTTTGCCTGTAGGATGGGGCGGAGCGGCATGCGCCGTTATCGTTGCGAGAGAGATGCTGATAAGTATAGTAAGGCAGATCGCGGCAAGCAAGGGAGTAATAATACAGGCGAATATTTTCGGAAAGCTGAAGACGTTTTCACAGGATATCGCTCTTCCGCTTCTGATGCTTTTCCCGCTGAATATCGAAGGGGTTTTGGGAGACGTGATCAGATACGCGGGATGGGGCGTATTTTGCGTTGCGGTTGTCATGACGGTGCTTTCGATGATAATATATCTTTGGCAGAACAGAGGCGTGTTTTCGGAGAAAAAATCGGAGAAATAGTATGGATTATACCCTAATATCTTTCGGCAGCGGAGAAGTAACGGAATATGTGATGAGGAGTTTTGCGGCACAGAATATATCGCCGCAAAGCGTCAACCACGTGGCAAAAGCAGAAGCGGCTTCACTGCTGAGCGAAGGTTCGTCGGCAGATTGCGTGATCATAGTCGGAGGCGGCGAAACCGCCAAAAAGCTGCTTGCGAAAAAGGCCGGCGTACAGCTTGCCGTGAGCGAAACCGCAGGTGAAAGATATAATGTCATGCTCAAAAAGAATTCCGCTTATGCGCTTTCTCCGAAAGCATACGAGAAATTTGTATCATATCCCGAAGGATTCGAGGTACTGAAGCCGCTTTACGGCGCCGAATGCGGAGCGGTCAGGGTGAAGGGGAAGAAGATGCTGGTCTATCTTCCCGAGGAAAAGGAAGACGCTTTATATATTTTTTCGGAGGAAATATTGCCGAGAGCAGTGAAGTGCAGGGGATATGAGCTTCGCAGTTATCAGTTCAAGCTTTTTGGGGCCGACAGAGCCGAGATGAAAAGAAAGCTTTCCGAAATGCCGAAGTCGCGCGGGTATACGCTTTCGTCGTATACGGATTACAGAAAAGATACGCTTATAGGTATAACGTTTTCGCGCAAGACGGAGGAAAACGAAGAAAGAGAAGTGATTTCAAGACTTTATAATCTTTTTTCCGAGTATATATATGCCGACAGCGATATAAGTCTGGAGCAAAGGGCCGTGGACACGCTCAAAGTAAGAAAAAAGAAAGTCGGTGTGGGAGAGAGTCTTACCGGAGGGCTTATATCTTCGAAGATAGTCAGCGTAGCGGGGGCGAGCGAGGTTTTTGACGAAGGTTTCGTGACGTATGCAAACGAGAGCAAACATTCGGTGCTGAATGTGAACGAAGCGACGCTTCGTAAGTATGGTGCCGTGAGCGATCAGACTGCTTATGAAATGGCGGTGGGATTGCTTTCGCGCGGCTGTGATTATGCCGTAGCCACGACGGGCATAGCCGGACCGGAAGGAGGCAGTGCAGAAAAGCCTGTGGGATTGTGTTTTACAGCTGTAGGGAATATGGAAGGGATCCATATTTACAGACAGGTTTTCGAAGGAGACAGAAACGGGATCAGAGAACAGATAGCATGCGACGCTTTATTCAAACTCATAAGAATGCTGTCCTGAGAAGCATGTATGAATAGCGGAAAAGGAAGGCGCAAAGAGGCAAGAAAGGAGAAAGGGTATGGATGAAAGTAAAAAAAGAGCTTTGGATTCGGCGATACTGCAAATAGAGAAACAGTTCGGGAAGGGCTCTATCATGAAACTCGGCAGCGGTACGACCCGCAGCGTAGACGTGGTGCCTACTGGGTGTCTGACGTTGGATATTGCACTTGGTATAGGCGGGATGCCGCGGGGAAGGATAGTAGAGATATTCGGGCCGGAAAGCTCCGGAAAGACGACAGTGTCGCTGCATGTCATAGCGGAGATGCAGAAAATGAACGGCATCGCTGCTTTTATCGACGCGGAACATGCGCTGGATCCCGTTTATGCCGAGAAACTTGGAGTTAATGTAAACGATCTGTACGTATCACAGCCTGACAACGGCGAACAGGCTCTCGACATAGCCGAATGTCTTGTAAGAAGTGCTGCAGTGGACCTCATAGTGGTGGACTCCGTAGCGGCATTGACTCCGCGTGCGGAGATAGAAGGCGACATGGGAGACGCACATGTGGGGCTTCAGGCGCGTCTTATGTCACAGGCGCTCAGGAAGCTTGCCGCTATCGTGCATAAATCCAATTGTTGCATTATTTTTATAAATCAGCTCAGAGAGAAAGTGGGCGTTATGTTCGGAAATCCCGAAACCACCCCGGGCGGCAAGGCTCTGAAATTTTATTCCAGTGTGAGACTCGACGTGAGAAAAGTCGATCAGATAAAGGAAGGGTCAGATATTATCGGAAGCAGAACGAAAGTGAAAGTCGTCAAAAACAAACTCGCGCCTCCTTTCAAAACCGCCGAATTTGATATTATGTACGGTAAAGGAGTGTCACAGGCAGGCTGTATCCTCGATCTTGCCGTGGAAAACGAGCTCATCGAAAAAAGCGGGTCATGGTTTTCCTATAAGGGTGAAAAAATCGCTCAGGGGAAAGAAAACGTCAAGAATTATATTCTTGCTAATCAGGACCTTTTTAAAGAACTTGAAACACGTATCAGAGATATATATTTCGGCGACCTTAAAGACCAATCTTCACAGTCATCCGAAACGGACTGACCTTTTACATTTTAATTTGTGCGGATTCGCGACAAATACCGGGAGTCAGAAGGCTCCCGTTTTTTTTTTTTTTTACAGTTGAGCCCGGAACCGGATAAACAGCCGATATCGAAATTGTAAAAAACGGTCACTTTGGAAATTATCCGCCGATATATTGCGCATGGAAAAATATTACTTTGCACAATAAAAAAGCTGTTGGTTTTTCATGAAACCAATAAAACAACGGATGTTGATTCTATTGCAAGCAAAAAACAAAGCGTAAGTTTAATAGTGATTTCTAATAGACTGCAGCATAAAAGCTATTATAAATAAGCAAACCGAACTGAAGTCCGTTAAAAGGCTTATGAATTCATGAATATAAATTTTTATTGTATACGCCGAGAATAAAACGTCTTTTGAAATAACATTGAGGATAAAAATACCTATAAATGATTTTTAAATCAGTAAAAAATGTCTAATTATATGAAACTAAAAATAATTTGCCCGAAAATGCCGGATAATAATTCAAACATGGATTTGGCTAAACAAAGAAAGCAAATTTTACATGAATGACAAATAAAGTATAAAAGAAAAAAATAAATTTTCAAAAACAAGAGTTTCGGATTATACGTACAGTAGCCATATTTATTGTGCTGCTTATTAAAGTTTTATGCAATGTCTGTTTTAAATCTGATTGCCGCTGTAAAGAATGTTTTAAATACAAAACTTGCGAATGATCAAACTTTATATACAGAGCAAGTATAATATATAAAATACGAACTCTTTGTTTGATGTCGGCAAAATGTTTGCAGGGTTTCCGAAGTTATAACAATAAAAATACCTTTATTTGATTAAGTACAATAAAGCACTCGTTCTTTTGCTTTCCGATATACAAAAGATGATCGCTGTATGCGTAATACTGCAGGTTTTCACACATGCGCAAAGAAATTTCCGGATAGGTTTTGCGCGCCTCTTCGGTTTATTTTTCAATTTCTGTAAGACGCGGACCCGTCAGACCTTCCTGCTCTAAAAGTGCAAGTTTTTAAACCCGAGTTCGTCAAAAAACGTCAGTACTTCCGTGGTGTTTATAAAGGTTGCCTTAGTGAATGCAGTACCGCTCCACGATTCGTCTATTTCCATTCGATCGAAAAGATCCACAGCGGGTTCATGTAGAAGAAGTTCGGGAGCCGTATCTATATAATAGTTCAAACCTACAGTAATCGTGATGAATGAGGCAAACAAAACTCAGTTTTTTGCGAGGTACTTTTTCGCTTGCAAAACACATTTCTTTCTGTCCTCTGCATCGGGCAAATGATACATCGGCCCCATAATAAGCACATTATCGAAAGTCGATAAATTGAGAGCAGACAAATCGCGCGCATCACAGACATACGCATTTATCAGTACACCATACTCCCGAAATTTCTGTTTGCGAGAACAATATTGTTTTCGCTCAGATCGACAAGGGCCACGTCGTACCCCTGTCCGGCAAGCCGTATGCTGTATTTGCCCGGCCCATCTACGATGTCAAGAACGGTTTTGCTTTGCAGATACATTTTCAGATAATGCTTTGTTATCTCAAACTCAAAGTGGAAACCTTCCAGCCGCTCCCATTCCGACTGCGCGTTTTTATTATAGTTTTCTCTTACGATCTCAACATCGTTGTTTTTCTCTTTTTTCTGCATACGTTTTCCTTTCTGATATTTCAGTTAATCCGACATTCCTTTCAAATCACCATATCATGTTCTTTTCAGCACATATAATATCGAAGAAAAAGCGGTATCAATCCTTGGGCGCTGACGAAGCGGCTATAGGATGTCCGCAGTTCAAATAATACATTCGAAGAAAATACGAACTCTGTCTCCGTTGCCGGTAAAATGTTTGCAGGGCTTCCGGAGTCCAAACAATATATCGGAGAAAAGCGGTATCAATCCTTGGGCGCTGACGAAGCGTCTATAGGGTTTCCGCAGTTCAAATAATACATTCGAAGAAAATACGAACTCTGTCTCCGTTGCCGGTAAAATGTTTGCAGGGCTTCCGGAGTCCAAACAATATATCGGAGAAAAGCGGTATCAATCCTTGGGCGCTGACGAAGCG
>URET01000029.1 GCA_900546875.1 uncultured Eubacteriales bacterium
ATTGCATTGTGTCTGACCGCATTATCCAGTTTCCGTCTTATATCATCTGCATTGTGTCCGACCGCGTAATCCCGTTTTCAACCCGGATTACCCGCACAGCAACTGACTGCATTACTTTATTTTTACCTGAATATAATTGCATTGTGTCCGACCGTGTTACTCCGTTTTACCCCTTTACTTTGCTGTTTCGGATCTTTTCTGAGTTTTGAGGATCATTTATCCCCTTTTCTGATATTTTTATGCTTTTTCTCCGCGTCCCCCTCGGTTGTTACATAAAACAGAGTTTCGCTGACACTTTTATTTTGCCGGAAGTTTTCATATTCTGCGGCCACTATACAGTATCACGTTTTTACATCATTTCTTTTTTCTTTTCGTTCAGCTTTTTATTCATCTTTTCCGCAAGTCTTTTATTAATCAGATAGCTTATTCCCCAGAAAACAATAAAAATAAAAACGAAAATTCCAAAGTATATCAAAAATCCCGCAAAACTGTGCTCCATCCATCTCATAAAATAGGCCACCGGCAACATGATCAGACACGCAACTGCAAAATATACGGCTGTTTGCCTGAAAATACTCCACTTCTGCACCTGCCACACCACGTTAGCTCCGCCTAACCCGGCTCCGACTATCCCGCACAATATTGTCTGAAGCACAACGGCTCCCATCTCGCTTCCCACGTCGGAAATCAGTTGCGGCGGACATGAATAATATTTCCCTCCGTATATCAATGATATCACTATCGTTATGATTTGACCTATTGCAATCCCTATCGGAAAACTTATAAGCGCATTCAAAATTATTTTCTTTTTCATATTCTTCTCCTTTATATACCTAATACCTTCTTCAATCTTGCAGTATATCTTCTCGATACATAAGTTATATCTCCGTTGAGCATCCTGACACATATCGTCCCCGTCATGTTAAGATCGAAGTTTTCCGTCTGCTTCAAATTTATGATCTCGGAATTGGATATCCTGACAAATATGTCGCCGTCCAGTTTCATTTCGATTTCGTATATCCGCATTTTGAGCAAATACTCCCCCTTTGACGTGACTGCGTATACTTTACCGGATAAAGCGTATATCCTTACCACTTCGGCCGGATCGATAAGCTCCATTCTTCCTTCTTTGAAACCTGGCAGCATCTTTATGTTTTCACCGGAAAGTTTTCTGACTATTTCATTTACTTCTTCGGTCATACTCGCTGTCAGAACAATTACCTGCGCTTCTTTATACGCACTGTCTATTTTTACCCTGACCTGCATCTTTTCACCTCCTCGGTTTCTATTATAATATCATAGCTTTTTTTTTCAAACTTTTTTCGATAATCGGTTTTTTTTCACCATTACCTGGTTTTTGCAGCCCAATAAATACAAACCCTTTCTTTAGGTTTGCTTATTGCGCATATAAATTCCTTAAAACAAATATCAAAAAATAATCCGGATAATTACACCTGAAAACACTTTTCGTAAAAACAACACTTTGTTTGCCTTATTTGACTTTCAACTCTGATATCTGTGCAGACATAATATGCATAAGCACTGAAAGTACAATATTCCGGCGTCGCTTTCTCTGCTATATTATGCTGACCTCAGATATCTCTGACATCACTTTTCAATTTCGTAAATTTCATCAAACATTTTGGTTTATCCGGGCAAGACATCCGAGTATCATGCTATAATCTAAACTTAAACAAGTATATTTCTTTCATGTAAAACTAAAAAAAGAGGAAATACCGGCAGCATTTCCTCTTCTTCGTATTTAATGTCATAAATCGGTTTTCATTTTTCCCGCAAGCTTTTCATACTGCTTCAGCAACAGCCGGTAAGCCTTTTCGGGATCAGTCTCGTTCAGCACAGCCTGCTCCATCGGACACATTCCTGTGCCGGCACGGTTGATTATATACTCCGCGATATTATTATATGTGACAGTCACTTTGTATATATCAAATATCTCAAGCGCCGCTTTGCTGACTACACCGGCATATACTCTGTCAATACCTTTGTAAACAAATAACAGTGCCGCCGCTCGCCCTACTACTACGTCGGCAGCGGCGTATCCTTGCAGGTCCTCACCCTGCCCGATAAGTTCCATCATGGGGGCGATTCCCTTTTTATCGCTAACTATTTGCCGTTCGCCTTTTACAAGCACCAAAGTGTACCCTTCAAGCATTGATACAGCCTTTTCTATATCATTCATCATTTCTTCCCTTTATCATAAGTTTTCTGAGCGCTATGACCATACAAGGCACCAAAAGCGTGAGTATGATGAGTCCCGGATACCCCGCAACTATCTGACTCCATGCCGTTTCGGGAGAAAATCCCGTCATGCTCCCGAGTACTGCCGCAAAAACGACAAATGCGCCTCTGCCTGCCGCTACTGCAAGCCAGACTGCAGGAAAAGCCAGGTACGCTTTTTTGTATATAGCCGATGAAAAAGCTCCCGAAACAGCTGCAAATACAGCAAGCTCGATCACCATGAACGGAAGACGTGCTGCTGACGGCATAGCCTCTCCCGCAAGAGAGGACAGCAGATAGCTCACCACGGGCGAAGCCACCCCGACTCCTATTCCCCACCAGACACCGAGAATACACCCTCCCAGCAATACGGGCAGATACATGGGCAGCCAAGCCGCACCGCCTTCACTGCCTGCGGCAGCATGTACTATCTGAGGCAAAACAACTGCCATGGCAACCACGCTCACGGCAACAATGAATTTAAGCGTTATTTTTGCTTTCAATGATAAATTCCGTGTTTTAAGTACATTTTCTAACATATAGGTTCTCCTTATAATAAGTTCCGCTTTTTAAGGCTTTGCTTTCCGTGCGGAAACTTCCGACTTTTTGATTATACCATTTTTTTAAAAAAATGTAAACAGTTAAGCTTGCCGAAGTCGTTTCTCCCCTCCCCTTTTTTATCCCGCGCCAATCCGATCCGGCCTTTCGGCTCGAGTCTTTCCTTTTTCGGCTTTCTGACGGCACTGAAGTGTGCCTTATAACTTCATTTCCAAAAGCAGACGCCTTCTCGTCTTTAAAAACTGACGATCAGAGCAGACAATATTTTGCAGTGACCTTATCCTGAAACAAACGAGAGCAAAATTTTTACGTATCAAAAGATCCGGGAAGCTCCCGGATCCGAATTTATTACTGCATAAAAAACCTGTCCCTGCGAAGCTCCGCCGCAAAAGCAGAAAAATCTTTCCGGGAAAAACCGGCGTCATATTGAGTATCAGTCAGGCAATATACGTGTGCCCGACAGTCCTTCTATGGCTTCCGCGGCATGAGAAAGTCCTGCTATTATAGCCGGTTTTCCGCTCTTTTTTACAAACCGCATCGCTGCCTGCACTTTAGGAAGCATACTGCCCTTCCCGAACTGCCCTTCTTTTATGAACTGTTCAGCCTGACTTACCGTCATCGTATCGAAATCTACCTGATCTTCTTTTCCGAAATTGATAGAAACTTTATCCACAGCGGTAAGAATAATAAAAGCGTCCGCATCGGTCAGCTCGGCGACCTTTTCGCTGGCATAGTCTTTGTCTATGACCGCCGATACTCCCTGAAGATGATTCCCGTTTCTGTATACCGGTATACCGCCTCCGCCTACCGTTATTACCACCGCACCCGAAGCTATAAGCGCTTTAACAGAGTCCCTTTCAACTATGTCTACAGGCATGGGTGAAGCTACTATCCTTCTGTAACCCCTTTCACCCATATCCTTCATTATATACCCTTTCTCTTTTTCCAGCACCTCCGCCTCTGCAGCCGTATAATAGCCGCCGATAGGCTTGGTGGGGTTCTCAAAAGCCGGATCGTTTTTATCTATAAGCACTTGCGTGACCAACGTCACTACCTGCTTTTCTATTCCCCGTATACGCAACTGTTCGTATATGCTCTTCTGAAGATGGTACCCTATATATGCCTGACTCATGGCGTTGCATTCCGGAAAAGGCATCTTAGGAGTGGCTCCTTCTCTGCTGCTTACGTCAAACGCAAGATCGATCATACCGACCTGCGGTCCGTTCCCGTGCGTAACAATGAGTTCGTTACCGAGTTCGACTATTTTGCTCAGTGCGCTGGCAGTTCCCGTTACGATCTGCTTCTGCTCTTCCGGTGTGTTACCAAGCGCGTTTCCGCCGAGAGCTACAACTAATCTCATATTTATCTCCTTTTTTGAAAACACAAAATATTGTCACGTCATTTTACCGCAACATATTCTGTTTCATTTTATTCTTTTTCCTTGTGATACCGAAGTCTTTACGCAAAGTTCCGGTACCGCTCTTTTTCTTTACTTCCCGAGAGTCGCCACCATTACTGCCTTTATGGTGTGCATTCTGTTTTCGGCTTCGTCAAATACCACCGAGTGTTTGCTCCTGAATACCTCGTCGCTCACTTCCATCTCTTTTATACCGAATTTATTGTATATATCCATACCTACCGAAGTTTCCGTGTCGTGGAAGCTGGGAAGACAATGCAGGAACTTCACTTCGGGATTTCCCGTCTTTCTTATCATTTCCATCGTCACTCTGTAGGGCGTGAGCAATTTTATCCTTTCTTCAAACTGTGCCTCTTCTCCCATGGAAACCCATACGTCGGTATATATCACGTCCGCTCCCGCAACGTCATCCACATCTTCGGTAAGCGTGATACTTCCGCCGGTCTCCATGCAAAGCTCTCTCATCTCTTCGACAAGCTTCTGGTCGGGGAACAGTTCCTTCGGTGCAAGCGCCACAAAACTCATCCCCATCTTCGCGCACCCTATCATAAGAGAATTCCCCATGTTGTTGCGCGCGTCTCCGACGTATACGAATTTAACCTTGTTCAAAGGCTTATTTACATGCTCTTTTACTGTAAGGAAATCTGCAAGTATCTGTGTGGGATGATACAGATCGGTCAGTCCGTTCCATACGGGGACCCCCGAATACCTGGCAAGCAGTTCCACTGTTTCCTGTTTGAAACCGCGGTACTCTATCCCGTCATAAAACCTTCCGAGCACTTTCGCAGTATCCTCGAGACTTTCCTTCTTTCCCATCTGACTGTTGCTTAAAAATGTCACGTGTGCGCCTTCGTCGAGCGCCGCTACTTCAAATGCGCAACGCGTGCGGGTAGACGTTTTGTCAAAAAGCAAAACTATATTCTTGCCTTTTAAACTTTCTCCCTGTATACCCAGTCTTTTCTTTACCTTGAGATCTGCTGCAAGATCAAGCAGATAATTTATTTCCTGCGGTGTAAAATCCTTCAACGTCAACAAATTACGACCTTTTAAATTTACGGGCATTTCAATTCTCCTTAACTTTTATTTTAATCGAGACTTTTCTCCTCGACTTGTTTCTTTATTTTCTCCATGAAAGCTTCCAGCTTCATCGCTCCGAGATCGCCCTGCTTCCTGTCCCTTACCGACACCACTTCCTGTTCTACGTCTCTGTCACCTATGACCAGCATATACGGGACCTTCTCAAGCTGAGCTTCTCTTATTTTCATACCTATTTTTTCGTTTCTGTTGTCTGTCTCGACTCTGAAACCTTTCTCCCTCAGCTGCTCCGCTATCTCGAGACATTTATCGGCAGTCCTCTCCGTCAGACTGAGTACCTTTACCTGAACGGGGCTGAGCCACATCGGAAAAGCTCCCGCATACTGCTCTGTAAGTATCCCCATGAACCTCTCTATGCTTCCGAATACTACTCTGTGTATCATTACCGGCCTGTGCTTTTCGCCGTCGCTTCCCGTATATGTCAAATCGAAACGCTCAGGCATT
Organism: uncultured Eubacteriales bacterium; assembly: GCA_900546875.1. Taxonomy (GTDB): domain Bacteria; phylum Bacillota; class Clostridia; order Christensenellales; family CAG-314; genus UMGS929. The sequence goes on from URET01000029.1 coordinate 5,753, forward strand.
TGAAAATCAAGTTGGATCGTACCGCACTGCCAGGTCCTTCCGATACAGTCCTCAAGATGAAAGTCTATCTTCGGACCGTAAAAAGCGCCGTCCCCTTCGTTTACCGTAAAGGGTTGCTTCAATTTATTCAAAGCACTCTTCAAAGCTTCGGTAGCCTTGTCCCACTGCTCCACGCTGCCCATGAAGTCCTGCGGACGCGTGGAAAGCTCCACCGAATACTTGAACCCAAACACCTTGTAAAACCTGTCTATAAGCTTTACTACACCTATTATCTCACTCTCTATCTGCTCGGGCATCATGAATATATGTGCGTCGTCCTGAGTAAAGCATCTAACCCTCATCAGTCCGTGAAGCGCTCCGCTCAGCTCGTGTCTGTGAACAAGTCCGAGTTCTCCCATCCTTATGGGCAGATCTCTGTAACTGTGCAGACTCCTTTTATATACAAGCATTCCGCCCGGACAGTTCATCGGCTTTATCGCATAATCTTCGTCGTCTATCTTGACTCCGTACATATTATCTTTATAATGATCCCAGTGACCGCTTCTGTACCATAGATCACGGTTCAGTATCATGGGCGTCTTTATCTCCACATAACCGGCTTTTATGTGTTCTTCACGCCAGAAATTCTCCAGAATGTTCCTGAGGACCATCCCCTTTGGATAAAAGAACGGAAATCCGGGCCCTTCGGGAAGAATATCGTATAGATCCAGCTCCTTTCCCAGCTTCCTGTGATCACGCTTCTTGGCTTCCTCCATCCGCGTGATATAAGCCTCAAGATCCGCCTTCTTGTCAAAACACGTGCCGTATATCCTCGTAAGCATTTTGTTCTTGCTGTCGCCGCGCCAATACGCACCCGCTACGCTCGTAAGCTTAAAAGCCTTGACCTTGCCTGTCGAGGACAGATGAGGTCCGCGGCAAAGATCCGTGAACTCTCCCTGCGTATACGTCGAAACCGTTTCTCCCTCGGGTATTGCCGAAAGCAGCTCTATCTTGTAATCCTCTGCGAATTTCCTGAAAAGCGCCTCCGCTTCCTGCCTCGAAAGCTCCTTGCGCACAAGCGGCAGATTAGCCTTTATTATCCTTTGCATCTCCGCCTCTATCTTGGGGAAATCTTCCTGAGTTATGGGCGTTTTGAATTCAAAATCATAGTAAAAACCGTCTTTTATTGCCGGCCCGATGGCAAGCTTTACCGTAGGATATATATTCTTCACCGCCTGCGCAAGTATATGCGAAGTGGTGTGCCTGTAAACCTCTCTCCCCTCTTCATCCTTGAAGGTGTATATCCTTAGCTCCGCGTCTTCCTCTACCGGCGTGTCCAACCCGGTCAGCTTGCCGTTCAGACCTGCGCATAACGCGTTCCTTGCAAGCCCTTCGCTTATCCCGCTTGCTATATCGTATATTTTCGTGCCCTTCTCACATTCTCTGACACTGCCGTCCGGTAACGTAATCTTTATCATTTCTTCCTCTCCTAAATAAAAATCCTTATCATAACGCTTCTATGATAAGGACGAAATATCTCCGCGGTTCCACCTTATTTGCCCGTTTCCGAGCCGCTTATTTTCCGGTTTCTCGCAACCGCCGCGCACTGCAATGCGCCGAGCCCCGATAGACCTCCCGCGCATTTACCGGTGGTACCGTTTGCCTTTCCGTGCGCTCTTTCAGCCGCGAAGCGCTCTCTGTAACGGGTACCGAACAAACGACTTGTCCGCCAGTGATAATATCATCCGGGCAACTCAGCGTCACCCGACTAATCTATGATATACCTTTTACCTGCCTTTGTCAACCGTTTAAAAACAATATTTTAAACAATCTCTTTATTATTATTCATTCACTTATTATTCTTCCTGTTTTTGCCTTTTTATACCGCCTTCGCCGCCTCGGCCACGGCCGCTTTGAGCTCTCCAGAAAGCGTATAGTCCCGTCGGAACTCTCCTGCCTCGCTTTGAGCCTCTCCTTCCGATCACCGACCACAGCTCCTAAAAACCAGCTTTTTATCTGAGACACCTGAGCATCGGTTTTTCAGAATGTTTCAACCGGATATATTCCTCTTCCCTTCGGATCCTTCTTTTGTACCGCCTTCGTCGGATATGTCCCCGTCTTCGTTGCCTTTGTCGGCACCTTTTTCGCCTTCGCCGGAGCCTTCTTCTTTTATACTGCCTTCGCGGGAGTTTTCTTTTGCGGTATCCTCGTCCGGCAGTCCCTCAGTACGGAAGGTTTCTCCGTCCGTTTCAGGAGATCGCTGCTGTTTGACCGAGTCCTTTTCCTTTTTATTTTCTCCGTTTTCTTCCATTCCAACGCGCATTTCGCGGAACGCGCCCTCATTTGTCACCATAGAACTTGTTTTTCCTTCGGGTCCGCCGTTTTCGGCAAGCTGTTTTTTCATTGCGTGTTTTTCTTTCACGCTTTCAAAAAAGATCAGGCATTCCGGAAGCAGGAATATTATCAGCAGCATAGATATCAGAGAACCTCGTCCGACAAGTATGCCGATCTCGCTTATTACCGATATGGTCGAAACAAAACCTATTATAAAACCTGCAAGCACAAGTATCAATCCGCTTGTCAGGACTGTCAGCAATGTGGCGTCCATACCGAACCTCAGTGCCTGCTCGATACTTTTGCCTTCCTTTCTGGCTTCGGTAAATCTTGAAGTGAGGAGTATGGCATAGTCCACGGTAGCTCCCATGAGTATGCAGTCAACAAACATTTTGCAGCAGAAAAACATCGTGTTGCCGCTGAGTACCGTCAAAGCTGAATTTATCTGCACCGCTCCCTGTATCACGGCTATAAGCAGTACCGATACAGAAACTCTCCTGAATATCACAAGCAATATCAGAAAAATCGCGCCTATAGTCACAAGGTTGGTCAGCAACATATCCGAGCCGAATGTTGCGCGGATATCGTACATATTTACCGTATCACCGAAAAGATAGAATTCATTATAGATCTTCCCTATCCTTTCCCTCATGACCTCTACCGCGTCGAACGCTTTGACATCATCAAGATCCATATCAAACACTATCAATACGCGTGTATAATTTTCGCCTACAAGCAGTTTCTCTCCGTCCTTCCATAAAGTATAATACTCTTCTATGACCGATTTGGCTAAATTCAGACCGGCGTCGTCGCGGTGTTCGTAAAGCAGCGTGAGCAATTCGGTGACGGGAACGCTCTCATATTCGTCATATCCGAAGTAGTTATAAATCAATTTAGTGAGTCTTCGGCTAAGTCCCGTTTCAACGGAAAGTTCCTCTGCCGTCATGCTGTAGTATATCGGAGTCGCGCCCATGCCCGTCACCGAGGTGACGGCGTATCCGTCGTCCGACATGGATTCAATAAACTCGCAGACCTCCTTTTCCTTTTCTTCGTATCCCACCGGCAAAAGCAAAACAAAATTATTTGTTTTGCCGAATTTTTCGTCCACCTCCGCCGCCACCGAGGCATAGTCCGGATTACAGCTTGCCCCGAGCGTGGAAATTTCATAATTGTACTCCAGCTGTGTGGCTCCCGCAGCTCCCGCTATTATCACGGCTATAAGTATAAACGGCAATACCTTGCGCGACTTTATTATAAATGAATTGAGGTATCTCGAATTGCGTATAAATTTTTTGTGAGTCCCTTTCTTGAACACACCGTTCAATGCCAGTATCAACCCGGGCATAAACAAAAATACCGTCAGCATCGAACACAGTATCCCCTTTATAAGCACCAGCCCAAGATCGTACCCGAGTCTGAACTGCATCAGCATGATAGCCGCAAGCCCCGCAATAGTCGTCAGCGAACTTCCGGATATCGTGGATATGGACTGAGCCACTGCGTTTGTCATCGCTTCTTTTACGTCAGGCGTATTTTTCTCCTCTTCACGAAACCTGTGAAGAAGCATGATCGCGTAATCCATTGCCATCGCAAGCTGCATGATGGCGCATATTGCGTGCGTTATAAAAGAAACACCGGAAAGCCATGCGTTCGTCCCGAGATTTATTACTATCGATATGCCGATAACTACCGCAAATAAAACAGGTTCAAAATACGAGTCGGAGGTCAGAAAAAGTATTGCGAATATTATCACCGCCGCTATGACCATTATCACCGGTATCTGCTCACTTATGGCGTTACGGAGGTTCTTTGTCGTCACCGTTGTGCCGAGGATATAAGATTCCTCCTCTTTTCCCAACGCCTTTTCAACAGACTCCATTATCTCGGAAGATGTCAGCGTTTCATGTCCCGTGATGACTCCGATCACGGCACAATTATCCTTATAATCGGCGCTCTTCCCCGTGAAAGACACATACTGCACCCCTTCAATACCCTTTATCTTGTCAGCAATCGCCTGTGCCTGTTCAACTGTTACGTTTTTTACGTATACACGAAGCTGATCTATACTTCCGAATTCTTCCTGCATCACTTCTATGCCGCGGCTCGTCTCTCCTTCCGGAATATAATCGACAAGATTATAATTAATGTTTACCTTCGGCATCAGCGTAACGCAATATACGGTGAAAAGCAAAAACAAAACAAGAAAGACCTTTCTGAATCTGACTATAAATGCTGCCGTCTTTTTCATTTCCGTTATCTCCGCAATTATTCAAACGCTCCTGTCCGCGAACATTCCACGAAAAGGAGCTTTTCCGTTTTTTACCTCACAGCTTTGGCCTGACGCCCTTCCGCCAAACCGCTTGCCCGAGTTTTTTCTTCAATATACAAAAAGGGAAGTCCGCGTAAATGCAGACTTCCCGAGAATTATCAGTTGCCTTCCTTCTTCTCTTCGGCAAAACGCTTGGCGTCCTCGATTATCTTCGGAGTCTGGGCTGCGGGAACTTCGTCGTATCTCACAAACTCCATCTCGTAACTTCCTCTTCCCTGCGTCATACTGCGAAGATCCGTTGCGTATTTCGTGATTTCGGCAAGTGGCACCTCAGCGGTGACTACACTGATCTCACCCTGCGTATCGCTTCCCATTATACGTCCGCGGCGCTTGTTCATATCGCCGTAAATATCGCCCACGAAGTTTGTCGGGATAGTTATTTTCAGACTGTAAATAGGCTCGAGTATAACGGGATTCGCTTTTGAACAGCCTTCCTGGTAAGCAAGCTTCGCCGCCATGATGAAAGCTATTTCCTTACTGTCTACGGGGTGATATTTCCCGTCAAACAATGTGCATCTGATATTTACCATCGGATAACCGGCAAGCACGCCTTCCTGTACAGCCATCCTGAGCCCCTTCTCGACTGCGGGAATAAACTGCCTCGGAACTGCTCCTCCGACTACCTCGTCCACAAATTCGAAATCACTGTCATAATTGGGCGAAAACCTGACGGAACACTGTCCGAACTGTCCTGCACCGCCCGACTGCTTCTTGTGCTTACCTTCCGCTTCAACTGTCTTCTTGATGGTTTCACGGTATGCGATCCTGGGTTCCTTCAGCACCGCGTCCACCCCGAATTTATTCTTCAGTTTTCTGCAGAGAATGTCTATCTGCGTCTCGCCTACTCCGTTGAGCAGCATCTCGCCCGTTTCGAGGTTCTTTGTCACCGTAAAGCTTATATCCTCGTCCTGCAGGCTGTTAAGACTGCTGAATATCTTGTCCTCGTCTCCCTTCTTGGCTGCATAAACCGCCATCGAAAGCACCGGCCTGGGCATCTTGATGGGAGGAAGCTTTATATACTTGCCGCTTTCGCATAATGTATCGCCCGTCACGGTGTTGCTCAGCTTGGCAATGGCGCCCATGTCTCCCGCGTGTACGGCTTCGGCGTTCTCAAGCTTCTTTCCGACGACAAACGATATCCCGGGTATCTTCTCGTCGCTCTCTTTCGTAGGATTGTACATCGTTATCCCGCCGCGAAGCACGCCGCTTATCACCTTGAAATACGAAAGCCTTCCGACAAACCTGTCCGTTACGGTCTTGAAAATCCTGACTACCAGAGGTCCTCCGTCCGAACACGTAAGTTCGATCTTATTGCCTTTGTCGTCCTCGGCTTCACAGTGCTTCTCCTCTGCGGCGGTGGGCGCGTATTCGATAAGCTTGTCCATAAGATTGGTTATGCACTTGTTTGTGAGTGCACTGCCAGCAAGCACAGGTATGGTACCGCCCATGATTATGCCTTCCCTCAGTCCCTTTATTATCTCTTCGGTACTTAAATCGCCTTCCTCAAAGTACTTTTCCATGAGAGCTTCGTCATTCTCGGCCGCACTTTCCACCAGCGCTCCATATATGTCATTCAGCTGCCCCTCCACCGCTGCAGGTATGCCGCCGAGTTCCTTCCCTGCAAGATCAAAGGCCTTCTTCTCTATTACATTCACATATCCCGTCATCTTACCGCCTTCTATCACGGGCAGCATCACCGGCGCGATCTTCGAACCGTATTTCGCCTTCACGGCTTCAAAAGTATCGGAAAAATTCGCGTTTTCCTTGTCCATTCCGTTTACGAAGATAATGGCAGGTATCTTATTCTTTATACATAAATTAAGAGCCTTTTCCGTGCCGACCGTCAATGTGCCCGTGGGACCCGCCACTACAAGCGCACAGCCCGCAACCGTCATAGCCTCTACAAGTTCGCCTTCAAAATCAAAAAAACCCGGAACATCGATTATATTGAATTTTACCCCTTTGTATGCACAGTTCGCAAGCCCGAGGGATATGGATATCTTCTTGTTGATCTCTTCGGGATCGAAATCCATTACCGTATTTCCGTCGTCTACCTTTCCTTGCCTGTCAATTGCTTTCGCATTGAAAAGTATCGCTTCGGCAAGAGTGGTCTTACCCTCTCCGCCATGACCTATCAACGCAATATTCCTTATTTTCTCCGCTAAATACTCTGCCATCTTTTTTTCTTCCTTATATTAAATTATTTTATTTGATCTGCTCTGCAGCACGCTCCTCTCCGCCCGGAAATCAGCCTTTCAGCCCCTTCATTTTCCTCACCGAGTCTTACGCACTATTTTATATTATACACAAAAATCCGTTTTCACGCAAGAGTATTTGCGAATAAATTCATAAATTTTTGAATTTCCTTATATGAATAATCTGTCAGGTACAGTCCGCACCTCCGCAGCTTCCTCCCTTTATACTTTTCCTCACCGAAATGACCTCCTTCCATATCCGCACGGTATACCTTTACCCTCTTCTCACGATCATTGACGTTGTTCTCCGGCTTTATCCTCTCCGATAAAATATACTCTTTTCCGCTCAGAGCGTCGTATATCCTTGCTGCCTGTCTTGCAGTACCCTCAGCGCCGTCGAATATTTCTGCCCCGGGGAAAACTTTTATGAAGGCTTCCCTTACAAACGTATAATGAGTACACCCCAATACCCCCGCCCTGACTTCATCACACCTTATCCCTCTTCTTTCCGCCGCATCCCTTATGCACTTTTCGGCAAGCAATATATTCCTGTCCCGCGCATTCGCGTAAACGCCGCCGGATCTTTCGCCGATCCCGAAAGACGTCTCCCGGGCGTCCGGCAAAAAATCTTTCGCTTTACCTCCCGAAGTAAATATCTCTTCCGCTATCTCCGCCAGACCGGGCACCGGCACGCATTCGGCTCCGCACCCGACGTAAGCGCCGGCGGTAAACTCCGTTCCGAACAGACATACCCCTCCTTCGTACTTTTTAAGCGCAGGTCTGACCGCCGGCTCTATCCCCACTACCGGAAAAGCAAATTCCTTCCTGATCTTCCCCGCCGCTGCAGCCGTCATCGTATTGCACGCAATCACCGCCATCTCGACTTTCTCGGCTTCAGTCATCTCACGAAGCAACCCGCATCCCCTGCATACCAGCTCTTCCCGGCTTTTGTTTCCGTAAGGCATAGCGGCATTGTCCGCAAGATATACCGTTTCCGCGTCCGGCCTGAGCTTCAGAAACTCCCTCAATACCGCCGCTCCGCCTATTCCGCTGTCAAAAAATAAAACCGCCATCCCTTATTCAATCATGCTCCCCGCGTTTTGGCTTATTATATGCTTGCAGTTTGCGTTTTGACACCCTTGCCGCCGACCTTCTCCGGTTTTGTACTCGCCCCCTTATGACCCTTCCCGTTTTTCCGGACATACTTTTATGCGTTACCCGGCTGATTTATAAAAAGGTTTGTTTATAGTTGATTTAAATAAAACTTAGTGGTATAATATTACAGAATTTATTTTCAATTGCTTACCATGGAGGTATTGTATGAACAGTAATCTGCAGTCTTTTGTGAATAATTGCGCCGAAATCGCAAAACCCGATAAAATCGAATGGATCACGGGTAACGGAGATCAGCTCGAGTCTCTTGCGAAGATCGCTATGTCGACCGGCGAAATGATAAAATTAAACGAAGAACTCCTTCCGAATTGTTATCTCCACCGCTCCGCGCTCAATGACGTCGCCCGCGTGGAAGGACGCACTTATATTTGCTGCAGAAAGGAAGAAGACGCCGGTCCGACAAATAACTGGATGGACCCCGAAAAGGCTTACTCTATGCTCACGGGTATTTTCAACGGCGCCATGAAAGGCCGTACAATGTACGTCATTCCTTATTCGATGGGCCCCATCGGAAGTCCTTTCAGCAAAATCGGTATCGAGATTACCGACAGTATTTATGTAGTCCTTTCCATGAACATCATGACAAGGATAGGAGACGAGGTGGTCAGACAGCTCGGTGACAGTAACGACTTCGTGCGCGGGTTCCATTCCAAAGCAGAGCTTAACGAAGAAAACAGATATATCTGCCATTTCCCCGAGGATAACGCTATCTGGTCCGTCAACAGCGGATACGGCGGAAACGTCCTTCTCGGCAAAAAATGTTTCGCTTTGCGTATAGCCTCTTATCAGGCGCGCAACGAAGGGTGGATGGCCGAACACATGCTCATCCTCGGCATCACCAAACCCGACGGCATAACCAGGTACATTGCAGCTGCATTTCCTTCAGCATGCGGTAAAACCAACCTCGCAATGCTTATCCCGCCCGAAGGCTATCTTGCAAAAGGTTATAAAATAACCACCGTCGGAGACGACATCGCCTGGATTCGTCCCAAAGACGGATATCTCTACGCACTCAATCCCGAAAACGGATTCTTCGGAGTCGCCCCCGGTACCAACGCGAAATCCAACCCCAACGCTCTCGCTTCCACAAGAAAAAACAGTATATTTACCAATGTGGTCCTGAATAAAGACAATAATACGGTTTGGTGGGAAGGCATGGATAAAAATCCTCCCGTAAACGCCGAAAACTGGAAAGGCGAAAAATGGGATTACCGCGACGGATCAAAAGGAGCTCATCCCAACAGCCGTTTCACGGCGCCCGCCGTCAACTGTCCCTGCATATCGCCCGAATTTGAAAACCCCGAAGGCGTCAGACTTTCTGCGATCATTTTCGGCGGAAGACGCGCCAGAACAGCTCCTCTTGTTTATCAGTCGTTCGATTGGGAAAACGGAGTATTCGTAGGATCGGCAATGGCTTCCGAAACTACAGCCGCCGCCACCGGAGCAGTAGGAGTGCTTCGCCGCGACCCCATGGCAATGCTTCCCTTCTGCGGCTACAATATGGGCGACTACTTCGCTCATTGGCTGGAAATAGGAAGAAAAAATAAAAACGTCCCGAAGATTTTCAACGTGAACTGGTTCAGAACAGACAACGAAGGCAAATTCATCTGGCCCGGCTTCGGTGACAATATTCGTGTGCTCGATTGGATAATCGACCGCTGCGAAGGAAAAGCGGACGCTATCGAAACACCTATAGGATACCTGCCTCGTCCCGAGGACATCAACATCGAAGGCCTCGATATATCACAGGAAGCTCTCAGAGAGATTCTTACCGTGGATAAAGAAATGTGGCGTAAGGAAGCAGCCGACATCAGAGAACACTATAAAAAATTCGGCGACAAACTCCCCCAAGAACTCGCAACTCAACTTGAAAACCTCGAAAACAGACTTAAATAAATCTTTTACCCAGCGCCTCCGATACCACGGAGGCGCCTTTGAACAGGTGCCTTTTTATGGATGAAAAACAAAAACTTTCAAAATTCGAAATCCTCAGGATTTCTTTTTTATGTTTCGCTCTCGCCGTCTACTTTACGATCTGGCTCACTTCGTCGGAAGGCGTTTCAAACGTCGTTCTTTTCAATACGCTGGTTATTTTGCAGTACCTATCATTTTCTGCCGTTTTTATCGCCGAAATACTCAACTGCAGCAAAAAAAAGAAAAAATATTATTATTATATCATAATAGCCCTGCTTTTTGCGGCAGCTGTCGTGATCTTCACCCTCAGAGCGATCTCCTGGATGAACTTTCGGCCCGAATCGCCTTCAGAAGAAGCTTCCCTTCTTTCATCTGTGCTCTGCAAACTTCCCGACATTATCCCGGTATAATTCTGCCGCCCATCCATATCATGAACTTGCAGACAACACAGAGCGGCTTCTTCAGCCGGAACCCGAGCTTTGCGGGTTAACTCACGCTAAAAGCATCTCGGACTTCAAAAGCTTCTCCTTTGAAACATCTTCGGATCACTCTTACCGCAGTCTTACGCTGATAATAAGGCTTCACTCCGACAGAGCGGCTTCTTCAGCCGGAACCCGAGCTTTGCGGGTTAACTCACGCTAAAAGCATCTCGGACTTCAAAAGCTTCTCCTTTGAA
>URET01000030.1 GCA_900546875.1 uncultured Eubacteriales bacterium
AAGCCCGGCTGTCCGCATGCCCATACCCGTTTGACAAAAGCCCGGCTGTCCGCATGCCCATACCCGTTTGACAAAAGCCCGGCTGTCCGCATATTCATACCCGTTTGACAAAAGCCCGATTGTCCGCGTACTCAAAGCCCGTGTAGAAAATTCGGAAAAACATCCTTTTAATACTAAAAGGAAAACGTTCTGTTTGAAGCAGGGCGAAAATCAACCGGGGACTTCTCCTTTCACACGCCCCCGCACATGTCCCGCATCAGAAAAATCAGCTATTTCAATGAAACTCAGTCAAGGCCCATACCCATGGACATATTCAGTACTGTTCCGGTCACGGTACGGGCAAAAGCCAGGTAATATATCCCTTCGGCTATTTCCGAAGGTGCAGCCAGTCTTCCGAAGGGGATTTCCTTTTCAAGGAGCTTCAGTTCTTCTTCGGAAAAGCTTTCCTTCATCATATCCGTATCGGTCGGGCCCGGTGCAACGCAGTTGACTGTGATGCCGCTGTAGCAGAGTTCTTTTGCGAGGGCTTTCGTAAAGCCCACCACGCCCGCCTTTGCGGCTGAATAATGGCTTTCCATAGCGCCGCCGGTAAGTCCCCACATGGAAGCCACGTTGATTATAGCTCCGCTTTTTCTCGAGATCATTGAAGGCGCAACGCAATTGACGAAATTATATACCGAATCGAGGTTTGTTTTGATCATACGTTTCCACATGTCGGGTGTGATATCCTGGATGAGGGCATACTCCGATATTCCGCAGTTATTGACAAGCACGTCGATACTCCCGAACTTGCCCATCACTAAGGAAGTGACACGAGCGGCGTTATCGTGATCTCCGGCGTCGCACGTGAAATACTCGGCACAACACCCTTTATCACGCGCACACCTGACAAACTCCTCCGCCTTTTCGCTGTTTTTGATGCAGGTCACGGCAACATTGCACCCTCTTGCCGCAAACAACTCTGCCGCGGCGCGTCCGATCCCTCTCGATCCGCCCGTGATAAGAACAGTTTCTTTACTCATTTTCCCCGTATTCAAGACGCAAGATTTTCCCATTCCTCATAAAGGGAATTGAGAAGCGTTTTGATTTCTTCAAGTCTGCCGCAAAGTTCGTTTATTTTTTTATAGTCTGCGGCGTATTCTCCCGTTACAAGCGTGTCGTTTATATTCTGCGCTTCTTTTTCCAGCCCGGCGATATCTTTTTCAACGGTCGCAAGCCTCTTTTTCTTCTCAACCTCGGCAGAGCGCTCTTTGGCGGAACGATAGTTCGGATTTTCCTTTCTGACCGTCTTTTCGGCCGCCGTCTTTACCGTCTCGCTCTTATTCTGACTCTTTATTTCCCAATATTTTTCAAACCCGCATTCGTATAGCGTGATCTTTCCTTCGTCGATATCGAGAATACGGGTCGCAAGCCGGTTAAGAAAATAAACGTCGTGAGAAACAAATATCATCGTACCGCGGAAATCCCTGAGCCCCTCCTCGAGAGCTTCTCTGGTCGGAAGGTCGAGATGGTTAGTGGGTTCGTCCAGAAGCAAAACGTTCCCTTTTTCCGCCATGGTCAGCGCAAAACCGAGCTTGGCTTTTTCTCCGCCGCTGAGGGAAGCCACTTTTTTTTCCGTGTCCTCGGCAAACAAAAGCATTCTTGCAAGCATCGCGCGTATTTCCGTCTGACTCAGCTTATGATACTTGCCCCACAGTTCCTCGATGACGGTATGAGTCGCATCGAGATTGACGTTTTCCTGATCGTAGTAAGCAAGACGGACGTTTTTGCCCCATAAAACCCTGCCGTAATTTTCCGTGATACCTGCGAGGGTTTTGATCAGGGTAGATTTGCCCGTTCCGTTCTTTCCCACTATGGCAAGCCGGTCTCCTCTAATCACCTTAAAATCCGTTTTGTCGGCAAGCTTTTTTCCTCCGACGGACAATTCGAGTCCGTTCACCTCGAGCACCTCTTTCACGGGGTCTCTTTCAAACTCGAACCTGAATACGGGCGGACGTCTGTAAAGTACGGGCTTTTCGATTATTTCCATGTTGGCAAGACGGTGAAGCCGGCTTTTTGCGCTGTTTGAAGTGCTTGCTCGCGCGATATTGCGTTCGGCGTACTCTGTCATGCTTTCGATGATATTGCGCTGTTTTTCGTACTCCTTGAGCTGTCTTTCGAGACGCTCCTTTTTCAAAAGCTTATAGGCAGAATAATTGCCGCGGTAGACGTTCACCTTCTTTTCCTCGAGATCCCATATCCGCGAAACGGTTTTATCGAGAAAATATCTGTCGTGAGAAACCACAAGCAAAGTGCCTTTATACTCCTCGAGAAATTTCCCCAACCACATGAGCGCGCTGAAATCCAGATGATTGGTAGGTTCATCGAGGATGAGGAGCTCGTTTTCCTCCAAAAGCAACTTGCACAAGGCAAGCCGCGTCTTTTCGCCGCCGCTGAGTTCGGATACGGGCTGATCGTACTTATCCGAAAAGCCCATTCCGTTGAGCACGGTCCTGATCCTTACATCGGCGTTATAACCGTCTTCCGCCTCGAAAGCCTTGGTAAGGTAAGCATACCTGCCCGCTTTTTCTGCGAAGGCCCTGCCCGAGTGATCGGGAAGCGCCGCCATTTCTTTTTCCAGAGCCCGCATTTCCTCCTGTAACTCATCAAGACGAGAATAAACCTCTTTCATTTCGGCAAAAACACTGAGTCCGCTTTCAAGAAGAGCATTCTGACGGAAATATCCGGTCCTGAGTCCGGTTTTACGGGAAATCTCGCCCTGATCGGGGATAAGGTCCCCGAAAACGAGATTGAGAAGAGTGGTTTTCCCTTCTCCGTTGGGTCCTACGAGGCCGACCCTGTCGCCCTCCTGAATAGTGACGTTAATATTTTCAAGGATCGTTTTGTCGAGATATCCGAAAAAGACATCTTTAATGGAAGCAAGCATAAAATCTCCGTCAATTCTGATAATTCCCGGAACCGCTGCATGAACTTTTCATGCGGCGTCCCGGCAGGAAAATTCGACCCGGATAAACCCCGATACGTGAAAAGGCTTTTTATCCGGCAAAACAGCAGACCGACGACACTTTATATATCCGTGAAGCCGTTGATTATACTGAGGAGCGCTCTTTGGTCAGATCTGAACGAGAGGGATTTCGCGTTCTCCTCCTTCTTCTATGAGGATGACGCTGTCATAGCCCTGAGCTCTGAAAGAATCCAGCTGAGCGCGGAAATTCTTTGCCTTATAAAATACGCTGGCGCGCATGGTTTTTCTTATTTCCTTCTGTTTTTTCATCATAAGAGCGAGGATATCTTCGCTGTCGTTTCTTTCGGCGACAATCGCCGTTCCTCCGGGTTTTTCCGCTTTTAGTCCTTTTTCGGAAAGAAGCGAAACGATACGTTCGAAACCGATAGAAAATCCGCATGCGGGAATGTCCTTGCCGACATACTTGCCGACAAGTTTGTCATACCTGCCTCCTCCGCCTACGGCATATCCCAATCCGTCCACACCGACTTCGAAAATGGTACCCGTATAGTAGTCCATGCCTCTTATGAGGGAGATGTCGAAAACACAGCTGACTCCTCCTGCCCTGCTTATGTCGAGTATTTTTTCGATATTTTCCGTTGCTTCGGGACAATCGGCATGAAAAGCGGCGCGAAGAGCCTCCGTACCGCCTTCCCGCAATGCTCCCATTACGGAAACAAGTTTCTCGGCAGAAACGGGATCGATGGCGGAAAGTTCTTTCTTGACGCCGTCAAGACCGATCTTGTCTGACTTATCCAGAATGATAAATACATCGCGCGAAGTTTTTTCGTCGAAGCCCGCGCTTTCGGCAAGATGTCTGAGTATACGCCTGTCATTAATGCGCACCGTGAAACCCTTTACGCCCAGAACATCGAGAGTTTCAGCCGTTGCGGCTATCAGCTCGCACTCCGCAAGAGCGCTTTTTTCTCCGATAATATCGATGTCGCACTGCATAAACTGCCGGAACCTTCCCTTCTGAGGTCTGTCTGCCCTCCAAACATAACCTGTCTGCATGGCTTTGAATACGGCGGGAAGCGTACCGGAATTATTGGCATAGTAGCGGGTAAAGGGCAAAGTAAGATCATAACGCAGCCCGAGATCGCAGAGTTCGCCGTTCTGACTTTCTTCGAGTTTTTCTCCTCTTTTCAGTATACGGAAAATAAGCTTTTCGTTTTCACCGCCGTTTTTGCCTTCAAGCAGACGTATGTCCTCCACACACGGCGTTTCTATACTTACGAAGCCGTAGCTTCCGTACACTTTTTTAATGGCGTCAAGGATTTTTTCTCTTTTTTCGCATTCTTCCGGAAGGAAATCTCTCATCCCTTTAGCGGGGAGCTTTCCGAACAAATTATTTTCCATAGATTTCTCCCATACAATAATCGGAGAGCCTTCAGACAAGCGCAAAAGGCGTCTCCGACTGTGCTTTTTATAATTGACGGCGGCATGCCGCTAAAATATATTTCAGATCACAAAGCTTTCTTCGGGTAACGGCGCTCCGTCAAGTTCTTCTTTTTTCTTTTCGTAGCCTTTTCTTCCCATAAGAGCGTAGGTGGCGTTTTTGCCCTCCTCAACGCCCGGCTGGTTATAGGTGTCTATATTGAGCAGCCCGCCGACATAAGCCGTCTGCATCATAAAGAAATACAGAAGCTGACCGATAGTAAACTCATCCACATACGGAAGAGCGATGTAATAATTCATCCTCCCCGCCTTTGTCACAGCAAAACGCGTGGCAAAAAGCTCGGTATTGATAAGCTCGCCCATGGTTTTGCCGCAAAGGAAGTTGACGTCGGGGAATTCCTCGCAGCCTTTTGCGATTTCGATATCGTTGCGGAATTTTTCCACTCCGATAAAAGTGATCACCTTGTCGAAAGGACCTTCGGTGTATAGCTGAATCTGACTGTGCTGATCCGTGACTCCGAGAGCCTTGACGGGAGTCTGACCCGCATACACCTTTTCACCCGAAAGACTTTCTGCTTTGCCCAAACTCTCTCCCCAAAGCTGACAATACCAATCTGCCACGTATTTGAGGCTGTCCGCATAAGGCATCATAACGGAAATGTTCTTGCCGGAATCTATGGCAAGCTTCATAAAAACAGCACCCATAAGAGCGGGATTGTCATATATTTCCCCGCTGCGACACCTTTCGTCCATGCGTGCGGCTCCCTTCAGCAAAAGTTTTATGTCGATCCCGAGGACCGCAGCCGGAAGCAATCCCACCGGGCAGAGCTCACTGAATCTTCCGCCTACGCCGTCGGGTATGACGAATGTTTTATACCCATCTTCTTTCGCCAACTTGATAAGATTGCCTTTTTTCTGATCCGTGGTGGCAATGATATGAGAAGCAAAATCATTGCCGAGTTTTTTTCTCAGGATGTCGGTGACAATAAGATACTGACTCATAGTCTCGCTTGTGGCGCCCGATTTGGTAATAACATTGAACATTGTTTCGGCAGGATCTATAATATCAAGGAGCGCATTGAATCTCTCGGGATCGACGTTGTCGATAACGTAAAAACGAGGTCCGCCTCTCTTTTCATCCGAAAGTTCGTTGTAATAAAGATGCCTGAGCGCCTGAGCCACCGCGATAGGTCCCAAAGCGGAACCGCCTATCCCGAGCACCACGAAAACACGGAATTTTTCACGCACCTTTTTCGCCGTTGCGATAATATCCTCCACGATATCATCCTGCTCATACATAAGCTGCATCCAGCCCTGCATACCTTTTCCGCGGTTGGCCTGCACTTTTTCGTGAGCCGCCGAAGCTTCCGAAGCCGCAGAAGCGACGTCCTCTTTCGTAAAACCGCGTTCGCCTAAAGCGTTTACGGTCATATTGGTATAATCCACTCTGATATCCATACCCATAATCTTTACCCTCCGATAATAAATTAACCCTGATATATTTCCGCCCGAGGCGGTAAAAATCCTCTGATAAATTACGACCGTAAGCCGAAGCACTTGCGCCTGTCCCGAAAAACATCTGTCCGAAAAACAACCGTCCTCATAAGCCTTCCGCTGCTTCTGCCTTCTCCCGACCTTGCCGGAGCGCGTTTCTTTTCCGTGAGCGATCAATGCACAGCCGCGTTACTTTGCCTTATCCGGAAAAATACCGTCGCCGCCCGTCTTCCTTTGCGTCAGATTATACCTTCTACGAATGAACGTGCGTCAAATTCCATAAGATCGTCCATTCCTTCCCCGACGCCGACAAACCATATCGGCAGTTCCGTTTCACAGCTTACGGCAAACACCACGCCGCCTTTGGCTGTTCCGTCAAGTTTTGTAAGGATTATCCCGTCGATATCGATAGCTTCGTTGAAGGTTTCCGCCTGCATGACGCCGTTCTGACCGGTCGTGGCGTCCAGAACGAGGATATTGCTTCTGACTGCTTCGGGGTATTCTCTTTCGATGACTCTTTCGATTTTTTTGAGTTCTTCCATAAGATTTTTCTTATTATGCAGTCTGCCGGCGGTATCTACGATGAGCACGTCGGTTTTTTTGCTTTTACAGCTTGCCACCGCGTCGAAGACCACGGCGGCGGGATCTCCGCCTTCTTCGTGCTTGATTATTCTCACACCTGCCCTCTGAGCCCAGATCTCAAGCTGATCGCCCGCGGCCGCTCTGAAGGTGTCCGCCGCAGCCACCGTAACGCTTTTGCCTTTTTTCTTCATGATAGAAGCCAATTTGCCTATGGTGGTGGTTTTACCTACGCCGTTTACCCCCGTAACGAGAATGACGGCGGGAGTCGTATAATCGAAAGGTTCGCAATCGACAAGCTCCGTCATTATATCTTTAAGTATTTCGGTAGCTTTTTCGGGATCGGAGATTTTTTCTTCGTCCAGTCTTTCTCTGAGGGTTTCTATGATATTTTCCGTTGCCGCGATGCCGACGTCTGCAGTCAGCAGTATTTCCTCGAGTTCCTCGAAAAAGCTGTCGTCGTAGACTCCTCTTTTAAAAACCTGATTTATTTTGTGTCCTATAGCTGCTTTAGTTTTTTTAAGTCCGTTTATAATTGCGGAAAAAAATCCCATTTTCCGTAGACCTCCTGTTTTGTTATGTGCCGTGAACGCGAAAACTGAAAAAGCGTCATTTGCGCACAGGCACTCAGCTGAAATTCGGGGCGGCTTAATCTGTCCGTTTGCCGGCTGCTCTGACCGCGTCTTTAAGTTCCACCGTAACTATTTTGCTTACGCCTTTCTCCTGCATGGTGATGCCGAAAAGTCTGCCGGCGCTTTCCATTGTGGGCTTTTTGTGCGTAATGACCACAAATTGAGTTTCGGCGGCAAATCTTTCGATATACCTGGCAACGCGCTGAGCATTGCTGTCGTCGAGAGGCGCTTCTATTTCGTCAAGAACGCAGAAAGGCATCGGACGAAGCCTCAAAATGGCAAACAATATGGCGATACAGGTCAAGGCTCTTTCTCCGCCCGAAAGCAGGGAAATATTCTGGAGTTTTTTCCCGGGAGGCTGAGCCTGTATTTCAATCCCGTAATCCATCTCTTCCTTTTCAGGGTCGGGTTCTATATGCATATCCGCTTTGCCCCCGCCGAAAAGCTCGGAAAATATCCGGGAAAAGTTGGCGCTTATCTGTTCAAAACCCTTATTGAACCTGCCTGTCATTTCTTTGGTGAGGCGATCCATGATCTTATTGAGATCCTCTTCCGCTTTGACAAGATCCTGAAGCTGACGCGCGTCCTCATCGTACTCTTCTTTAAGGGCTTTAAAGCTCTCGATGGCGTTGACATTCACATTCCCGAGAGCAGATATTTCGTTTCTCAGTCTGTTTATTTCCCTTTTGCCCGACGCGGCTTTATAGTTCTCGTCTTTGAAGCGCAGGGCGGCAGAATAAGAGAGGCCGTAATCCTCGTATATTTTTTCCTGCATGGACTGAAGGTCGGAATCTATTTTTTCGAGATTGAATTCCTCCCTGTTTTTAGCCTGAGTAAAACGCATTATATCGTTATAAATTACACTTTTTTCCTTGTCACGCGAAGCAAACTCGGAAGAAAGCTGTTCTTTCAGGGAAGTTTTGATCCTTATTGTTTCGTTCAGGGCGGCGAGAGATTCGAAGCCGTTGTCGTCGAGGCTCTCCCGATACAGCTGTTTTTCTGCGTCCTCTATGGTATTGCGGAGGTTATCGGCGGCAACTCTTTTTTCCTCAGCAGTCTTTTCCGCCTGAGATATAGTATCCTCAAGAGATCGCACTTTTGAAAGAAGCAGACTTTCGTTGCCCTGTGTTTTTGCAAGCTCGACTCTTTTTGCGGCGATATTTTCCGCTATACTTTCTTTTTGTGCAGACAGAGCTTCGTAAGCTTTTCTTTCATCTGACGCACTGACGTCGGCGTCCTCCTTCACGCGGGAAAATTCTTCTGTTTTTTTATCTATAAGTCCTATCTCGGCATCTATCCTGTCCATACGCGAAAGAGCGTTTTTCTTTTCCTCGTTCAGACGAGACAAAAGAGTCCTTTCGTTTTCGCTTATGACGGAGCTCCCGGACATTCTTTCGGAGAGTGCCGCCAAAGCCACCTCTTTTTCTTTCAGACGAAGATCCGACTGACTGATCTTATCCGAAAGGATGTCTTTTTCCGCCTGAGCCGAAGCGAGAGCGTTTTCGGCGGCGGCGCGTTCTTTTTCGGCAGAAGCGAGTTTCGCGCGGGACTCTTTCAAAAGTCTTCCGACCGAAAGAGCGTTTATCTCGCCTGATCTGCGTTCGCCGCCCGTGATGGTGCCCTGTGTGGAAAAGAGTTCTCCCGTCAGCGTGACTATACGGAATGCCGAACCGAATCTGCGCGAAATGGCGACGGCGTTTTCCATGGTATCCGCAATCAGCACGGAACCGAGAAGGTTGAGAACGATCGGACGGAATCTTTCTTCGTAACGCACTATGTCGCATGCTACTGCTATCGCGCCTTTTTCTGCAAGCGCTTCAGGTTTGCCGAATCTGTTTATTTTTACCGAAGAAAGGGGCATGAAAGTAACTCTTCCCGCCTTGCGCGTTCTGAGATACTCTATAACACGACCGGCGTCCTCTTCGTTTCGGGTGATAACGTTCTGAGCGCTGCCTCCCAATGCCGCCGAAACTGCTTTTTCGTATTTTTCGTCCACCTGCATGACGCTTGCGGCGGTACCCAGTATCCTTCCTTTCAGTTCGGGCTGCTTTTCCGCGTCGGAAAGAAGCCTGCGGACGGAATCCGAATAGTTCTCAAAACCGTTCGCGCTTGCGCTGAGTGTTTCGGTACGTATCCTTGCTTTTATTTCAACGTCTCTCGCTTGTGACGCCGCTTCCGTCAGACGCACGATCCTTTCGATTATCTCTTGGTTTTTACGGGCAAGTTCCGACGATTCCTCTTTCAGGATATCCGTTTCGTTTCTGAGAGCGTCAAAAAGTAAAAGCTCTTCTTTTTCCGTTTCCGAAAGGGAATCGAGTTTGCGGACGAGTCTGTCGATTTCGCCGCATACCTTTTCCGTCCGTTCCGAAACGGAAGCCTTCTCGGCTATGAGCGACGCCTTTCTGCTCCTGAGAGAAATAATCTCGTCGATCATATCTGCAGCGCCTTCTCCGGCCTTGTCCATTTTTTCTCTCCGGAGGGCGATCTCGGAATTGATACGCACGTTTTCGGCAGACAAAGCGTCAATTTCTTCCGTAAGTCTGACGGCCTCGGCCTTTTCTCTATCTGCAAGCTCTTCCGAACGTTTTTTTTCAAAAAGAGCGTTTCCGGCAGTTTGTTTTGCCCTTTCCTCCTCCTCGAGAGCCGTTTTGAGAGCGGTTTCGAAAGCCTTTATCTTTTCCAGTCTGAGATTATGTTCGCCGGTTTTTCTTTCCAGCTCCACTCTCATAGCGGCGGCCTGTTCGTTGAGGGAGGCAATGAGCTTATCCGTTTCGGATATTTTTGCAAAGATACTCTCGCAACGTTCGCCCGATTCTGTGTAACGCTTCTCCGCCGCGGCTATCTCTTCGGAAAGCGCCGCTATTTTATTGGCAAACCTTTGCTTTGACTCGTTGGCGTTATCGTAATTATACAGATAAGAATTGATTTCGTGGTATCTGAGCTGATCGCGCAAAGTGAGGAAGGTTTTTGCGTCCTCCGCCTGTTTTTCCAAGGGACGCATCTGTCTTTCAAGCACTTCCATAACGTCCCTGAGCCTGTCCATATTGATATTGGTACGTTCGAGACGGCGTTTGGTGTCGCCCTTGCGCGCACGGTATTTGCTGACCCCCAGAGCCTCTTCGAAAATAGCTCTTCTGTTTTCGGGCTTAGCGGAAAGAATGGCGTCCATTCTGCCCTGCCCGACGACTGTATATCCTTCGTTGCCCAGTCCGGCGTCACGGAGAAGGTCGAGAAGATCCCTGAGCCGCACCGGTTTCCTGTTGAGCAGATACTCGCTTTCGCCTGACTTATATAATTTTCTCGTGATACAGACTTCGTCAAATTCCAGAGGGAAAAAGCGTTCGGAGTTGTCGAAAAACAACGACACCTCGCAATAGCTCATGGACTTGCGGTTTTCGGTACCGCCGAAAATAACGTCCTGCATACCCTTGCCGCGAAGCTGTTTTGCGGACTGCTCGCCCAAGACCCAGCGAAAGGCGTCGCTCACATTACTTTTGCCGCAGCCGTTAGGACCCACGATAGCGGTAATGCCTTCGCCGAAATCCATTTCGAGTTTATCGGCAAAAGATTTGAAACCGTATGCTTCGAGTTTTTTGAGCTTCAATTCACATACTCCCCCGATCCGAATCTTTTTTGTTTTTGAAAATTCTGAAATAAGCCTGTTCTGCGGCGTTTTCCTGAGCCTTCAGTTTGGTCCCGCCGCTTCCTCTGCCCACTTCGACCCCATCAAGAACGGCTGCCATCTCGAAAACGGGCTCATGAGGCGGACCGGACTGACCTGTCAGAACAAAGTCGAGTTTAGCGTGGTTTTTCTGTGCAAACATTCCGAGTTCGGATTTATAGTCTCCCAGAAAGCCGCCGTTCATAAGTTCGTCGATAAAGGGCTGAAGCTCTCTTAAAATGAAAAATCTCGCACTGGAAAGTCCCTTATCTATATAGACCGCTCCTACCAACGCTTCAAAAAGATTGGCGTAAAGCCGTGTTCTGTTGTTCCCGAGGACGTCCTCGGCTTTGAGCATCGAAGTGATCCCCATACGCTTTGCGGCTGCAGCAAGAGCCTCTCCCGAAACAGCCCTCGATTTGACTTTGGTATAAGCTCCCTCGTCTTTTCCGGGATAACGTTTGTAAAGATACTCCGCCACGACCATACCTAAAACGCTGTCGCCGAGAAACTCCAGACGTTCGTTGCTTTCGGTATGTTTTTCGTTTGCGTAGGAAACATGAGTAAAAGCGCGGTCCAGCAGTGCGGGACTGACTTTACACCCGAGTAAAATGGAGCATTTTTTTATTTCGTCCTTGGACAGCATTATTTTTTGATTTCTCCCTCCGGAGCGAGTCTGCCTTTGATTTTGTCGATAAAATGCGTTTCATGCATATTTATCACCATTTCGATACTGCCTCGAATGGAAGGCGCTTTGCTCGACCCGTGCGACTTGACTACGGGCTTGATAACTCCCAGAAAAGGAGCTCCCCCCTTTTTATTGTAATCCATGACGTCTTTTATCTTCATGAAAGACTTTTTCAGCATAAGGGCGCCGAGTTTGTTTTTGACCGAAGACATCATTTCCTTCTTAAGCAGCGAAAGCAGCATTTTTGCCGTTCCTTCAGCCGATTTAAGAGCTATGTTGCCGCAGAAGCCGTCGGCGACAACCACGTCAAAGTCGCCCGAAAGGATATCTCTCGCTTCCATATTGCCCACGAAGTTGAGATCGGAATTTTTAAGTAAAACAAAGGTTTCGTGAGTAAGCTCATTCCCTTTTTTATCTTCCGTACCGTTGGACAGCAAAGCGACCTTTGGCGCACTGACCCCTAAAACAGCCTGCGAATACGCGCTCCCCATCTGTGCAAACTGCAAAAGCATATTCGGTTTGCAGTCCACATTGGCGCCGCAGTCGCACAAGACCACGTTTCCTCCGGGAAGAGTGGGGAGCACGGGAGCGAGGGCAGGCCTCGTTATACCCTTTATCCGTCCTATTTTGAGAGTCGCGGCGGTAAGCACGGCGCCCGTGCTGCCGGCAGACACCATACCGATACACTCGTCATCTTCCTTAACTCTTTCGCAAGCAACGACCAGCGAGGAATTCTTTTTGGTCTTCACCGCGACCGTAGGGACTTCGTCATTGGTAATTATCTCCTGAGCGTCGACTATCTCGATCCGGTCCGGTTTTACCGTATAATTGAGGAGAAGCTCCTCGATCTTGTTTTTATCGCCCGTCATGACCAAAGAAAAATCGCTTCTCTCACTCAGAGCTTCAACACACCCTTTTACAATTTCCTCGGGAGAATAATCTCCTCCCATAATGTCCACAACAACTTTCATAATACCTCCCAAATCTTGCCCTTCGAAGCAATGCCGAAAAGAGCTTTTTCCGACGTCCGCGTTTCAGTGTAAAACGTATGTCAATTACCCGCTGTTTGATTTTTCGTTTCATCCGTGCCGGGGATGATCCGCCTTTTTCATGCGTTCCGCACAGGTCTGATATTCCTGCACACCTTTCCTTGAAACGGAAATTCGCTTTCAATCGCCTGCATAGTAATATTTTTCCATTTCGTCCATACCGGGGATGTCTCTTTCCGCCATGCTCGACAAAGCGGAATTTCTGTCATAAGGTACGCTTATCCTTTCTATAGAATAGGCTGAATTTTCGTAAACGCGCAAAACAGCGCCCCGCGCATAAGCGCCTCTGTGGCAGGCAAGCGATCCGACATCCATATACAGTCTTTTCCCCCAGTCGAGGGAGGGGGAGTGTTTGTGTCCGTAAAACACGGCTTCTGCCCTTACATAAGAAAACATTTCGTCCAGCCTTGCGGGGGAAGCGTGTTCTTCGATGGTATAAAACTTTTCCCTGCCCATGAGCTCGTCATAATACCGGGCATAATGCGTGAAGCAAAAGGTACGTCCGAACCATGTGGCGTATCTGATATAGGGAAGGGCCTCGATATCTTTTTTAAAGGAGTCTCCCGCAAGAAAAAAGGTACGCTCCTTATGTTCGGGGATGACGTGCGAATTACCTTTTTTCGCCGTGGAGTTCAGAAGGTAGTCGTTGTCATGGTTTCCTCTTACGCTTATGATATCCGAACGCAGCAGGATCTGCATGCACTCGGCAGGAAAAGCCCCCATACATACACAGTCGCCGAGGTGGCAGATATGATCGCACTTTATGGAGCGAAAATATTCAAGTACGGCATGAAGCGCATGCAAATTGGCATGAGTATCGGTAAAAATACCTACAGTAACATTATTCATCAATCACCCCGGACAGCAGACCGCAGACAAAACAGGGAAAACCGTGCAAAGAGAATTTCCTGACCGCAGTATGTTCTCCAAATTATGATACCGGTATATGCGTTGCCGGTAAAGATTTCCGGAATACGGGCGCAGCATTGCGATCCTTCGCGAAGCTGTCGGAATTACTTCCGATCCCGCCCCGCAGCGCAAAACAACTTTTCAGCGGACAGACAGGAAAATCACACTTCCACGAGAGTGCCTTCACAGTCGTATGTTATACTTCTGACCTGCAGTTCGACATATCCGGAAAAAGTATTCATCTTGTAAAGCCACGCGGGATCCCAGCGGGAATTATTCTCGACCTCTTTCTGAGTGGCGACTATGTCCACATGCAGATAGAAGTAGGCGTCGCTGAAGACATAGGCTCCGACGCTTTCCACCGTGCCGGGGAAATAAAAGCTTCTCAGAGATTCGCACGATTCAAATGCCCCCACACCTACAGTGCGCAGCACACGGCTTTTTGCTACGCTTGTGAGCGCCGTGCATGAACCGAAAGCTCCCTGAGCCAACTCGGAAACGTTTCCCATATCGTCCACCGAAACCAAGCCCTCGCAAAAAGCAAAAGCATATGAGCCTATGCGTTTTGCAGCTTTTTCGAAGGAAACATTAGTAATGGCGTTACATCCGTAAAAATAGTAATCGGGGACATTCCCGCTTATTACCAGCTCGTTCAAAGACACCGGTACTACACTTCCGTTCAGAGAAGGATCAAAATTCTGTCCCGAACCCCACTCTTCGCCCGTATACCATAACTCTCCGAAAACTGCTCTGTCAAGCACGGAATTGACCACCGAAGGATTGAATGTCAGTTTTTTTAGAGAACGCATTGAAAAAAGAGCACCTTCGTGGATATAATTAACAGAAGAAGGAATGTAAAGCTCCTCGCATTTGTCTTTGCCGTAAAATACTCCGCGCTGAACGGAGGTTACCTTCAATCCGTTCACTGTATCGGCAATAATTATCTTTTCGCTGTTCTTGACTCTCATAACGGTATAAGAATCGCCCTTGATACCGTATGAAACGCCGTCTTTAACGGGACAGATGTACAAAACGAAAAGCCCCATCAGCAAAACGATCACCACCGCGATAACGATAATAAGCAAAAGTTTGCTTTTACGCTCCCTGCCCTGCAGATCCTGCCAGCCGTAAAAAGCCGTCACCACCGCAATGACACAGCAGAAAACCAAAAGAAAAAGCTGAAAGAACTCTCCTCCCGCAAGCGTGACGGCAGTAAAAGCTGCCGTAAGGACGGCGGAAGAACAAATAATCAGAAAACTGGCATTTATTTTTTTGAGAAAAAACACCGGGACCGCAGCTCCGGCAGCACTTATCAGCACAATGATAATAACGCCTGCCGCCACATTGAAGAAAAAGTCCGGAGCAATAAAGGTGTTGATAAAAGTAAGCAGCACACCCCAAGCAAAATAAAAGCCGCACAAAGCCCAAGTCAATTTATGCCTTTGCAAAGCATTTTCATCATAACGTATGTTTTTTTTCATGTAGTCCCCACTTGCACAAAGCCGAGTTGCGCACTTTTGATCTTATGATACAAAGAAAAATATTGAAAACAACATTCCTCCTATTGTACATACTCATTTAGTATAACACATTTCACGTATAAAATCAATAAAAAAGCCCAAACTTTACATAGTGTTTGGGTATTCCGGTGCGATATGAGCACAAAAAAATCAAAGTAAAAAAGCCGTCATGTTTACTCAGGAAGAAAAGGTGCGGAAAAACGTGCAAACATGTCCGCGCTCTTTACTTTCGGGCAAATAAATTCACGTCGGATTAACCGTCCGGGGAGCTCAGGCGTAAAAACACGGATCGGAAGGATGAAAACGCCGGACCAAAATACCCCTCACAACACAAGCCGGATACATACCCCTTTGAACGGGGATCGGAAGGAGGATAAAATCATGGATATCATATGTTCGAAATGCGGGAAGAAAATACCTCTGTCACAGGCATGCGTATGCGACAAATGCGGAGAAATAGTATGCGCGAAATGCGCGGAAAAAAGCTTTTACTACTGCAGCGGCTGCAGCGGAAATTACAAGGGACTCAACTGAAGTTATAACCGCAAGTTTTTTCAGTCTGTCTTCATGGAATATCGCTTTGTCCGCGCCTGAGATACTGAACCTGAAACACTTTCGGGTCGAAAACACTGCCCTTGCGCGAAACCTCAGGTTGCCTTCCAGGCTCGGACCTGAAGTCGGAGCCTCATTGTTTTATGTCGCAAAGCTTCGGTTCATACCTCAGAACCTTAACTGCATGCCATGAAAATGTAAATTTATCTCATGAAACCGGAATTTATTCCGGAAAATACACAAGCACACCCGCGGAACCCCGAGTTTATATCCCGAAACCGGAAATTCGTGCCCTGAAACCGGATGTTCGCGCCGTGAAACCGGATGTTCGCGCACTGAACCCCCGAATTCGCGCACTGAAACCCACGAGTTCGCGCACTGAAACCGGATGTTCACGCGCTGAACCCACGAGTTCGCGCCGTGAATGTCCGAGTTTATTTTACGAGAACCGATTTACAAAAAACACTCGCGCCTCATTGTTCCGCACGCATATAAAAAACTGTTTTTTACTCCGCAAAACATAAGCGATCGACCTGCCCCAGAGCTTACGCCGTAAAATACGCAAGCACACCCGCGGAACCCCGAGTTTATACCCCTAACCCGGATGTTCGCGCACTGAACCCCCGAATTCGCGCACGGAAACCCACGAGTTCGCGCCGTGAATGTCCGAGTTTATTTTACGAGAACCGATTTACAAAAAACACTCGCGCCTCATTGTTCCGCACGCATATAAAAAACTGTTTTTTACTCCGCAAAACATAAGCG
>URET01000031.1 GCA_900546875.1 uncultured Eubacteriales bacterium
ACTTGCATGTGTTAAGCACGCCGCCAGCGTTCGTCCTGAGCCAGGATCAAACTCTTAAGTTTAATCTGACTTTCTTAACTTTGGCAGAGTTCCCTCTGCCGCCGGCAAAAATTCATTTTGAATTGACTGTGTTTATTTCGTTTTCGTCTTATCTATTCTCTTTTCAAGCTGCTTCGCCGCCGCTTCCCGCGGACAGCCTAAACACTATACCACACCCCCGCTCCATTGTCAACAATTTTATGCCCCTTTTTTAAATTCTCTTAAACTTTTTCCTCTCCCCCCACTGCCGCCGCCTTCTCCCTCACACCTACTCGCTCACAATACACCGCTCCGGACACTTGTGAACCGCAACTCTGTTTCAGTCCGGACTACCTTCGGGAAAATCTGCCTTCCTTCGCTCCTTTGCCCATACTCTTATGCCTCCCTTATGTCCTTCAACAAAATACCCCTCTCTTCTTTATATTGATCCCTCTCTTCCGCCTTCATATTTTTCATTCATCTGCTTGTTTTTCATACGACTTTTTCATACGACTGCTTTTATGCCTTCATATCGTCCGGATTCTGACATGGTTGTTATGTAATCGGGAAATAAAGCCGATTGACATTTACATAAATATAAAGTAAAATAGATAGGGTAAAGTTTCAAAATTTTTCCGAGCCGGACTTTTCGGCCCCGTCATATATTAAGAGAGGTTTATTATGATAAAACACAAGATTTTTGATGAAGAACGCGCTTTATACGCTCTTAAAAACGAAAAAGTCGAGGAATGCATTTTTGCAGGTCCCGCCGACGGAGAATCGGCACTTAAGGAATGCAGAGGGATAGACGTCGCGCGATGTTCCTTTTCGTTGAGGTACCCTTTATGGCACACACATGACTTTTCCGTGACCGAATGCGTCCTGGACGATAAGACCCGGGCTCCTCTATGGTACGCCGAAAACGGAAAGATCTCAGACTCCTATCTCGGCGGAATAAAGACTCTCAGGGAATGCGAGTCCGTTGAAATCATCCGTTGTTCAGCGGTGTCGCCGGAATTCGGGTGGCGATGCCGCGGACTGAAAATCGAAAATACATTTGCCGTATCGGAGTACTTTCTTTTTGAAAGCAGGGATATCAGCATGAAAGACGTCCGCATGGACGGCAAGTACTCTTTCCAGTACGTGGAAAACGCGCTTATCCGAGGGTGTTTCTTCAATACAAAAGACGCTTTCTGGCACAGCAAAAACGTCACCGTGGAAAATTCGGTCATAAAAGGCGAATATCTCGGCTGGTACTCGGAAAATCTCACTCTTATAAACTGTCATATCCAGGGAACTCAGCCCCTTTGCTACTGTAAAGGACTTACTCTCGTAAACTGCACCACCGAAGGATGCGACCTCGCTTTCGAATACAGCGATGTCGACGCCGATATCTCCGGACATATTCTGTCAGTGAAAAATCCCGCGTCCGGCAGGATCACTGCCGACTCTGTCGGGGAAATCATTCTGGAAAATGCCGTCACCCCATGCAACGCGGAGATAATCGAAAAAAACAAAAAATAATACCGGATCCCCCCACTTCGGCTTTCGGCACAATTACCGGACTCAAATACCTTCTCTGCAAATACGGTCTGCGGCCCTGCACATTTTTCCTCCGCATTCCCGCATCCTTCCGTCTTTCCGCCGGAACCTGCTGAAAACTTCCTTTACAACGGGAACAGCCCGGCTTCCACATTTCGCTTATCGCGGCTCCTTTCTTCCTTTCATCGCATTGCGCGCCGTAGCGGCGCCTTTCTCGTTTTATGGCATTGCGTACCGTAGCGGCGCCTTTCTTCTTTTATCGCTTTGCGTGCCGTTCTCTTATGGCTTTGCGTGCCGTATCCGTACTAAAAAATTGTCGGCATTGACGCCGACAATTATTTTTATGTTTTTATATCATTTTTGTTTTTTTCTGCGTTTGTCTCAGATCAATCAAGCTTATAGTCTATCTCACCGCTGATGATCTTTGAAAGAAAATCCTTGTACCATTCTCCGAGTTCGGCCGAACGAAGTGCAAACTCCGTAACCGCAGTCAGATAACCTCTTTTACTCCCGAGGTCGTACCTTCTTCCTTCAAAATCACAGGCAAAACAGCCGAATTTTTCCGCATATTCGTTAAGCGCGTCCGTAAGTATTATTTCGCCGTTTATTTTGCTGACGGGAGTATGTTTGAGTATATCATATATCTCACCGGTCACAACGTATCTGCCGAGGGCGGCGTACATCGAAGGAGCCTTGCTCGCTTCCGGCTTCTCTATGATACCGTTTATCTCTATGTCTCTTCCGCACATGCTTACGGCTTTTACGGCAGAATATTTGTTTATCACGCTTTCGTCTACACACTGCACTCCGATAACGACTTTCCCGTGCCTTTCATAACAGTCTATAAGCTGCCTGGTGACGGGTACGCCGCCGTCGGTATACATAAGATCGTCGCCGTTCATGACCACCACGGGATCGCCTCCGGCAAAGGCTTCGGTTTTCAGAACGGCGTCACCCGTGCCCAAAGGCACGTCCTGAAATACATATTCTATTTCAAGCCCCTCCGGAAGTACCTCTCTTTCAAAATAATGATTCAGATCGTACTTTGTCGAATTTGTAACTATACAAAGTCTTTTTATCCCCGACGCAACAGCTTCATCTATATTGAACCTTATCGCGGGCACGTCCACAACGGGAAGCATCTCCTTCGGAACAACACGCGTATACGGCAAAAACCTCGTTCCTTTTCCTGCTGCCAGTATTATAGCTTTCTGTATCATATTGACCCTTTCCCTTTTGGATATTTGATTGAATACACGACCCGCCGGTATAATTCCGCTTCCGCCATTCCGGACTGCTTTCGTCCGAACAAACATCACTGCAGTCCGAAAAACCTTTGGAAGCCTTCTTCCCTCACAGACCGCTCTCGACGAAAACCACGGATCCTTCCGAGAAAAAAATCCCCCCGCAAAGCTCCGAAAAATATTATACCTTAAGTTTTTTTATGATATCACAAACCTGCGATCATGTCAATCATTCCTCAGCTAATACTATGCTTTGTCGCATAAAATAGTGCCGGACCATCGGGACGGTGTCTTTTACCCGTATCTGCAATTAAAGCTCTGACGGCGGCTGTACAATTTCCCGGAAATTCCGGTTTGCGCGGCTCAGTACCTTCCGATAAAGCTTTGCGCGCCATTTCACCGCTCTCTCCCTGAACGGCTGTGTAATATTTCTTGATATATTTTTATATCTGCATATTAAAGCCCTGCCGCTACGGACAGCGACAGTACAATTTCCCGGAAATTCCGGTTTGCGCGGCTCGGTGCTTTCCGATAAAGCTTTGGGCATTGCTTTTCCCCTTTAAAGCCTTTACAAAATCCGAGAAATGATGTAAAATAAAATCAGACACGGAGGAAAACATGAAACTCGGCGAAACACTGAAAAAACACGGTTTCGTATTCAATAAAAGGTACGGGCAGAATTTCATTTCCGACGGCAATCTGCTTCGGGCAATCGTTGCCGACTCCGAAACCTGCATTTCCGACACGGTGATCGAAATAGGGGCCGGAGCCGGGACTCTTACGGCGGCGCTTGCGCAGAAAGCCCGTCGTGTGATAGCGATAGAGGTGGACGAAAATCTGAAGGGTGTGCTTTCGGAAAACCTTGCCGGCCTGGATAACGTGACACTTATATTTGCAGACGCCATGAAGCTTTCACCTTCTCAGCTCAGTCAGCTTGCGGGTACGGAGGAATATAAGGTGGTGGCAAACATACCTTATTATATCACGACTCCCCTAGTCATGCGTTTTCTTGAGCAGACACGTGCCGAATCTCTGACGGTAACGGTACAGAAAGAGGTCGCCGAAAGGTTTACCGCCCTCCCGGGCTCCAAGAATTACGGTGCCGTGACCGTAGCAGTCAATGCTCTCAGCGACCCGGTGATCACCCGAAACATCAGCAGAGAAAGCTTTTTCCCCGTTCCGAATGTGGACAGCGCCGTGGTCAGGATGAAGGCATACAGGTCTAAATACGGAGATTACTCCGCTGTAAGAGAAATTGTGAAAGCCGCGTTTTCATCAAGGCGCAAAACCTTGCCCAACAGCCTTTCGGCTTCGGGCATACCCAAAGAAAATATTCGTGCAGCTCTCGTTTCCATGGGAAAACCTGCCGAGGCTCGCGCGGAGACCCTTTCACCTCAGGAATTTTTTCGTCTTGCCGACTGCCTGAACAACTTAAACAACGGATAAAATCAACATTATGAAAGGATTACTTGTAGTCAACGAATTTGTAAAATGGGATAAGTTCGACAAAATATATGACATGCTGACAGCCGCCTTTCAGGCAAAAAACTGTTCTCTCATAAAGCTGTCAAATACCGACCTGATGAACGAAATACGTTCGCCTTTCCCGAAAGCGGATTTCTGTCTTTTCTGGAATAAGGACATCAACCTTGCAATAAGAATGGAAAGGAGCGGTATGCGTCTTTTCAATAGTGCGCACACTATCGAATACTGTAACGACAAATGTCTTACTGCCGCCGCGGCTACGGGGCTCCCGCGGCCGAAAACTTTTATAGCCCCTCACACCTTTCTGCCCTATTCCGACCTCAGTTTTCTGGATAAAATCGAAGCCGGACTCGGTTACCCGCTTATCCTCAAACAATGCTTCGGCAGCTTCGGGAATCAGGTGTGGCTCATAAAAAACAGACAGGAACTTGAAGCACGCGTAATGAAAATCACTCCCGGCGGAATGATTTTCGAAGAATATATCTCCGAAAGCTACGGCGCCGACCTCAGACTCCATGTAGTGGGCGGAAAATGTGTTGCGTCAGTCAAAAGAATAGCAAAAGAAGGCGACTTCAGATCAAACGTCACCAACGGCGGCAAAATGTACCCGCATGAAGCCACCGAACAGGAAAAAGAACTGGCGATCGCCGCCGCCGCTGCAGTAAAAGCCGACTTTGCAGGTATAGATCTGCTGATCTCCGAAAAAGGACCGGTCCTTTGCGAGGTCAATTCCAACGCCCACTTCAAAAACCTTTACGACGCTACAGGTATAAACGTTGCAGATCATATCGCGGATTATGTGATCGCGGAAATGAAGAAAACTTAAGGTATTGATACACGATATTTATATTACGAGGTTTATATGAAGTATTTCATAGTTTACGACAGACAAAGATACATCGGGAACGAAAGGTTCGGCCTCCTCCTCGGAAAAGCCCTGCGAAAAAGAGGCCATGACTGCAGCGTAGCCATGGCAGACAGCGTGGATCTCTCCGAAGGTGCCGACGGCGTGATCATGCGGACCTATGACCCCGATTTCTCCATGACGCTCAAAGAAAAAGGTATCAGAAGCTTCAACAACGCCCGAACCCAAAGTACGGGAAACGACAAAGCCGCTACCTACGCTTTTGCACGTTCCATGGGGATCCCCATTCCCGAGACCCATATCGTCAGACACGGCGAAGAGCCTCCTTTGGGCACACCCTTTGTACTGAAATCCCGCTTCGGCCACGGCGGAAACGAGGTCTTCATGATAGAAAACAACCTCGACTACCGTACTTGCTCGGACAAAATCAAAGAAGTCAGCTTCCTCGTCCAAAAGCCTATGGAACCCGGCCGCGACAAAAGGGTATATGCCATCGGGAATAAAATTATCGCCGCCTTTATGAGAGTGAATACCTCGGACTTCCGCTCCAACTATAAACTCGGAGGAAGAGCTTCCCCCGCTCAGGTGAACCGCGTGGAAGAGGAATACGTCCGAAGAGTCTGCGGCGGACTCCGACCCGACTTCATCGGCGTGGACTTCCTGTATGAAAAAGGCGTCCCCTACCTTAACGAAATTGAAGATATAGTGGGCTCGAGAATGGTATACGAAAATTCCGATATCGACATCCTCGACCTCTATGCGGAATACATCGTTCGTGAAACCTCTGCTAAACATATCTGACTCAGCTTTCAATATTTTACACGGGAGAAAATCATGTTTCAACAATTTTGGGAAGATATCCGTCAGTTTTTTACGAATACCGATAACTATTGGCGTCTGCTGGCTTTCTTCGTCGCCCTCATCGGCGGACTTCTTATTATCAAGATCATCAAAAAGATCATTTCAACAGCCTTCAGAAAAAGCAAACGCATCGATCAGATGCTTGCTAAATTTCTTCTGTCCATTATCAATTTCGTGCTGTATATTTTTCTTATAGTCTTACTCGCGGGTATGGCGGGAGTGGACCAGTCAAGCCTGGTCACCATCCTCGGCACAGTCGGCCTCGCCCTCTCCCTCGCCCTGCAGGACAGCTTGTCAAGCGTCGCAAACGGCGTCCTCATCCTGATAAATAAACCGTTTTCCGCCGGCGATTACATCTGCGTGGACGGCGTAGAAGGCAATGTTCAGTCAATAAGCGTGCTCTCTACCCGCCTCCTTACCACAGATAATAAGCTCCTCGTGATCCCAAACAGCAGAGTTTCATCCAACACAGTCATTAACTACTCCGCTCAGCCTACAAGACGTATAGAACATACCGTCTCCGTAGCCCCGGATACCGACCTCAATAAGCTCGCCGTCATCATACACTGCATCATCTCCAACGACCCGCGCATTAAATCCGACCCCGCCTTCTCCTTCGATATGAGCGGCATCGGCGGTTCGGTAATTACTTTTTCACTGAAATACTGGGTGAATAATTCTGACTATTGGGACGTCCTGTACTCCACAAACCGCGCTTTGTACGACGCTTTTAACAAAGAAGGTATCGTGGTCCCCGAAAATAAACTTACCGTTACCATGTCACAGCCTAAAAACTGATCCGCCCCTTCGGATACCACCCTCAAAACCGACGTATACGCTTCGGCCGGCTCCTTAATGAGCCGGCTTTTTTCTCCCCCCGGACCCGTATTGTCTGCAAAAATCCGCTGTCAGCCTTAAAAACCCGCTTCCTTACTCACAAAACCTATACCCGTTACTTAAATCTGCAATCAGTTAAAATCTGCTCTTTTCTTGCAAAACCTCGGAAACTTTCCCGCCGAACTTTCTGCCTGTGTAAGTTCGTCCCGCCGTAATATCAAAAAACTCTTCAATTCAAACTGTTCCCGCTTACCGTGCATTGCCTCCGTATCCGTGTTTTGCTTCCTGTTCAGACACCGACCGATCTTCTCGCATTAACTCCGCATGTCCGCATACTGCACCGCCTCCATGAACTTCCGTCTCAAATGTTTATAATACAGCTTCATGCTGACCCGTTTTTGACTTGCGTTCAACCTGATAATCGTACCGTCGCGCCAAATTGTATACCGGTTCGGACACCATACTTACTTCGGTAGAGCCCCCTATGTGAGTTTTCGGGCTTTCCCCGAATGCCTGATATAATTCATATTTGACTTGCAGTCTGGAACAACCCCGCATAGACTTTTATATCGACCCGTTTGTGACTTGCATGCAATTTTACCTCACAGATATACCGAGACGCACTTAAACTCATATGGTCTGTCAGCCTGAAACTTCAAATCATCTCATATTTGACTTGACAGCGAATCTTCGGACGGTGTCGAACTGTGTCATACTTCAAGCTTACTTCAAGCTTATGCCGAGTTTACGGCTCAATGCTTTCATCCGACCCGTTTTTGGCTAAACAACAATTCTTCGGATTGCGGACATACTATGTAATGCTCCAAGCTTATGCCGGACAGACTGCTTGCGATTGACCCGTTTTTGACTTGCGTTCAACCTGATAATCGTACCGGCGCGCCGAATTATTTACCGGTTTGGACACCATACTTACTTCGGCAGAGCCCCCATGTGCATTTTCGGGTTTTCCCCGAATGCCTGATATAATTCATATTTGACTTGCAGTCTGGAACAACCCCGCATAGACTTTTATATCGACCCGTTTGTGACTTGCATGCAATTTTACCTCACAGATATACCGAGACGCACTTAAACTCATATGGTCTGTCAGCCTGAAACTTCAAATCATCTCATATTTGACTTGACAGCGAATCTTCGGACGGTGTCGAACTGTGTCATACTTCAAGCTTACTTCAAGCTTATGCCGAGTTTACGGCTCAATGCTTTCATCCGACCCGTTTATGACTTGACAGCGGATCTTCGGACTGTTGTCGTACTATGTAATGCCCGAAGCTTATGCCGGACAGACAGCTTGCGGCTGACCGTTTTTGACTTGACAACAATTCTTCGGACTGCGGTCATACTATGTAATGCTCCAAGCTTATGCCGGACAGACTGCTTGCGATTGACCCGTTTTTGACATATTTTTGTTTTTGCGCATGCAGTAACGGAACTGTTCTTACATTTTAACCCGATTATGACTTGAATCGTATCCCCTTTATTATCAGAATCAACCTCCGTGCCCGAACCGGACATGACCCTTACAAATTCGCATCAGACTGCCGTTACGAAAAACAATGTTTTTTGCTATAGATATTCCGAACAAAAAGCTCATTTTTCAACCCGCAAATGACTTGATTGTGCTTTTTCTGATTTCGGGTGTTTTATACTTTATTTCCGACATATATTTTTCCTCCGTACTCTTCTCTCTGTATATATAGCCGGTTTTCACGCATAAAAAAGGCGGGCTGATACCCGCCTTGCCGTTTCCGATGTGCGATCTCTGCGCTCATGTCTTTTCCCGTGTTTGCCATCGGGCTCCCTGACGGCAGTCCTTGGACTTTGACTTTTTCCGCAACCGATCTTTATTCTTTGTATATCATCCGACGACAATTCTCACAGAGTATTATTCCGTCGTCCAATCTGTTTACCGAGCTCAGAGGGATGCTTACGTTGCAACCTCCGCACTTATTCCCGTCTGTAAGCTTGACCAGACAAGGAGCCCTGCCCTCTCTTGCAAGTTTTTTATAAGCTTCGAGGAGTTTCGGTCTTATTTTCTTTTCAAGCTGAGCCATTTCCTTTTCAAGGTCTTCGAGTTCTTTGCTTCTCGCCTCTTTCATCGACTCAAACCTGACGGCGTTTTCCTTGTACTCCTTTTTATACTTCGGCACGTTCTGTTTATATCCCTCGTAGGTTTTCAGCATTCCTTCGATCTCTTCTACCAAAGCTGCCATCTCCTTTTCTATGGTTTCTATTTTTCGGCTGAGCTGTGCATTCTTTTTACTCAGATAGCTTATTTCATCGCAATTCTCACAGGTATCCATGACCTGTTCGTAGTCTCCGAGAAGTTCCATGCACTCTTCGTACTCTTTGCCGTGTTTTTCGAGTATGCCCTGAAGCTCGCGTACTCTTACATCCATGTTCTTAAGTCCTTCCTCCGCCTCTTTGAGGTAAGAACGCGCTTTCCGCGCTCTTTTTGACTCTTCGGTTGCATTGAGTTCGCTAACTATCGTCCTCTTCTTTATATCAAGATCCTGATACCTGAGCAATTCCGTCAGCATATTAATCCTCCTTTTGCCGTCTGGCTCACTTCGTGTAGGCTTTTGTAAGATAGTCTTCTATAAAGCCCTGAATATTGCCGTCCATAACGTCCGTGATATTGGCGTTTTCGTACCCCGTACGATGGTCCTTTACAAGGGTGTACGGACAAAACACGTATGATCTTATCTGACTGCCCCATTCTATCTTCTTGAGTTCGCCCTTCAGTGACGCGGCTTCTTCAAGCTGTTCCCTTTCGCGCATCTCGATCAGCTTGCCTTTCAGCATCGCCATGGCACGCGCTCTGTTCTGCACCTGACTCCTTTCGTTCTGACACGCCACTATTATCCCGGTGGGTATATGCGTGATGCGAACGGCACTTTCTGTCTTGTTTACATGCTGTCCGCCCGCCCCCGAAGAACGGTAGGTATCCACCTTCAGATCCTTTTCGTCTATCACGATATCCGTATCGTCTTCTATCTCGGGCATGACCTCCAACGACGCAAAACTCGTATGCCGCCGCTTATTGGCGTCAAAAGGAGATATCCGCACAAGTCTGTGCACCCCCTTCTCGGCTTTCAGATAACCGTATGCATTGGCCCCCGACACCGAAAAAGTCACCGACTTTATTCCCGCGTCGTCTCCGGCAAGCAGATCCAGCTCGTTCACCTTATATCCGTTCCTTTCGCCGTAACGCGTATACATCCTGTAAAGCATCTCTACCCAGTCCTGAGCCTCTGTCCCGCCTGCTCCGGCGTGAAGCGTCAGAATGGCGTTGTTGCCGTCGTACTTGCCTCTCAAAAGTGAGGATACGTGCAGTTTGTTTATCTTTTCGGACACCTCGTCCAATTCCTTGCAGGCCTCCGAAAGCATCTCTTCATCCGCCTCGGCAAGCTCCACAAGCTCGGACAAGCTCCCGAGTTTTTCACTCAGGTCGCTGTAATTATTCAATTTGTTCTCTATCGAACGCGCTCGCTTCTGTACTTCGCCCGACTCCTTATCCATCCAGAAGTCTTCCGAATGGATACGTTTATTGAGCTCATCTAGTTCTTTCCTGCTCCCTGCCAAGTCAAAGAGAGTCACCTATCCCCTTCATTTTAAGTTCAAGCCCGCGAATGTTGTTTTTAATGTCTTCAAGCTGTAACATCAAGGATCACCACCTTTTTATTTTTATTTTTACTTTTACTTTTATTTTTTGCTTACCCACAACTTAACGGTACCATTCTCCGTTTTTTTGCCGTTCGCTGCTTTTTTATGCATTTTTCTTGGCCTTTCTTTGCTCTTTTATTCTTCGGTACTCCGCATCTCTCTCGGCTTTATACTCTTCCTTGCCGCAACAGTCACGGTAATTCTTCCCGCTACCGCACGGACAGGGCGAATTGAACTTGCTCCTCCTCTCAGACTGCGTTTCTTCGCTCTTCTCTTCCTCCGCCTCCGCTACTCCTCTTCTGAGTTTCCCGGCAAGCATATATCTTATAGTATCCATCTGAATATTGAGCTGCATCTCGCTGAACAGATCATACCCCTTCTGCTTATACAGATTTATGGGACTCTGATTGCCGTATGCCTGAAGTCTGACATTTTCTTTCAGGTTTTCCATGTCGTCGATCTGTTCCATCCACCTGCGGGTTATGGTACTGAGCAGTACCCTCCGCGCATACCCGTAAAAATCTATACCTACGGCTGCGGCATCGGCGGCTACGTTTTCAAAGCTCTCACGCACGATATCGCCCCATTCTTTTCTGAGCTTATCTGCGTCGGCGCTCAGATCCTCCTCCCTGAAAAATCCGCCGCTTTGAGGCAAATAATAAAAAGCCGCAATCTGCATTTTCTTCAAGTCTCTCTCTTTCTTGTTCTCGGGAAAGATATTTGCAAAACTCGTATCTATATAAATTTCAAGAAAATCCTGCAGATTAGAACGTATATCCGCCCCGGAAAGCACCGACATCCTTTCCTTGTATATAAGATTTCGTTGCACGTTATTGACGTCATCGTATTCCAGCACGGATTTCCTCGCTCCGAAGTTCCGCGCCTCTATTTCCTTCTGCGCGTTCTCGATAGCTTTGTTGATCATATTCATGCTTAAAGGCGTATCGTCGTCCATATGAGAAGCAAGCATCTGCCTGAGCGTTTCGTTCCCGAAAATCCTTGCCATGTCGTCTTCCAGCGATATGAAAAATACACTGCTGCCCGGATCGCCCTGTCTTCCCGCTCTTCCTCTGAGCTGATCGTCTATTCGTCTGCTCTCGTGTCTGTCCGTACCCATGACGTGAAGTCCGCCCAGACTTACCACTTCCTGCTTCTCTTCCGCTATGCTTTCGGTGTATTTTGCAAGAAGCTCGCCGTATTCCTTTTTAAGACGCGTCGTTTCCTCGTCGCCTTCGGCATAACTGACCGCAATCTCTATCTGCTCGGGCGTATAACCGCGTCTCTCCATTTCCTTGCGTGCAAGAAACTCGGGATTGCCGCCGAGAAGTATATCCGTACCTCTGCCCGCCATGTTAGTGGCTATCGTTACAGCCCCTTTCCTTCCCGCCTGAGCGATTATCTCAGCCTCCTTCATATGGTTCTTCGCGTTCAGCACATTGCACTTTATACCTTGCCTGTCCAGCTCCCTCGCCAGAGCTTCACTCTTGTCTACCGTCACCGTTCCTATCAGTATGGGCTGCCCCGTCTTGTGACGCTCTTTTATGTCCCTGACTATCGCCTTCGTCTTCGCTTCCTTCGTGGAGTAGATCACGTCGCTGTAGTCCTCGCGGATGCACGGCTTGTTGGTGGGTATCACCACAACGTCCAGATTGTATATCGTGTTGAACTCGTCCTCCTCCGACTTGGCTGTGCCCGTCATCCCGGAAAGCTTGGAATAAAGCCTGAAAAGATTCTGAAACGATATCGTGGCAAGCGTCCTGCTCTCTTCCTTCACACGAAGATTTTCCTTCGCCTCTATTGCCTGATGCAGTCCGTTACTGTACCTGCGCCCGGGCATCTTTCTGCCCGTAAATTCGTCCACTATCACCACTTCACCGTTTTCCACTATATAGTCTCCGCCGTTTTTCATGATTACGTTGGCTCTCAGACACTGATTTATATAATGGTTTATCGAAGCGTTGTTTACGTCCGTCAGGTTTTCCACTTCATAGTACCTTTCGGCTTTCGTGATACCGCTCTCGGTAAGACGTATCGCTTTCTCCTTCTCCTCGTACTCATAGTCCTCAGGCTTCAGGCTCTTAACAAAACGATCAGCCTTGCGGTACTCGTTGCTTTCAGCCCTGCCCATGTCTGAAATAATCAGAGGAGTACGCGCTTCGTCTATCAGAATAGAGTCCACCTCGTCGATGATACAGTAATTCAGCCCGCGCTGACAAAGCGAAGACATTTCCATCGCCATATTGTCTCTCAGATAATCAAACCCTATTTCGTTGTTGGTACCGTAGGTGATGTCGCAGCCATATGCCGCCTTCTTTTCCGCATTGGACTGATTGGCGTACACTGTGCCCACAGTCAGGCCGAGAAAACGATGGATCTTTCCCATCCATTCCGTATCTCTCTTGGCAAGGTATTCGTTCACCGTGACGATATGCACGCCTTTACCCGTAAGAGCGTTGAGGTATGCAGGAAGCGTGGAAACCAGCGTTTTGCCTTCGCCTGTCGCCATCTGACACACTCTTCCCTGATGCAGAGCGATCCCGCCAAGCACCTGTACATAATAGTGCTTCTGTTTGATTACCCTCCATGCGGCCTCCCTTACCGCCGCAAAAGCCCGCGGCAGGATGTCGTCGAGAGTTTTACCCTCGGCAAGCTGCGCCTTGAGCAAAGGAGTCGTCCCGGCAAGCTCCGCGTCGCTCATTGCCGCGAACTCGCTATCGAGAGCCATGACCTTATCCGCGATACTTCTCAGCCCTTTAAGCTGTCTGTCGTTATAAGAAGGAAAGATTTTTCCGAAAATTCCCATAGTCTGCCTCCGCTATACCGCGCCTTCGTCGGAAATATACTTTTTATAAGCCTCCTCCGCTTCTGGAAGGAAATGTCTCAGTAAAGTACTGCGCGTAACTATATAATTATTCTTTACCATGTAATACAAATGCGACCTCGAACCTATCAGCACTACCGTTTTTTTCGCTCTGGTCACGGCTGTATACAAAAGGTTTTTGTTTATTATGCCGGGCGGACCGCTTACCACAGGTATCACTACTACCTCGAACTCACTGCCCTGACTTTTATGGACTGTCACAGCATAGGCTTCGGTAATATTGGGCAGCTCCGCCTGTGAATATACCGCCACTCTTCCGTCGTCAAAAAGAATGGTCATGCCTTCTTCCCTGATGTCGGTAATAAAACCCATGTCGCCGTTGAAAACGCCCGCGCCCGATTCGGTTTCGCCCTCAGGAGAAAACCTCTCCCACCGGCATTGATAATCGTTTACGGTCTGCATCACCTTGTCTCCGACGCGAAACACGTTTTTCCCGAAGGAAAACTCGGCGACCTCACTTCTCGGAGGATTGACCGCCCTCTGCAACAGCACGTTCAAATGCTCGACTCCGGCGTCTCCGGCTTTCATGGGACAAAGCACCTGAATGTCCGCCGGCTGTACGCCCGTAAAACCCGGAAGCCTTTTAGTCACCAGTCCCACTATGAGCCCGGCGGTATCTTCCTGCGATTCGGTTTCTATAAAGAAGAAATCCCTGCTTCTGTTGTTTATGACGGGCATTTTGCACTCGTTGATGAGATGCGCGTTGCTGACGATTATGGAATCGGCAGACTGCCTGTAAATGTGGCTGAGAAAACTGACCGCTATAACGTTGCTCTTTATGATGTCGGAAAGCACGTTTCCCGCCCCCACCGAGGGAAGCTGATCCTTGTCCCCGACAAGCACGATCCCGCCGCCCCTCTTCACCGCCTTCAGCAGTGCGTTGAATACGAAAATATCCACCATGGACGCCTCGTCCACTATAACCACGTCGGCAGTCAGCGGATTGTTTTCGTTTCGCATGAAAAACATCCCGTTTCTGTAGGTGTACTCCAACGCCCGATGGATGGTCTTTGCATGTCTGCCGGTGGCCTGCTCGATACGCTTGGCAGCGCGCCCTGTGGGACTCATACACTCCACCTTGCAGCCCATCGCTTCGAATACGGTACATAAACACTTTATGACCGTGGTCTTGCCGGTTCCCGGTCCGCCCGTTATCACCGCCGCGCCTTGGCTGACGGCATTTCTCACGGCTTCTCTCTGTCCCGGATGGAGCCTTATACGGTTGATTCTTTCATAATGGTCGATCAGTGAGTCGTCCACATTTCTGCCGCGTAAGGCAGCCTCGTTTTTGAGCCTTACAAGTCTTGCCGCTATGGATCTTTCCGCGTTGTAATTGCGGAACAGAGCATAAACGGTTTTCCCTTCCCGGTCCAGCCTCTTAACGGACAGATCGAACTCCAGTCTTTCCATTATTTCGGGAAGCCGGCTGCGAAATTCCTCCTCGCTCAGCTTCAGCACCTTCGACGCACTTTCTGCCAGTTCATCCTCTGTCATATAGGTGTTTCCGCTTTTCTCGCCGCTCTCTCTGAGCGCGTACTCCGCTCCCGCACATAAACGGAATTCACTGCCCGCTCCGACGCCCGAACCCAAAGCGATCTTGTCAGCCGTCAGGAAGCCGATGCCGTCGACGTCC
Source organism: uncultured Eubacteriales bacterium (assembly GCA_900546875.1). Taxonomy (GTDB): domain Bacteria; phylum Bacillota; class Clostridia; order Christensenellales; family CAG-314; genus UMGS929. The sequence goes on from URET01000031.1 coordinate 15,054, forward strand.
TGTATCAGCCTGTAGGGATTCTCCTTCACCGTTTTCACGGAGTTTTCTTTGTACACGGAATAAATTTTCATTGCAAGATTGAGCGTTATCCCCAACCCCTGCAAAAACATTATCTGATCACGCATATCCTTCACAGATAAGTACGCTTCGCCTATACGTTTGGCACGCTCCGGAGAGATACCGCTTATTTCAGCAAGCCTTTCGGGCGCTTTTTCAATGACGTTCAGTGCGTCCGACCCGAAACGCTTAAGTATCTTGCCCGCCGTCACCGCCCCCACATACGGCAATACGCCGCTTGAAAGATAGGTGAGTATACCTTCCTCGCTCTCGGGCGGCAATACCCGGCACTCCTCCGCCCTGAACTGCCTTCCGAACCTTCCGTGATTTTCAAAAGCCCCTTTAAGCTCCAGCTTTTCGCCGTCGCTCAGCGACGGGAAAAAGCCTGTACACGTGACCTCTTCCCCTTCACAGATCAGCCTGAGTACGGTATAACCGTTTTCGGGATTATTGAAAATTATGCTTCCTACACTACCCTTAATCACCATCAGTCCACTACTTGAAAAAACGCCGCGTCTGTCGGGAATCCGATTATCCCCGCTTTCGGAACCTGTCTTCACGCTCACTCGGGCTCGTTTCTGCCGGTGAGCTTTCCGACTGTTTCAAGCCCCGCAAATCCGCCCTGCCTCAGAGCTTCGTA
>URET01000032.1 GCA_900546875.1 uncultured Eubacteriales bacterium
CGAGAACGCTGTTCACGCCGTATTCGGAGTTACGGGCGAGGAGGATGCTTTTGACGATGCTCAGACCGAGGCCGGTCCCGGACACTTCCCGTTTATGCGTTTTTTATTTCTGTAATATCTGTCCCGGACTTTTCGGTTTCATCGTATGAAAGATCATTCGTCCGGGATAAAGCAGAAGTCGCTTCCTTTTCCGAGAACGCTGTTCACGCCGTATTCGGAGTTACGGGCGAGGAGGATGCTTTTGACAATGCTCAGACCGAGGCCGGTCCCGGCCACTTTCCGTTTATGCGTTTTTTTACTTCTGTAATATCTGTCCCGGATTTTTTCGGTTTCATCGTATGAAAGATTATTCGTCAAGGATAAAGTAGAAGTCGCTTCCTTTTCCGAGAACGCTGTTCACGCCGTATTCGGAGTTATGGGCGAGGAGGATGCTTTTGACAATGCTCAGACCGAGGCCGGTCCCGGCCACTTCCCGTTTATGTGTTTTTTTACTTCTGTAATATCTGTCCCAGATTTTTTCGGTTTCATCTTCGGGGATACCTGCACCGTGATCGTAGACGTCCACTTTGACGCGGTTTCCTTCTATACGGTGAAGGCTCAGCTTTACGTATTTGTCGTCGCCGGTATAATTTACGGCGTTGCCGATGAGGTTGGAGAGCACCTGAAAGATTTTTTCTTCGTCGGCGACCACGATCACATCGGGTTCGATGTCTTTGCGTATATCGTAATCTTTGAGCACCTCGAAATTTTTGAGGGCGTTTTCGGCTGTTTTGCTGAGGTTGAACTCCGTGAATACCATTTCTTGTTTTTGCGACTGAAGTTTGCTCAGTTTAACAAGGTCGTTGACAAGAGTAGTAAGGCGGGTAGTTTCGGAGATGATGACTTCGAGATGTTCGTTGCGTTTTTCTTTGTTGTCTCCGCTGATGTCACGGATCATTTCCGCATAGCTTTTTATGAGGGTAAGAGGCGTTTTGAGGTCGTGTGAAACATTAGCTATCAATTCTGTTTTAAGATCGTCGGTTTCTTTAAGCTGTTGGGCGGCCATGGTCAGGGAGGAAGCAAGTTTATCGATTTCCGTATAGCCCGTGCTTTCAAATTTGACGCTGTAGTCTCCTTTTGTAAGCTGTTTGAGATTTTTGTATATTTTGTTGATGGGCGCGGTGATCCTTGAAGACACTAATACGGCGATGCCTTCGGCGATTATGAAAATGACAATAAGAATAGTGATGACCAAGCCGGTTATCACCTGCATCTGCATGCTTTTGCTGTATATTTCGGTCGTCAGGAAAACAAAACCGACATTTCCTTCTCCGAGATCGACTTTCTGTCCTGCAATGAGTGTGACATACTGATTCCCGGCGACAGAGTTGAAATAAATGTCGTCGTTTTTCATGATCGTAGAGCGTATGTCGGTAAAATCCTGAAACAGTTTATAAAAGTCGCTTGTTTCCGCAAGCATCTGACCGGCGCGGTCGAAAAGAGCGGCATTTATTTCCGGAGTCAGGTCGGTTTTTTCTATTGCGGTATTGTAGTCGGCGGCACAATTCTGTGCAAATTCATTTGTTATCTGTCTGAAGCGCGTTCCCATGATGTCATTATAGAAAAAGCCCGTAATGAGGAGATAGGCGGAAAGAGTAAAAAGTATGACGACAAGAAGACATATACTGACAAAAAACCAGATATTGAAGCTCAGACTGTAAACGTTTAATTTGCGGCGTAACTTAGTTTTCATTTCTGATCAGGGAATGCAAGCGCCTTTACCGGGAGGTAAAGGCGCGGAAGAAGGCGGTCGGGGAAGATCAGTCTATATCGAATCTGTATCCTATGCCCCTCACGGTGCTGACAAGATTTCTGTATTCGCCGAGGTTGTTTCTCAGCATTTTGATATGTGTGTCTACGGTTCTTTCGTCTCCGCAGAAGTTATCGCCCCAGATATTTTCAAGCAGTTCTGTTCTTGTTATGGCGATACCGCTTCTTTTGCAGAGGTAGAAAAGGAGGTCGTATTCTTTCGGGGTAAGGGATTTTCTTTCTCCGTTGACGGAAACCGTTCTGCCGGTAAAGTCGATGACGAGGTTTTCATAGGTAAAGCGGTCTCTTTTGTCCTGTTTGTTTATTCTGCTCAATATGGCTTTTATCCGCGCGACGACCTCGCTCGGAGAAAAGGGCTTGGCAACATAATCGTCTGCTCCGACTTCGAACCCGAAAAGTCTGTCATACTCCTCTGTTCGGGCAGAAAGCACGAGGATAGGAGTATCGGAGAATTTTTTGATCTCTTTGATGGCGGTGATACCGTCCACCTTCGGCATCATAATATCCATGATAATGAGGTCGTAATTATTGTCTCTGCATTTTTCGACGGCTTCCTTACCGTCTTCCGCTTCATCTGATTCATATCCGGAAAATTCAATGTATTCCTTGATCACTTCGCGGATCTTTGCTTCATCGTCAACGATAAGTATTTTAGTCATGATTCCTCCTGATGTTTACAAAAACAAAAATATATTTGTAATATTATACAATATTTTTCTTGTTTTTGCAAGTAATTGAAAGAAAAATATTTCACAATTCACAACTTTTTCATAACACTTTTCTGCAGATAAATTCATGATTTATAAATACGGTTTTGCGGGTCTATATTGCTTTTAAAAGTAAATGGTTTGTGGTAAAATGGATAAAAAGGGTAAGCGGAGGTAAAATGTGGCAAGGCTTATAAAAGAGAAGCATTTTTGCTGTGTTTGCAAAAGGATAGAAGAGTATGAGGTCGTAGCCGAGTGTGACAAAGCCGTGGAACGGGATATGGACACGCGTCCGTATGGAGAAGCCCGCGCCTTGGGCAAGTACGGGATACAGCTTTGTCCTTACTGCGGATATGCGAATACGGCGGTGGACGAAGCGATAGAAGGCATAGACGTCGAAAAGATAATAGCCGGGGGAGAGTATTCGAAATTGTTGTCCGGCAGGATCGATGAAAACGCAAAGAAATTCATACTTGCCGCATTTTTGCACGAGAGGGCAGGGAACTATGATCTTTCGGCGTATTTTTATTTGAAAGCGGCGTGGATGTTTGACGATGCAAAGGAAGAAGGAAACGCCGTGAAGCTCAGGAAGAGATCGCTGGTAGATTTTGCCATGCTCGAACAGAACGCCGAAACCCTGCTCCTCGAGGCGGATATTTCAAGACGGTGCGGAGGGTTCAAAGAAGCGGGACAGCTTATAAGTAAAATAAGGAAAAGCGGGGAAGTAACGAATGAACTTAAGCAATGTATAAAGGCGGAAAAAGCGGCGCTGTTTTGGAAAAACAGAGATGCTCTGAAACGGCCGGGATCTCAACGGGACCGATAAAAGGCGCTTAAGCGGAAATAGAACTGAAAGAAAGAAACGATATCCGGAGCTTTCCGTAAAGAAAAATCCCGGATATTTTTTTAAACTTTCCCGGATATTTCGTATTTCTCCGAATGTTTTTTCCGTATATTTTTTAAGCTTTCCCGGTTATTTATTTTCCCGGGTATTTTAATTTTTCCCCGGATATTTTTTAACTTTCCCGGATTGTTATTTTTCCCGGTATTTTTATTTTTCAGGTTTATTCTTCGGATATTTTTATGGTTTTTTGTGTTGAAAACGGCGTGATACGGCTTTTATTGCGGAACATAAATATTTTTGAACGGCAATGACATAATACACAGTATCAAAGTATACGGAAGGAAAGAAAATGGAGAAATCGAAGCTGAGGGAAATATGGCTTGAGGAAGAAAAAAGCGTACGGGAGAAAGGGTGCTGTTTTTCACAATATGCAGGCAGGTATGATGAAGAGAGAGGGTTGCCGTGGGATATGAGGGAAACCGTAAAAAGGTATCTGGAGCCGGGGGGGAGGCTGCTTGAAGTGGATGCCGGCGGAGGGGAGTTTTTGTTGTCGCTCGGGTATCCGCCCGTGCTTATCAGTGCGACGGAAAGCGATTTGCCTTTAGCCGAGGAATGCAGGAATCTGCTTTCCCCTATGGGTGTGGACTTTCAGTCTTACGGACAGGGGGGTAAGCTCCCCTTCGGTGACGGGATATTCAATGTCGTGATAAACCGTCACGGATGCTGTGATGAAAGCGAGGTGGCGAGGGTGCTGAAGAAAGGCGGTGTTTTTATAACGGAGCAGGTAGGTGCGGAAAACGATAAAGACATGGTAAAGCTGCTTTTGCCCGAAACAAAAGACGTCCTGTCGGAGGAAAGGTGTCTTTCCGGTGTCAGGACGCGTCACGAAAAAGCAGGGTTGTCGGTGATTGAGGAAAAGGAAGCTTTCAGACCGCTCCGATTTTATGACGTCGGGGCTTTGGTGTGGTTTGTGAGGATGGCGGAAAACGAATTTCCGTCTTTTTCCGTTGAAACGCATTTCGACAACCTGCTGAAGGCGCAGGAGGTCCTGGAACAGCAGGGATTTATCGAAAGCACGGCTCACAGATATTTTATCGTGTCGCAAAAGAGCTGAAGCAAAGCCGCTGAAAATCCGGCGGGGATATCGGTCCTCCGTAAAACGGAGAATGCGACTCCGGTGCAGGTCCGGCAGTCTTGACCGATATCTGAAAAAACGGAACGAAAAGGGAAGAAGAAAGGTTGACATATAAAAGGAAAAACGCCTCGTGAAAGGCGTTTTTTGCTTTTGGGCCAGATTGATTTGTTTTATTTTTGTCAGATCAGATACGGGTCTTAGCGTTTCCCGAGGGAAGACTTCCGGTTTTATTCCGGTAAGGAATTCTTCACCGCAGACATAAACAGACTGTAGATGGTTTCACCTTTAAGGGTGTTGAAAAAGTCTTCGTTCTGAGTCATATCGTCCTGAGTGACGGATGTGATCAAAGGAAGGATTTCAAGGATATCGAGGAAGATATAGTTTTTGTTTTCGTCGGGAGAGTTTTCATAAAGCTTTTGGATTATATTGGCTATAGTCATCTGAGAAAGTTCCTGATACCACGAAGTATTTTTGATGAAATCGGGAACATACACCGATTCTTCGATTATTTCCGTAAAGGGTTTGTTTATGAATTTGATAACGTTTGTAATGATATCGGTAAGCTGATCGAGGGTCACGTCTATTTCAGCCATGATCTCTCCGACGGTAAGCGAACCGAAAGCGGTCATCAGGGAATCAAAGTTTTCGTAGTCGGGGTACTCTTCCTGTTTGAGAGCGAAGTAAAACTCGGCAATATCGCTGAGGGTGAGGGCTTTGATGCGGTCATTATCGTCGTCCGAAAGGGAGCTACCCAGCACTGAAGAGACCTTCAGGGGTCCCATGACTTTATAAACTTCATAATAGCTTATCGTGCCGGGGTTTTCCACATAGCCGTCGAAAATGTCCTGCATTTTGAGTGTGCCGAGGGCGGAAATAAGCTCCACGCCCATGGAAACAACGTCACCGTCAAACATCACGGATACGGGGATATCATAAAGAGCGGCGATAGAGTTTTTGAAGGCGGTATTTTTATACATTGCGTCGGCAAAGAGCACTTCTGCAAAAATACCGATATTGCAGCTTTTTATCTGATTCATAGTCGTCTGATCCTCAAGGAGGAGCCCGGAGAGGGAGATATTATACATAGTTTTGAAATCTTCTCTTTGGGTGACGTCAACGGGCAATTTTTTGCCGGTCATAAGGATCTGTCCTAAGGTTATGCCCTCTACCAAAGGAGCAATATCGGCGGCCTGAATATCAGTATTCTCGGAAAGTTTGGTATAATCGAAAGCGTAAAGATTGCCCGCCAGCAGCGCCAGATACTCAGGTGCGGGCAGGTCTTCGGAATAAACGGCGTTCAAATTGACCGCCTGAGCGGGCATTGTGAATTCATACTTGTTTTCGAAGCTGACATATTGTCCGTCCCGATACCAGCCGTAAAAAACGTAGCCTTTGTTGGCGGAAGCCCAGAGCTCCACCTTTTCGTTTTCCGCGTATTCTCCGCTCCCGGAAACTGAGCCGTAGGTTTCGTTATTGGCTATATTCACGTCATATCTTACGGTATTGTCAATTGGAGAATTATCTGAATTTGTTGCCAGCAGAATCAGAGAAACTCCCAACGCAACTATGATAACTGCCGATACTATACATACAATTATAAAAACGGTTTTGTTCATATCCCTTTCTCCTTAGATACTTATCAAATGTCCCATAATATAACAATATTATTATGCGCTGATAATGTTAAATAAAAGTTAAAATCAGCAAAAGTTTTTTTTAAAAATCCAACAGGAAAACATGTTGCCGGGTATAAACATGTGCGCTTTTATGTGAGCGCGCCGGTAAAAGCGAGTGATTCAGACAGCTTGGTGCAAGTACGGGGAAAACCCGAAGTGTCGTCATTGAGACGCAACAAATATGCGTGAAAAACTGAAGGAAAAACAGGGTCAGTTTTCGCTTTCGTGGCTGACCAGGGAAAGCGCAAAACGGGCTATATCGCCTGCTTCGTCGTCGCGGGCAGAAAAGGCTGTGAGGTCGTTATGGGAGATGGAAAAAAATTCCGACTGCAAAAACGAGATTTTATCGGCGTCGAGGGCGTCGGAATACAGCGAAAAGGAAAACGGGGCTGTATCGGAGCGGCATATGATCTCGACGCTTCCCCAGGAAAAGCGTTTTTTATTCTGACGGCTGAAGTCCATTTTATTGTATATCCAGCTGTGTGAAGATAGGAGGCTTGCGTATGAATTCCGAAGTTTCAGCTGTTCGGGGGAGGGGAGGACGGGAGAGATATCTCCGAAGCGGGCACGTGCGGTGTCCAGTATCATCTGTTTAAGGGCGGCGACGGTCAAAGGTAGTGTTTCGGATATGTTGCATACGCGGCTCCTTACGGATCTTACGCCTTTTGAAGCGAGTTTATCTTCGTCGGCATTGAGGCAGCCTGTAAGCATGTCGATGTCGACATTTACCATAAGGGTTCCGTGGTGGAGTTTGTTTTTTCCGTTCGAGAGGTAGGCGTTCCCCGAGATTTTTCTGCCGTTGTCGGTGACGATGTCGTTACGGCCGTTGAGTTGTGCCGTGATGCCGGCAGAGCTGAGGGTCTCGGCGATAACGGAAGTCTGAGCGGTCACGTCGTGTTTTTCGCGCGGTGTGATGAATGTGTAGTTGAGGTTTCCGGCGTCGTGGTATACTGCTCCTCCTCCGGAAAATCTTCTTGCAACGGCGATACTGTTCGTTTCGGCGAAGGGTAGGTTTATTTCAGAATATATATTCTGATTCCTGCCGATTATGGCACAGCTGTCGTTTACCCACAGCATGAGCAGACCTTCTTCGCAGGTGTCGAAAAAGGCTTTTTCAGTTGCGATGTTGTTATAGACGTTTGTCTGATCGGAAATAAAATAGCGCCAATTCATATCGGAATAATCAAACGGGAAATCAGGTGCGGCGAGATGGACACAGGTCGCCGAGAGGGCAGTTTTTGCACTGCGGAGAAATTGCCTTGCAGACATATCTGCCGTGAAGGAGCAGATAATGATGGCAGTTGCCCCAAAGGTCTTCGGGGAAAAGTTTTTTAAGGTCCTCCGAAACCTTGTCGGGATTTTTGCCTTCCGAAAGAGCAAGTCTGTGCGAAACGCGGAATATATGCGTATCAACTGCAAAAGCGGGAAGGTTGAATCCCACGGCGAGAATGACGGAGGCCGTCTTGTTCCCGACACCGGGAAGACGGACAAGCTTATCAAGTTCCCCCGGAACTTCGCCTCCGTATTCGGAAACCAAAATTTCCGAACACTTGCGGATATTTGCGGCTTTATTCTTGTAGAAGCCGCAGCTGTGTATGATGTTTTCTATATCTTCTACAGGCAGAGCCGCCATGGAAAAGGCGTCAGGAGCTTTTTCAAAAAGCATGGGAGTAACTGAATTTACCCTCTTGTCGGTGCACTGAGCAGACAAGATCACTGCCACGAGCAGCTGAAATACGCTGGCATACTGTAATTCGCTTTTCGGTTCCGGAAATTCTTCCGACAAAATGTCGAGTATCTTCTGTATACGATCGTTCATAAGTTTCAATATCCTCAGTATGGAATATTTTAAACAATGTCGGCGAAAAAGTCAAGCGAAGGGATCGTTATAGTGCATACATAAGACCGCAAGCGAGGGGAAAGCGAAAGTATCGGACAAAACGGTAAAGGAGGTAAAAGACATGCTGCCGACTGTCAGACTGAGGAACAGATGTAAAGGCGGAGTTTCGTTGATACGGTTCTCTGAGGCAAAAAGCCTCTGCTTCGGTGAGAGAAAAGCAAAAGAGAAGCATCGGAAAGAACAATCGCAGCCTTATCCGGAACGGCAGCCGAAGGGCAGGAGCGTGGCGAGATAAACTCGAAAGGGCGTAAAAACTGCCGGGGAAAGAGTCCGTGCGTGAATAAATAAAACGACGGTAAACCAAGCCGAACGCGAGTGAAAAAATTAACGGAAAAAACCAGAACGGTTTATAAATAAAAATTGTCGGGGAAAGAGTCCGTGCGTGAATAAATAATACAGCGGAAAACCAAGCCGAACGCGAGTAAAAAATAACGGAAAATCCGAACCGTGCGGACAAAAATTAAATGAAGTTCGTCTTAATTAATTGAAAAACAGCGTAAGGTGTGGTACAATTAAATAAAAACGGTGGTTTTATATGAGGTATCCCGCATTTTTAAAGGAAAATGACGTCGCGGGCGTGACAGCTCCTTCTTTCGGCATAAGGGAAAGCGATCTCGGAAGGTATTTTGCTGCAAAAGAATTTTTCGCTTCACACGGAATAAATATAGTGGAAACGGCGGATGTTTTCACTTCTCATATTTGTGCGAGTGCGCCAAAGGAAGAAAGGGCGAGGCAGTTTGTCGGGTTGTACGAGGACGAAGATATAAGCGGTATTTTTGCCGCTTCGGGAGGGGAGCTTGAGTTGCTCATAGCCGACTCTCTTTATTGGGAAAGGATCAAAGACAAAAAGCCGAAGTTTTTTTGCGGGTATTCCGACAATACGGTCATCACTTATACGCTTGCTACGCGCTTTGATACGGCTTCGGTATACGGGTCATGCTTTTGCAAGCTCGGCGAAGATACTTTATCTGCGGCGGATCACATATCCCTGCTTACGGGAAGGAAGCTGAAGTTCCGCAGTTATCCGAAGCACTGTGAGAATTATTCTTTTGAAATGTCCGAGGAAGAAGCCGCTGAATTCAATGCGGTGACGGAGTGGAAGAGTCTTGCGGGCGGAGGATCGCTTAGCGGGAGGCTTTTAGGCGGGTGTCTGGATATTCTCGGCGGGATATGCGGTACGCGTGCGGACGCTACCGCCCGTTTCAATGCGAAGTACGGCAAAGAAGGTATACTCTGGTTTCTTGAGAGCTGTGACCTGAATCCTGCCGGGGTAGCGCGGACGCTTTGGCAGCTTAAGAGTGCGGGGTGGTTTGACTGTGCGTCGGGATTTGTTTTCGGAAGGCCGTATGTTTCCGGAGAAATGTTCGGGCTTACGTTTGAAGGCGCGGTTACCGAGATTTTGGGCGATACCGGGCTGCCCGTAGTCGTAGGCGCGGATATCGGGCACGTGCCGCCCGTAATACCTGTATTCAGCGGGGCTTACTCCCGGATCGAGGTCGAAGGGGGCAAGGCGGAGATAGAATATATGCTTGTATGAAGGCGTCGGGATATCGGAGCCGGCGACGTCGTTACGGCATTCAGACATTACTTAAGCTTTAATCAGTCAGATTATTCGGACTATCAAACAGGAGAGAACATTATGAAAACGCAGTTGAGCGAAAACCTGAAATCTTACCGTATGAAAACGGGAATGACGATCGCACAGGTCGCAGAATTCATGTCGGTGACTCCCGATACCATAATAGATTGGGAGGAAGGCGAAAAAGAGCCTGCTAAGGAACAACTGAAAATGCTTGCTTCTTTGTACGGACTCAAAGATGAAAAAGAGCTTTATGCAAAGCCGGGCGGGAAAAAATACAGCGTGTATTTCTACAGTGACGAAGAAAGAGAGGAAATGAGAAGGAAAGCTAAGTTATGGCATAAATTTCCATATCCGATGATATGCGTTATAGTTTTTCTCATGCTGGGCGTTCTCGAGCCTCATTTATGGCATCCCGGTTGGCTTGTGTTTCTTACCATCCCGATTTATTACGGTGCAGTGGATGCCATTGCGTATAAAAGAGGCAACCGTTTCCCTTATCCGGTTCTTGCGTTGCTGATCTATTTGTGCATCGGTATTTTTGCAAACGTGTGGACGTGGAGTCTTCTGATATTCTTGACGGTCCCTCTTTACTACTGGCTTGTGAACGGATCATGGAAAAATATCTGGACTCAGTTTCCGTACGCATTATTATGCGTTGTGGTGTATCTGATACTCGGTTTTGCCTTGAACTGGTGGCATCCCGGATGGATAATATTTTTGACTATTCCCATATTCAATTCGATCGTGGCGATGTTCAGGAACAAGTAAACAGACGCAGGCGCGGATGACCGAAGAAAACGAAGCAAGCCCTTCCGGAAGTACGGACCGGAAGGGCTTTTTCGGGTGCATAGGATTCTCACGGAGGAAAAGACGTGCAAAACGCCGAAGTAGCGCGCTTGCGCAGTACTGAAATGATTTGCCGCCGAAGACGGGTTTATGTCCCGAGCTGCAGTCCGAGCATACGTGCGACGGATCTTGCCATTTGCAAGTCGGCAGACCGGGGCGGAAAGTGTTTTTTCATTTCTCCGGACAGGGTATAAAGCGAAAATAATTCGCTGACGAGTGATTGAGGCGTAAGTTTGTCTTCGGGCAATATTTTCGCTACGCCTTTTGCGGCGAATTCTTCTGCATTTTTGAGCTGTTCGCCGCGGGAACTCTTTACTAACGGGGTAAGCAGCATGGGGACCGAATAATAACTCAGTTCGGATAGAGTATTGCTGCCTGCTCTTGAGTAGGCGATGTCCGCGGCGGCGTAGAGGTGAGGAATATCTGTCGTAAACTCCGTCTGATTGAATCCTTTTCGGGCAAATGACAGTTTTTTTCCTTTGCCGCTTATGAGAAATACGTCCATGCGCGAAAGAAGGGAAGGCAGAGCTTTTTCCAGAGCGCTGTTCAGAGTGAGCGCTCCGAGACTGCCTCCGAGACAGAGCAGTACGGGACGTTTGCCTTCAAACCCCATGATCTCGAGTCCTTTATTTTTGTTTCCGTTCTGCATGCGCGCGGTGAGCGGAGTGGCGCAGACCACGCCCTTTTTTCCTGCCTGTTTGGCGGTGCTTTTAAAGGGGGTGTAAAGCGTTTTAATAAAGGGCAGCGACATACGGTTCCCGAGTCCCAGAGAACTGTCGCTTTCGTGGGCGACTACAGGTATACGGAGCTTATGCGAGGCGTATACAACAGGGAAAGCGGCGTAGCCACCTTTGCTTACCGTAAGAGAAGGGGATATTTTTTCCAGGATCGTCGTACATTCCCGGATGCTTTTCCAAAGACGGGAGGGCAGAGCAATGATGTCGGGAGAAAAAGAACGGTTAAACTTAGGTGCAGTGCATTCAAAGTAAACTGCTTCGGGGAGCAGTTCGGGAACGAGTTCGCGTTCCATGCCTCCCGCTCCAATATAGAAGATTTCGCATAAATTTCTGAAATTTTCCGCGAGGGCAATGTTCGGCATGATATGACCGGCGGTGCCCCCTCCGCAAAAAACGATTTTTTTCATATAAACAGTATATGTTTTCTGCAATAAAAAATCCACCCTGCAGGTTATCGCGGGGCGGGAGCGGCAGACAGCCGTGAAAAATAAAATATTCATGCCTGAGGGAGGTGGCTTTGCCTGTTTAAGAATAAAAACCGGGAAGAGGCTGATTTTACCGAAAAAGAAAATCATGCCTGAGGGAGGTCGGCTTTGCCTATTTCTCCGGAACGTGAAAGGGCGAGTTTGGTAAGGACGGGGCCTACAAGCTCATAGACAAGAGTAGCGCAAAGTGTGACCGTTGAAATGGTGATGCTGAATTCTTCGGGCAGTTCCGCGACGGCGAGCTGAGCCATACCGATAGCTACTCCTGCTTGAGGCAGCAGGGAAAGGCCGAGGTAATTGCGGACGTTTTTATCGGCTTTGGTGAGAAAAGATCCTGCCATGGCTCCGAAGTATTTACCCGTGGAACGGGCAACGAGATACACGATACCGATAACTCCTACCGAAGCTATTACCGTGACGTTCAGTTCCGCACCTGAGAGCACGAAGAAAAGCATATAGAGCGGGGGAGTCCAGATATCGCAGTTTACCATGAGGGAGTCGTCGTTTTTTCTGATATTGCAGCAGACGGCGCCCGTCATCATACATACGAGCAGACTTGAAAGGGGGAAGATCTCGGCAAACGCTACGCCTGCGACCACACAGGCTATCGTAAGGCAGAGCCTGTTTCCGCGGGAGTGGAAAAGTTTTGCGCCAAAAGCGAGGATAGTTCCCAGCACGGCACCCGCAGCCAGGGAAAGGATTATTTCCAGAAGGGGGTCGAGGAGGATGGTGGATACCGATACGGCAGAATCAGGGTAGGCAAATACTTTAGCTATGGCGATCGAGATAGAGAAGATCATCAGACCGATCGCGTCGTCGCCTGCCACGACGGGCAGAAGGGTATCGGTAACGGGCCCTTTTGCACGGTATTGTCTGACTACCATAAGGGTAGCGGCGGGAGCTGTGGCGGTAGCTATGGCGCCGAGGGTGAAGACCACCGGCAAAGGCGCGCCTATCGCCCAAAGAGCCAGGTCCACAAGCACAACTGCCGCAAGAGCCTGAAGCAGAGTTATAACGATAACCTGTTTTCCCAGGGCTTTTATGTGAGAAAGCTTGAATTCCGCCCCTATGGAAAAAGCAATGAAGCCTAAAGCCACGTCTATAATGACTTCATAGTTTCTGACAAAATCCGCCGTCACGATATTGAAGCAGTAAGGCCCGATAAGCAGACCGGCAAGCAGGAAGCCGGTAACATTAGGCAATTTAATCAGTTTCATCAGTCTTGTGGAAAGCAGACCGAAAACGAGGGCGATAGCGAGAGCAAGTAACGAAGTCATCGAAACACCTTCTTAAAAGCAATAGTAAAGGTCGAATAAATATCCAGCCTTCCGGGCGAAGGAATTATAAACCCCTTTTCGGGAAAAAGCAAGCGTTTTGAAGGAGTTTTTATATATTGCATACATTGCGTGGAAAAGATAACTTTTTTCGTGGAGGGGGAGCTGAAAATCAAGCAGTACGCATGACTCCGTACTGCCCTCCGAGACGGATCCCGGTGCAGTTTCTCAAAGGTCCGCGAGGTAAATGTAATGAGATAAAAGCCGGAGCAGAAGAGGAATGGCTGAGCTCAAAACCTCGCGGAGATCGTACGGAAGAGGAATGGCTGAGCTTAAAACCTCGCGGAGATCGTACGGCTGCCGCTTTTCTTCCGGGTCTTCCGTAAATACTGACATACTGACGGCTCGGGATCCGAACGGATATAAAAAAGAGGCTGAAATCGGTTTTTTTTTGTTTGTAACGGTTGAAATCGCGGGGAAATTCTGTTAGAATAAAAATATAGAGAGGCTGTCCGGCTCAGAAGCGAAACCGAGGGAGCAGGCAGGGGAGGATATCTTTCCTGACGCACAAGGCGTATTTTATTCTTTACGAAAAAACGCCGTATAAGCAACGGATATCCGGACTCGGCGGGTAAAGTGCGGCTTATTGAAAGGAATTCGGATCCGGGACCCTGATGTATTCATATAAGCTCAGGAAAGAGGACGGGTTTTCTTTTGTCTGAGTTTTTCCGCGCGTGCTAATCCGCCTCGGATATGGCGTACCGATAAATTGAAGGACAGCAGACTTTTTACTTCTTTATAAAGTGAAGGATCTATCAGCCTGAGTCTGGCAGTGATGTCTTTATGCACCGTGGACTTGGAAAAGCCGAGAGCTTTGGCTGTTTCGCGCACGGTGGTCCGGTATTGCGTTATGTATCTGGCTTCGCGGATCACGCGTTCGATCATATCATTATCCATGATAGAAATATATGCCTGTATACGGGCGATAATGCCTGTTGTTTTAATAAAAAGCCGGCTGATGAAAAAGAAAGGGCGGAATGCCGCCGGAAAAAGCGGAGGAGGATTATTTTGACTGCACATAATGAAAAAGAAAAAAGGAAATGCGGTTTATGGACGGGATTTTTATTATTCGGGCTGGTCGGGCAGATAGCCTGGGCGGTGGAAAACATGTTTTTCAACGTGTTTTTGTACAATTCGTTCAATGCGGACGTTGCGAGGCTTGTTTCTCAGGGCGCATACGACGGGATCATGCCTCTTACGGGAGTCAAACTCATGGTCCAGCTTTCCGGTCTGACGGCTACCGTCGCAACACTTCTTGCCGGCGCTTTTTCCGACAGGGTAGGCGACAGACGACGTATCATAAGTATCGGATACATCATTTGGGGGCTAACGGTAGCGTCATTTGCTTTGATAACGGAGAGCAATGTGGCAGCACTTTTCGGGCTGGAGTCGGCTGATGCGATTTCGGTTTCCATTATACTCGTCATAATAATGGACTGCGTGATGACGTTTTTCGGTTCTTCCGCCAACGACGCCGCTTTCAACGCCTATGTGACCGACGTTACCACTGCCGATAACAGAGGTAAAGTCGAAGGCGTACTTTCGGCTTTGCCGCTTGTGGCGATGCTGCTGGTTGCCGGAGCGTTCGGTATAATAAAAGACGCCATAGGATATCCGGCGTTGTTTTCGATCCTGGGAGCGGTGATATCCCTGACGGGTATTGCGGGGCTTTTCATTCTGAAGGATTCGGACGCCCTTAAGCCGGTCAGAAACAATTTTTTTGCAGACGTATTTTACGGTTTCAGAGCATCGGTAATAAAAAGCAACGGTTTGCTGTATCTTACATTTATCGGGGTCGCGCTGTACGGTATCGCTTCACAGATATTCTTTCCGTATATGATCATATATCTCGAACATTATCTGAAGCTTTCCACCATGGAGTATTCGGTGGTGTTGGGAACGGTTATTGCCGTCGCAACTGCGGCGGTCATATTCTTCGGCAGGAAATCTGACGGGAAAAACAAAACCGTGATGCTGATGACAGTGCTTGCGGTATTCATAGCGGGACTGACATCCATGTATTTCGTAAAGGGGATGGAAAAAGCCGTGCTCATACCGCTTTTATGTCTGACGGGAAGCGTGGCGATATTCGGGTATGTGGCGGTGCTGGCGATGTTCAACGCGGAGATACGCGACCGGACTCCCGCCGGCTCAGCGGGAAAACTGCAGGGTACGCGAATATTTTTCTATGTGCTGCTTCCCATGTTCATAGGGCCTGAGATAGGCGGGTGGGTAATCAACGTTTTTAATTCGGGCAGCTATGAGGACACCGTGAGCGGAGCGGTAGAAAGCGTACCGGTCCCCGAGATATTTTTATTTGCGGCGATCGCGGCAACATTGGTATATATACCCGTGGGGATCATGTATCGCAAAGGCAGTCCGAGACTATCAGAGAAAAACTGAAGAAAAGGGCGTCGGTGAAATGAAAGCATGGGCGGTATTGCAGAGGAAGT
>URET01000033.1 GCA_900546875.1 uncultured Eubacteriales bacterium
GTTTCGGTTATACTGTGAAGTTTCGGGGTTTTCGTAAAGTTTCGGTTTACCGTGAAGGTTTCGGTTTTCCGTGAAGATTCTGGTTTGACCGTGAGGTTTCGGTTTTGACCGAGCGAAACTAATTCTCCGGAAATAAACCTGCGTGTCAATTCAATATCGACTTGAATACAACAATAACGTCGGGATATGTTACCTTTATTAAAAATCCCGGGAGCAGGACTTAATGTCGGCAGGAAAATTGTTCTTCATGCTGCAATGGGTCCGAACAATACAAGAAAACTTTTGCTTTGAAGTTATTTTCCAAAGATTTCCGACGGTTTTTTACGTATAAAAAAATAAAGGTTTGAGCATGAGCGGACAGTTGACCGAAAGCAGATTCGATTATCTCATCGAACACATAGATTCTTTAAGTGACAGTGAAAAAGCCGAGCTTTTAATTGCCATCGGTTTCAACACTACCTGCAATTATCGCAAACAGGCGGAAAAACTTGTATTGCAATTGGGAGGGGTAAGCAATGTAATGGGCGTAGCCCCTGATGAGATCACGCGCATTTCGGGAATACCCGTATCTGCCGCCAAGGGATTGGCAATAAACGTAAACATGGCGAGGATCTTCAGACCCTATTTCCTCGGACTGCCTCTCCTGATCAAAGATATAAACGATTCTCTGGCTTACGCAAAGTATTTTGTATGCAAATCGGGATGTGAAGAACTTGTAGCCGTTGCGCTCACCGAAAACGACGAAGTCATAGATTACTTATACTGGGAAAGCTTTTTCATCGGAAGAATACTTACCCAGCCGAGGCTTATAGCAAGGTTTCTTCTGAAATCACGGGCGGCAAAAGTAATAATAGCACACTCTCACCCGAGCGGAAACGAACTGCCTTCCGAAAACGACAAAAGATATACTCAGGCGCTCACGGCTCTGCTTTCCGGCATAGACGTACAGCTCAGCGATCATATAATCCGTTCCGGCAAACAATTTTACAGCTTCAAATACAGTGAAATACACGAAATAAAAAAATTCGACCACGTTATGGGACGTCCTATAATGTAAATCACACAGAAACCGTCATATTCCCTTCAGGGCAAAAAACACAGGTACGCTTCAGCCGTTTTTTATACGTTTTATCCTTAGCAAACGGCGTCGAAGTCAATATTTCGGAAAGCAGAATCCGGACTGTCATATTTCCCGTACGTTTCCCGGAAAGGCTAAAAACACAGGTACGCTTCAGCCGTTTTTTATACGTTTTATCCTTAGCAAACGGAATGTCAGGATAAATGACGGCAAAACACCTTACGGAACGTGAGTTTTTTATACGGGCATGTGTTTCGGACATATCGGTTGCTGCCGTACACGATACCCGCACGCAATACCTGCAATTTTACTTGACAAAAGGAGATAAAAAGTATATAATTGATATTCCACGGGGATGTAATAGATTCGCCCGTTATCACGGGACTATGGTAAGCGCGCCGCAGGCTGTTGCGATAAAAGGCAATTTCAAATTTAAACGCTAATAATAATCAAAGATTAGCTCTCGCTGCTTAATTGCGAGCGTCGCCCCGGCTGACCGCATGACCGGCAAGCGGCGTGAGAAAGTGCGGTAAAATACGTTTGTGTGCGTCCGCGGCATAAACGGGTATCTCAGCGGAATACCGAGGTTTACCCCGCCGATGGGGGAAGCGCAGGAAAATCAAAACGTCGGATACGCGCGTAGAAGTCCGTAGGGACGGATGGCGGTACACGGGTGCAATTCCCGTCATCTCCACCATACAGGCAGACAGCCGCAAATCCGGGGAACATGAGTTTCCCGGATTTTTTATTTATTATCACAGGTATCCTGAGCTTTCAGGCAATGGCCTTCGACGCTCTTTTTTCAGTCTGAACAAGTTTTTTGACAAAACATGCCCCTACCTTGCAAAACATCCCGTAATCATTACGTCAGGCGTCTTTCAGCAACAATATCCTTTCATTTTCATGATCATGGAGAATGACGAAATACTGCCCCGAAAAGAAACTAAAGAAATATTTTGTCTATTTTTGCGGTTGGGGGGTCAAGGAGACATACGGGTGGTATAATACGGGAGAAGGCCGAGAAAAGCGGTTTTTGCCGCTGCTTAACGATACAGTAGCTTACATCGGCGGTTATATGGAGGGAATATGGCACGTAAAATCGTAATCACGGGCGGAAAGGGAGGCGTCGGCAAAACCACGCTTACCGCCTGTCTGGGATACAAGCTCGCTGAAGCAGGATTCAAAACGGCGCTTGTGGATCTGGATATTGGGCTGAATAATCTCGACATCGCAATGGACATAGAAAACCGGATCATTTACGACCTCATAGACGTGATAGAAGGAAGATGCCGGATAAGGCAGGCTCTGGTCGAAGACCCCGAACTGAACACGTTGTTTATAATGCCGAGCTGCCACACTGAAAAACGAACTGTAACGGCTCAAAGCATAAAACTTGTGGTAAACCGTATGAATGAACTTTTTGACTACATACTTATAGATTGTCCCGCCGGGGTGGACATAGGTTTTCATCGGTCCGTGGTATGTGCGGACGAAGCGATAGTGGTGACGACGCCTCATCTGTCCAGCATAAAAGACAGCATGAAAGTCGTAAATATACTGAAAAGCTATCATCTGACAGAGGTATGGTCCGTTATAAACAGAGTGCGCGGCGATCTTGTGGCAGAAGGAGAGACGCTGGGCGCCGACGAGATATTTTCCAATCTCGGGATAAGACCTCTCGGAGTCATTCCGGAAGACGACGGCATCAACCTTTCGAGGCTCTCCGAACTGAAAGGAAGCGCGGAAGCGGCATACGATATCCTCGCAGACAATCTGATGAACAATAAAAACAAAATATTCGACTGTACGGCGCGGTATTCGGGTATTCTGGGAAAAATCAGAAGGAACCTGAAGCGCAACGCATAATAAATCCGTTCAGACTTTACGATCATCCGTTTTCTTTTCTTTTAAAAAATTCGTATAAAACTCAAATTAAAACGGATGCCTACATCCTAAAACGCCCGCTTTCCCCTTTAAACCAAAGCGGATAAAAGCGTTCAGCCGCCGACAGGCTTCAGCCTTCGGCGGCTTTTCCGCAAACATAAAAGCACCCTAAGATCTCTTTTCAATACTTCTCCCGCTTTGACTTGACTCCCTTTACATTTCTGAAACTTATAAACCGCAGACATCCCGAGCGTTAAAAATCAGGATGAGCATAAATTCCGGTTACGGCGCTGTGCGAATGCTTCACACAAAAAACATGCCGAAGGCATCCGATACACAAAAATTATTCCTTACGTGCCTGCCGACGCCGAAAAAAGCCCGATATCCAAAAGCCCGGCGTGCATATCGACGACAGGCTCCAGCCGCAAAGCGTCAGACAAAAACCGGGTCTTATTGCGTCAGCTATCCTAATGACCTCCGCACACTCAGAGCTAAAACAATTCGCGCCGCGTCATGACGGATAATGATAAAAAAACAAAATGCCGGCAGGCTGAACCGGCCTTACCGAAAAAAGCCCGATATCTAAAAGCCCGGCGAGCATATCGACGACAGGCTCCAGCCGCAAAGCGTCAGACAAAAAACCGGGTCTTATCGCGTCAGCTATCCTAATGACCTCCGCACACTCAGAGCTAAAACAATTCGCGCCGCGTCATGACGGATAATGATAAAAAAACAAAATGCCGGCAGGCTGAACCGGCCTTACCGAAAAAAGCCCGATATCTAAAAGCCCGGCGAGCATATCGACGACAGGCTCCAGCCGCAAAGCGTCAGACAAAAAACCGGGTCTTATCGCGTCAGCTATCCTAATGACCTCCGTACACTCAGAGCTAAAACAATTCGCGCCGCGCCATGAAAAAACAGACCCTATGTCCGCATGCCGCGGGAAAACGCCCGGAGCTTAACTCCGATCATGTGATCCGCACGAAAAAAGGCGCAGACTTCACAAGCGCGCCTTTGAAATTATCGTCCGGGATTTCCCGGCTTTACATTCAGCTTTCTGCCTCTTTATCGTGAAGCAAAGCGGAATACATTACGTAATTATTCCCGTCTGACCAGAGCTTTTCCAGCTGATAAAAAGTCCTTACGTCCTCGTAAAATATGTGCACGATAACGTCGCCGTAATCAAGAGCGATCCATTTGCCTTCCGCAAGTCCTTCTTTGTGTCTTGCAAACTGTCCCGCTTTTTCAAGCTGAAATTCCGTTTCTTCCCCGAGCGCTCGCACGTGAGTGACGGAATTCCCGCTCGCCACCACAAAATAGTCGGTGATATCGCTTCTTCCCTCTACCTTGATTATTCCTATATCTCTTGCGTTTTTTCCGTCCAGCGCCTTGCACACGGCAAGAGCCAATTCATATGCAGTCATTACAATTTTCTCCGTTTTTTATACATTCTTTTGCTGTTTTGAAATCGAGATACGCCTCTGCCGCACCTTTGCTGCCTTCCGAAAGAGCCTTGAACATATCGGGATCGCGTGAAGCGTAATATTCAAAACAATCTGCAGTCAGATGAAACATGTCCTTGCCCTTTTCCTTCAGAAGGTAAGAGTAACAGGAAAGCAGCGCGGTTTTGAAGCCTGTTTCCAACCCGAAGAGCTTCAGCGCTCTTCTTACTGGCAGGGCGAAATCACCTCTTCCTTCGGCAGCATAGTCCGCCGTATAGACCGTTTTTTCAAGCTTCGACATACCCGGTCTTCCGGTAGTATGGAATTTAACTGCGTTCAGGATATCTGCGTCGGAAACGTCATATTCCCTTTCGGCGACCTTCGCTCCCAAAAAAGCGTGCAGCACCGGTTCCGGGTAAGCGTCGGGATCTATGCCGTATTCTCTCGACAAAGGCAGCATATACTTGGCACAATCATGCAGCAGGCACGCTTGAAACACTTCATCCGCATCCAGCCCTTCCGAATGTGCGATCTCGCTGCCCGTAAGCGTAACGAAGTATGTGTGCCTCAGACGCGCCGGTTTCAAAGCTTGCGCGATCCTGCGTATGCTGTCGGTATGGACAGAGTAAAGTTTCTGTTTTCCGATATAGCTCAGCACCGAAGGAAGGATATAATCGCCGGCACGCTTGTCCGTATACTCTCTCACCTCTCCGAGAGCGTTTTCAAACTCCAGAAGCACTCTCAGCTCGCAAGATGAAATATCCGTGATCTCTTTATCGGTCCTCAGGATCTCCGCGTTGAACTCTCTTTCCAAATACCTCAGCCGGCTCTCGAGATCCTCGCCTCCGCGTCTGACTGCCACTATCACGCATGAAGCGGCTATTTTGCCCGGCTCACGCCATGTGCTGAAAGCCTTGACCGAATCCCCCCCTATTGCAAAGTAAGGTTTACAGCCGTACTCTTCCCAGAGCTTTTCCAATGTGACAAAGGAATAGCTCGGTATTATATGCTTTTCCATATCGCTCACCCGAGCCATATCTCCGAAAGCAAGTTCGGCCATTTCAAAACGATAAGAAAAAGGGGTTTTTTCTTTCTTGTGGGGAGGAAGAGCCGTAGGTATCACAAGTATCTCATCCGCCTCGGTTTTCTCCGCCGCAACCTTCAGAAGTTCCCGATGGCCCGCGTGTGGCGGATCAAAGGCTCCGCCGAACACAAGAAGCTTCATTTCTCAGCCTCCGCAAAGTTCGTTTACACGCAACATCTGATCGTATAAGGTACCGAATTCATTTTCCGGCAACGGAGCGAATCCGCGTTTTGTTTCGTTTTCGTCTATAACGCCGTTGCCGTTCAGATCGGACTGATTGCAATAGTTATTATAAGGACTCTGACTCCCGGGAACATTCGGGGTATAGAATTTGGCAAAGGTGAAGTAAAATGCATAAGACGACGAAACCTTATGACCTTTGTATACTATCGTCACGGGATCGCCTACGGCTATTATCGTCTGAGAAATGCCTTTGCCGTAAGTCTGCAGTCCTATCTGTACGCCCGTTTCATAAACAAGTATCGCACCGGTGAGCATCTCGCTTGCCGAAGCGCTGTTATTGTTCGTCAGCACGAATATCTGAGGTTCTTCGGCGTTTTCATCGAAATAGTCGGCATACTTGCTCTTTACCTTATAGGTCTCGACGTTCGAATCGTCTTTCATGCGGAGATTGCAGACCTCCAGCTCTTCGCCGGGCGTCCCGTTGTATATAAAGTACGACGCCACGCTCTGACAATAATCGTTGTATCCGCCGGGATTGCCGTTGAGGTCAAGCACAAGTTTTCCCTCGCCGCCGTAGGAATCCCTGAAAACATTCATGGCCGCACTGAAATCGATCGTGGTGTGCGAAACATTCTCCGCTGTTGTATATGAAAACTCATGCAACTTGACATACCCTACTAAACCGCTGTCTATATTCTGAAGAGAATAAGCGTCATAGTGAGGATATATATCCGGGTCGTTCATATTTATTATGCCCTGACCGTCCGTCCCTTCCACGTAAGGCAGGTTCGTATAGACGGTCGAACCGTCGTTGTAATAATATTTCATGTTCGTTCGGACTTCGCCGGTTTCGTCCATATAGAAATACTCCACATACCTGTTAGTCAGATTATCGCGCTCTATGGAACCGAAACTTATGACAGTCCCGTTTCTGTTCACCGTTATTGCCGCAGAGGTGAAATCAGACATCATTTCGTTGAGCTGCGTGGCGGTATAGCCCTTTACAGATATACCGTTCACCGAAACGATTATGTCTCCGGCACGCAATCCCGCATACTTTCCGTCTTCGGATATCGCGCAGTCTGCAGGACTGTCAAGCACGACGGAATGTATCTCTACGCCGCTTGCATCCGGATTTTCGCTGTTTTTATACGAAATACCGAAATATGTTCCTTCGTCTTCGGCGTGCATGAGCTCGTAATACTCATAAGGATCCATAATAAAGGTATAAGGATCGAGTCCGGCAGAAAAACCGTCGTAAGCATTCTGAAGGAGGGCATCGGCATTATAGTCGTAAAGATAATAAATATCCATTATCTGAAGGACCTCGTCAAGCAATCCCAGCGAAAAGGATATATTCCCTACGCACGATATCGCAAAAACCAACGCAACCACCATTATAAGCACCGAAGCAACTACAATCACGGGTTTATTCTTCTTGCTCGCAACCCTGCTTTTTTTCTCAGCGTCGGAAAACTTCTTCCATTGTGCGTTTTCCTCCGCAGTGGAATTACGCTGACTTATTCCGGCATTGTAACCGCCGGGTTTGCTTCCCTGTGATTTCTGAAGTTCTTTATCCAGTTCTTCATCGAAAAAATCTTTTTTTTCGTTATTTCCGTTTTCACTCATAAAATTTTCTCCTCCGGTTAACCTGTGATCGATATATACGCAGTATCATATGGTCGTTTGCCTGCACCTCTGCAGAAGCTCCGGAAACGCGGTGCCAGCACAAAGTTTTCAGCCCTGTCTGCCGTCAGCCCGGACAAAATACCTTAGTCCCTGCCGAAGCCCGAACGCAGCCGAAACATATCTTCAATACTCGTTTTTATTTTTCAGTTCGAGGAAAGCGCACTTTTTCCTTGAGATATACTCTTCAATAAGCTCCCTCGCCTCCCCTTCGGAAGACGCGGGGATATTTCTCATAAAATCGTCGGCGACCAGCAAGTCCACCTGTCTGAACTCACTTCTTATCAAAGAAAGCCTGAGTTTATCCGTCGGCTGAAGATATGCAGCCTTTTCTCCGCCCGAAAAACCGTATTTCCCGCATAAAGACTTGACCGCCGAATTTACGGCCTCATCGGAGTACCCCCTGATCCTGAGCGGATATTCGAGGTTGCGTCTTACACTTCCTCTCATTATGGCAAAATCCGTATATATAACGGCGATATTCCGATCTGCGGGAGGGGTTTCTGCCAAAGGAGCGCCTCTGTACTCGATCCTTCCTTCATAAGGGAGGATAAGGCCCCCGAGCAGCTTGACCACCGAAGTTTTCCCGCCCTGCACCGGCATTTCCAGCAAAAGCCTCTCTCCATAGCCGAGAGAAAAGCTGAGTCCCGTGAAAACATCGACTTTATCGTAAGCATACCTTACCGACACATCGTCGAATACCAAAAGCGGATTTTTGCCCATACTTATATTTTTTCCGTTTCGTCGAGAGTGAGCTCATATGAAGGCAGAAAACGACTCATAAAAAGCGCGGTTTCGGGAAGCGCGGTTTCTTCAAGCTCCTTCAGTATACTCCTTTCCGCACTCAGGAATTCCTTTGACCCTGCTTTCCTCTCTTCGACACACTTCAGATATGCACAAATTTTATCGGCCTGTTTCATAAGCCTGTATTCATAGCTTCCGTCGTAAGTCATAAGGTCGGCATAGACGTCTCTCATTTCTTCGGGGAGTCTGCCGAGAAGGTTTTTTTTCGCTTCTTCCTCGATCTCCTCATATGCCTTCTTCATCTTTACGCCGCTGTACTTGACGGGAGTAGGCATATCGCCGGTAAAAATTTCCGCGGCATCGTGAAACAAAGCCAAAGCGACCGCCCTTTCCGGCCGCGCCTTGCCGTCAAAATACACATTATTGATAACGCAAAGCGCATGCGCGATCACTGCCGCTTCCTGAGTGTGCATGGAAAGATTTTCGGCGGACGTATTTTTCATCAGACTCCACCTGTTTATATATTTCATTCTTCCCAAACACGCAAAAAACGAATCTCTTTTACCCATAATTCTCCGTTCCGAAACCGAAATCTCCGAAACCCTTCAGTTATCCGAAATATGATGAAAACATTATACACCTTTTTTTATTACTTGTAAACTTTTTCACGATATTTTCCTTGACATTTGAAACGGAAAGCATTATAATCGAAATGCTGAACGGGGTGCCGGAAAGGCTGAGATTACACCCATATAACTTGTTCAAGGTAATGCTTGCGTAAGGAAATATTCGTTTGTATTGAAGTTTCGCTCCCCTTGTCGGCGAAATTTTTTTTTGGAGTGTATATTATGAACAACATCCTTTCCATGCTGCTTGACGTTGAAATCAACTGGGTGTTCTATACCGTGATTTCCGTCATGGTAATCCTCGGCTTTCTTGCCATTTTCTTCATCAGCCGCCGCCGCAACAGTATCGGCACGCGCGCGCTTGTTTTCGGAGCGGTAACAGTCGCCATAACCGTGGTCCTGAACTTCCTTAAGATAGACACCGGTCTTTACGGCGGAAGCATTACTTTTTTCCGTCTTCTTCCTCTTGTCATATATTCATATATGTTCGGTCCTTCCTGCGGTATGCTCGCGGGACTCTGCTACGGGCTTCTTGACAGTATGTTTGACCCTTCCGTCGTTCACCCCGTCCAGTACCTGCTCGACTATGCACTTCCGTTCTGTTTCATAGGACTTGCCGGATTTGCCCGCAATTTCAAAAAAGCGCCTCTCGTCATAGGCACTCTCTTTGCCATGGCGGGAAGAATAATCCCCGCTTTTATCGCGGGAGCCACTTTCTGGGCCTCTTACATGCCTTCCGACTTTCCGGTTCAGAATGCCTGGATATACTCATTCGTATATCAGTGCATAACCACCATTCCCGATATGCTCATAGTGCTTATAGGCGCCGTGATACTTACCTTTTCCAAGCAGGCCATGGGTTACTTCAATAAGATAAAGGATCAGGAAGACAGCAAAAACCAAAACGTCGAAAAGACGAATGCGGCCTGAAAACAGCGGTCTGTTTCGATTCGGGATAATAGTAGTCCCCGTGCAGACGCACCTTTTTGACAAACTCGCCTCCGACGCGGTATATAAGGCAGCTTTCCGAAAGAAGGCTGCCGTTTTTGTATTCTTCAATAATGCGGCTTTCTCTTTCTATTTCGTAGATATTTTCTCTGCCGTAAATTTTCACGGTCAGGACGTTTTCTCTGACTGAGGCGTAAATATAGATATATCCGGGCGTATTATTCACAAACCTCAGATCGGCGCCGGCGTCAGTGACCATGGCGTCGAAGCCGGGCTCCACATATCTGCTCCTGAGGGTATGGCGGTTCCTTTCTCTGACCGGAAGATCACCGAGCAGCACGGCGTTATAAAGAGTGGTGGACACCTGACAAACTCCCCCGCCGACACCTTCGGTATATTCGCCTTTGTAAATGACGGGCGCGTTTTTATAGCCTCTTTCCGTCGTTCTTCTTCCCACGGTACGGTTGAAGGAAAAAACTTCCCCGGGAGCCACGGATACGCCGCAAACAGACTTCGCTGCCAAAGCTATATTATGTCTGCGAGCTTCTCCTCCGGCAAACACCGTCGAAAAGCTTCCCCTTTCATGAGTATCCTGCATAAGTTCCGAAAGCCTGACTTCCGCCTCTTTCTCATCGAGAGGCACGGCGATACTGTCAGAACCGTTTTTCAGGGCAATGAAAAGCAGACAGCAAAGTTTGTCGGCATTGACGCCGACGCCTTTTTTTTCTTTCGTGAAAGAAAAGGAGGCTTCTCCGTTTTTATCGGTGAGGGAGGCCGAGGCAGAAACAGGCGCTCTTTCAACGGCAGCCCTTATTTCAGCCACTTTTGTCTTGAGTGAAGGGAACACGTAATACATCGTGATCTCTGCATTGAAACCCAGTTCTCTGACCTCTTCGGCGAGAGCGAGTTTTTCTTCGAGGTCGCTGCCTCTAGTGCCGAAATCGGCGGAATAATCCCAGAGGAAAGTTCTGTTCCCCGTTCTGAACGCAAAGCTTGTTTTTTTTGAACCGACGCCGCCACGGTATGCGTTCCCTACCGAACGAAAACGGATTTCCGCATCAGCTTTATTTGCTTTGTCTTGCGGAAAGGTGTTGTTCCCGCTTAATAAAGCTCCGGCGGATGCGGCAGACTCGGCGTTCACGGCAGATACATCCGCGTATTTATTCGAAACGCCGCAGTTTTTGTCAGCGGAATTTTTTACCAGACAAAAAAATAAGACCGCGCTTGTCAGCATGGTCAGCAAAATTATCGAAAAAATACCTTTAACCAAAAAATATCTCATTCACAGCCTCAAAGCAGATATAGTAAGTTTATCCGGACAGAAAAACCTCGCCCCCAAACGAGTGATCTCAGGCGAATGGAAATCGCTTCCTCCTGTCACAAACATCCCTGTCTTGACTGCAAGCGTTCTGAAACGATCCGCCTGAGCTTTAGTTTGAGTAAAGTACGCCGCTTCTATCCCTTCGGCGCCGTAGTTTTTTGCACGGAGCACTATTTCCTCGGCTGCCGACGCAACAGGGATTTTGCAAGGATGAGCCACAACAGCCTTTCCCCCGGCCTGTATTATTGCCTCGACGCACTCCTTGATCCCCGGCTTTTCGCCCTCCGCAAAAGCGATCTTCCCTTCTCCGATATATTCGGCGAACGCCTCCGCAAGGCTCCGGCAATAACCTTTTCTTACCATCGCTTTCCCTATATGGGATCGCCCCACGGTCCGTCCGCCTGCGGCGGCAAGCACCTCTTCATAACTCAGCTCCATACCGAGCGAACAAAGCTTGTCCACGATCGTTCTGTTCCTGACGTGTCTTGATTCTCTTTGCTTTTCCAGCAGCAAAGAAAGCTTCCCTCCCTCGGTCACGTTATACCCCAGGATATGCACAGAGATATCGTCAAAGCGCGACGAAAGCTCCACCCCTATGACCACTTTTATTTTCTTTTCTGCGGCGTATTCCGCCGCAGCTAAAGCACCCGAAATCTCATCATGATCGGTAATGGCAAAAGCGTCCGCCCCTGACTGTATCATCCGGTCCACTATCTCCCGAGGCGTGAGGTCTCCGTCGGAATATGTCGAATGTATATGCAGATCGGTATTCATTTTTCCTCCTAGCTCACAAAACGATACGTAAAGCCGGCTGCGGGTTTTACCGCTTGCCACGCCCTTTTCAGTTTCTTCGCCATATCGCAATTATCACCGCCTGATCGCCCTTTCTGAGATAATCGTTCTGCGTCACCGCCACAAAAAACGACCCGGCTTCGGGCACATAACCGGCAAGCGCCTTGTTGACAAGACTCACCACATTCTTCTCCGCCGACAACTCAAATTCAAAAACCGCTTCCACGAGTCCGGCATCAAGGATCTTTTCGCCGTTTTGTCTGAAATAATCGAAAAATTCCTGCTCGGTATAAAATACAGCCATGTCCGTATCGGGAAGCTTCATTGTGGACAGAGCCTCGGGCTGAGGAAAATCACATATGCGCGGCTCGGTTTCATCCGAAACGAGAAAATTCGCCAAAGAAACCGCCTGCGCCTTACTGCCGTTTTCAAGCGTTATATCCGACAAATCACAGAATGTCACGTCTGCAATATACCATTCGCCGTTGATCTTTACTTTATTCCAGGCGTGCCCGGCCGTATCCCACTCGTTGACCCTGCCTTCAAGATAAACACATTCTACCCCTGCCATATTCAGCAATAATTCGTAAGTCAGAGAGTATCCGTCGCACACTGCGGCTCCGTAAAGCAGAGCACCGCTTATCCTGTGCACATACCCCAGAGGATCCTCCGATCCGGCAGCGGTATAGGTGACTCTTTCACATAGCGCCGTCAGTATGTTCCTCGCGATCACATAATCGTCTGCCCCTTCGGGCACCGCTGAAGACAACAGTTTTCTTGCTTCCGTCCATATCCTTTCAGCTTCGCTTCCTTCGATCGGATCGGGCCGGAGTCCGAGCCGGAGAAGCGAAATGAGTTCTCCTTCGGTCGCGGCGCTTACCGATGAATAAGCGTCACAAGCAAAAGTTTCCGCTCCGCCTTCGGGCTCCGCTCTCCCGAAGACCTTTAAAAGGACGCCTTCCTCCGCCTCGGGTATCTCTCTTTCTCTGCTCCCGTTGATATCGATATCGATAACGGATCCGTCCTCATGCCGGAGATTTGTGAGCATACGATACAGATCGCCTTCAGTGTCGCCGAGATAAAACGACATCTGCGAAAAAGCGGAATTGCTCAGCATGTACATGCTGCACCCCGGTATATCCCCCATGAAGGTCACGGATCTGAGCATACATCCGGAAATAAAACCGTCGCCTATTTTTCTGACCGAAGCGGGCACGGTAAGATGATAAAGCCCGATAACGTCTTTGAAGGCTTCGGAACCTATCTCCGTCACGCTTTCCGGAATGAGCAGCGCGTCAAGGTAGGCTCCCTCAAAGGCCCTTTCCCCTATACCCGTGACAGCGGCGCCTTCGTAAACCGAAGGTATCTCGACGCTCCCTTCGTTTAAACAACCCGCAAGATAACAGGTCACCACATCGGGATTAAGACGGTATATAAACCCCTGCTCCGTGAATGCCTCGTCCTCGAGCACAACGAGCTCAAAGCCGAGTTCATAACCGCCGTATACATAGCTGAAAATATGCGTCCCGGGAACCGAAACAAGCCTTCTGCTCTCCTCGTTCAGCCTTGATTCCGTGATATAGACCTCAGAAGTCCTGCCGTCAGCAAAAGTGATTTCCCCGGTAAGCTGTGCTTCGTCCATTTTGCCTTCAAGTATTCCGTATGGAGCATCCACGGAGATCGAAACCGGACGACCATTGTATACGAAAAGAAAAACTGCTAAAGCTGCCAGAACTATAACTGCCGCCGCTGCCGCGATCTTTTTTCCCATAACGCCCCCCGTAAAAATTCATCTGCCCGGTCAGACCGCATTTGAAACCGAAATACGATCCGCTTCCCGGATACATCGGGTCCTTCGGAAATACAAGGATCCCGAATATCTCCGCCGGTCACGAAACATGTTAACACATTCGTCCGTTTTTGTCAATCAGAGCAAAAAGCAGTCGGCTTAAAGTTCGGAATTCTTCACAATCTATTTTACATATAAAATACGACAGCGCTTTGTAGCTGCCGTATCCGAAAAAAAAGCTCCGGAATAAGAATATCGGGAAATCCGCTGAAAAAGCGCTTAAATTAAATACAAAGTTCCGACTTCGTAATAAATATAAACCGACAGGTCAGAAACTTTCCGGACTGATAAACCTTTAAAAAACGGGGAGAGCCTGACGACGCCTTCATTGCGCCTGAGCCCTCCCGTGAAAACTTTACTCCGAATATATTCCGTATATTTTCCGTATAAATTCCGTGCGGCAAAACCACCCGAAAACTGCAGCGCGTCTTCCCTTTCGCCGCACAGAATGCAACTTCGGACCGACTGCCGCAAAAAACTTTTCCGGTCGCAAGCTCCTTATGTCTTCCGGCCTCAGCCCGCTCTGACGTATCTAAGAGCGACTCCGCCCGAGGTAACTGTCATTATATAATGGTCGGAAGCGTTCACCGAAGGATCGGTTTTGTCGATAAATTCGTTTTGCGGCACACCGTCTTTCAGCACGATATACTTCTCGGTATTGTTTTCATACTCTGTATAGACCGTGCCCGACATTATCCTGAGCGCCTCAGCCTCGCTCAGAGCGACTTGTTCTCCGTTTTCATCGGTATAGGTATAGCCCGCCTCGCCCGAAGTTACTTTTATGGTCCAGTCCGTAAGGGAGCTTTTCGCGTTTGCGATCGCCGCCTGCCTGTTGGCAGCGTCTATCGCGCTCGTGACACTTGGCACGATTATCGCCACAAGTATCCCGATTATCACTATAACTACCATGAGTTCCACAAGCGTGAAACCTTTTTTCTTGATTTTAATCATTGTGACCTCCGTTTGAAGTTAGTATGGCACTCAAAGCTCCGCTTATGCAAGACCCGTAAATAAAAATCACCGTTCGGGCACGAAACCGCCGACAATCTGCCCGCACCAGATAATCTTCTCGGAATATGCTTGTACCGGGATATATTTCATTCCTGCGCGCCATTGCGCTGTTCCCGTTGTTCGGCTGTCTGCCCGCCCGAACATAACTGCGGCGCCGTATCACGGTGACTGAAGACCCGTTTTTTCTGCCCGCACCGGATAAGTCTTCTCGGAATATACTTGTACCGGGATATATTTTCATTCCTTCGCGCCATTGCGCTGTTCCCGTTGTTCGGCTGTCTGCCCGCCCGAACATAACTGCGGCGCCGTATCACGGTGACTGAA
>URET01000034.1 GCA_900546875.1 uncultured Eubacteriales bacterium
TTTCCTTCAGACAATGCCGACGGGCTTCTTCCATAAGCACTCTTCCGGCCGTCGCATTGCCGTCACATCTTTGCCGAGGCCACCGGAAATACCGTGTTTTTTCTTTCCACAAAGCTGCCGGGCTTTTTCCATGACCGCTTTTCCGGCAGGCGCATTGCCGTTACACTCTCCCGAAGCTGACCGGTGTTCTCGCGTTTTCCTTCAGACAATGCCGACGGGCTTCTTCCATAAGCACTCTTCCGGCCGTCGCGTTGCCGCCACACTCTCCCGAAGCTGACCGGTGCTCCCGCGTTTTCCTTCAGACAATGCCGACGGGCTTCTTCCATAAGCACTCTTCCGGCAGGCGCGATGCGGGAGAATACAAACAGTTATCCGCGGCGGAAGCGTATCCGCGTGTGCAAAAATGACGGCAGGATCGCAGGACAGGCTGATACCTTCATACTTTCGCGGCCT
Source organism: uncultured Eubacteriales bacterium (assembly GCA_900546875.1). GTDB lineage: Bacteria > Bacillota > Clostridia > Christensenellales > CAG-314 > UMGS929. The sequence continues at coordinate 454 of URET01000034.1, forward strand.
GAAAATATAATATAGAAAAAGGAGGCTGAGATGAAGAAAATAACCGGGAAGGAAAAACGAAGGTGGATAATAAGCATATCTTTGTTTGTGCTTGTGGTATGCGGAGTTGTGATGGCGTCCTTGAGGACGGCGCCGGTGTGGGCGGCGGGAAGAAAAATACCGATATACAGTGTGGAGACATCTTCTAAAAAGGTAGCGCTTACATTCGACGCGGCATGGGGAGCGGACAAAACCGGAGCAATAATGGATATACTCGACGAATACGGAATAAAGGCGACTTTTTTTCTTGTGGGGTTCTGGGTGGAGGCTTATCCGGATCTGACAAAGGAGATACACGAGCGCGGGTTCGAGATCGGCACGCACTCTCAGACGCACCCTAACCTGCCCAAGCTGAGCGAAGCGGGGATAAGGGAGGAACTGACCAAATCCATATCGCTGATAACGGCTCAGACCGGGGTTCCCGTCACATTGTTCCGAGCGCCTTTCGGCGACTATGACAATAAACTCATAACGATATGCGAAGACATGGGGATAAAGACGATACAATGGGACGTCGATACGCTTGACTGGAAAGGGCTTAGCGGCGAGCAGATAACATTACGGGTCGAAAAAGGAGTCCGGGAGGGATCGATAATACTGTGCCACAACAACTCCAAGCACATAACCGAGGCGTTGCCGCTGATGATAAACATGCTGATGGCAAAAGGATACGAATTCAGTACAGTCGGAGAGCTGATATATCAGGATAACTACATAATAGATCATACGGGCAGGCAAAAGCCCAACGCCTTATAGCGGAGGGAAGGCAGACGATCGCGGAAGAACGGAAAAGCTTTTTAGCGAGGCAAAACGAAGACGAAGCTTTTTGATTTTCTGTTTGCCGACGGCAAGCGTCGGATGTCGGCATTTTAGCAGAGCTATCGGAGGATGTATCCCTTAAATTCGTCAGTATTCCGCCAAAGGGTGTATAAGTCGCGCGGAGCGGCAGATATAATGGAAAGGAGGAGGACAAAAAGTCCGAAGCTAAGGCAAAGAAGGAAAAGCAGCGAAGGAGGAAAGATGATGAACAACGGAAGCACGTTTTCGGTAAACAAGGCGATAGTAACGGGTAAAGTTATCGGAGAGATAAAAGAATCTCACAAGATATTCGGAGAAAAGTTTTACGAATTCACGCTTGAAGTACCCCGGCTGTCGTCGGTGACCGATCTTCTGCCGGTAACGGTAAGCGAAAGACTGCTTATGGAAGGCGGGTACAAGGAAGGCAACAAAGTGACGGTACGCGGTCAATTCCGCAGCTACAACAAAAGCGAGGGAGAAAGGAGCAAGCTGATACTGACGGTATTTGCGCGTGAAATGGGACCCGGAGAGGGAGTAATAAACAGCATAGAACTTGCGGGGTATATCTGCAAGGCGCCCGTATACAGAACGACCCCGTTCAACAGAGAAATATGCGACATACTCCTGGCAGTTAACAGAAGCTACGGAAAAAGCGATTATATTCCCGCCATCGCGTGGGGCAGAAACGCGAGGTTTGTGAAGTATCTCAGCGTCGGAGAGCAGGTCGCCGTGACAGGGAGGATCCAGAGCCGTATATACCAAAAACGCATTGGAGAAGATGAAACAGAAGAACGCACGGCATATGAGGTGAGCGTAGGGAAGGTCCTTGCAGGTGATTCTGCGGTAGAATTCATGCGTGCTGCGACCGGTTTGCCGGGCGAGAGCGCAGAAAAGAAAACTGACGATTTGAGCGAAATTACGGTAATATAGGAAAACGCGCTTTTGCAGAGTGCGGGAAAACGGGGGGAGAAAGAAAAGTCCGAGGTTTATGCTTCGGATTTTTGATTCAAAACGGCGGCGAAAGAGGCAGATTAAGCTCTGAGACGAAACGCAATGCGAGAAAGGCCGGGCGCGGCAGAACGAAACAGCCGAGAAAACCGTCGCAAAAGAAAAGGCGTAATAACGCTGAAAGTCGCGTAATGCTAAAGGCTGAAGAGGGCGGACGAACGAAGAAGTATGCAGGGAAATGCAGACGGGCGGCGTGATCAGGAAAAACTTATAAAGAAAACGCGGACGAAGAGTCCGCGTTTCAAAGCGCAAAGCGCTGATAAACATAATAAAGGCAAAAAGCCTGAGATACTTAAAGTTGTGACCTTAGTGCGGCTACCGACCTTATCGCCGGATTAAAGGCGGGAGCGGCGGTCAGGACACAGTGCGTCAGACAGTCGGCAATGCAATTCCGAGACCGACTTCAGACAGAGTCCGAGGTTTTGGTTTGGGGCGGGCAGGTTTTCAGGTCTGCCCGCCTTGTAGGAAGAACATGTATGCTGACTGAGAAGAACGCGAAATCAAGTATCGAGCCGCAGAGCGGCTGTAGTCGGAGGAAGCCGGAATTGGCAAAGACCGAGGCAAGCAGCACGAATCTGCAGTGGTGGCCGTGGAAATTCGCCTGACCGACAGTCAGGAGAAAGTCCACGGAGGGGACAAACTCAGCCGCGTTTATTCACGAACACGAAAGCGGCGGCGCACAGCGCACAGAGTGCGGGGAGTGCGAAGACGGCATTCTTATCCGAGAAAACAGCCGAAAGCTGAACGGAGGAGTTTGCGGAGTTTGCAACGTTGAGGGCGTTGGAGTCGGCGGGGATGAATGACTGATTAGTGAAGTACATATCCCAGATGATGGCGTCGAAGCCTGAAGCCGTTTCGTAACGGAAGAGGTTGAGATCGATGCCTTCGGTGCCGACGACGTCGACAAAGTTAGCATAAGGATAGTGAGCGCCTTCGATATAGAGACCTTCGAGCATAGGCGCGTTGCCGAGGAAGGTAAGGTTTTTAAGGTTTTCGCAGCCGAAGAAGGCTTTGTCGCCGATATTAGTCAAGGAGGCGGGGAAAGTCACGTCGGTCACGAAGGAGTTATTGATGAAGGCGTTGTTTGCGATACGAACGAGTCCATCGGGGAGGATGACGTTAGATTCAGTTCCCTGATAGAAGTAAAGCGTAACGCCGTCGTTGCTGTAGATCCCGTTATTCACCAAGGAATAATTGGGGTTAGCGGGATCGACGGTTAGCGATTCGAACGAGTCAGACAAGAACATTCTTGAAAGATCGCCGCTGAGGTACGGTCCCACGCTTACGGAAGTCAATGTAGATCCTTCGAAAGCACCGAAATCGATCTGTTCTACATTCGGAAGCACGGCTTCGGTAATATTAGTACCTGCAAAAGCATAGCTTCCTATGTATTTGACATTGGTAAGATCCACCTGATCTGCCCACTGGCAGTTCTGGAAGGCACCGGAATAGATATAAGTAAGGTTGGGAGCATAGAAGCTCTCGAATTCTGAATTTGCAAATGCGCTTTCAAGAACGGTGGTAACTCCGGGCATGCTTATGGACTTTATATTGGTCACGCCGTTGAATAAGCCTGATCCTATAGTCTTAACATTTTCAGAAAGTTCAAGTTTTTCTAATTCAACATTTACTGGAATAAACAGAACTTCAGATTTTTCCTTATTATACATAATTCCGTTTTCAGAGGAATACTCAGCGTGATTCTCGTCGACTATTATCTGCTCAAGAGGACTTCTTATAAAATCCAACGAGTAAATAACATCAACAATTGCAAGCCTTCCGCCGGGACGAGGAACCGCAAAATAAGGATGAGAGCCTTCTTCAATATAAAGCGTCTTTAAGTTGGGAAGCTTTCCTAAAGTATAGCAAGGCTCACTTGTATTACGATACCAGCCGGTATCATCCAAACTCATCATATTATCATAAATATATTTAAGATTTTTTCCGAACGTCATTTCTTCTATATAGCATATTCCATACCAGAAAGCGCCGTTACTTATCTGCTCAATATTTTCCATCCCTTCGATCTTTTTCAGATTTACAAGATTATTAAATTCGTCTTGTATACTCTTATAACCGCTGTGAAGCACCACAAGCTCAAGAGATTCGCATCCCGAGAGATCACCGCTATACAATTTATAGCTTCCCATTATCTCCGGCAATACAAGCTCTTTTATAGAAATGCAGTTAGCAAAACGCAAAGCCCCTAAATACTGAAGGTTTTCAGGCAATTCAAAGTTTACCAATCTCGGACAATTTTGCGCAAACATCGCGCCTATAGATGTCACGCTTTCAGGGAAAATAAGCTCTTCGATATTAGTCCCGGTGAAAGCATTGGAGCCTACTTTGGTAATAACCGCTCCGTTATAGTCCAAAGTTTCAAAACCGGCACAATATCTGAAGCAATCTATAGGGATGATCGTGATATCGGAGTGAAGCTTAACACCCGTCATGCTGGTTTTCTCAATATAAGATGAACTTCCGCTGCGAGAAAGACTGTATTTACATGTTGTTTCATCTAATGTGTAGGTTACTTTCAGCGGAATACCTCCCGAACTGACTCCGCCCGCAAACTGACCGTTTGCCAGCTCTTTTACGCTGAAAGGCACTTCGAATACGCCCTCATAATCCCAGTTGGGGAGCATATACATACGCGTCTTATCAACGTCATACAGTACACCATCTTCAAGGAGCATCTTGCCATTGCCCTCTTCGAGAACTATACTTACCTTGGGAGAGCCGTTAAATGCAGCTGAGCTGATATAACCCACGCTGCCCGCAAAACGCACCTCGGTAAGCTCGGGACAATCGTTGAACACAAAGCCCTCTATGCTGCCCACATTGCCGGCGAATATCACCTGCCTGAGAGAAGGAGCGCTGCTGAAGGACCAAGATGAATAACTCGAATACAATGTAAATTCATTTTCACCATAAACAGCATAGTTATACATAGGATCGTCTGCCCAAGCTTCGCCATAGCCGTAATCAGTATAATCGTAGCTTGAATCTTTATATGCACTTTCGCTGCCGAATTTAGTTATATCAACATTCACGCGAAGTACTTCAAGCGCGTTGCAACCGGTAAAGGATTTAAGCCCTATATCGATATCGGCATTTATATCAACCTCTTTGAGCACGGGGCATATCATGAAAGAATCGCTGATATTTACGACTGCATTTATCGTAAGCTTTTCAAGATTAAGCAAAAGCGCGAATGCCGGTGTGTACAACAATATATCGGGATGATAACTTGATTTTGTTTCTCCGAGATACTCGAGATTGCCGAAACATTCGGGAATTACCAGCTCTTTAAAGCCCGTCCCTACAAAGCTTTCGGCTCCGAGAGATTTAATATTTTCAAGCACTTCGAAATCTGCGCTTTCAAGGCTCATGCACCCCTTGAAGGCTTTCTGACCTATGCTCTCTATAGTGGACGCAAATTTCACTTCGGTGAGATAGCTTGCCATTTCGAAGGCGCTGTTTCCTATGCTGACAAGCCCTTCAGGGAATACTACCTTGGTTATGCTCTTATTGTTTTTGAATACATTAGCCGCAACGGAAGTTACGCCGTCGGGGATAATGACTTCTCCGCCCTCGCCGTTATAGCCTACAAGCACGCCGTCTTCTATAACGAAATCTTCTTCGGATGAATTGAAAGAATTGAAGCTCATTCCGTTATTGACGCTGTTTATACTATTTACGCCGTTGACCTCTTCTTCCTCTTCCTGGAAGTAAGGCACGTCGATTTCATATATTATCTGATTGCATGCATAGTCGGTGAGTTCGATAGCCAGCTTGCCCTGAGTAATGCTTCCGACATAGTCGGTAATATCTATCGTCATACCGTTCACGGAGCTCTTTACGAAATCCTTGTCCGGGATAGAATAAGGAGTAAGTATACCGAGAACGTTGCCCTCGAGATTATATAAATCCGCACAGGCAAGATAATGGTTGTCATATATCTCGAGATCGAGATAAGTGCGTCCCTCTTCCTCTCTGAGCTCGGAGGAAACAAGAGTGGGAGCCTCATAATCTATGAATATGGGATAAAGTATCGTTGTAGATATATTTTTCTCCACGTTGAACCAGACTGTTACCTCAAAATTGATTATCTGATTATTTGCCCAGTACAGCAACGAATCATAAACATTAAGATAATATGAAACATTCACATTGTAAATATAACCAACATAATAATCCTTTGGCAAATCATAAGCCACATCGTCCGTATATACAACATTGCCTATTGAGTCGCTTATTTTTAAATCCAATCTTTCTATACTTCTCAAAAGATGCAATTCAAGGTATTCCAACGTTGTATCATAATTTACCGCGCACTGATCGTATGCGGGATCCTTTATGTCTGCGGTGTCTTCCGGTTCGTACATCACATGCCAAGGGTAAAAACCGAGATAGGTATAATACCCGCCAAATCCGTCAAATAACCAATGGAACAAATAAAACTGAGTATTATCGTATTCAATGGGTTCATTATCCATGGGAGTAGGCTCGAGATAAGGCAGAGCGTCCCAGTCGCCGTAATAGGATATATATGGTATGCTGAGGTCGTGGTCTCCGCTGAGAGAAACCAATTCAGCGTATCCTTCCACATATATGCCATTGGCAAAGTTATCATCCATATATGCCTTATGCTCTTCATTCAGCCTGATCACTACCTTAAGCGCGGCTGTTTGTCCGGCTTCAACAGTGATATTATATCCGTTCACTGCAGCGTTCACTGCGCTGAATTCAATATCTATGCCTTCGAAAAGATGCCCTTGCTGCATCATCTTTCCGTCCAGCGCCGTTTCCGTCATCGCGTAAACATTGAGCTCATAGGAAAGCGCTTCCTGAGAACGGTTTACAAGATTGAATCTCAAAGTGTATATGCCGTCTTTATTGAGGTCAGAGCCCAGATTGAGCTTGACTTTGTCCGATCCGGTTACTTCGAGATAAGCCTTGGTGTTCATTGCGGCTTCAAGGTCTATCATTCCTGCGCCCTGTTTGCGGGGACTGATAGGCGTGCCTTCCGTATCTGTCACTATATTGGCAGTGCTCATAGCAAGCTTATAGAGCATATCTATTCTTTCGTTGCCTGTCATTTCGGGATAAAGATCCTTGAGCTGCATGATCATAACTGCGCTTGCTCCCGCCATATTGGGGGAAGCCATACTTGTTCCGCTCATTGGAGTATAAGGAGGCTGCCATTCTGACATATACATAGATTCAAGATATGTAGGACAAAATGCCGAAAGAATGTATCCGCCGGGAGTCATGATATCTATTCCCATATCAAGGTCTATAGTGGGACCCCATGAAGAAAATATAGATGAAATATATATTACATCTTCCTTGTTGAAGGTGATATTCCCGCTGCCCGCCTGCATCATAGCTTCTCCCTGCTGAGTAAATGCCGTGGGGATGCAAGTATGAGGAAGTGCCGGACGCATATTCTCTCCGGAATCGTCCGTGATTATTATGGCTATAGCTCCCGCCGCTTCGGCGTTGAGAGCTTTTTCTTCAAAGGAAAGGTCTCCCCTTCTCACCACGGCTATCTTACCGTTTACGTCTATACCCTCATAGTCCTCGGGCGCACCCAGTCCGGGCACCACCGTGAATTGGAAGGTCTGCTTTTTCTCGGTAAGCAAATCAAAGAAACTGCGGTATGAATCATATAAATCCGCGGCATTTGACATGAGCATTTTCTCTCCGTTTAATTCCCCGAAGAAATAATAGTCGTTTTCGGCGGAGGCTACCGCAAACGTCTCGGGGAAGCTGCCGGGAGCACCCATCGTACCTGTATCGGGAGCCGTTGTATTTGCGTATCCCTGAGCGCTGCCTTCTCCATATCCTATGGAAGAATAATAGTCATTCCCGGCAGAAATGCAAAGACTAATCCCAAGATTTTCCATTAAATCAAAGACCTGATTCATATAATCCTGAGCGGGGTCATTGTATCTCGTGAGACCGCAGGCTCTGCCTATAGACATATTTATAACATCTACTCCGAGAAGAACGCTGTCACAAAACGCGGCATACATGGCGGTAGTAGGTATAGAGCCGTCATTATTGGACCCTACCTTCATTATAGCAAGCTGAGCCTTATATGCAACGCCGCGGATAACGTCATCGTCTCCCGCAGCTATACCGGCAACGTGTGTGCCGTGATGTAAAGTGAAAGATGCCGCATTAGTGTTTTCCTGCTGTGTTTTATCAAGACTGAAAGGATTGACATCATTGTCATTGTCCGCATAATCATACCCGAAAGGAAGTTTCCCGTTTATAAATAAATCATCCGCTGTATATTTTCCGGAAGAATTGGCCAAGAGGAGGGGCATAAGAGGCTCAATATCGGTTTTATTCAGGGATGTGAATTCAGGAATGGTATTAAAAGCGGAATGAGCATAATCAAGCCCGGTATCGATTATCGCGATCACAGCGCCTTCGCCCGTGTATTCCGTGTTATTGTTTATCATGCCGTGATTATTGAAAAGGAAATCTTCAGTATTTTCTCTGAGATTAAAATATTCGCCCCATTCCCAATCAACAGACTCAACTTCAGGAACCGTATATGCCTGAGAAACACTTACACCTATTATATTATTAAGGTTGTCGAGGACATCGAGATCACCGAATCTTACTTTAACTGCAACAGCATTCAAGAGCGTTGTATAATTGTAGCTTACACTGTAGTCTATTCCGCGTTCTCTGAGCTGCTGAAGCGCCGCTTCCTGAGAACTTATAAGAGCGTTATGCAGCTTACGTCCGCTTGCACCGGCCGCCCACGTGCTGAATTCAACACTCTCTCCGCTTTCAAGATAACTCGCGGCAACAGAACGATCATCAACAACGATAAAAGCTTCAATAATATCGTTATCCGAATATGTAACCGAGGTATCTACGTTTTGCTCGATGTCTTCCATAAATTTACTGGCGGTCAGTTCACTCTCTTTAAAATTGAGAGCAATGCTTCCGCTTTCCTGCGCCTGTTCTTTAGGAGTACATGCGCACATTGCCCCCAGCAGCACTAAGGCTACTGTTATTATGAGTAATATTCGATATTTCCTCATATTGCCTCCTGTATTTTTTTATTTTTTTATTTTTCGTTCGTATATGCTTACACAACAACGAACATTTGTCTCGCCTTTAAAAGCCATACCTTTGATCTTGCGGCAGAATATCGCAACATGTCTGATGACTGATCTTAGTATCTGCCGATTGTTGCCCGTATTTTCCGACATTCCGCGGTATTTGCCCGCGCCGCTTATTGCTCTTTTTTCAGCTTCTTCTTCCTTTTCTGACTTGCTCAGCTGCATTTTTAGCATAATAGCATGTCTTCAGATACTGTACGATATGCAATGTCAATTCGCCTCTCATCACCTCCTTAATTTTTTTAACAGTACGCCATAGCCGCTGAATTTATCTACATTCAGCAGCCAGCTACTAACATCTATATCCGGTTCGTTTGGGGTACCGCGTGCTTTTACGCCTGTTTGCCGCTCTATACTACATCATAGTCCTGCACGGTGTTCTCATACTTCCTGTCATGCGTCTCGCCTGCATACAGATCAAGCTCAGACCCTATCTTCTCGTAAATTGACGCCGCATAGCTCAAACTTTCGTTCAGCTTATATATCTCTTCTTCCGTGAGATACCTCTCGTACACCTTCTGAACAAACGCCAAACCTTCACGCAAATACACTTCTATCATCTCAGTGCCGCTTTCAGTTATCGTCACGTCTATGTAACGCCTGTTTTCCCGGTTGACCTCTCTCTTTATGTACCCATCGTCTTCAAGCCCCTTCAGGATCTTGTTCAGATTCGGATAAGAGAACCCGGCTTTATCCGCCAGCTCAGTCACCGTATAACTTCCTCTCCCAGATGAAGCCAGCACCCTGATGATGTTACGCTCAGCTACCGTCAGCCTCGTGAACGCCAACCCCTTATGCCACATCAACTTGTGCATCGGTATAAACGCCCGCTCCGCCGAAAGCATCTTCAGCTTCCCCATGTTTTGATTGATTTCTTCAAATACTGTCATTTGCCCCTCCCGTCACCCGGTACATCGGGCTTTTCCTTCTGACATATCTGCACCTCTTGTACTTTCGCCAAACCGGAAATTTGCCGCCGCTTCAAATGATTACCCGCAACGCTCACCTCCGGCTACACACTGCCCCGCTTTCACGGACGCCTACGACAACCACATATCACCGCAAGCACTTACTACACTTTATATACGTCAGAATGTGCGCCCCTGCTTCTTACAATTATCCCGCATAAAACGCATCCGGTATCTGCAATCAGCTATAAACGTTAACACACTCCGATATATATCATTTTTCCGGCATCGCCCCGGACCGTCCTTTTACCGACCTCCGCAACACCGCTTTCGCGGGCGCCTACGGCAACTGCGGATCACCGTAAGCGCATGCCTCCTGTGGTTTATAATTCCGGACCGGATTACCCACATGACCGTCCGGCAAAACCCGAATAATATAATCGCATTACTTTATGTAATACTGATACTAGTTTAGTGACTTTATTATACGCCTTAATTTCGATAATGTCAACTTTTTTTCGATAAAATCTTTTATGAAATATTTTACTTTTTTTATTTAGTAAGGTAAATTACTGCCGAGTTATTCGGATTTTTTTATTTTTTCTGATATTTTACGGTTTTTTCTTTTCAAAGTATAATTTATTGACGATATTTATTTCACTCTTTGGTCTGGATTGTATTTGAGCTGTTTTTCAATTGACACCCTGTTCAAATTATGATACAATTGTATCGCAATGAAGTCCTTTTATCACGGAGGTGTCCTTTGGATATATTTTATCAGATAGATTCCGTCATTCTCCCGCAGCGGTTTACTACAGGGTTTACGGGGCCGCGGGCTTTCAAGCTTTTTAAAGGCGTGGAGGAATGTCCGGAATGCCGTCGTCTTAAAAGGACAATAAGAGAATGCATACTTCTGCTTTACGAGAAAGGCGCCGAAGAATTCATCAGTGGAATGGCCACCGGCATAGATACCTTTGCCGCCGAAGCCGTGCTCTCGCTGAAAGCTGAAGGAGTGCCGATAAAACTCACTGCAGCTGTGGCTTCCCCCTACCAAACCGAAAACTGGAAGGAAAAAGACGTTGCAAGGTTTTACGGCATTTTAAACCATGCCGATCTTCAGATAACAGTCAGCCGCGCCCGAGGGCCTTCGGCTTATAAAGCAAGGAATGAATATATTGTAAAACACAGCGACGTAATACTTGCGTTCCCTGTCGCAGCGCAACGTGGAGGCACTCTTCAAACTATGAACATGGCTCTCAGGCACAATATTCCTCTTCTGATATGTCCTGTTGAAAGCTGAATTTCATGCCGTGCGAGCCCGAAAGATCGAAAGCCGGGTCGCACACGGATAAGACCGCATTTGCCCGCATACTGAAAAGCTGCACTTTTTCGGACAGACATGATACTTATTCTCACAGCTCCGCCGGGAGCGTTTTTATTTTCAGAACGGACAAATGCAGATGTTCATGCGCTGAAATATCAGGCCGCTGTTATGTGTCGGGACCGACCTTTTTGAGCGTATTTCAGCTTTTTCCCGAAAAACCGCGGCTTCATCACTAAAACACGGCATAAAATTCGCCCCTGCAAGGATAGCGGTACCGCAACGCAAAGCTAAAATAACCGTCAGAATAAAAAATAGTATTTGTTTTTGGGCTATCAAAAAGGAATAAACTGCAAAAGTCATTGTAAATACTGGATTTTTCAGAGATTAAGGTGTTCAAAGCAGCGATGATTTTTGACGATTTGGTGCTGAAATGGTGCCCGGATTTCTGATAGTGATATAACATGATATGGGAAGATATAGGGAAATAACGTTCATGAAAATAGGAAAACAATAGATAAATCTATATATGGATGCTATAATCTAAATAAATTAACAAATGGCGGAATGCAGAGGAGATACCTTATATGACTAATTTAGATATGCAAAATTTGAATAGAGCAACAATTAAACGTCTTAAAAAAATATAGAAATCGGAATGCCTTTGTCAAAGGTAAGAAGTATTTGTGAAAAATTTATGCTTGAAAATGGTGCAGATTCATTTTGGTATTGGAATGTTGGAGCGTTTGTGTTTGCAGGCGATGAAACTACTGTTTCTGTATCTGGAAGAGAATACCAGACTTCGAAACGAATTATAGGTAACGATGATATTATAACTGTTGATTTAAGTCCTCAGAATAATAATATATGGGGAGACTATGCAAGAACAATAGTTATTGAAAATGGGAAAGTGATTGATGATGTAAGAGATATACATAACAACGAATGGAAACAAGGTTTACAAATGGAACAGTATTTGCATCAATCACTAATTGAAAAAGCAACTGCTGATATGACTTTTGAAGAATTATATTATTATATAAATGACCTTATTTTTAAACACGGTTTTCTGAATTTGGATTTTGCGGGAAACCTAGGACATTCTATTGTACAAAACAAAGATGATAGGATTTATATAGAAAAAGGAAATAAAGCAAAATTATCTGAGGTAAAAATGTTTACATTTGAACCGCATATAAGCACTCCTAATTCTAAATACGGATATAAAAAGGAAGATATATATTACTTTAAAAAAGGGAAATTAGCAAAACTATAAATTGCAGTTTGTGCAAGGATTTGGAGTATTCCTAGCAAATGAAAATTTCTGATATTGTTGTAAACGGAAATGAGTGATTTTTACGGAAAGGGTACCCCTTTCCTATGCTTGCTACGGAATTTTTTGCAAAGAAACAGAAAGGAAAGGATAAGCTAAATAGATAGTAGCTTGCTTTGAAATGTTACTCAGTTAAAGGGCATTTTGAGGAAAAATGTATAAACACCTTACCTTATCAGTTTCAATGTCTGTAAAGTCTTTCTTGCAAGGCTTATTGAACCTCTAATGCGTAACATAGTGCCATAAATAGAGTTGCCATTGTAGGCGTAATAACACCGCCCCGTACTTGTGTTTACCGCCTTGTTTATGGTGCTAAAATGGTGCCCAACTTTACAAAACCAACTTATACAGCGGTATGAGAAGATACAAGCAAGAACGGGAAAACCGTTGAAAACACAGGTTTTTTCCTCGCTTCTATAAACACTTGTAAAGACTTAATATGATGATTTTCGTCTATAAAATCAATAAAAAATAAAATTAAAATATAAAACTATACACAAAAGTATTTAAAATCCAGGTAAAAGGACGGAATTTTGCCTCTGCCCTTTTTTCACTGTCTCTTTTAAGATCCGAAATATCTCTTCGGTGACTTTATCCGAAGCGTTTTCTCCGGTGATCCCGCCAAAGCTCTCTAAGGCTCTTGCGATATAGAGATTTCCATAGTCTCCGGAATATCAGCCTGCTCGTCCGCACGCGTTCCGAAAAACTCATTTCCCGAGACAAAACCTTGAGAATATCTCTTCGGTGACTTTATCCGAAGCGTTTTCTCCGGTGATCCCGCCAAAACTGTCTAAGGCTCTTGCGATATAGAGATTTCCATAGTCTCCGGAATATCAGCCTGCTCGTCCGCACGCGTTCCGAAAAACTCATTTCCCGAGACAAAACCTTGAGAATATCTCTTCGGTGACTTTATCCGAAGCGTTTTCTCCGGTGATCCCGCCAAAACTGTCTAAGGCTCTTGCGATAT
>URET01000035.1 GCA_900546875.1 uncultured Eubacteriales bacterium
AAGCGAACAGAAAAACTAAACGCCTTTGTGAGCGGTAAGAAAAAGCGAACAGAAAGACTTAAAAACGAGAGAGGCTTTATGGAGGATAAGATTACAAGAAAAATAAACGCGCCTTCTTTAGATGTACTGGTGCGTCTTTTCGGCGGTTTTGACGAAAACATAAACGTGATATCGCGGGAAATGAATGTCGACGTAATAAATCAGGGAGGGGAGTATTCACTTTTCGGCTTGAGCAATGACGTGGACAATGCCGAAGGAGTGATAGCAAAACTCATAGGATTTATTCTGAACGGTGAAAATGTCGATGCAGGTCGCACGAAATATATCTGTGACTGTGCAAAGGAAGGAAGGCTGGAAGAAGTCGAGGAGCTGATGCACGGAGTGGTAGCCGTGACCAACCGCGGAGTGGCAGTTAAGAGCAAGACGGTAGGTCAGAAGAAGTATGTCGATTCCATGAGGAAAAATACCATAAGTTTCGGAGTAGGACCTGCAGGGACGGGAAAAACATATCTGGCTGTAGCTGTGGCGGTATCCGCATATAAAAGCCATGATGTGGACAGGATAATTCTTACCCGGCCTGCGGTGGAGGCCGGGGAGAAGCTGGGATTCCTTCCCGGAGATTTGCAGGAGAAGGTAAATCCTTATCTGAGACCTTTATACGACGCATTGAATGAAATGTTGGGATTCGAGAGTTTTCAGAAGCTGCAGGAAAAAGGAGTTATAGAAATAGCGCCGTTGGCATACATGAGGGGAAGGACGCTCAATAACGCTTTTATAATTCTCGACGAAGCCCAGAACACTTCGACCGAACAAATGAAAATGTTTCTTACCCGTCTCGGGGAAGGAAGCAAGATGGCCGTGACGGGAGATCTTACGCAGACAGATCTGCCTGAGGGAAAGCAAAGCGGTCTGAGGCATGCTATCCACGTCCTGAAAGACGTGGAAAGTATCGGGATATGCTTTTTCTCGGAAAAAGACGTGGTCAGGCATCCGTTAGTGCAGGAGATCGTGAAAGCTTATGAAAGGTTTGAAAAAAAGGAAGCGCGGCAAGGCGGACAAGCTTGACAGAGCTGAAGCGGGAAAAAGCCTGAGCCGTACCGAAAACGCATAAAAAAGATTATTGCCAAAGACGTAAAAATGTCGGGAGGATGAGGTCATGGAAAGGAAAGGCTTTATTAATGAAGGAAAAAGACTGGAGCTTTACGAGTGGAGATCCGCAGAGCCGCGGGGCATACTGTTCATAGTGCACGGGATGGCGGAACATATGGGCAGATACGATGGATTCGCGAGTTATCTTGCAGAGCGGGGCATATCGGTTTTCGGATTTGATTCGAGATGCCACGGTTATACCGACAAGGATACTTTAGGCTATAGCGAAGGCGATATATGGGGGCTGACCGTGAAAGACTGTATTGCGGTCATAAAGGCGCTCAAAGAAGAATTCGGACTCCCTCTTATAGTCATGGGCCACAGCTATGGCAGTTTTGTTACGCAGCGACTCATTGAGACCGAAAACGAGGCGGATGCTTATATACTGAGCGGAAGCTGTTATATGAAAGGTGCCGTATTGAAGATAGGGCATGCAATAGCCGTTCGGGGCATGAAAAAAGCGCCTCGTGAGGGAAGCCGGATACTGTATGATATGACGTTTGCGTCATATGATAAAAAATTCGGGAGACCTGCAGCGTGGCTCTCACGCGATGAAGAAGAGGTCAGGAAGTACAATGCTGACGAAATGTGCGGATTTTGTTGTTCGAATGCTTTTTATGAAAGCTTTTTCCGCGGACTTACGGATATCGTCAAAGCAGAGAACATGAAAAAGGCAGATATAAATAAACCCGTTTATATTTTCAGCGGCGACCATGATCCGGTAGGCAAGATGGGAAAGGGAGTAAAAAAGCTTGCGGAGGTCTACAGGAAAAACGGAATAAAGACGGACTTAAAGCTTTATAAAGACGGCAGACACGAAATGCTCAATGAAATCAACAAGTCGGAAGTCTACGAAGATATACTGGGATATATAAACGGATTTTCAGGGTGTTCCTGAAGTGCCCGGGAAAACGAGAAGACGGGGAACTGAAAGCGAAAATAATCCGGGAGGTCTAAAGTGAAGTATAAAAGCGTATACTATGATTATGGAAAACAGACATACGCTTACAATCGAATACGGAGAGGCCTGTGTGAACGTACGGGTCACCGGAGTAACAGGCGTTACGATGCTGCTTGAGAGAGAGGCTCAGCTTACTCTCGTGGACGGTCGGCTGAACGTCCGCGGAGCGGGACTGACGGCGAATAAGCTGGATGTGGAGGACGGCGTTTTTGAGCTCAAAGCAGAGCGTATCGCGGCAGTTAATTACGGCGGCGGCAAGAAGGGCATATTGAAGAATTTCTTTAAATGACGGAAATAGTGAAAGAAGTCGTAACGACGTTGGGATATATAGCTGCCGGATTTGCGGGCAGCGGGGTATATACTGTGCTTCGCAATGTCTTTGCCGCGCTTACGGGAAATTCCAAAGGCGCCGGTTATGCTTTTCAGACGGTATTCGGGACAGTGCTGTTCTTTTCCGTACCGCAGCTTTTCGCTTTGCTTTCATACGGGGAAGCAAAAGGTTGGTATTTTGTTGCTTTGCTGTTCGGAGTTTTTATTTTTGTGAAAACGCTTAACCCACGCTTGACAAAATATTCCTTTGAGTATATAATGAAAAAAAGGAAGAGGGAAAGTAAGCAAAAGGAGAGGCGTAGAAGTATATGATAAACAAAAAGATCAAGACCTTTCTCTTTGTGATGGCGGGGCTTCTGGTATTGGTTCTGCTGTTTGTGCTTGTGACGACTCTTTATCAGAAAAGTGTGCTTGAAGAAAGAAGAGAGGCTCTTATTAAGACGATAAGTGATTTGTGGGAGCTCCGGGACCAGCTGGAAGGGGACAAGGATTTCATGCAAACAGTGGAGTATGCAGAACAAAGAGCCCGGGAGCTGGGTCTGATAAAGGAAGGAGAAACTATCTGGAAGCTTATAGGTAAAGAATGATAAAGCCGCTTGAAAGCGGCTTTTTTAGTGATCGGACCCGAACGGGCGTCAGAATCGGATTTTACGGGGTCAGGCGACCAGGACCGGGAACCGAACGTCTTATGCATGGCAAACGGACGGGATTCTGATCCACAATGCATGGCAAACGGACGAGATTCTGATCCATGCGGCGTAACCGATCGCAGACATGAGCCCGTGAAACGCAAAACAGCCTGCCGGAGGACGAAAGAAAGTCGGCATAAAATGTCGGCATAAACCGGAGAAAAGAAATAAATATGGACATCAAAAATCAAACCAATACTTTGCGCATCATCACCAGATTGATAAATAATAAGAAGGATAATAAATCCGTTATAGATTTTACTCCTCAGAAAACAGAAATTTTCGGAAAACGGACAAGCACGCGCATGCCGCGTTCCACTCCCCGCAAAGAAGGCGTTTCGTCTGAGAGGATAAACGAATATTTTAAAGCCTTGACCGAAAATCACAACGTGTTTCCGCATGGTGTGATAATAGTCAAAAACGGTAAAATTATTGCGGAGAAGGAGTATTCGCCTTATAATAACAATATTTGGCACATAACATATTCGATGTGTAAAACGATAACCGGAATGGCAATAGGGATGCTATGCGATTACGGGATCTTATCTGTAGAGGACAGGGTATGCGAGATCATGGGGGATCAGCTGCCACTTTTAACGAACGTTCGACTTAAAAAGCTTACCGTAAAGGATTTGCTGACGATGTCTTCCGGAGTGGTGTTCAACGAAACAGGCGTGATCACAGAGGAAAACTGGACTGAAGGATTTTTCACTTCCGGTGTAAAATTTATTCCCGGGAGCAGTTTCAATTACAACAGCATGAATACATATATTCTGTCTGTTATCGTGAAGAAGGTGACCGGAGAAGGGTTATGCGAGTTTTTAGAGCCGCGGCTTTTCGAGCCTTTGGGAATAAGGGATTATTTTTGGGAGAAGTCGCAGCAGGGCATAGAAAAGGGGGGCTGGGGACTATATTTACTCCCCGAAGACATGGCAAAACTCGGACAGCTCATCCTCAACGGCGGAAAGTGGGGAGATCACACGTTGCTTTCGGATAAATGGATGCGGGAAGCCGAATCAAAGCAGATCGAAGTACCTGAGAGCATAGGGAGATACGGATACGGATATCAGATGTGGATAGGCGAAGATCCCCGTTGTATACTTTTTAACGGAATGTTCGGTCAAAACATATCGGTATTTCCGGACATAAATACGGTGGTAGTTGCCACCGCCGGAAACAGCGACATGTTCCAGACAAACGATTACTTTGAGCTTACGGACAAATATATAGGAAGAGGTTTTGATGTTCCGGTGGATTTGCCCGAAAAAAGCGCGACTCAGCTGTTTGTTGAGGAGAGCGTAGAGAAGGCGTTGAGGAGGTCGGTGCACAAAGAGGCGATGCCGCAGCTATGTGAGGTGCTCAACGGGAGTATGTATAAATTTGAAAAAAGAGAATCTTCGCCTGTAAGCTTGCTTCCGCTGATCCTGCAGACTTTGCAGAATAATTTTCAGGGCGGATTGTCGCGTATGGCGTTTATCATAAACGACGGAAAATTCAAGCTCATAGTAAAGGAAAATTCAGGAGTGCACATCATACCCGTGGGCTTTCTGAAACCCGAACATACCGTTCTGAATTTCGGAGGCGAAAAGTACATGGTGGCGGTAACCGGACATACGTCCGATGACGAAGACGGATATCCCGTGCTTTCGGTAAAAATGAGCTTTATTGAAACTGCGAGCGTAAGAGAAATGAAATTTTATTTGAAAAGTGACTCTGAGATCGAGCTGGTATGGCGGGAAACGCCGGGCGTGGAATTTATTGTCAACGGAGCCGGCGCGATATACAGCAGTATTGAAAACAAGATAAAAATAGTGAAAAAGGTTGCGGACATACTCGATTGGGATATTATGCTGTATCAGCTGAACAGAATACTCGCTCCGCGTCTTATAGGGGTAAAGAATCATGATCTCGGCGAATTGATCAATATTCTGAAGATAAGGACGCCCGAAAACGAAAAAATAGAAAGATCGGATGAAAATAACGACTGAAGATTGAAGTGCATGATCGGATAAGACCGCTCCGGTAAGAACGCCGGAGCTTTTTTTCGGTCAATAAAGAGTAGTCCGGAAGGAAAACGGGAGCAGAAGAAAGAACGGAAAAAAGAGGACAAAACCGTCTGACGGGAGGAAGCCGGGGCTAGAGGAAAAGCTATAAGAAAGATGCGTCAGGTCATATCGGCGCTGCAGCATGGAGCCGAACCCGTAAAAGCGGTAAGAGCCCGAATTCCGGATGAGAGCCGAAGAAGGGGAAAAAGGCGTTATCCGAAGGGCGGAAGAACATAAAAAGCTCTGTGGAAGGCTTTTCGGACAAAGTTTTTATAAAGGGTTTAAAAAGGTTGACAAAGGGAATAGTTTGGTGTATTATATAGCGCGTGTCAAGTAATAAAGCTTTACAGTTAGGGTTAAGAGAATATTCGGCAGTAGAATGAAATAAAGTAGTTGCTTGAAGTATAGGGATATGAATTTACTCAGCGATAAAATTGAATTAAGTATTTTGCTTGAAGTATACGGCGATCTGCTTACCGACAGGCAGCATGAACTCATGAAGTCGTATATAGATCTGGACATGTCGTTATCCGAGCTTGCGGAGATGAGCAAGGTAAGTCGTCAGGCTGTGAGAGACGGAATAGTTAAAGCAGAGAAGGCGCTTCGCGGGTATGAAAGCAAGCTTGGTTTCGTAGCGATGCGCAAGCGCATATCGGATATAGCATTGCGTGCGGGTAAGGGCTGCGGATCGGAAGCGGCGATAAGTGAGATAGCGGAATTGGTTAGGTTATGACGGAGCCGGCCGGAACGGAGGGTCGGGGCATATATAAGGGCTTAGGACAGGAGGCAAGATGGCAGCTTTTTCGAGTTTGAGCGAAAAGATCAACCATGTTTTTAAGAAGATCACCAACAAAGGGCATCTGACCGAGTTGGAGATAAAGCAGGCCATGCGGGAAGTAAGGGTTGCGCTGATAGAAGCGGACGTAAATTTAGGTGTGGCGAAGCAGTTTATAGCTGCGGTTACCGAGAAAGCCGTAGGCGAAGAAGTGATGAAGAGTCTGACGCCCGGTCAGCAGGTGATAAAAATAGTGAACGAAGAGCTGACGGCGTTGTTGGGGAGCACGCAGAGCAAGCTTCAGGTATCGAGCAGTCTGCCGACCGTGATAATGATGTGCGGATTGCAAGGTGCCGGCAAAACGACAATGTGCGGCAAATTGGGGAAGTATCTGGTAAAGCAGGGGAAGAAGCCTTTGCTGGTTGCTTGTGACATATACAGGCCTGCCGCGATACAGCAGCTCAAAGTAGTTGCGGGGAAAGCGGAGGTAGGTTTTTTTGAGATGGGTCAGAAGGACCCTGTGAAGATAGCGAAGGAAGCTGTGGAGTATGCCCGCAGTTTAGGCTATGACACGGTGATACTCGATACTGCCGGCAGGCTTCATATAAATGAAGAGCTGATGCAGGAGTTAAAGAATGTCAAGGCGGCGGTATCGGTAACGGAGATACTCCTGACCGTTGACGCGATGACGGGTCAGGATGCGGTTACCGTAGCGAAGGCTTTTGATGAAGCGTTGGGAATAACCGGTGTGATAATGACCAAGCTTGACGGAGATACGCGCGGCGGTGCGACGCTTTCCATAAAAGCAGTGACCGGCAAACCAATCAAGTTTTGTGGGACAGGAGAAAAGACAGAGGATATAGAGCCGTTTTATCCCGACAGAATGGCTTCGAGAATACTCGGGATGGGGGACGTGCTCACACTCATAGACAAAGCTCAGGCAGCCATATCCGAGGAGCAGGCGGAGAAGATGGCGAAGCGGATGCAGGAAAACTCTTTTGATCTTAATGATTTTGTTGAGCAGTTCTATTCGCTGTCGAAGATGGGGGATCTTAATGAGGTAATGGGGATGATGCCCGGATTCGGGAGAATGAAGGTAGACAAAAACGCCGGGGTAGACAAGAAGGAAATAGAAAGGATCAAAGCCATAGTCCGCAGTATGACGGCGCAGGAGAGAAAGAATCCGAAAATACTCAATTATTCCAGAAGAAGAAGGATAGCGGCGGGAAGCGGTACAACGGTAGCTGATGTAAACAAGGTGATAAAGAAATTCGAGCAGATGAAGGAGCTTATAAAGCAGTATTCGGGCAAGAAGGGCGAAAAGCTCATGAAGAATTTCAGGTTTTGAAAATGAATGATCATCCGGAGACGGATTCAGAAATAAACGAAGAAGAAACATCGGAGGAAAAAAAGATGGCAGTAAAAATGAGATTGACGAGATTAGGCGACAAAAAGAGTCCATTTTATCGTATAGTCGTAATTGACGGCAGGAAGGCGCGTGACGGAGAATATGTGGATCTGGTCGGGACTTATAATCCTCTAACACATCCCGCAACGATAAATATAGACGCAGACAAGGCAAGAAAATGGATAGAAAACGGAGTACAGCCTACGGAAACAGTCAGAGCATTGCTTGCGTCACAGGGGATCATAAAGCACAAGAAGAGTGCTAAGCAGACTACCATAGAAGAAACGGTAAAAGAGTAAAGGTATGGTAGAATTAGTCAAGTATATAGTAGAGCAGTTGGTCGATAATCCTGAGGCTGTGCAGGTTATCAGCAAGATCGAGAATGACGTTGAAGTGATCACTGTGTGTGTGGACGACGCCGATACGGGAAAGATAATCGGGAAGCAGGGGCGGATAGCAACTGCGATACGGACGGTTGTCAAAGCGGTCGGAGTAAAGCAGAACAAGCGTTATTCGGTAGAAATAGTAGACGAGCTGGAGCCGTAGAGGATGGAAAGGGTACCTTTAGGCAGGATAGTGAAAGCGCAGGGCGTAAAAGGTGAAGTGAAGGTAGCGGGATTTCCGGAAGAGCTTATTTCGCACAGAGGTATAAAATATGTTTATATCGACGGGCAGCGAATAAGCGTGAGGAGTCTCAGGGTAAACAAAGGCTTCGCTTACATGGGCTTTTCAACCATAACCGACAGAAATCAGGCGGAAACACTCAGGAATAAAGAGATATTTGCCGACAGATCGGACTTGTTGCTGCCTGAGGGGAGGTATTTTATAGACGATATAATCGGCTGTAAGGTAGTTACCCAATACGGGGAAGCGATCGGCGAAGTATACGAGATCATGCAGAATTCGACCTCGGCGGACGTGTACGTACTGAAGGGGGAGCAGGGAGAGATAATGTTTCCTTTTCTGAAGAAGGCTCTTAAAGAGGTAGATCCCGAAATGAAAAGGATAGTCGTGAAGAAGGAAGTTTTTGATGAGATAGCCGTTAAAGGCGGGGAGAAGGAAGAATGAGGATAGATATTCTCACTCTTTTTCCCGAAATGTTTGCGCCGTTGTCCTCGAGTATTATAGGGAGGGCGAGGGATGAAAAGAAACTGACGGTAAATATAGTGAATATAAGGGATTATTCTCTTGATAAACATAAAAAATGCGACGATTATCCTTTTGGAGGCGGTGCGGGGATGGTTATGACCCCTCAGCCTATAACTTCAGCATTTGAAGCCGTAGATCCCGGAAGAGAGGCTTACAGGATATACATGTCGCCTAAGGGCAGGACTCTTACACAAAAGGAAGTGCCGTTGCTTGCCGGGAAAGAGTGGCTGATATTGCTTTGCGGGCATTATGAAGGCGTCGATCAGAGGGCTTTGGATCTTAATATAGATGATGAGATTTCAATAGGAGATTATATCCTGACAGGGGGAGAACTGCCCGCTATGGTGCTTACGGATGCCGTATCGCGTTATCTTCCCGAAGTGCTGCACAGCGATATATCGGTATGTGAAGAAAGTTTTTCGGAGGGACTGTTAGAATATCCGCAGTATACGCGTCCCAATACTTTCAGAGGACTTGACGTGCCGGAGGTGCTGCTCAGCGGACACCATGCCAATATAGCTCGTTGGAGGAAGGAAAGAGCGGAGGAACTTACCGAAAAACTCAGACCCGATCTCATCAGAAACAAAAAGGATTGATTTAACGGCATCGGGATCAGATCGGGACAGCGTCGGGGTTTGCCGGCAATCCGGCAAATGAGGTAGTCGGATCGGTATGAAGTCTTTTTGCCGGAGGATTTGCGGGAGAGAGACGTCAGGAGATCCGAAAAGGGGAGGAAATGACAATGCCGACGTCAGAGACGAAAATTAATTGGTTTCCGGGACATATGGCAAAGGCGCTGCGCATGATAGAGGAAAATCTTGCGCTTGCTGACGCGGTCGGATACGTGTTGGACGCGCGTGCGCCTGCAGCTTGCATAAACCCCGCACTCGACACTCTTATTTCAGATAAGGGCGTCGTTTTTATACTTACCAAAAAGGACCTGTCTGAGGAAAAAGCGGTCAGGGCATGGGAGGAATACTTCTCGGAAAAAGGCGGAGTGGCGTCGGTGAACGCTGCTGCAGGACTGAATATTGCCGCTGTCAAAGCCGCTTTTGAAAACACGGAAAAAAAGCGTGTAAGCAGATTTGAGAAAAAGGGGATATATACTCCGGTGAGAGTTATGATCATAGGCGTGCCGAACAGCGGTAAGTCTACGCTCATAAATGCGCTTGCGGGCAAAAAATCAGCTGTGACGGGCGATAAACCGGGAGTCACAAAAGGAAAACAGTGGGTAAGACTGAGCAAAGGACTTGAGCTTATGGATACTCCCGGCACTTTGTGGGGAAAGTTGGAAAATCCGTTGTACGCGAGGCATCTGGCGTATATCGGAAGCGTGAGAGACGAGGTCGTCGACATGACTGAGCTTGCAGCGGATTTTCTCGAAGAAATGGCTGAAAAATATCCCGAAAGACTCAGAGAAAGATATAAAACCGAATTGCAGCAAAAAGGCGCGGACATGCTTGAGAGTATATGCCGTGCGCGAGGATGTATGCTTAAGGGCGGCGAACCGGATCTGGAAAGAGGCGCAAAGAGCATAATCGAAGATTTCCGGAAGGGCAGGCTCGGAAAGATATGTTTGGAGATGCCGGATGAAAGAACATAAGGAATTGTCGGAGTTTGACAGGAAATACCTCAAAGAAGGATATACGGCCATCGCGGGAATGGACGAAGCCGGCAGAGGTCCTTTAGCGGGACCGGTGGTGACGGCGTGCGTAGTAATGCCTCTCGAGGAAGATATGCTGATCGTAGGGGTAAACGACAGCAAGAAACTCACGGAAAAAAACAGAGAAAGGCTTTATAAGAAGATAGTTGCCGCGGCGAAGGAATACACGGTGTCGGTAGTGGATGAAAGCGTGATAGATGAAGTTAACATCCTTGAAGCCACGAAGATGGGGATGAGGGACTGCGTATCCCGGATAAAGAGAGCGGACCTGATACTCACAGACGCCGTAAAGATAGAATCCGAAATAACTTTGATCCCCATGATACACGGAGACGCGTTATCATATTCCATAGCGGCGGCGAGTATAATAGCTAAGGTGACCAGAGACAGGATAATGAGGGAATTTGCGGAGATATATCCACAGTACGGGTTTGAAAGACATAAGGGATACGGAACGGCTGAGCATATCAGAGCGATAAAGGAATGGGGGCCTTGTCCGATACATAGGAAGAGTTTTATCGGACGGATTATCGGGAATGGAGAAAAATAGCAGGGCCGAAGGAAAAAAAGGAGAAAAAGCGGCAGAGAAAATATTGCGGAAGAAGGGCTACAGGATACTCGAACGCAATTATACCGCACGTCACGGAGAACTCGATATAATCGCTTATAAGAAGCCTTATTATGTATTTGTCGAAGTAAAGAGCCGGAAGGACACGGCTTTCGGACTGCCGCGCGAAGCTGTGGACGAGAGGAAGATAAAGCGTATACTTTATGCCGCGAAAGAATATATGACTGTCAGAAAGCTGAATGACGTTTTTGTGCGGTTTGACGTTGTGGAGATAACGGACGGGAAAGCGGAAATTATTGAAAATGCGTTCGGAGAAATTGAAAACAGGTATTAAAAAGGTTGCAAAAATAGAGGATATATGATAAACTGTTTCGGTGACTTCGGGCGTTCCTCTGATCTGAAGAAAAAAAGGTGAATGAACGTCGTGTAAACAGGAGGAAAAGTCAAATGGATATCATTAAGTCTATCGAGCAGGAAAGCCTGAGAAGCGATGTGCCTCAGTTTAACGTAGGCGATACCGTGAGGGTATTGTTCAAGGTTATAGAAGGAAACAAAGAAAGGATTCAGGCATATGAAGGAGTGGTAATATCGCGTAAGCACGGCGGACTCAGAGAAACATTTACCGTAAGACGCATATCTTCGGGCATAGGAGTGGAAAGGGCATTTCCGATACACTCTCCCAAGATAGAGAAGGTAATAGTGGTGCGTCAGGGTAAAGTAAGACGCGCAAAGCTTTATTATCTCAGAGAAAGGACCGGAAAAGCCGCGAAGATCAAAGACAGGATCTGACGGTGCGCCGGAAGGAAAACGGATAAATGATACAAAGCCTCACTGCAAAGCGGGGCTTTGATTTTTTTATTTTGTTGACGGAAAGGGTAAAATGTTATATAATAAGTAAAAACGCGGAGGTGCAAAATGAAAGTATATTTGCTTCAGGACGTAAAAGGACAGGGCAAGAAAGGAGAAATAATCGATGTGAGCGACGGATACGCCCGAAACATGCTGTTTCCGAAGAAACTTGCCATAGTCGCAACAAATGACACGATAAACAGCGTCCGCCTTCACGAGGAAGCGGTAAACAGGAAGAAGGAAGAGGAGAAAGCCGCACAGATAGCGCTTGCAGGGGAACTCAAGGGTAAGGAAGTGAGCGTAGCCGTGAGGTGCGGTGAAAACGGAAAGGTCTTCGGGAGCGTAACGGGGAAGGAGATCGCGGAGGCTCTGACGGAAATGGGCTTTACCGTGGATAAAAGACAAGTGGTATTGAAAGAGCCCATAAAATCTGTAGGAAAGTATAAGGTGACCGCGAAATTGTATGCTAACGTGGCGACAGAATTTACAGTTGCAGTCGTGCCAAAGGAAGGGACTTAAATACATAAAGGTGAGCGGAAAGGCGCTTTGCACAGTCGGAAAACCGCTGTAACGGCGGCTTTTCTTGTGTTCTGTTACGTAACGGTATAACTGCGGCTTATGAGTCCGGAATCGTAACGGTATAACTGCGTTTTATGAGTCCGGAATCATAACGGTATAACTGCGGCTTATGAGTCCGGAATCATAACGGTATAACTGCGGCTTATGAGTCCGGAATCGTAACGATAAAATGCGGCTTATAAGACCGGAATCGTAACGGTATAACTGCGTTTTATGAGTCCGGAATCATAACGGTATAACTGCG
>URET01000036.1 GCA_900546875.1 uncultured Eubacteriales bacterium
AACAAAGAAATTCCTATGGTAATGATAGTAAGGCTTAAGAAGGTAAAACGTGATAGCTTAAAATAAATTCAAGTTTGTCGGGTAAATAGCAAACCCAGCCGAGCCAGCGGGCGGTCAAGATGAACGGGCTTCGCCCACCGTTGACAGTCCCGCCCGGTTTTGCGGTTAGGCAGTCAAGGAGCGACAGCCTAAATTGCTGTCGCTCCTTACTATCATAAAAAGCAACTACCAACCAGCCACAGCCCTTTTGGGATGAACGGGGGATTTTCCATGACCTGTACAGAAGAATATCGGGAACATATCGAGTACACCTTCCATGCCTTTTGCAAAGTCGTTATCCAAAATGCAACGATCAACGCAGCGAGGACACGGAGCAGGAAGCACAAAAGAGAAATATCCCTTGAATACCTTACAGAAAAAAGTTTTACAGTATTACAAAAATAAAAGCCTATACCATTTGGGGAAGAAAAGACATATAATAGCCAAGACGACAACAATCAGAAGCTATGGAGGGTAATAATGGAATATACTAAGGAAGATTTAATTGAAGCAAAAAGGCAAATTGATTCAACATTGCATAAATTACGGGAAACAATAATAACCTTTGAAGCAAAAGAAAATCCGGAGAGATATAAGTCACAAATCACTTTGGGGAAAAGACGAATAAAGGCTTTTGAAATAGCAAATTACTTTATAGGAAACGAAATTGAAAACAGTTAGTAAATTCAAAACTCTGGTTTCGCGGCAAGTGAAATCGTTAGGCAGTATAAATTAAGTTTGAGAAAAGATAGGCGGCGCATCTTGCGCCCCTTGGCAGACTCGCATACCCACGTATAGCCTCGCCTGCCAAGGAACACAATCTGCTTGCCTCTCTTTCCTCAAACGGCTTTGGTGAAAGAATTTCACATTTATAAATTTGCAAAGTCAGCAGTGATAGTTAATAGCAAGATGAAAACCAATGGCATTTCTAATCAAAAAGGAGGATAACAATATATGCTAAGTCCGAAAGAAGTAGTGAATAAATGGGTAGACGCTTTTAATGACGGTGATGTGGACATGATTATTAGTTTGTATGATAATAATGCAACAAACCATCAAGTTGCAAATGAACCTGTTGTAGGAGTTGCGGCTATTAGAGAAATGTTTGCAAATGAGTTTGCAACTGCAAAAATGGTTTGTATTGTGGAAAATATTTTTGAAGATGGGCAATGGGCTATCTTAGAGTGGAAAGACCCGTTAGGATTGCGCGGATGCGGATTTTTCCATGTTGTAAATGAAAAGATATTATTCCAGCGTGGATATTGGGATAAACTTTCTTTTTTAAAGCAACATAATCTCCCTGTAAAAGAATAATGAGAAGAAAATTAAAGTATAAGAAAGGGTACAAACATTGATAAGTTGTTTAACAAGGGACGGCTGCAGGAATAATATTGCAGTTGCAAAGGAGTGACTGGCTATGAAATACAGCAAAATAATAACATTAAAGAATGGTATGGAATGAGTTTTCTAAACTTATTGCTCAAATCTTTTGTTTTCTTAATCCGAAATATGTAAAAATACAGACAAAGTTAAATATTTCAGATTACACTGGTGCGCGAGCTAATTGTCAAGCGGATTTGTCTTTGATAGATTGTGAGGGGAATATTGATTTAATCGAAGTAAAGTCGCCACAAGCTTATCCAAATTTATTTCGTAAAAGACAATATAGGAATCATTATGTTCCAAGCGGTGAATTGAGTGGCGCAATAAATCAGTTGGAGCAATATTTAAAATGTTTAACAAAAATGACAACGGAAGAAATATCGAATAAAAATCCTGCTCTCCAGAACGAAATGGGAGAAATAAAACTAAAAGCTGTCCATCCCAAGGGATATATTATTTTTGGAAGAGATGCGGCATCTTTTAATGGAGATAATATTAATCAAAAGAAGCTTGATTTTGAACTTATTAAAAATACATACAAAGATGTTGTCGATATAATTACTTTTGATGAGCTTGTACAGAGATTTGATAGAATAATTTCTTTTTTGTAAAAATCTTTACGGGTTAATAAGATTAACAGTATTTCTTTTACTATTATAGCATAATGAACAGTTCTTACAGAATCATTTCCATAGAAGCTTGTGACATATACGGGCAAGAACAGGAAAACGGCGTGGCTATCGGGTATAAAATGCCCGAAAGTAAAAGCGACGCCTATTTTCGCTTGTTTAAAATCTACTTGGATAATTCTCTAGATCTCATAGAGCTTGAAAAGGCGTATAAGCGCATTTGTCGTAAAAAGTTTTCTTTTCAAGATAAGAATGAAAATGAATATACTCTTGCTGTAATTAACTTGAAGTTTAACTATACATACAAATCCCAAGAGGGAAACCTTATAAAAATGAAAGATTTGCGTGAACACTTTTACGAAAACGGCTTTCATTTGGATGGTATTCACTATGTCAGGTACAAGCGCAGTGCAGGCAGTTCGCGCGAGGGAAAATGCCTTTTTATAGACGACCGACTGTACAGGCATATGACGAAGTGGAGCGAATGCGGCTTAAAACCGCGAAAAGATCTTGCTTCGTGGGAATCATACCGGGCGTTATCGCTTAGCAGTATCAAGGGAACAATGGAAATTCCGCTTGACAGCATTTTGTTTGTTCCTGACTATAAAAGCGTGTTTGAAGAGGAAGTCGTATCGGTGGAGATCGAGGACGGAAAACTCTCTGCAAGAACGAAACGAACACAAATCACCAATGACATTTGGGACGGCGAAAGCCTTTTGGACGAGAGTGTGTTTGCAAACGGCTATGCTGACAAGCATATGGTGCTGCTACGTAACAAGTTTTTCAAGTCATGCGCCTTCCGTACCAGATTGCAGAAATGGTTTAAAGATAAAAAAATTACTTTGGACGATCTGAAAAGACGCGGTTTTGTCACGCTTGCCGAGGACATACATCAGATTGTCATGGTGACGACGCCGAACAGCCTGAAATATCTCAAATTCGCGGGCGGATTGGCTGAGAAAAATATCCGAAAATGGGCGGCTCATACGGACAGCACATTCGGGGTGGTTAAATATGATAAGAGTACACGCTTCTTCCACGGAAAGATGGTACAGAGCAGTTATCAGCTTATAAATACCCTTTCATTATCCCAAGAGGAAGTCAGACATTTATTACAGCCGAGTATTGATTATATCTCTCTTTTGCGCAGGGATGTTGACTTTATGCGCTATCACTTCACAGACGCCTTTGCCCGTGAAAAAGACGGCGAAGAAGAATACTGTGACGGACTTGCGGAACGTGCGGATGTTATCTTTACGCTCATGCACCAATATCCGCATTTCGATGAAACGGAACTGTATGCCAATTTTCGTGACGACGTCGTGCGCAGTTTAAAGGAGCGGTTAAAGCGCGGGCATATTTTGTTAAACGGTACGAATGCCACTCTTTTCGGAAACGGCACGGAACTTTTAAAGTATCTTGCGAGCGAAGACATTACAAGCGAATTAAAGCCCGGGCAGATCCGCTGTGAACGCTTTGGAAATGGGACGAAATTGCTGTGCGCGCGTTCTCCGCATATCACGATGGGAAACTTATATTGTGTGGAAAACGCTCTCAGCGGTGGGATATGGGATTACTTTGACCTAGGCGAAAACATTGTCTGTGTAAATTCTATCGGAGAAAATATCCAGCAGCGGCTCAACGGCTGTGATTATGATTCGGATACGATGCTGATAACGGATGACAAGCTGTTGGTAAACGCGGCCGCGCGATATAAGGATTTTTTCAAAGTTCCCGTGGGCAACATCAAAGCAGAGGAAAAGACGGAACAGACGCTCTCTAAACTCGACCATGATACAAGCGTCAATAAGATCGGGGAAATCGTCAACCTGTCGCAAAAGCTCAACAGTATTTTGTGGGATGAACTACATAAGAGCGCAGAGAAGGGAAAGATACTCTCAATTTACGAGGACATCTGCAAGCTTGCGGTTCTTTCGGGATTGGAGATCGACAAGGCAAAACGCAGCTTTGAAAATATTTCCGTAAGCAAGGAACTTACCATGTTGCGGAAGAAGTATCAGCGTCCTTCTCCGAATTTCTTTGCAGAGATTGACGAGAGTAGAAGTAAACAGCACGCCTTTTATCATACGGCGATGGATGATCTGTATGCGCTTGTGAATAAAGTGCATTTCCGAAAAGGCAGAGAGCAATACGGTGACTATCTCCCGATTTCGTCAAGTTTAGCGTATGATGTGGGTTCAGGGAACGCTACGGAATACAGACATAAAGATAAAATCGTACAAATCATAGACGAGAGCAAGGCGGCAATCAATCGCTTGTATTTGTCGATACGGACAGCGGATGAACAGGAACGGGAAGTCCTTTATGAGCAAATAACGGATATAAAGGCAGAGCGAGATCGGCAGGTTACTAAATGGCTGACGAATGAAAACGTATTGATCCTCGTGCTGCGCCACTACGAGAAGAACAGCGCGGCAGATTGGCGCATTTATGCGGCGTTTATCAATCACCCGATATTCTCGGAACTGTTATGGGAATTATATGACGGAACAGCGAAAGAAGTAACGGAAGACGAGAACGGAGAATATAGTTTGTACGGAAGAAACTTCGCAAAAAAGTACAAAAAAATGAGAATGAAGTAATCTTCGGTTTGAATGATTGTGCCACAGTAGTTAGAACAAGAAGTAGAATAAAGCGGAGAATACACTGTTTTTTAAGGGAAAACAGCCGTAAATTTGTGGCATTTTCATACCAACGGAAAACAGCTCTAATCAGCGTAATAGGAAGCATCTGAACAAGGTGAAGTTCCGAGCCCGACCGTGAACAAAGGTCGGGCTTTTGCATTGCTCGAACAGTGCGGTGCAGAAGGGTACCCGAACAGGCTACTCAGAAAAAGAATAACGAGGAGGTGATAGTAGGAGCAAACAAGGCAAGCCGATGAGCCATAATCGTCGGCAAAAAAATGAAGGAGGGAAAAGAATGGAACAATTTACATTTTATGAATGGTATGCAGACATTCTGCAAAGTATGGACGACATAAGCGCGGGAAAACTGGCAAATTGTATTTGCGCGTATGAGTTTGAAGACAGAGAACCTATGGAGCAGTTATCGGACAAAGAGGATTTTTATTGGAGCAATATCGCAGGTATTTTAAAAGAAGTCAAAGAAACAGAAAGTATCGGGAAGATACCGAAGAAGTATAATCTGCAATCCAAGCATTTTACGTTTTACGAAACGTATTACAAAGCAATGAAGCTGATGAATATAAAGAAGCAAGGGATATTTGTCAAGGCAATTTGTGCGTATATGTTTGGAAACGAAGAACCGAAGTTTGAGGATGGGACGATGCAGGGATACTTTACTTTGTGCAAACGGAAGATGGATGTTTCCAAAAAACGAAAGAGCAGCGGGCGAAGGGGCGGCGCACAGAAAAAGAAAATTTGTACAGCATCTTTGACGGAGGAAACTGTATCTGAAGTGCAACGAACGGAAACTGTTACTTCACCGAAAATACTGACGTATGAGGATTTTCGCAACGCATATCCCGATATACAAGGAAGTCTGTTTGGCAGTGCAGAGCGGTATAAAACGGACTTGGATTGGGGTGATGTTGCAGCAAAGTATGATGCGGATGAGGAGCTAAAAAATGTACGAAATATTTTTCAATTGGTGCGGAGATATGAGCAAAAATACAGTGAAAAATGGTAAGCAAAAAAATCGAGTAGGTGGTAGCAAATTAGGGATAATTTGTAGCAGGATAAGAAAAACGCATTTTGCTGTTGCACTTTGCGTTTTTGCTTTCCGATGCGGGAAACCCGCTATCGGTTTGCCTGCGGCAAATAAAAAGCAAATTGACATGTAAAAATGAAACAAAAGGAGGAAAAGTCATAAGTAATCAACCGATCATATTTAACATTACATATACGCCGTGGAAGTTAAAGAGTAACGCAACGCCGGAAGAACGAAAGAAGTTTGAACGGGAACGCCCTTATTATGAAATGAGCGACGGCGGCAACAACATTTACAAGTATATGACCGCCGACCGCAAGCTGAACGGCGAGAATTCAAAGTCGGAAATGCGCGACATGATTTCGTACTTTGAAAAATCCACTGGCGTGTTCAACGGCGACGGGTTCATCTCGCAAGAGGAACTCAAAGAAATACAGGAGCGGGCAAAGGCGGACAAGATATTGTGGCACGGCTTCATCTCGCTCAATGAGGAAATGAGTCGTAAGATCGATATGCCTGAAAAATGTATGCGACTTGTAAAGCGAACGTTCGGAGAATTCTTTCGGGATATGGGGCTTGATCCGAAGAATATGGATTTAATATGTTCACTGCACAAGGATAAGCCGCATCATTTGCATATACATTTTTGGTTCGCAGAGAAAGAGCCGAAGTGCAAGTACAGAAAAAGAGAGTTGGAGTACCGCCATAAGGGGAAAATTGAAAAAGCGGTGATAGACCGTATGCACGTTCGGCTGAACGCTTTTATAGATGAAAGGACGGACAAGATGTATATGACGCGGAACGAGGCTTTGCGGGAATTGAAAAGGATAACCTTTCCCAAGAGCATTGTAAGCGAAGATGAGGTGCGAAAGGAATTGATTGTGCTTGCTAAAACGATACCGAAGGACGCGAGTTTTTTCTATAGTAAAAAGGATATGTTGCTGTATCGGGAGCAGATCGATAAAACGGTAAACAAACTGTTGCTCTATGATATACGGGCAAGGAAAGCGGATAGAAAATTTTATGAACGGCTTTCGGGTTTGCGGCGTAAGATAGACGAACTTTGTGAACCGACAAAGAGCGGCAACCATTATTCCATTGATCCACAGAACATAACGCTTATACAAGAAGTGGAAGAAGATTATAAAAGGCGGCAAGGCAACATTGTATTGCGTGCGGTCAAGAATATGAAACCCGAAATTTTTGAGCGGAAGTATAGGCATAAGGTCAATGACAATCGCCTGAAACGAAACCTTGCCATTTCGCACCGAAAGGTGGGCAAGCTCATCGGCGGCTTTTTAGCATCCTTTGGAGAGGAGAGCGAGTATTTGAGCTGGGACTATACCAACCGACTGCAAGAGATCGAAGAGGAAATGGAGGCAGAACGCAAACGTCAAGAAGAGCAGAAAGCGAGAGCAAGCAAATACAATTACTGTAAGGAGTAAATTTTCTTTGTTATGCTTGACTAAAGGGAAATGAGGTTGTATAATATGGTATATATACGATAATCATTTTCGGAGGGTTATTATGGTAACAAGAAAAGAAGATACTCCGCAGAGAATAGCGAATCGGAAATACGAAGAGAAAAACAAAGAAAAGCGTCAGGCGGCGAGCGGTAATTTTCAGACAATGATCCCGCGGGAGCTTTTTGACGAGATCAATGCGTTTTTGAAGGAACGCAACATGAGCAAGGTGGATTTCATTAAAACTGCCTATGAGCTCATAAAAAATAACCAATGACTCGCAAAAAGTATCGAAGAACTTTTTGCGAAGAGGAGCGGCAACGGCGCAAGATTGCCGTCTGCCTTTGCGGACGGCATAGAGCAAAGTTTGCCGTGACGACACGGAACACATTAAGTGCTTAACACACCCGTAATATCGGGAAAAAGAAAGGGGAAAATTGTGTGATAGGGCAAACCGTATTCATCTTTCCGTGATGGAATGCGGAAGTTTAGGATAAGTAATAATAGATAAAGGAACAGCTTTGCGATGGAGAGTAGTCGGTGAACAAGATAATAAAAGAGCCTTTGCGGCGTGAACAAATAAGACAGAAATCCCAAGTGAAGCAACCTATATAAAACACAAAATGAAAAGGAGAATTGACAGAACAAGGAAATAAAAAGAACAGAATGGAACTGGTAATAATCGATGGCGCAACGTATAAGGTGTTTTCGGAAGAAAGCAGTTTTGCAACTGAAACGCCTTACGACGTGATACGTCGGTTAATACATAACAACAGAGAACGAATTTGCTGTTTGGGACCTGACGGAGGTAAATAAAGTATGTTAGGAACACAAACGGTAGTAATCAAAAATAAAAATATTGGAGGTGAGAAGATAACAGCGCTTTACTGTCGGCTTTCCCGCGATGATGAATTAAATGGCGATAGCAACAGTATCGTACATCAGAAGGAAATATTATCGGCTTATGCGGAAAAACACGGACTTAGGAATACGAGGTTCTACGTAGATGACGGCTACAGCGGAACAAACTTCAATCGCCCTGATTTTCTGAGAATGATGGACGATGTGAACAGCGGGCTTGTCGGAACGATCATTGTCAAAGATATGTCTCGATTCGGCAGGGATTATATCATGGTTGGTTACTATACCGAAATCATGCTGCCGCAGATGGATATACGCTTTATAGCGGTCAACGACAATGTGGATAGTGAAAATCAAGCAGACAATGATTTTACGCCGTTTCGGAATATCATCAACGAATGGTATGCCAAGGATACAAGCAAAAAAATCCGCAGTGTACTCAAAGCAAAGGGAAATTCAGGGAAACATTTAAGTGTTATACCGCCGCTCGGGTATAAGAAAGATCCTCTCGATAATGAGAAGTGGATCATCGATGAGGATGCCGCGCAAATCGTGAGAAAGATATACAGATTGTACCTTGATGGAAATACGATGGGCGGTATCGCCAGAATGCTTACAGCAGAGGGAATAGAAACACCTAAACTATATGCCGAAAACAGAGGGATCAAGCATTACAAGGCTGCGACCTATCCCGAAATATGGAGCAGAATTTCAGTAGAGTATATCCTTTCCAACTATGAATACACGGGAAGCACGGTGAATTTTAAAACAAAGCGCAAATCATTTAAAAATAAGAAACAATGGATACAGAGTAAGGAAGATTGGGCTGTCTTTGAGGGAACGCAGGAAGCGATCATCGATAAAGAAACCTTTGAAACAGTACAGAAGATGCGCGGGACAAAGCGAGCGTATACAAAGTTCAATGAAGTAAATATCTTTTCAGGGTTGTTATATTGTGCCGATTGCGGCGGAAAGATGACAATCCGACGCAGAAAAGAAGACAGAAGAAAGGATGCTTTTATTTGTTCAACGTATCGCAAAAAGAAGAAAAATCTTTGTACCGAACACGCCATTAAGGTGAGCGCTCTTGAACAGATTGTTTTACAGGATATTCGCAAGGTTTGTTCCTATGTCAAACAGTATGAACAGGAGTTTGTAGAGGATTTCCGGAAATGCTCCGTAAAGACGAGCGTAAAACTGCAATCAGCTGCAAAAAGTGAACTAAAAAAGGCAGAGAGCAGGCTATCGGAAATAGAAAGAATCATTGTAAAACTCTATGAAGAAAAGGTCTGCGGAACGATGCCGGAAGAGCGGTTTGAACTTCTTGCCAAGAATTACGAAACCGAACAAGCAGAGCTGAAACAAAAAACAGAAGCATTGAAGTTGAGTCTTGCAGCAAAAGAGGAAAGTGACAGCAGTCTTGCAAAGTTCATTTCATTGGTACGAAGTTATACCGATGTAAAGGAACTGACGCCCGAAATTCTGAATAGTTTTATAGATAAGATATACATCGGCAAACCGGAAAGGATAGACGGACAAAGAGTGCAGGAAGTAAAGATTATCTATAAGCTGGTTGGCGCGGTAAATATACCGCAGTAGCAAAAGATTACCCTTGGGGATAATAATAAAAATCCCCAAGGATAATTAACACAAGATAAATAGAATAGGGAAAAATCCCCAAGGACAATCAGCACAGGGTAAATAGAATAAGGGAAAATCCCCAAGGATAATTAACACATGGAAAATCTGGCCGGCGGAGTCAATCCTCCGGGATGTTTTTCCCCGTTCGGCTTTCGGCGTACTCGGCTGCTAT
Organism: uncultured Eubacteriales bacterium; assembly: GCA_900546875.1. Taxonomy (GTDB): domain Bacteria; phylum Bacillota; class Clostridia; order Christensenellales; family CAG-314; genus UMGS929. Next base: position 9,879 of record URET01000036.1, read on the forward strand.
ATCGATTACGCCGCGGTTTTGTCTGAGTGCAGAAGGCAGAAAATCGATCGAAACGGGATGTTTTAGGGTATCGGGGGCGACTTCTATAGTAAAAGACGGGATTTTCAGCGTTTTAACGCACCAATCTTTATAGCCGCCCGCACTGCCTTCTCTTCCGGTAAGCGAATAGCCGGTCTGACGGGCTATTTTTTTGGCAAGAGAATAGTCTCTCCACAGTCTTCGTTCTCTCTGATTGAAGTACCAATATATTACCTCTCCTTTAGTATGGTATGAAAGCGTGACGGCAGGCCTGACCTTCAATGTGAAAGCCGCCAGCGCCTTGCTTTCAGACTCGCTCAGCGGATAAAGCCCGACATAGTCGCTTGAACGCGGATAAAACACATTTTTTCTTCCTTTGCCCCAGTCTGCGTCGAAGTTCACGTTCAGATCCACGCCTGCCGCGTTAGCCTTCCACAGTGAAAAATCTCTTTCGTTGCGGTTAAGACGGATAAGCTCCTGCGCCTTCAAAACCGCCTGCTCCCGCTGAGGTATGACCTCGGGAAGAAAAGAGATCCCTTCTGTCGAAAGTCTGATGCCGTCCGGGTTCACCACGGGAACAAAATAAACAACTCCTTTTACTCCCTTGACTATGCTTGCTTCGGCAAGCGCAAGTACAAGTTCCGACGTGAAATGCTCCCTTGCATGGATACCTCCGGAAACTATGACGTTCATACCCTCCGTGCCCGCTTTCACACAATATATCGGCTGTCCCAAAAGACTTTCTCCTATGATAAAAACGTCGGCGCCTGCTTTTTTTAGTCTTTCAAGTGTCAACAGAAAATTTTTGTACTGAAAAAAACTGCCCCTCATACTCCCTCCGAATACGGTCAATTAAAATCCCTCTTTGATCAGCTCTCTTACACTCCGGACCACATACTCCGCTTCTCTTTCAGTATTTGAAGCTTCCACCGAAAACCGTACTGCTCCACTTTTAAGTGTCCCCAGACGCTTATGCATAAGCGGAGCACAGTGGATGCCGCCTCGGCACGTTATTCCGTAACGCTCGAAAAGCTCCTCGCACCATACTGCACTGTCAAAATTTTCTTTTACCGTGAAAGTCACGATACCGCACTTATTCGGTACGCTTACAATATTTATTCCGTCTATTCGGCTCAGTCCCTCAAATAAAACCGTCTGAACTCTTTTACGCTGTTCGCTCAGAGCGGCTTCGTTTGTTTTCAGCCATTTCAGCGCTTCGTTAAGCGCAAAAATGCCGGGAAGATTACCTGTCCCGGCCTCGTATCTTTCGGGCGGGAATTCAGGCATTTCATTGTTTTCGGAATCGCTCCCGGTACCGCCGTACTTAAGCGGTGAAAAACTCACGCCTTCTTTTATCACAAGTGCCCCGCAACCCGAAGGAGCATAAAGTCCTTTGTGCCCCGCAACGGCTGCAGCGTCGGCAAAACCGTTCAGCGGCACGTGTCCGGCAGACTGTGCACAGTCGGCAATGAGCAGCGCTCCCTCCGATGACGCCACCGAATATAATTCCGCAAGATCGTTCTGCCCGCCCGTAACATTAGAAACATGCGTGACTACCGCCATCTCCGCACCCTTTATAAGCTCGGCAAAGGAATCCGTCTTTACCTTTCCCGTCTCGTCCGTCTCGGCAAACCTTACTTCCCTCCCCCTCTTCATCAATGCATAAAGAGGCCGGAGTACTGAATTATGTTCAGCCGCCGTGGTAACGACCGGACTACCGGAAGACCCCAATATCGCAAGATTCAACGCTTCCGTACACCCTGAAACCAACGCCGCCGTACCCTTTATCCCCATATATTCGCATAACGCCTCTCTTGTTTCGTTGATTCTGAGGGCGGCAGCTTTTGTGTTGTTTCCCGCCGTTCTGTTCGGATTCCCCGCGGCACTCAGTCCTTCCCTTACCCCTCTGAATACGCACTCCGGACGTTTCCCCTGTGTAGCTGCATTGTCAAAATAAATCATTAGCAAAGCTCCTCCGAAAAACATAGAATATAACAGCACAGCGGCTGTTTCAGTTTATGCAAACCGAAACATCGCCGTTACTGAATACGGAGAAAACCCATGAGTTATATATTTGCATCTTTCAAGTCACAAAACGACGCCGCTTCCGCTTTCGGCATTTTGCGTGACGCCGGCATTCCCGCAAGACTTATTTCCACACCGCGAGCTACCGGCCTCGGCTGCGGACTTTCCGTAAGGTTCCCCGATGCCGACAAAAATTCCGTAAAACTGATCTCCCACCTCCATTCCTTCAGCGGACTCTACCTTGTTACCGTTACCGATAAAAAACCCGTGATCACCCGCCTTTCTCTCTGACTACAGCTATACGCGCGTCAGATTTTCATTTTGCGTCACGCTTCTCTCCGGTCACACCCGGTTCATTATACAAAAAAAGGCTCCCGCAAAGGGAGCCTCGGTTTCTTACCGGAAATTTCCCGTTTTCTTCTTTAAGACACGCTTCTCCCCTGTCACACCCG
>URET01000037.1 GCA_900546875.1 uncultured Eubacteriales bacterium
CGGGGATCGATGTAATTGCCTGTTACGGGACGGATGAAGAATAGAGCCGGAAGTTTATCGGAAGAAAACAAGACACGGTATTTACGGTGATGAAAGAGCTGAGGAAGGTTTTGGTCACGCATAGGGTAAAATGCGGGGAAGTTATAGTGAAAAACGTTGCCGGAACGGGGATCGATGTAATTGCCTGTTACGGGACGGATGAAGAATAGAGCCGGAAGTTATCGGAAGAAAACGGGCGGTTATGATGCCGTTTGTTTCAGTGCTTTGGGCAGAAGGAGGAAAATATGCCGGTAAATGTACTTACTGTCGACGTGGGGACGCAAAGTCTTCGTGCTTGTATCGTAAACAAGAAGGGCGAGATCATTGCCATTGAACGTGTGAAGTACGAAAGGGCTTACCATTCGCCTCTTCCCGGTTATGCCGAACAGGATCCCGATGTTTACTGGGAGGCGCTCTGTACCGCAACAAGACGTCTCGGAGCCGGGAATCCCGAGCTTTGGAAAGAAATTACGGCCATGTCGGTCACAACGATGAGAGACACATGTGTATGTGTGGATGAAGACGGGCGACCGCTCAGAGATGCCATAGTATGGCTGGATCAGAGGGAGGCGGATATCGGGATAGAGGATTTTCCATTGTTTTCCAAGATAGGTTTCGGGCTGGTGGGGATGAGCGAGACCGTCAAAACGCAGAGGCGGATCACCAAAAGCAACTGGATCCGTATGAATCAGCCTGATATCTGGGAAAAAACATATAAGTACCTGCTGATATCCGGATATATAAACTATAAACTGACAGGTCAGTTCAGAGACAGCGCCGCAAGTCTTATAGGTCATATACCTTTTGATTCGAAAACGCGCGGGTGGATGAACAAAAGCTCATTGCTTTATCCGGTATTCGATATAGACAAAAGCAGACTTTGTACAGTTGTGGAATCGGGAGGAGTCATAGGGACGGTCAGCGAGAGTGCCGCTCAGGCTACGGGTATAAATCCCGGAACTGAAGTGATTGCCACAGGCAGCGACAAAGGGTGCGAGACTCTCGGATCCGGGGTGCTGAGAAACGATGAAGTAAGCTTATCTTTCGGGACGTCGGCAACGATACAGTTTTCAAGTGACAGATATGTGGAGCCGTTGCCTTTTTTGCCGGCTTACCCAGCTGTGGCAAAGGGGTATTTCAATCCCGAAATCCAGATTTACCGCGGATATTGGATGATAAGCTGGTTCAAAAAGGAGTTTGCGGAGAAGGAGTGCGTGCAGGCTGCCGCCGAAAAAACCGAGCCGGAAGAACTGCTCAACAGATATCTCGATTCTGTGCCGCCGGGGTGTGAAGGGCTTCTTCTTCAGCCTTATTGGTCGCCTTTGCTGCAAAATCCCGAGGCGAAAGGCAGTATCATAGGCTTTTCCGACGTACATACGCGCGTTCATATTTACCGTGCCATAATAGAAGGTATCGGGTTTGCTTTATATGAGGGCATGGAGAATATTTCGTCAAGGATGAAGACGCGCGTGAGGAAGGTCGTGGTTGCGGGGGGAGGAAGCAGATCGGATGCGATATGCAAGATAACTGCCGATATGTTCGGACTGCCGGTATACCGGCTGCATACCTATGAAGCAAGCAGTATAGGGTGTGCGCTTGCGGTATTTGTAGCCAAAGGCGAATACAGGAGTTACGATGAGGCGACGGAAGGCATGGTGCGCTATGAAAAGCCTTTTATTCCGGACGATGCTGTCCACGGCAAGTACATGCGCCTCTATAACGACGTTTACAGAAAGATTTACGGCAGACTGCATCCGCTTTATAAAGCGATGTACGCGATCCGGAAGAAATAGGAGGTAATCATGTCTGAGTATAAAGGATTCGAGCCTGAGTGGTATTATCCGGAGGCTCCGGAGAAGAGTTATCGTTCCATATTCAAATGGGGGGATCCGTCATACGTAAAAGTACCTAACGAAAATCTTTATAAGCTTATAAAGGAAAAGTTCCGTATGACTGACGACGACTTCAGACATTACGACGGAGATATAGGACTTGATACAGTGAGTCTTGAAGTCCCTGTAAGGCTGAGTGACGAGCATATTGAGGCGCTCAAGGCGATCGCGGGAGAGGCTTTCGTAAAGACCGACGATTACTCCAGACTGAGCGTAGCGTACGGGAAGACCATGTATGATCTGTTGAGGCTCAGGAAGAAGATAGCGGAGAATCTTCCGGACGTCGTAGTTTATCCGGGGAGCAAGGAGCATGTGGATAAAATAGTGGCGTACGCGGCAAAGTACAAGATACCTCTTTATGTTTACGGGGGCGGGAGCAGCGTTACGAGGGGGGTGGAGTGCACTGAGGGAGGCATTTCTCTCGATATGCGGAAAAGGTTCAATAAGGTGATAGAGTTCAACGAAACCGATCAGACTATCACGGTAGAGGCGGGTATGAGCGGACCTGTTCTTGAAAAGCATCTGAATAATGCCGTTGAGGAATTCGGTGCGAAGAGAGCTTATACATGCGGACATTTTCCGCAGTCATTCGAGTACTCGTCGGTAGGCGGCTGGGTCGTAACGAGGGGTGCGGGGCAGAATTCCACTTATTACGGAAAGATCGAGGATATAGTGTTGCGTCAGCATTATGCCACTCCGGCGGGGGAGATAGTGACGAGCAATTATCCCCGTGAAGCGACGGGGCCTTCGATCGGGCAGATAATGATGGGCGGAGAAGGAGCGTTCGGCGTGCTCACCCACGTGACCCTGAGAGTTTTCCGTTACATGCCCGAAAACAGGAAAAGGTTTTCTTATATGTTCAGGAACTGGCAGGACGCTATGGATGCCGCGAGAGAAATGATGCAGTGCGAAGCGGGGTATGCTTCGGTATTCCGTCTGTCGGACCCCGAAGAAACAGACGTGATGATGCGTCTTTACGGCGTTGACCGCAGTCCGCTTGCTCCCGTACTCGAAAAACTCGGATTTCATGAAGGGGAGAGGTGTTTGTTTCTGGGCTTCACCGACGGGGAAAAAGGTTACAGTGCAAACGTGGCTGAAAATATCAGGCGTATTGCGCGCGGATACAAAGCTCTGAGTCTGACGGGAAAAGTCACGAGGGCATGGGAGAAAGGCCGTTTTCTTGATCCTTATCTGAGAGACAGCATGCAGGATTTCGGCATAATGACGGACACTCTGGAATGCAGCGTAAATTGGTCGGATATGGAGAAGGTCCATTCCGAAGTGCGCAGGTACTGCAAGAGCCGTCCGGACACGGTTTGCATGACGCATATGTCGCACGTATATCCTCAGGGAGCGAATCTGTATTTCATATTCATTGCAAAAATGAACGATACCGAAGAATTTCTGAGATATCATTCGGGCATTCTGGACGCGATACAAAAAAGCGGAGCTGCAATGAGTCATCATCACGGTATCGGCAAGATGTTCGGACCTTGGCTTGAGGGGCAGATAGGAAGAAATGAATACGGGATCATAAAAGCCCTCAAAAATTACTTCGATCCGGACAACATCATGAATCCCGGAGGAACGCTCGGATTGGATATACCCGAAAATAAAAAGCGGTTTTTGAAGGACAAGGAGGAAAAGTGAAGCAAAGCTATGACGTTATAGTGATAGGAGCCGGGCATGCAGGGTGTGAAGCGGCGCTTGCTGCCGCTCGTCTGGGCAAAAAAACGCTTGTCATGGCGACTTGTCTTGAGACTGTGGCTTTTTGTGCCTGCAATCCTTCGATTGGAGGGACGGCAAAAGGTCAGATAGTGCGTGAGATAGACGCTCTCGGCGGCGAAATGGCAAAAAACGCGGACAAAGCCCTTTTACAGATGCGTATGCTCAATCTCGGCAAAGGTCCGGCGGTACACAGTCCGAGAGCGCAGGTGGATAAATACAGGTATCACGCGGAAATGAAGCGTACTCTCGAAAAGGAGAAGAATCTGTATCTCAGACAGGCCGAAGCGGTGGACATCGAGGCTGAGGAAGAAGGATACAAGGTAGTAAGCGCGGTCGGGACGGAATACCTTGCTCAGACAGTGATACTGGCGTGCGGGGTTTATCTCGGGAGCAGGATAATAGTCGGACCGCACGTCAGGGAAGAGGGACCGTGCGGCTTTTCTTCGGCAAAAGAACTGAGCAAGGCGATAATAAAACTCGGACATTCACTCAGGCGTTTCAAAACCGGCACGCCTGCAAGAGTGCACGGCAGGAGCATAGATTTCACAAAGACCGAGCTGCAGAAAGGCGACGACGATATGCCCGCTTTCAGTTATTCAAACGATAAGTGTAAAAACAGCGCAGTATGTTATCTGACCTACTCCACTCCGCAGACAAAAGAGATAATCCTGAAAAACAAACACCTTGCGCCCCTCTTCTCGGGAGGGATAGACGGCGTGGGTCCGAGGTACTGTCCTTCGATAGAGGACAAGGTGGTAAGGTTTTCGGACAAGGAAAGGCATCAGGTATTTCTTGAGCCGGAAGGCAGGGATACGGATGAATGGTATGTACAGGGAGTAAGCTCGTCTATGCCTGCTGATATACAGTACGGGATATACAGAACTCTCACGGGACTGGAAAACGTGGAAATAATGAGAGACGCTTACGCCATAGAGTACGATTGCATAGATCCCACGACGCTTTATCCCACTCTTATGTCCAAGTATCACCGCGGTTTGTTTTTTGCCGGGCAGATAAACGGAACGAGCGGATATGAAGAGGCTGCGGGGCAGGGGCTTCTTGCGGGAATAAACGCCGCGCGTTTTCTTGAAGGAAAAGAATGTATAGTATTGGGGAGGGAAAGGAGTTATATCGGGGTACTTATAGACGACATAACGCTGAAGGGTACAAACGAACCGTACAGAATGATGACCGGCAGAGCGGAATACAGGCTGATACTCCGCTGGGACAACGCCGATATGAGGCTTACGCCTTTAGGAAGGGAGATAGGTTTGGTAGGCGACGAGGCGTGGGAGAGATTTCTTGTAAAGAAGGAGCAGACCGAGAAGGTAAAGAGAGAGAGCAAGAAAGTCATATCTCCGAAGGAGGTCGGCGCATTCACCGAGGAAAGAGGGCTGACGTGTCCGTCAAACGGAATAAGTATGGCGGGACTGATAAAAAGAGGCGTAGGAATAAAAGAAATATGCCGTGCGTTCGGCGTGTGGGAGGACGTGTCGCCTCAGGCGCTCGAAACCGCCGAAACGGACATACGATATGAAGGGTATATTGCTCAGGCTCAGGAGCAGATCGCAAAAAACGCCGCCTTGGAAAATGCCGTTATACCCGATGATACAGATTATAAGTCGATAGAAGGGCTTCGGTTGGAGGCAAGGCAGAAGCTTGACGCAGTCAGGCCGAAGACGGTGGGAATGGCGTCGAGGATTTCGGGGGTGAGTCCCGCGGACATAAATGTGCTGATAGTATGGCTGGCATTAAATGGCTCAAGGCGAAAACCCGGCACTGAAATATATGATGAAGGAGGAAAAAATGTATAAGGTAACAGAGAAAAAGAGGCTGGCGGATAAAGTTTACGAATACGAAATAGAAGCGCCGGCAATAACTCGCAACGCAAGACCGGGACAATTTGTGATAGTTATTTCACAAGAGGGAGGAGAGCGGCTGCCATTTACCATCGCGGGGATAGACAAAGAAAGGGGCAGAGTAAAAATAATCGTACAGACCGTAGGGTTGGGAACATTAAAACTTGAGAAGGCCGCGGATAAAGGAGAGATATTCGCAATAGCGGGGCCCTTGGGCAAGCCCACCGATTTGAGCGGATACGAGAATATCGTATTGGTGGCGGGAGGTATAGGCGCTGCAGTGATATACCCTCAGGCAGTAAGCCGCAAGCGAGAAGGAAAGCCGGCGGAGGTCATACTGGGTGCGCGGAACGAGAGTCTTTTGCTTTACGAAAAGGAGTTTGAGGAAAACGCACGTCGTCTTACGATAATGACAGACGACGGCAGCAAGGGAGAAAAAGGCTTTGTCACCGACGCTTTGGAAAAAAGGCTGAAAGAAGGCGGCGTAGACGCGGTATTTGCGGTCGGACCTCTTATCATGATGAAGTTTGTGTGCGCAGTGGCCAAGAAGTACGGCGTGAAGTGCATAATATCCATGAACACGCTTATGGTGGACGGTACGGGGATGTGCGGCGGATGCAGGCTCACCTATTTCGGGAAGACCGTCTATGCATGCGTGGACGGCCCCGAGTTTGACGGCGAAGGCGTAGACTTTGACGAGGCTGCCGCCCGCGGGTCGACATACAGGGAATTTGAGCGTGAATGTATGCTGAGGTATAAGGGGGAGTGATATGATGAACGAAAGAAATAAACCTATTGTACAGGATCCCGAAACAAGGCGTCATAATTTTGACGAAGTATCGCTGGGGTTTGACAGGCAGAGAATGACCGACGAGGCAAACCGTTGTCTTGGGTGTAAAAATGCCGCATGTGTCACGGGCTGTCCCGTGGAGGTGAACATACCGTTATTTATAGCCGCTCTCAAAAACGACGATCCGGATAAAGCTCTTGAGATCATCAACGAAACGAACAGTCTTCCTGCCGTATGCGGGAGGGTATGTCCTCAGGAGAAGCAATGTGAAAGCAAGTGCGTAAGAGGGATAAAAGGGCAGCCGGTGGCAATAGGACAGCTGGAAAGATACGCCGGTACATACGGAAAGAGCACTTTTTCGGTGAAGCCGGACAACGGAAAGAAAGTCTGTGTGATAGGATCGGGGCCCGCTTCTTTGACATGTGCCGCAGAACTCAGGAAAGCCGGATGTGAAGTTATCGTGAAGGAAGCCTTTCATACCGCCGGCGGGGTTCTTGTGTACGGTATACCGGAATTCCGACTTCCCAAGGAGATAGTGCGGCAGGAAATAGATAAACTGAAACAGGCAGGCGTAGAATTTGAACTGAATTTTATAGCGGGCAAAACGGAAACGCTCAGTCAGCTGAGAGAGGAATACGACGCGGTATTTATCGGTACCGGAGCGGGACTGCCCATGTTCATGAATATTCCGGGCGAGAGCTTAAAGGGCGTATACTCTGCAAACGAGTATCTTACGCGCGTCAATCTTATGAAGGCATACAAGGAAGGGGCCGATACACCTGTACTTCACGGGAAGAAGGTGTGCGTCATAGGGGCGGGGAACGTCGCCTGTGACGCAGCGCGTACCGCCCTCAGATTGGGAGCGGAAGAGGTATCCATGCTGTATCGCAGAGGGCGTGAGGAGATGCCTGCGAGAAGGGAAGAGATAGAGCATGCGGAAGAAGAAGGCGTGAAGCTTGTTTTTCTGGTCAATCCAGTGCGTTTTCTCGGGGAAAACGGCGCAGTTAACGGTGCCGAGTGCATAAGGATGGAACTTGGCGAACCGGATGCTTCGGGTCGCCGCAGACCCGTGCCCGTAGAAGGAAGCGAGTTCATATACCCTTGCGACGAGGTAATAGTAGCTTTGGGCACCGTGCCGGGACCTTTGCTTGCAGACAGCTGCCCTGAGCTCAGAAGGACAAAGAAGGGTACGATCGAAACCGATGAAGATCTTGCCACTTCTATAGACGGTGTCTTTGCCGGAGGCGACGCTGTGACCGGTTCGGCTACCGTCATACTTGCAATGGGCGCGGGGAGGAAAGCAGCTGCTTCCATTCTCAGGTATCTCGGCAGGGCTGAATAAAGCCGGAAGGGCGTGCCGCGCGTCGCTGTCGGTCTTATGCAGAGCCGCGGATACGTGAGCTTTTCCGGAGCGACTGTGAGTGCCCGACAGCCCGAAGGGGTGCCGCGTGCCGCTGTCGGTCTTATGCATGGTCGCGGATATGTGAGTTTTTCCGAAGCGACGGTCAAAGCTGAATAAAATCAGCCCGAGCCTGCTGTATTGCAGATATCGTCGGGGATATGGATGCTTGTGTATTTTATAAGTATTTCGGAATGAGATTCTTACAGGGGTTGTGCCGAAGTGTTTTATACTGAAACTTAAAAGGCGGCATGTTTGAAGCGGTAACTGTTTTTGAGCGATCAATCCGGTTTTGCCTGAGAAAGAAGAAAGGGGTGTTTTGCGGCATATAGCTGCAGGAACGGATGAATAAGCTTGAATAGTATAGCTTTAAAAAGAATTGCATGGATTTTAAAAATAAGAAAAGTCTGTCGATAAAGGCAGACTTTTTTAACGTATTTAAGAGATTTTTTCGGTTGATTCAGTCGGTATTTTCGGATAGATTTATATCTGTAGCGACGGTGCGGTCGGTCAATTGCAGTCGGTATTTTCGGATGGTGCAGACTCAACATTTTCCGCAAGAGTATTTTTCTGCAAAACGTCCGTAATACATTCGGATGATTTTGACTGATCGTGCGGAAGTTTTTTCTTTTTGTTTTGTTTACGTCGGTCGAGGAAGTAGTATAGTTTCGGAGGTATCCTGACTACCAGCCAAAGCACAGACATTATCTGCAGGGGTATGCCGATAAGGAAAAGCAGCCAGACGTCCGGATTGGCAAGGGATAGATAAAGCGCGAGCAACGTTGACCAGATCAGCAGGGATACAAAGAGTACCGTCACCCATTTTTTGCTCCATATCGACGAGAATACTATCAGCAAGATCATGTTTACGGGGATCGCGTAAATAAAAGCCAGCCACACTCCGCTTTTATCCTCGAGGACCAAAGATAAAACCACGTAAACGAGGATTGCTATAAGCCATACAAGTCCGCTTGAGAGTGCCGAAACCGCAAGCTTGTTGATCCTGAAAACGCTTTTGGCTTTTTTATGTTTTTCGGAGATAAGGTCGTTTACGGTCACGTTGTATATTTCCGCTATTCTTGCGAGAGTGATGAGATCCGGAAGTCCTTCCGCTCTTTCCCATTTGGAGACAGATTTATCCGTATAACAAAGCATTGACGCCAGTTCGTGCTGAGTCAGACCGGCGGCTTTGCGGTAATATATAAGGTTATTGGCAACGGTTTGCCGGAAAATATGTTCGTCCATGATGTTAGTTATTGTTGAAATAAAGAAGTAGTCGGTTTCAGCGGTGCAGCACGTCGGTTTCAAATCTCAAAACGGGAAGCAGAAAGTTTTTCGCGTCAAGATGGTTAAACAGCCACAGTGAAGCGTCCCAGCCGAGGACTTCGGTGTAGAAATCGGGCGCATCTGCCTGAGCTGTCGTGACGGTTTCTTCCCAGACGGAATTGCTTTCGTGTGAAACCGTATCGTTCAGGAGCAGTTCGAAGGAAGTGTTTTCGAGACGGTAGCACGCCGAGAAAAGCGATTTTTCCGAATAGTTCATACCTGCCACTGCGCCGGCAGAAACTGTGCTTCCCTGAGCCGAGACGGACCCGCCTGCAGTTATGGAACGGAATTCGCCGATGGAATTTCCGGCTATGCCGCCCGAATATGAGATCGTACCTGAGGCCGAGATCGTTCCGGCAGCCCAGCTGAAAGATATTTTGCCCCAATGTTCGCCTGCTATACCGCCTGCTTCCGCCGTGCCGGAGGCAACAGCGCTTATATTTGCGGTGCTTCTCGAGTTTTTGATATCGCCGCTGTTATCGCCTGCTATACCGCCGATATGGGGGTTATTGCCGTCTGCCAGTATGGAAGCCTCTGAAACGCATTCGTTCAGTACGCCTTCGTTGTATCCCGCGATTGCTCCGGCGGTTATGACGGCCTGAGGATTTTTGAGTTTTATTTCGCCGCTTGCTCTGATACGTTCGGTAAGTCCCTTATTCTCGCACACGACTCCGAAATACAGGTTGTTGACCGCAGTTTCGGCGTCGCACGAAAAGACGACGGATAAATTGTGCACTTCACTTTGAGGCGCAGTCTGAGCAAAAAGCCCGATGTAAGCGTTTGTTCCTGCCGTTGCTGCTGAGGCGTTCAGCGTGATGGTATAGCCGTTGCCGTCGAAGACGCCTTCGAAGGGAATAATACTGCCGTTTTTGATCCCGATAGGCACGAAGTTCGGGAGTTCGATATCGGCGGTCAGTCTGTATTTAGTCGTCATGTCGTTTTCAACGGCTTTCAGGTCGTCGGGCGAGTCTATGAAGATATAGTCGCTTTTGAAGCGGGCAAGCAGTACAACGTCGTGAGAAGGCATGGTGTAAGTAAGCAGCGGTGATTCGGAAATAAGCAGTTCGTTTTCATACCAGCCGATAAAGGTGTAGTCCGTATCTGCCGTGGCGGTAAGGAGCGTACTCTGACCGGCAAAAAGATAACTGATTTCGGGAGCAACGCTTCCTCCTTCAGTGGCGTTTGCCTCGAGCAAATACTGAGGATCCCATTCGCAAACCGCCGTAAGAGAGACGTTTCTTGCGGGCATGGTAAAGACGAAGCTTGACTGATCGGAGACAAGAACGTCTTCCTCGAACCAACCCGTGAAATGAGTGTACAAGTCGGGAGTAACCGAAAGAGAGACCTCGTCGCCGGCGAAGAACGTTCCGGAAAGAGGTTCGGCACGACAAAGAACTCCGGTCACGGAAAGCAGGTATACGGGATCGGTTTCGCAGATTGCGATGAGGGTCACGTCGCGGTCGGGCATTACGAAAGTGAAGGAGGAAAAGGAGGAAACGAGAGTTTCATCTTCAAACCACCCCACGAAATGAGTATTATCGTCGGGGAACGCGGAAAGGAATACTTCGTCGCCAGGATAACAGAGGTGACTCGTTATATTCAATGTACACAATTCGGAACGGAGCGTAAGCGTGCGTTCGACGAGAGGGATCTCTTCGCATACTGCCCTGAGTAAGACGTCGCGGTCGGGCATCACATAATTAAGTTCTTCCATATCGGAAACCAACACGTCTCCTTCGAACCATCCGACGAAATAGCAGCCGTCATCGGGGAAAGCGGTAAGCGTTAAGGTGTCGCCGAAGAAGTATGAAGTTTCGAATGCGCTCACCGAACACATTACGGTTTCCACGTCAAAAGCATGTCTGTTAAGTTCGAATGTAACTGTAATGCTTGTGTCGGAAGCGGGTGCGTGATATTGCAGTGCGCCTGACTGAGGATCGTCGGGATCGTATACGGTAACGAAAGTCAGTGCGTCGGATTGATCGGAAGGCAGAATTTCCCATTTTACCGTGAAAGAAAAGCCTTCGTCGGGGAGCGGGAAAAAGCTTAGGAGTCTGCCGGGGGAAACGGAAAAGGAAAAAGATTCTTTACCGCCGAAGAGCAATTCGTCGGTTACGGAATCAATCACCGAGATACTGCCTTTTCCTGCTATATTTACCGTAAGAACGGGGTTTTCTCTGACTTCAAGCACTAAATTGACGTTTCTTGCCGGCATGGAGAACGTACCGTCGGTCTGATCGGTAAAGAGCTCGCCGGAATTTTTATCGAATAAGCCGTAGAAATAACAGTCGGGATCGAGGATAGTAATACTCAGCCTGAAGACGGTATCCTGTCTGAAAACTCCGCTTCTGAGCTGATTTTCATCGCCGTTATCGTCAAGGCGGATTTTTTTAGCGTCATACTCGAGATCGAGATAGTGGTATTGGTCACTTACAAAAGGAACGTATATCAGCACATCGTAATCCGGCATGATAAAACGGGAGGAACCGTTGAGATATATTTTCGCCGAGGAGGGATTGTCGTAAGCCCGTATGTACATTTTGCTTTTAAGACATGTCGCACCTTCTTCCGGTTCGGGCGAAAAATTGACAGACGCGCCCAAAGCAAAGGAGTTTTTCTGTATGGAAACACTTCCCGGGCCGTCGGATACAATGAATACCGTATGTACGGGAAGGGAGTTGTCGAAACACGCCGACAACGCTAAAAGCGACATCAACGCCGCGAATATAAAAAAGACGAATGGCAGTATTCTTTTTCTCATAAAACTATCCTCGCAGTCATTGCCGTGAAAAACGAAAAAACGGACACATTTGTGAAATGCGGAAACAGATATTTTCACAATCGCAAATAAGCCGTGCAATTACAGACCTTTACGATTAATTATAACATATTTTATCCCTTCAAAGCAACTAAAAATATAAAACAACCGAGCTTTTGCGGCATGAAACAAAGAGTTTTAAATTTTGCATGAAGGGTTATGGCGCTGTCATTTTCTGAACCAGGACCCGGGAGAGTTAAAGGGAAAACGGTTATAGCTATGCTTTGATAACCGGAAAAAAGATCGGGCGTGGTGCACATACGTGAAAAAGCGATTTTCCGAACGCTTTAACTGAGTTTCATGCAACGCGCATACAGTCGGAATATATGGTATAAGACACTGAATTTCGTACGACGCGC
>URET01000038.1 GCA_900546875.1 uncultured Eubacteriales bacterium
GCGGCGTCGGGTGTTTTATATTCACAGCGTTGACGTACAATCTGAGGCTTCGGTATTTACGGCGCTGTTTGTATCTGTGGCATTGACATATATTCGCAAAGTTGGTTTATATTAGCGGCGTCGACATATAAATTGCGGCGTCGGGTGTTTTATATTCACAGCGTTGACGTACAATCTGAGGCTTCGGTATTTACGGCGCTGTTTGTATCTGTGGCATTGACATATATTCGCAAAGTTGGTTTATATTAGCGGCGTTTTTTACGGTTTTTGTGCTGTCCTTGCCGTGTTTTACACTGCAGAGGGCAGAAAAAGGGATTAGACAGACTAAATAAGTATATTGTATAAAATTCATAACACATGTTCAACAAAGACCGTCTGAAACAAAGTAAAATAAAAGAATATGGTTTTGCTGTGAATGAAATTTCGCAAAAACACTTGCATTTATTTTCAGAATATGTTATAATATAAAAAACGACGGAAAGGAGATATTTGTGTCTTTTAAAGGGGATAAAATAAGGCTTGAAAGAGCAGGTATTCCGAAGAGCGTCACCGCCGAGGCGGAAATAAAATAAAAAAAGGAGACAATATGAAATACGAAAAGAGGGCTGATGTACCTGAGAGGTATACCTGGAACAAAAGCGATATTTTTGCCACGCCCGAAGAGTGGGAAAGAGCCGTGGCCGGATTCAGCGGAGTATTTGCGGCTATAGAGGGATTCAGAGGCAAGCTCAAAGACAAAGAGACGATCCTTCGTTTTTACAAGCTGTTGGATGAGAAGTCATTGGAGCTTGAAAAGATATATTGTTATACGCATTTAGAGTATGACGAGGATACGAAAAATACTGAAGCGCAGGAGAGGATAGGCAAGGCGCAGAATTTATTTGTAAGGTTGAATCAGAGTTTATCGTTTGTGGATCCCGAAATGAGTGCTTTATCCGATTCGTTTATAAACGAGATGATAAATGATCCCGAATTTGCCGATTTTGACATCACGTTAAAGTACATACTCAGGAACAAGCCACACATATTGTCTGAGGAAGGTGAATCTTTGCTGGCCGGTGCTGGTGATTTTTCCGGAGGTTTTTCGACAGCTTTCAACAGAATGGATAACGGAGATATCAAGTACGGCACGATAAATATAAGGGGAGAGAAAGTGTCTTTGAGTCACGGAACGTACAGTGTGCTTATGCAGGACAAAGATCAGAAGATAAGAGCCAAGGCGTTCAAGCAGTATTATAAGAGTTACATAGACGTTGTCAATACGCTTTCGTCGTTATACGAAAGCAATGTAAAGAAGGACTGGTATTTTGCCCGTTCGAGGAAATTCGGCAGCACTATGGAGTCTGCTTTGTTTTATGAAGAGGTGGACAAGAAGGTATATACCAACCTTATCAAGAGCGTGCACAAGAGTCTCAAGCCTTTGCACGAGTATGTAGGGCTGAGGAAGAAGTTACTCGGGCTCAAGACTCTGAACATGTATGATATGTATGTTCCGGCTTTTGAAGACGTGGAATACAAGCTTGATTTTGAAGATGCGTTTGAGCTTGTGAAGAAGGGGTTAGCGCCTTTGGGCGAAGATTATATCGCGTTGCTTGACAGGGCGAAGAATGAGCGTTGGATGGACGTTTATGAGACTCCGGGCAAGAGGAGCGGTGCTTATTCGATGGGTATTTCGGGAGTGCATCCTTTTGTGCTTCTCAATTATCAGGAAACTCTCAATGACATAAGTACGATAGCTCACGAGCTGGGGCATGCCATGCACAGTTATTACAGCGAGAAGGGGCAGTGCTATAACAAGAGCGGGTATAAAATATTTGTTGCAGAGGTAGCGAGCACCTGTAATGAGATACTTCTGCATAAGTATATAACAGCCAATACTGACGACATAAAAGTAAAGAAGTATCTTATCACGGTATATCTTGACATGCTTCGCACTACAATGTATCGTCAGACGATGTTTGCAGAGTTTGAGTCTATCTCGCATGAGATGGTCGAAAAGGGGCAGACGCTCACTTATGAGAATTTATGTGCGGAATATCTTAAGCTCAACAAGAAGTATTACGGCAGACACGTCAAGCATAATAAAGAGATCAGTTACGAATGGTGCAGGGTGCCGCATTTTTACAGGGCGTTTTATGTATATAAATACGCTACGGGTATCATAAGCGCGGTATGTATTGCTGAAAAAATACTCAAAGAGGGTGAGCCTGCAGTAAAGAAATATAAGGAATTTCTGTCACTCGGCGGTTCAATGGATCCGGTAAGCGAACTCAAGGTAGCCGGTGTGGATCTGACGACTTCGACGCCGTTTGAAATAGTCAATAAATCTTTTGAAGACGCTCTTGAGCAGCTCAAGTCGCTTTGCGATTAAGAGTTCAAAGAGACGTATAAAAAAGCAATCAAGGCGGAAATTTCTGTTTCCGCCTTTTTCAATACCGTCGGCGGGAAAGAGGATTTGCGGCGAACGGCGCAGAAAGACGCACGGAAGGGGATCGAGCGTGCAAAAGACTCGTATTCCGAGAAGGGGGGAGGCGGTCCCGGGAGTGCGGCACAGCATAAAAGTTGACATCGGACGGAAGATGTGGTAAAATAATATATACTTTCCGAGAATGCATTTTCAGGAAAGTTTAAGGAGGTGTAAAATGGCTGAATGGTGGAACGGGATGAGTGTATTGCAGCAAGCGCTTGTGTGCATAGCCGGCAGCGCTACCTTGATCACGATAATCCAAACCATACTTGCGCTTATAGGCTTCGGTGAAGCGGACCCCGATGTGGATTTCGATATAGGCGACGACGTACCTCTTGACAGCATGGTAAATATCGGCGGACTCAGACTTTTCACTTTCAGAGGCATCATTGCCGGACTGACCGTCGGCGGATGGCTTGCATACGGTGTAAGTGTTTTGGGTTTGGACGATATATGGTCGATATTGATAGGCATAGCGGGAATGATCCTGACGATGATCGTGTTTGCCATATCGTGGAGAGCCGCGATGAGACTGCAGGGGGACGGAGCAGTGCAGCTCAGGAATGCGGCAGGAAAACGGGCAAGAGTATATATACCTATCCCCGCATCACGCGGAGGCGTGGGTAAGGTAACGCTGACTCTTCAGGACAGGTTTGTGGAAGCCGACGCGGTGACCGATGATAATGAAAAGCTTGTTACGGACAGTCAGGTGGAAGTCGTAGATATCATTGACGAGAATACGCTGCTGGTGAAAAAGACAGATGCGGTCGTCGGTGAGGGCAATACTCAGGATGCCCTTAAGGAAAAGCAATGAAAAATAAAACAGTATAAAAAAAACAGTATAAGAAAAAAAATATTGTGGAGAGTCTATGTTTATATGCTGTGATGTAAATAATACAGTAAGACATATCAAAAAAGGAAAGAAGGAGGAAATCGATGGTAGTAATAGGTTTTTTGCTCAGCGGAATAGTTTTTGAGCCGTTGCTGATAGCGCTTGTGATACTTGTAGTGGCGTTTCTTGTATTTCTTATTTCGAGATACCGTAAATGTCCGTCAGACAAAATACTTGTCATATACGGAAAGATAAAGGACAATAAGGACGGCACGCCGCGTTCGGCAAAGTGCATACACGGCGGAGCGTCATTGGTGTGGCCCTTTTTCCAAGGGTATCAGTACATGGATCTCACGCCCATATCGATCAGCGTCGACCTGAGAAACGCACTCAGCAGACAGAATATAAGAATTGACGTACCAAGTACTTTTACGGTAGGTATATCCACGGAGCAGGGAGTTATGCAGAATGCCGCCGAAAGGCTACTGGGACTTAAACTCAATGAGATACAGGAGCTTGCAAAGGATATCATTTTCGGACAGCTTCGTCTTATTATAGCGACGATGGATATCGAGGAAATCAATACCGACAGAGATAAGTTCCTCGAAGCAGTGAGCAGAAACGTGGAAACAGAGCTCAAGAAGATAGGTCTCAGGCTCATAAACGTAAACGTTACCGATATAAACGACGTATCGGGCTATATAGACGCACTCGGAAAAGAGGCGGCGGCGAAAGCTATAAACGACGCGAAGAAGTCCGTGGCGGAGAAAAACAGAGACGGAAGCATAGGAGAAGCAAACGCTTTGATGGATCAGAGAATAAATGTTGCCGACGCCAATCAGAAAGCCATAAACGGCGAAAATGAGGCTATGGCGAAGATATCTCAGTCCAACGCCACGAGAAGGGAAGTAGAGGCGGAGTCATTAAGAAGGGCAACAACGGCGGAAAATATCGCAAAAGCCAAGGCTCTCGAAGATTCCTATACTGCTCAGATGGAAGCGGAAAAAGCGCGTGCAAGCAGAGAGAAAGCCACCTTGGAAGCCGATACGATAGTAAACGCGGAAATAGAAAAACGCAAGATGGAAATACAGGCGGAAGCCGAAGCCGAAAAGATGCGTCTTCACGCAAAGGGCGAAGCTGACGCAATATATGCCAAAATGCTGGCACAGGCAAAAGGTATCGAGGAAGTGCTCACCAAGCAGGCGGAAGGTTTTAAGAATATAGTCGAGGCGGCAGGCGGCGACGCAAACAGCGCTGTAAGACTTATGATCTCCGATAAGCTTGAGAATCTCGTGCGTATACAGGTCGAAGCTGTAAAGAATATAAAGATCGACAAAGTCACGGTTTGGGACAGCGGAAAAGGCGAAAACGGAAACAGCTCAACAAGTAATTTTATAAGCTCGCTTTATAAATCCGTACCTCCGCTCAGCGAACTTTTCGACGCCGCAGGAATGAAACTGCCCGACTACCTCGGAACGGTAAAATCCCCCGAATCCGATCAGAATGCGGACAATAAAGACAGGCAGACAGCCGTGTCGGAAAACGTCCCCGTCAAGACCGAAGAATAGTTTATGATTTTTTATCGAACGATATGACCGCTTATTTGAACCGGCTGCACAAAACAGTGCAGCCGGTTTGATACTCCGGAGAATATGATCGGATTTTTAGAGTTTCAAAGCGGTGCGATGTCGCTTTTTTAAGTGCAGCGCCCTTATCCGGATTTCAAATCAGGTTTTTTCTGCCAGTATCGGCTTATTATTTAATTAAAGCTCATACCGTAATTCAAGCTGATATCGCTAAAAAGTATTGAAATATAAAACACGATCGCCCGCGCATCGGAAACCCTGCCTTTTCAGAACGGTTTTTTTCACGGAAACAGGTCAGATGTATTGCATCAAGGCATTTGTACTCATCAGGCAAGGCTGCAGGCAGTCGAAGGGAAATATTTTCGTGAAAAAAATCGCCGGTAAAAAACGACGTAAATTCTATCCCGAAGAAATCTGCGGGTAAAAAACGACGTAAATGCTATCCCGAAGAAATCTGCGGGTAAAAAACGACGTAAATGCTATCCCGAAAATATCCGCCTGTAAAACCTGCGGCTTAATTTTTTATCGACCTTTTTTAAGCATAGAAAAAACGGCTGCAGCAGGCGATTTGTTTCGGCTGTACAGTGAGATGTTCCGATAGGCGGTCGTTTCTGAAATGTATCAGGGCTCCCGGCGGGTTTCGTGATCCGCTTTATATAACGTGTGAAACTTTCCGAAGCTATGAAGAAAAATGTTTTTTGCGATAGTACAGTAAGGTCCGGATGCGAGATCTGAAAATAAGAAAGAGAGGCCGTATTCTTCTCAGGACTTATTGACCGTTGTCTTTCTCGTATAACGCCACAGAAAGATACTTATTCATCAAAACTTATTGATGTAATGTCATTCCACAGCGTGCCTGCAAAATCGGCAACGATGTCTTTTTCTTGTTGCGTTACTGTTTTGAACATCGTAACCGACAATTTTTTATTCTTCTTTTTCCATTTGCCGACCACTTCGCCATCAATCATCAATGCAGGCATTACAATCCCTGCGAGATTGAATATCGCCCTCAAATTCTCTTGGCTTAAAAACAAGCTTTCCTTTTTTTCGTGAGCTAAAAGAAGTTGGTCAAATCCTGCAAGGAACAGACATTTTGGAATCCCTTGATCGTAAGTCTGATTGTTGTCGATATAAAAATAGGTTTTACCTTCACATTCTGCTGTTGATACAGGCAGTTTGGAAAGCCAATCCTTAACCTGTGCGGCTGTTGCATGAAAATAGTACATGGCATCGTGAATGGTGGAAGGTCCCATGTGGGTAAAGTATCGACGAGCCATTTCAAGGTTTGCTTCTTGCTCCGGAATGGGAGTAAACGCAGGAGATAAGCAGAAAGCTTTCTTTTCCTGGACAACATAGTTTATAAATCCACGTTCGCACATTTCACGAACGCCGCCACCCCATTGGTCGAACATACTGCTTTCTTCGGGTTCGGTCATACCGTTTTGTCTGCAGACATCCTTTAATTCTTCTCTTGTCAGCTCGGAGTATTTAAGAGCATCTAAGATCACATTAGCAAAATAAGCCTGTCGCTCCGGTGTAAGTGCCCATTTATCACGCTGATTCCAAAACGTATATCCACGCCAATCGTTACGCAAATAATCTTGCCCATTATTGCAATGAATGAATAATGGCAGATCATCTTCGGCAAACACATGAACTGTTCCTCTGACTGTCCAGTTTTTTACAAGCCCATTTTTGACAGTATCCTTATTATAATCTGAACACCTTATTTTCAGCGAGTGCATAGCGTTTACCATGAATTGCGCTTGAACACCACAAAGATCATGGAGGACGGTCATTTTATCTGTCGGTTGGAGCAAATGTTGATTTGCCATCTGACGAATTTTTATTTCTTCTATGGTCATCGTGTACCTACTCGTTCACCCTAAAACAATCTTTCCGTTGATAATGTCTGCAATCACTTCGACCAAAAAGGTATGCTCCCTTTCAAGAACTCTTGCAGCCAATATCTCCGGTGTATCGTTCTCCAATACCGGCACTGTAGTCTGAGCAACGATCTCGCCGCTATCGTATTCGGCATTTACACGGTGAATCGTTACTCCGGTTTCTTTTTCTTTTGCTTCAATTACGGCAGTATGTACGTTCATCCCATACATTCCTTTGCCGCCGAACTTGGGCAGCAGAGCAGGATGGATGTTAAAGATTCTGTTGTTATACTTTTCCAAAACCGTGATATGTAACATTCTCATGTACCCAGCCAAGAAAATCATATCAACCTCGTGGGTAGCCAACACATCAAGGATTTCTTTAGCGAGAGCTTCTTCGCTTCCGAATTTTTTTTGCGCTCAAATGATATGCCGAAATATTCTCATTGTTGGCTCTCTGTAAAGCCATAGAATCAGCGTTATTGCTTATAACAGCCACAACCGTAGCATTGATCTTATTGCTTTTACATCCGTCGATAATTGCTTGTAAATCACTACCTCCATGAGAGACAAAAACAGCTATATTCATATTCATATCCTCCGTTGCTTTATAGTTCGGTCAAAACACCACCGTTGAATCCGTATATGTTTTCTTTTTTGAATCCGTATAAAGACCAAGGCAAACTGATATGCGGTTCAAAAGTAAACGCTTCGACAGCGGACAGTTTTTCCGTGTTTCCTTTTTCGATGTAGATACGGTGTCTTTTATTCTTAACTATGGAATGACCCAAGTTTCCAAGAAAATCAAGGTTGACATACCCACGAGCTTTGATCTGATCGTTTATGTAGTAGAACAGCTCCTCAAAAGTTGTGTTCTCATTCACGAAACCAAGCATAGCTTCGTGCAGATAGGCTTCCATTTTGAGACCGTTTCGCCATTCATCATTCTGTATTTGCTCTATGTCTTTGACGATTTTTCCGTTTTCTACGATCAGCGTTCTGGCGTAGTCGCCCCAAATGCAGTTGTTTTGCGGGCTTAAATCTATTGTGATAATATCGTTTGACTCAATTATGTGGTCATCTGTTTTATACTCACGACCGGATACCGATACAGCGGTCTTTTCACCGGCGAAAACAAAAGCACCCACATCCCAATACCAAAAGGAAACCGCACCATGGGAAAGCATATATTCCTCACACAGTTGGCGAAGCTCAACAAGCGTCATGCCGGGCACAATAACTGTTGAAGCATATTCAATGGTGGCTCGGTTCAAATTTTGCATTTCGTGAATAGTCATCACTTATTCTCCAGTTGGTTGCACTTGTTTACATACTTTGCTTGGTAATCCGAAATTTCTTTGCAAGGGTATTCCGAGCATTTAGCGCAAGCATCTGCACTTCGCTCAATGCAACACTTTTTGAATGGACACTCTTTGCACAATTCAAATACGTTTTTTGATCTGCCACCGTCGCAGCAGGATTTTTCAAGAGGAATGTCAAGACCAAAGCTCTCTTTATAAAAACTCTGAGTCTGTCTGCGCAGGTCATCATTATTGGTTTGCGTTGCAATATAGGTAACACACTTTGAACAATCATGACCACAGTAACACGGCTTCCTGCCCGGTGATAGGGTTTATTTTGTTTTCCGGAAGATAATCAAACTCTGTAGATCATTTCTCAGCTTTCGATACTTAATCCGGTATATATCTCGTATATATCTCGCCGTTTTCACTTTCAATTGCACATACCATATGATGTGCATGTATAAAAGGAGAAACATCCTGAGGAGCATACTGTTCTTTTGCTTTGTAACAGAGTTTTTCCCGAATATCCGTATAACTTTCGTTTTCGGTTTTTATAGTTTTTGTCCATGACCGGCAGACGGAAAGCGTTCATACCTTCTGACTGTCGGAATTGCGGTTTATCCAGCCGAGTTCGACACGTACTTCCTTATTTTCTATATCATGGTTTGAGTAACAGTAAGCGTCAAAGCCCGCAAGACGGAATCCCTGACTCAAATAGAAATCTATGGCGTTTACATTGCAGGATTGCGTTTCGAGTATGATCATACGGAAGCCGTGCTTTACGGCGTACTCTTTAGCTTTGTCCATAAGAGCTTTTCCGCGTCCGCGTTTACGGTACTTTTCCGAACACCACAGTTCCGTTACTCTGAGCCTGTCTGACCATTTTTCGGGATAAATTTCTATTGCGCCCGTAAGAGAGCCTTCGTCGAAGATCCCGTAAGCCGAAGCGCCCGGCCAATGGGGGGCGAAAAGTCTGTCAGGGTAATCGTAAGCTTCCGGCGAGTGCTTTACGGGAACGGAAAAAGCTTTTCTTTCAAATACAGCCGTAAATCCGGAAGTATCCGCTTTTATTTTTACGTCGTAATATTCGGAGGAGGTATATTCCACGGGAAGAATGAATCCCTTCCATTCCGACTTTTTGAGCCTCACGATCGACGGCTTCTTATTTTTTGCTTCGGGTGTGCACATGATATGCTGATCTCCTTGTACTGACGTTTATGTCATTATCCTATGATGGCAAGGGCGGCGTAACCCGTTCCGATCAGCACAGCCAGAAACCCGAAATTTATCAGCAGGAAAATACCGATATATTTTTTTATGTTTTCAGGCTGTACGGCGTTGAAGGAACGTAGAGTTATCAGACTTGCAAGAGACGCTATGGGAGTTCCGAGTCCTCCGATATTCACGGCGATAAGCAGACCGGCGTAGTCCTGAGTGAACTTTGAAAGCAAAACGGCGGAAGGCACGTTGGAAATAAGCTGACAAGAAAGTACGCTGAAAAGGAGCGCGTCTTCACTGATGAGCTTGCTGAAAAAATCTCTTACCGCGTCTATGCGAGCCATGTTGCCCGAGAAAATAAAAAATGCACAGAATGTGAGCAGGAGAGAGTAGTCTACTCTTAGGAGGGACTTGTAATCGAATACGATGAGCGATAGGGTTACGGCGATCAATCCCCAGTAGTAATCGAACACCCGGAAGACGATAAGTATCGAAAGCGCGAAAAGTACCGAGTAAACGATCATGCGCCAGACGGCAGGACGTTTTTCGGGAGCGGATCTGAGTTCTATGGGAGTAGGTTTCACAAAAAGACATACCGAAAGAATAAGAACAAAAGCTACGGCAAAAGGAAGAGCCATAATCTTAAAGAATTCCGCAGCCGGGATACTGAAGAAAGAATAAAGATAAAGATTCTGAGGATTGCCGAAGGGGGTCAGCATGCCGCCGAGGTTGGCAGCCACATTCTGCATAACGAAAGTCAGGGCAGTCAGCTTACGTTCTCCGCACATGCTCAGGGCGAAAAAGCCGAGAGGAAGGAATGTGATAAGAGCCATATCGTTGGCCATTATCATAGAACCGAAATATGTAATGAAAACCAGCGCCAGAACGAGATTGCGTTTGGTTTTGAAGCGGCGTATTATGACGTTTGCAAGCCATTCGAAAAATTTGATGTTTTTGAAAGCCGCGACTACCGCAAGTGTACAGAAAAGACACGTAAGAGTTCCGAGGTCGAAATAACCTGCGTACTGATCGTCGAAGGGTACGAAAACGCACGTTACGGCAGCCGCAACTACTGCAATAAGAAGCACTATGTTATTTTTCAGTACCCCGATAAAAATAGCCTTAGTTATTCTTTTTTTCAGTGCGCCGTGCATGTGTTTGACGTTTTGGACCGGCGATTGTTCCTGTTCTTCCATAAAATTATCCCTTTGATGATTTAACTGATAAAGTATAACTCCCCTGATCGCATCCGTCAACTTCCGGAAGGGCGCCCTCACGCTTTCCTGCAGGGTTTTCGGCTTTTTTTCAGGATACTAAAAGACTTAAAACTTACTTACGGAAAACCACCGGAAAATCTGCCCGCTTTCATTGGGGAACCGAAAGCGTCTGCAGACGTTTCTTGAGCGGAAACAGTGCCGTCAGGAAGAGGAAACTGTTTTCCGTGCTTCAAACACGTGCCTTGTCTTCCCGGGGCCGCAAACGTGTCTCGCTTTTCCGGGCTTCGTAAGCGTGCCTTGTCTTCCCGGCTTCGTAAGCGTGTCTCGCTTTTCCGGGCTTCGTAGCGTGCCTTGTCTTCCCGGGCTCCGCAAGCGTGTCTCGTTTTCCCGGGCTTCGCAAACGTGCCTCGCTTTTCCGGGCTTCGTAAACGTGTTTCGCTTTTTCGGGCTCCGTAAACGTGTCTCGCTTTCCCGAATTACGTAGGCAGGTCTCGTTTTCCCGGGCTTCGCAAACGTGTTTCGCTTTTCCGGGCT
>URET01000039.1 GCA_900546875.1 uncultured Eubacteriales bacterium
ATGCGTACCGAAGAGTCAAAGCGATAAAAAACGCGGCAACTGAGGAAAAACACGGCAGAAAATCAAAAATCGAATGCCTGAGAATGCACGTATAGAAGTCAAAGTGACGGAAAACCCCGGGTTCGGAGCAGGAAATCAGAGTTTCAGAGGATAAAAGTTGTTAAAACCGCCGCTTTTTCTCAAGAAACCATTTTAACAAGTTAATAAAATGACGTTATAATAAATTACGTATAAAATAAGATGTAAAGTAATAAATATGCAAAATCAAAAAAAAAAAAATCGACCTCGGATTTTGCGTAAATAAATATGAGAATAATTTATAATAATAAATTTCGAATCTTTGCAAAAATATATTTAATTAAATAAATGTATAAATATATACAAAATATAACAAAAGAATTTAAATTTATATTTGTATTGACCGGATAAAATGGACTGAAAATAAGTGCGGTATACAAAAAATATAATAAACTATTTTTAAAAAAATATTTTTTAAATACTTGAAAAATTCAATGAAAAAAAATAAAAAACACGGTAAAAATGCAAAAAGGGGAAAATGGGCAATAAATTAATAAAAACAAGCGAATAAAACAAAAAAATGCGTACATGACAAAATTCGGGATTTTGACAGAATTAGCGCGGTAAAAAAATATTTTGATAAAAAGTATTGACAAACGCGATTTATGAGTGTACGCTAAATATATGCTGGGAAAGGTTGTCGGAATGAAGCGTTTCCCAAAAAAATATTTATGTAGGAGGAAGATATGAAGAGACAAACTGTACTTGTACTCGTACTCATGGTTGCGGCGCTGATGCTTGTGTCATGCAGCAGCGTATTTATCAATGACAGTACGACGGTACACAACGCCGTTATACCGGCAGAATTTTACAAGACAGATCTTACTTCGGGCGGCAACGTCTGGAACGAGGACGTAGTGACGACTGAAGGGATCGGCAGTACATTACTTACGGCTTCAGACGAAGTGTGGGTAGTAGTAAGGTTAGGAGAGGGGCTTGCGGAGTCCTATGTAGGGAGCGAATATGTGGATATGTCTGATTATGCTTTATCTGCAGAAGGCGAGGCGGCGATAAGCGCGTACACGCACGAGCAGGACAGGGTGATAAATCAGCTTGCCGTTGAGGGGATAAGCAGCACTATTAAGCACAGGTACACGATACTGCAGAACGGTTTTGCGGCTCTTGTTAAATACGGGGATATTTCGAAGGTAGAAGGAATACCCGGAGTTGAGAGGGTGGTATTATCTGAGCAGTATTACATGCCTGATGTGACTGTAGAGGAGATCAATGCTACATTTGCCAATACCGGTATATTTGACAATGACACGGGATACACCGGAGAGGGGACGGTAGTAGCGGTTATCGACACGGGAACTGATTACACGCACAATGCATTCCAGGCCATGCCTGAAGTGCAGGCGATAACGCCTGAATTTCTTGCACAGATGCTTCCTTCGACGAATGCCAGCGCGATATACGGCGGACTCACTACAGACGAAGCATATATCAATGCAAAAGTGCCTTTCATATTCAACTACATAGATATGAACACTAATGTAATTCCCGATTTTAGTGACGCGATGAACGGACAGTGGCACGGGACTCACGTAGCCGGAATTGCCGTAGGAAACGATGATACGATTCAAGGGGCGGCGATGGACGCGCAGCTTGCGATAATGAGAGTATTCGGTCAGGGAGGCGCCGGAGCCTATGACACGGATATATATGCTGCGATAGAAGACTGTGTGCTTCTCGGTGTAGACGTAGCAAACCTTTCATTGGGGAGGGCATGCGGCTTTACGTATGAGAGAGCGGAAGACAGTCAGTATGTAAACGAGATAGTAGAGCTTGCGTCAAGGTCCGGGCTTATTGTATGTTGTGCTACAGGTAATGACGGCGTAACGTATTATTACAGTGATACTCTTGACTGGCTTGCAAAGGCAGAGAACCCGGACAATGGTGTAGTAAGTGCGCCTGCGTCGTATCCCGGGACGTTCTCGGTCGGTTCCATAGAAAACACGCTTCAGTTATACATAGAGCATGACGGCGAGAACATACTTGCACGCAGGAGCTCGAACGAGACAGGATTTGAGCATGATTTCTTCAGGATACTTAACGGAGCACAGGAAGGGGTATTTGAATATGTTGTGGTACCCGGTCTTGGAGCGGCGTCCGATTTTGAAGGGATAGACGTATCAGGGAAGATAGCGCTGATACTTCGCGGAGAGCTTTCATTTGAGGAGAAGGCAGCCAATGCTCTTGCGGCAGGAGCTGTGGGCGTAATATTCCGTGACAATGTGACAAGCGACGTACTTTACGGCGCGGTAATAAACGATGTAGATATTCCTGCGATATCCGTGAGCTATGAAAACGGACTTTTGCTTGCGGAGGCAGCGAACAAGGAAGTGGTTATCAATTCCAACAATCTTGTTTATACATATTCCGTAAGCTCATCGATGGGAGCGCTGAGTGATCTTACGATAGGTGTAGATATTGCGGGCGTAGGCGGAAACGTATATTCGTCGATAGATATGAACACCAGCATGATGGAAGGACTTGACGGGTACGGATTTGCCAGCGGAACGAGTATGGCTACTCCTAACGTAGCGGGCGTATCGGCAGCTCTTATGCAGTTCCTTAAAGCGGAATATCCCGGAAAGAGCACGAGGGAGCTTTCCTCAATTTTCTATGCACGTCTTATGAGCACGGCGACGATCATATTTGATGAAAACGGAGTGCCCGTAACGCCGCGTCGTCAGGGTTCGGGAATTGCGTCTCTGGCAAATGCCATAAATACGGACGCATATCTTACGGTAACAGGTTCGGGCAAGACCAAGCTGAATCTTGGTGCTGATATAGAGAAAGAAGGCGTTTATACGCTCAACTTCAATCTTGTAAACGACGGGGACGAAGCTCTGAGCTATGATATTTCAACTTATACGATCACACAGGGCTATGCAAAAGGTGAGGATATCGGACTTAAGACCGGCAGATACTATATGGCGGACTATTCTTATCCTTTCAATGACACATCTGTTACATACAGCGTCAAAAACGGTGTGCTTTCCGGCAATACGGTGACCGTTGAAGCCGGCGAGACCGCTCAGATAAAGATAGTAATA
This sequence comes from uncultured Eubacteriales bacterium, assembly GCA_900546875.1. GTDB lineage: Bacteria > Bacillota > Clostridia > Christensenellales > CAG-314 > UMGS929. The sequence continues at coordinate 3,141 of URET01000039.1, forward strand.
GTTATTTCGGAAGCCGATAAGGCTTATATGGATGAATATTTTGCAAACGGCATATATGTTGAAGGCTATGCTGTGCTTACTTCCGTGGATGGCGGGATCGATCTCAATATTCCGTGGATCTCGTTCTACGGTGATTGGCAGAATCTTCCTGTATTCGAACCTACTCCTTATGATGAGGAAGACGGAACATATAATGTCAACGCGCTTTATGTAGCCGTGTATGAAGATGCCGGCGGCGGATGGTGGTCCGGAGTATCGTATATCGCGGGCGCGAATCCTTACATGTTGGCTCCCGGATATAAGTCTCAGGAAATAACGCTGGATAAAGCAGCTATCGGTTTCGGTAATGATGAAAGCGGTATGCCTTTCGGCGCGATCCTTGAAACTATCAAGATCAGTGCGCTCAGGGACCTCAGCTCGTTTACTATTGAACTTTATATATGGGATACGGGTGAACTGATAAGCAGCGATACATTCTATAATATAGGTAAAGACGCTTTAGGAAATCAGGTGGCTTTGACTTTGAATTCGTTTACTCCCGCGCTTGCAATGCTTGCAAACAATGAAAATGTCGGAGTAAGATTCAAAGCTTCCGTAAATGATATCGAAATGGAAGAAACGGTCGAATTGAGAGTCACGGTCGATATCGAAGCCCCTACCTTGGAAAAGGCGGAATGGAGAATAGAAGACGGCAAGACTTATCTCGATCTTACAGTTTTCGATAACCATTATTTCATGGGAACCAAGCTGCTTACATACGGCACAGATACAACATTTGCAGACATTGAAAGATATATGTATCCTGCTTATGGGGATAAGAACAGCAGCTATACGATGACGATAGATATGACGGAGCATCTGACGGGCATTGTGAATGATACTTTTGCCGTTAAGCTTTATGACTATGCTTCCAATATATCGACATATGTGATCGATCTTCCCGAAAGCAATGCCGATACGGCAGCTTCTGTCCGCGAACTCATCGGGGCAACCGGACGCAATCTGCAGCTGCTCTATTCGGATAATACTCAAAGCGTATATTATGACGTACTCGATCCTAATTATAAGGTAATGTATTCTAATATTGACAGTTCTCTGATCAGTGCGGAATACGAGATGAATAATGACAGACCTTATGCCGACAGCGACGAAGAATTCGTGATCCAAGACGGTGTGCTTGTAGCATATAATGGTCCCGGCGGCGAAGTCGTGGTTCCCGATGGAGTAACGACTTTAGGATCGGGTGTATTCGATCTCAATCCGACCATCACAAAGCTCGTGCTTCCCGAAGGCCTTACGGATCTTGAGTATATGGCTATATCTCGTATGGCAAATATCACGGAGATCGTTCTTCCTTCTACACTTGTAAATATATACGACAAGAATTTTGATTGTTTGCCTCTTCTGACCGATCTGAATCTCGAGGTATGTACGAAGCTTGAATATGTCTTCGGCAGCTTTAATGCGCTGAGCAGTATGACCTCTCTTGAATTCCCTGCAACCGAAAAGCCCGTCATCTTTTCATTCAGCATACAGGTAAACGCCAAGCTCACCGAGGTTATTTTCAATTGCGACATAGATGTTATAGATACGACCGTGATATTCAATCCTTCTCTTAAGAAGGTAGAATTCAAGGGCAATGTAAATGACGTGGACAGCCAGGTTTACAGCTTCGGAATGAGCATATATGGATGCGATAAGCTTGAAAGCGTAATTTTCCATAAAGATGTCAATAATCTCGGCTTTACAGTAGAAATTATGCCCGGCTGGAGTGATGAGTCTAAGGGATTATCTTGTCTGCCTTCGCTCAAGGAAATCATTTTCTACGGCAATGTAGGCTCTATAGCCGGATATACCGGGTCGACATGCTATAAGCTTGAAAAAGTGGAGTTCCACGGCGATCTCGGATCTCTCGGCAATTCGGTATTTGGCGATTCCCCCGGACTTGACGGCGGCTTCACGGTAGCTGATGGCAACGAATATCTTGTGGCGGATGAATATGGCGTGGTTTATGATAAAGCCATGACTAAGATGTTCATGCCTTACGGCTGGGATTATGAAGGTGTGTTCGAAATACCCGAAACTATTACGGAACTCAAGGTTCGTCAGTTCTCTCGTCCCGAAATGGCTCCTTCTTATCAGGGGTTGGATTTCGGCTGGGATGATGAAGCATTGTCCTACTATTGGAGCTCCAACTATATGGCCGGTACTCCGTCGTTTACAAAATCGAAACTCGAGGGCGTGATTCTTCCCGATTCCATTACCGAGATTCCCGCTTATTGCTTTGCTTATAATACTAACTTCAGTCAGATAAATCTCGATAATATAACCGTATTCGGTGATTACGCTCTGAATACTACTGCCATCACAAGCTTTACGGTCCCCGAGGGCGCAGTGATCGGTGCAGGTGTATGGGCGCATTGTCCCTATCTTACCGAGATCAATCTTACCGAGAATGCAGAGTATGCTTCAACTGAAATGATGTTTGCCGGAACGGGCATAGTTGATTTCGTGCTTCCTGAATATCTCGATATCAACGGAGCTATGATGGTATTTAGTGTATGCGAAAATCTTGAAAGACTCACCGTGCTTTCCGAGCTTACAGATATTGGAATGTATGCATTCGCTGTCTCACCCAAGCTCAGAGAGCTCATCGGCTTTGATAATGTTAAAACTATAGGGGACTCAGCCTTTGGTAACACCGGTCTTGTAGACGTGACCTTTGAAAACTTAACGAGTATAGGTACTGGGGGATTTGCGGCTTCTGAAAATCTTGTCTCATTCACTGCTCCTAATCTTGTCAGGCTGGGTGCTGCAGCATTCCAAGACTGTCCGTTGCTCGAAACCGTGGATTTCGGCGAATCTCTAAGGACCTTGGAGATGGATCCCTGGTCCGGAACTTATCAGACGTTCATGAACGACGTTTCACTCAGAAACTTCTATATTCCCGCTTCGCTTGCTGCATTTGATGTAGCTTCGGCATTCAGCGGATGTACAGGTCTCGAGGAATTCATCGTTAACGAAGGCAATAATTATTATGCCGACGTCGAAGGCGTGCTGTATAATAAGGATCTTACGTCGATAATCAAGTATCCCGTGGCAAATACGATCGAAGAATATGAAGTTCCCGAAAGTGTACTGACTCTCGGCAACGGTGTGTTCGAGGGAACTGTTAACCTCAGGAAGATACGTATCCCCGGCGTTCAGACCATAGGTGATTCCACATTCGAAAATTCTTCGATAGAGGAAGTGCTTGAGGTCGGTAATGTCAGGTATATCGGACATTATGCATTCAGAAATTCCGAACTTACGGCAATCGATCTTTCAGCTGTAGAAAGTATCGGCGAAGAAACTTTCGCTGCAACCAAGCTTTCGGAAGTTGTGTTCGGCAGCCTGCTTGATGTAGGTATCAAAGCCTTCAGCAATATTGAAACTCTCGAGTCCGTAACTCTCGGCAACATACAGAATTTCAATTTCGCTAAGGTGTTCTTCGGAAACGGTCTGTTCGATGTGATCCTTACTCCGGATTGCGAAGCGTTTGTGATCGAAAACGAAGGCTTGTATAACAGTGATCTGACTATTATTTATAAGTATTTCGGCAGCGAGGAAAATATTGTTCTTGCTGAAGGCCTTATCAAGGTCGAGACCGGCGCCTTCAAGGGCAATACCGCTCTTAAGCAGATAACTCTTCCTTCAACTCTTAAATATATCGGTGACGGAGCTTTCTATGGATGTACGTCTATTACCTCCATTACGTTCCTTTCCGAAACGGCTCCGGTACTTCAGAGCTATGTAAATTATGATTTAAGATATCCGTATAACCAGTTTGTAACTGAACTTGAAAATGCAAACGGCAATGACAGTATAACGGTTTATTGCAACGGCGACGCTTCCTACAATACTTTGATCTGGAAGATGTATTTCAATAATATCGTTGTGCTTTAAAGTCGAAACGAAAGCCGATCGTTCGGCGCAAGGGAAGCCCCTCAGAGGGCTTCCCCCTCTTTAAAAAGAGGTTTCGTAAAGGCGAAAGCCCGGAAAAGCGGGTTTTCGTAAAGGCGAATGTCCGTGAAAGCGGGTTTTCGTAAAGGCGAATGCCCGGAAAAGCGGGTTTTCGTAAAGGCGAAAGCCCGGAAAAGCGGGTTTTCTCAAGATCAAACGACCTGAAGTTTGATTTCAGAAACTGTTGAGGGCTTATAGGAAAAATTGTCATTAAAAAAACTATTCTTTCTGATTGAAATTATAAAAATATGATTGACAAAAGCCCATAGTATTTGATAAAATGAAACGGGAGAATGTAAGCATTCTCATGTGGGGAAAGGTAAGCTTATAGAGCGTGACTTTGCATTAATGTATTTTAGCGGAGGTGCGGATATAGGGTTTACCGGAAAATCGATACCGGGTCCGGGTAATTCAGGAAAGGGGGCTGACAAATAATTGAGGAGCTCGTCGTTAGTCAGGACTCTTTAGATCCGGGGATGTTTGAGTTTTGTTGTAGTGAGGTGTCATTTGATCTTGACGAGATGGAGCTCAGGCGGTTAAAAAATGCAAAGGCGGGCAAAAGATGCTGAACAGGCAGTAAGCGAAGTGATCGCCGGACAACTTCGTTTAAGGTCTTCAGATATTATTTTATTGTATTTGCGGCAGAAAATTCTGTCGCTTTGCAAGGAGGAAGAGAATGAAAAAGAAACTGGTTATACTTATTGTCATTGTCTTTGCTCTTCTCGGGTTTGTAGGATGCGAAGGATGCGAATCCAATCCGATAGTGGGTATTAAGATGGATGACGGAGCCATTCCCCTTGTTTTTGAGCTCAATGAGGAATGGGATGCGAGCGAATGGTACTTATACCTTATCCATGAGGACGGAACCCTTTCTCGCAGAGTTATGAATAACAGCATGATTAGCGGTTTATCTACTGAAGAGGCCGGAACTTTTGTCATGACCGTTACATACGGGAAATTTTCAATTGAAGTAGAATATCAGGTAAAACCTGAACCGGTTTATCTCGAAGTTTCGTTTGAAGCCGGCTATGATATAATTATTGAATCTCAAACAGTGCTATATGGTCAGAAGGTAACAGAACCTCAGTTTGAAGTTCCTGAAGGGCTTATATTCCTCGGGTGGTACAGAGGCGAGGATCTTTATGACTTTAATCTTCCCGTAATTGAAAGCTTTACTCTGGTTGCGAGGTATGAAAACGCGCTTGACGCATTGAAGCTGAGACTTCTCAACAAGATGGAGGGTACATACAAGGAAGTCATAAACAATTCATATTTATATGAGAGCGAGACGCTTGAAGCGATCATCGAAGCTTACAATCAGGCTAAGGAAGCGATCAATGCTGCCGAGACCGAGCAGGAAGCTTATGATGGATATGATATATTTGCACGGGCAATAGGGCAGTCCAAGACGTACATAGATATGCTTAATGAGGTATTCGAGACGTACAATGAGTCGGATTATTTCCCTGAGGACTGGGCTTTGCTTGTTGAGATATATGATGAGGCCATGCTTGCGCTTGAGGAATATGAGGGAGGAGCTCCTATTCCCGCGACCATAGTTGAACAGGCTGAGAGTGCGATGGCTGATGTGGTTACGATGGCAGAAGACATTGAGCTTGCCGAGTATGAAAAGACCATTAAGCTCAGGGATCTAGAAAATTATTATAATGCGATAGACGTTGCTGAGTATACCGATGAGAAGTGGGCGGAAGTCACAGCTGCTTATGAAGCCGGTATCGAAGCGATCAAAGAAGCTGTAGGGACACGTGCGGTAGCTGCTGCATACAGTGAGGCGATAGCTGCAATTGAAGCGGTGGAGAAGCTCAGTGCCGAAGTGCTTGAGGCGATGGCTATTGTCAACGAATATTATGATTCGCTTTCCGCGGACGACTATTTCGAAGAAGACTTTGCCGTGATCACTGCAATATATGAAGAAGCGATAGAAGCGATTCGTGCATACAGCGGCGGTGCGCCGATGCCCGGCAAGATAGCCGAGGACGCTGTTAAAGCGATGGACGATGTGCCCACTATGGCAGAAGACATAGAGCTTGCCGAGTATGAAAAGAACGTCAAGCTCAGAGACCTCAAAAACATTTTTAACAGTTATTCCGAGTTGGAGTATGACAGTGAAAACTGGGCAAAACTCGTAGAATGGTATGAAGGAGCCGTAGCCGCCATCAATGAAGCTGTGGGAACGCGTGCTGTAGCTGCTGCATATGCGGCTGCTGTTGAGAGCATACCCGAGCTTGAGAAGATCGACGAAGCTCTTATAGCTGAAGCCAATGCATTTCAGGAGTATTTCAATTCCACTTACTTTGAAGAAGATTATTTTGCAGAGCAGTGGGCTGAAGTGATTGCTATCCGTGATTCCGTTCTTGAAGGCATTCGCAATTATGTCGGCGGAGCTCCCAGCGTTGAGACGATAGTCGAGCAGGGCAAAGCTGCGCTTGAAAACGTTGTTACCAAAGCTGAAGACATTGAACTTGCAGAGTATGAAAAGACCGTAAGGATCAGGGATATAGAAAATATCTTTAATGGTTATACCGAGTTTGAGTGCACTTCAGAAGACTGGGCTGCTCTTACAGCTTGGTATGAGAATTCCGTTAACGCTATCAATGAAGCTGTCGGTACGCACGCTGTTGCCGCCGCATATGCAGCTGCATTAGAAGCTCTTCCTCAGATAGAAAAGATCGACGAAGCTCTCACGGCTGAAGCCAATGCGTTTCAGGAGTATTTCAATTCCACTTATTTTGAAGAAGACTACTTTGCTGATCAGTGGGCTGAGGTCATTGCCATACGTGATTCCGTTCTGAACAGCATCCGTGATTATATAGGCGGCGCACCCAATATCGAAACCATAGTTTCTCAGGGTAAAGCTGCTCTTGAGAATGTTGTCACAATGGAAGAAGATATCGAGTTGGCCGAGTATGAAAAGACCATAAAGATCAGAGATCTTCAGAATTACGTAAACGCTCTTGACAGCGAATCTTATGATGACGCTCAGTGGGCTGCGATTCAGTCTGCGCTTGAAGAAGGCATTGCAAACATTCAGAACGCTGTTGGTACCAAGGCTGTTGCAGAGGCTTATGAAGCAGCAATCGAAGCTATAGAAGCTCTTATCTGAGACGGTTTCGCGGACAGAATTTCCGCAGAAAGCTTTCGGTAAACGGCGATAAGCGGTTGTCTGAAGATTCCGTTAAGGGGTCGGGTATGGCAATGATGCGGATAATATGATCAAATAAAAGCAGACTTATTTAAGTCTGCTTTTTTGATAGAGAAACAAACAATTGAGCTGAGGCACAATATTCCGCTGATCGTGTTGGAGCAATGTAATGCAAACAGGAAAAAAGGGCCTGATTGCATTTTACAGAGTTATGGTATAACTTTCTGGCAGTTTATCCTAAGTGCAGTGAATAAAACAGCCGTAAAGTTAAGTAAAGCGCTGTCGGACTTCTGTTGTTAAGAGCCGGAGTATAGCGACAGGGCAGTTTAACCTGAGTGCAGTGAATAAAACAGCCGTAAAGTTAAGTAAAGCGCTGTCGGACTTCGGTTGTTAAGAGCCGGAGTGTAGCGA
>URET01000040.1 GCA_900546875.1 uncultured Eubacteriales bacterium
CTTATAAGTTTTCATTATGCTTGAAGCACCGTATACATAAACGCTCGGTCTATGCGGTAACCCGTTTTTTCGTTCCGTGCGCAAACGCCGTGCGCCCTTATAAGTTTTCATTATGCTTGAAGCACCGTATACATAAACGCTCGGTCTATGCAAAACCCCGTTTTTTCGTTCCGTGCGCAAACGCCGTGCGCCTGAAAAAAAACTTGCATTTTATCCGGAAATGTGGTATGCTTCATATATGCTTTGAAAAAGCAAATACTTTACGGAGGGAAAAAAGTGGATACTTGCGGCCGAAGTACGAATAAAATATCCGATTTTTGTTTCAAGCCCATTTTTTGCGCTCCGTTTTTCTGCGCTTGATAAGGCTTCGACATATCGGTATTCGAATTTCATTGCTGCTTCCACCTTAAGGAGGCAAAATGGAAATCAAAAAGCTTTTGGAATCTTTAACGGAGCTTTCGGACAAAAAAAATCTGTCCGCGATCAAATCCCTGTTATCTCAGGAAAATCAGAAAGATATTGCAGAATGCATGGAACAGTTGCCCGCCGATAAAATTGCGGTGGTTTTTCGCATGCTCTCTAAAGACGTCGCTGCCGACGTCTTTTCCGAATTGTCGCCCGAAGCTCAGGAAATTATCATCCACTCGGTCACCGACTCTGAACTTACCGCCATTATCGGCGACTTGTGGCTGGATGACGCCGTTGACCTTGTGGAAGAAATGCCCGCGGGCGTGGTCAAAAGAATTCTGAAAAACGCACCCCCCGAGACACGTGCGCTTATAAACAGATTCCTCAATTACCCGGAAGACTCCGCCGGCTCCATTATGACGGCGGAATTCGTGGATCTGAAACAACATATGAGCGTCAGCGACGCCATCGCCCGTCTGCGTACCAAAGGTAAAGACAGCCGCTCCGTTTACACTTGTTACGTCGTAAGCGAGAGCCGCCGTCTGGAGGGAGTCATAACTCTACGCGAACTGCTCTTCGCCCCCGACAACGAACTCGTGGGACAATTGATGAATAAGGATGTCATCACGGTCCGAACCGCTCAGGACAAGGAAATCGCCGCAAAAACCATGATGAAATACGATCTCATCACCCTGCCCGTCGTGGACACCGAAAACAGACTCGTCGGGATCATCACCTCGGACGACGTGATGGACGTAATCGAAGAGGAAGCCACCGAGGACTTCGAAAAAATGGCGGCAATGCAGCCCTCGGAAAAACCCTACCTCAAAACCAACGTGTTCGCCCTGGCAAGAAAACGTATCGGCTGGCTGCTCATTCTCATGATATCAGGCATGATAACAGGCGGTATACTCGGTAAATTCGAAGCAGCCTTCTCCGCCCTTCCCCTTTTAGTGACTTTTATCCCTATGATAACAGACACCGGAGGTAATTCCGGCAGCCAAAGCTCCACCCTCATCATCCGCGGTATGGCGGTAGGAGAGATAACCCCTCGCGACCTGCCGAAAGTGCTCTGGAAAGAACTGAGAGTAAGCCTTATCGTGGGAATAGTCCTGAGCGCAGTCAACTACGTGCGCCTTATCATCACCTACCCCGGCAACGAAGGAATCGCGCTCACCGTCGCACTGGCAATGCTTGCCACTGTTGTGCTTGCCAAAACGGCAGGCGGCGTGCTCCCCATTGCGGCCAAGCTCCTTCACGCCGACCCCGCAATCATGGCCGCCCCTCTCATTACCACCATCGTGGACGCTGTTTCACTGGTGTGCTATTTTCTCATTGCACAGGCGCTGCTCCCCATTTAACTGCAAAACCGACTGCATGACCCGATAAAAAACGAGACGGATCTCCTCCGTCTCGTTATCTTTATGCCTTTAAATTTATGCCTTTGAAGCTTTCGTTTGCACGCATGCCTCCGGACTCCGAAAAACTCCCGTTTTCACGCCGTTTTATAAGCGCGCTCCTTCCCTTCCGTGCCTGAACGACCCGGAATGCTGCTTTCCCTGCTTACAGCCTGAACCGATATTTCAGGTCACCTCCCTGTAACAGGTAAGATAAATCACCTGCGTTTTTTCCGAAAGCTTTTTCAGCAACGCGGATATTTTATCGAATCTCCTTTCGTCGAGATTATTCAGACTGTCGTCTATAACTATAAAAGGCAGCATGTCACCGTACATGCTCTGCATCAGGCTGAGTCTTAATCCGAAATACATCAGTTCTTTTGTGCCCGTACTGAAGTATTCTATATCCCGGCTCATTCCGAGTTGGGCAAGTCTGATTTTAAAGTCGGCGTCTACTGTGACGTCGGGATAGTCCGTTTCGCCGGTCTCGGCGAGAAAATCCCTGAAATTCTTCCTCACGCCGGGAAGATAATTGCCCGAAAGCGTTTCGTTGGCTTTCTTCAGACATTCCATGGTGAGCCGGATAAGTCCGAGTTTCTTTTCTCCTTCTTCTATGGAGTTTCTCAGTTTTTCGGCTTTTTCCTCTGCAACAGCCAAGTCACCGCCGCGTTTTTTCGCTTCGTTTATCAGCGTTCTTATTTCTGACGCCTTCCTCACAAGTTCCGTCCTCTCCTTTAACAGCGCTTGTTTCCTTTCCTCCGGTTCGCCCGGCTGTATCGCCTTCTCTCTCTCTTCCTCCCGCGTTTCCGACATCAGCTCTTCGTAACGGCGCTTTATCTCCGAAAGAACTTCGCCGCCCTCCGCATTTTCCCGTATCACGCCGGAAGCAGTAGCTATCTTCCGGGAAAGCTGCATTTTACGTTCCGTAAGTTGATCCCGTTCTTCTGCAAGCCGGTTGAGCCTCTCCTCAGAAAAGCTCTCCGCCATCTCTACCTTTTCCATAACTTCCGGAGTAAAGCCCGAAAGCCTTTCTTCAGCCTTCCGGACATCCTCCTTCAGCATCTTTAACATTTCCATGTTATTCACCGCTGCCGTCACGCTCTCGTTCACACTCCCCGTAAGCTCCACTCCGTATTCTCCGAGAAAAAACCTTATCTTCTCCCTCTCCTTCTCAAGCTCCTCCTCGTGCCTCCGGGCTATAAGACCTGCCGTCTCCGCTACACTGTCGCAATTCCTTCCGAGATCCTCGACGTTCGCGCACTCCCCGATATACGCCGCCTTCTTCCTTATTGCCAGAGACCCAAATACAAACGTGACTATGACCAGCACTGCAAGTACGGCAATCATCGCCGTTTCTTCCGTGAGCGAGGGGACAATGAGCATGGTTATCCCCGCCGCCGCCGACACGCAAGCAAATACTATAAACAACACCATCATCACCGACGACGGCTTCTCCGGCTTCTTCAGCCCTTCCTTCTGGATACGCGCCGACTCCGCCATCGACCTCGCCTGCGTTATTTTCTCGTTGAGCTCGTTTTCACGGTCGGTATATTCCTTCGTCTTTACAAAAAACGCGTCGTCGGGCATTTTAAGAAACCGGGAAGCATACGTTTCCGCCTTCTTTTTCTTCTCCTCGACTTCCTCGGTATAAAACCGGTATTCTTTGGCGATCCCTCTGTATGAACGCTTCCTTTCCTCTGCGGCGTACTCTTCCTTTACCCTCGCTTCCTCTTTCTCCGTCACAGCCAGCTCGCTTTCATCCGCTTCCTTGCCGATCTTCAGCGCCTTTATTTCTTCATGCTTCTTTTCCGCCGCCTCCAAAGCCGCCCTGACTTCACGCAGTTCTTTCTGCTTTTTTTCCGTTACGGCGTCTTTTTCCGCCTGAGTTATCTCCGTTTCACACGCCTTCAGCCTTTCTTCAAGCTTTTCCGACAAAAGCGTATTTTCTTCTATCCCGCGCATCTCTGCCCTTGCCTCTTCCTCCTCACGACAAGCCGATGCATATTCTTTTTTCAGCCTTCCGAGCTCTCCTCTGTCGCCCGTTTTATAAAGAAAAGCCCTCTCCTTGTCTAACCGCGCAAGCGCCTCCTCATACCTCGCTTCGTCGGAAGAAGTAAGAGTCTCGGTGAGCCTGCGCGAAATGTCGTCGGAATATAAGCCCTCCGTACCGCCCTGCGGCATGTATATGCACCGCATAAAAGCGTTCCGGTCCACCTTGAAAAGCTCCTCCCCCGCTTCGCCGAGGACATCGGTCTCCTTTCCCGTCTTTTCGTCGTATACTTTTATTACGTCTCCGTTTCCCGAAGCCTTCCCGAAAGAACGCTCTATCCTGTACGTCTCTCCGTTATATTCAAAAGTCAGCCACCCGCCGAACATGTCGCTGCCCCACGGTCTGTACCTCAGACGCGGATTTTCCTTAAGATCACGGCTTCTCGTATCGGGCAGCCCGTAAAACATCGCGCATACAAAATCCGCAAGCGTGGTCTTGCCGAAGCCGTTCGGCTGCTTTATGACATTTATGCCGTCGGTAAACTCATAATCGAAATCCCTGAGCTTCCCGAAAGCTTCAACATGTAATTTAGTCAGTTTCATCTCTTCTCCTTGACTGCTTCATTCATTTTGCATACCGGCAGTGACTTCAGTCTTTTTCCCCCTTCAATGCCCTTACTCCCATCCTCAGGATCTCCGATCGCTCCTCTTCCGTCAAGGAAAGCGCCGCAACCTGCTTCCTGAACTCTGCAAGCAAAGATATCTCCGACGCCTCGGGTCTGAATAAAGCCGCGTTGCGTATTATCAGACGGTGCGCAAGTCCTTCCTGCTCTCCCCTCTTTTCAAAAAATGAATAATCCGTGTCGGTTTCTCCCGTGACGCCGCGAAGCGTTATACGCACTATATCCCGGGAAGTCTTGCTTTCGCACAGCAGCGTCTTTATCTTGAGATAAACGTCGCCTCTTTCCGCTCCGCTTACGTCCACCTCAAGATCATACAGCCTTCGCTTGCAAAAAGGTACAAAACGATGGGTCAAAACGCCTCCTTCCACCTCTATCTCAACGTACCCTTTCTCACCCGTTTCGTCAAAGCCCCTTCCCTCCGGAGTACCGCTCATGCACCATACTCCTCTTCCGAGTTTACCGGAAGAATAGGAGTGGTAGTGCCCCAGAGCCAGATAGTCCACGTTCAGCGCGGCAAACCGATCGAGATCGATCCCTCCGCGCCGCCCGCCGCTCACAGGCACCCCGTGCGCCGCTACTATATTTATGCGCGACTTCTCAAACGCACCCAGCTCATATTGTATCTCTTCCATGTTCTCCGCCCCGTATACGGTGACGCCCTCGGAAAGCTCTGTCTTATCCGGCCACCTGCCGAATACCTTGACGTTGCCGGGCAACGAATTTATAAAACTGTGAGGTATTCCCTCGTCGTGATTTCCCGAAATGAGTATGAACTTCAGCTCCGCCGCCGACATAAACAACGAACGTACCTCTTCCCTGAGCGTTATGGAAGGATACGCGCCGTCAAAAAGATCCCCGGCTATTATCACCGCTTCCGCCTTCTCGCTCAGCGCACGGGAAATAATTGCGGAAAAGGTAAGCAACAGTTCCTCTCGCCTTTCCTTTGCCTCCGCTTCGGAAAAAACAAGCATCTTGCTTCCAAGATGCAGATCAGCAGTATGAAAAATCTTCATTCCGTCCACTCCTTATCGGTTATGATATGCCCGACGGCATCTTCGTCGCATGAGTACAGACATACCGCACCCGCTCCTTCCTTGCACACCCTCGAAGCATTCCTGACGGCAACCCCCAGTCCGGCTGCTCTGAGCATGGGAACGTCTATCGCCGAATCCCCCACAGCTATAACTTCCCTCCTGTCAAGACCGTATTTCCCGGCAAGAAACTCCACAGCCTTGCCTTTTGTGCTTTTGTCGTCCACGATCTCCATGAAATGATTGCTGCTCCCCGATACATTGACCCCTTCGGGCAACCCTGCCCCTATGGAAGCGCTCAGTTTTCCGAGAGCCTCCGGATCGTCGATAACAAGAATTTTCTGCACCCCGCCGCTCTTGCCTTTCAGCCACTCGGGCACGTTGCTTTTCACCTCCACAGGACATCCGGAACTCTTTTCGTATAAAAGACGCCTTTCACAGTCGAAATTGCATACAAGTATATCGTCGGCAAAAACTATGTAAAATACCTCCCTCTCTTCTAAAAGTGACAGACACTTCAAAGCCTTCGATATCTCCATCTCCATGCGCGTCAGTATATTGTCGCTTTCGTCGGCGACCACCGCGCCGTGACACGCCGCCACCATGCCTTCGATACCGTTGAGCCGCATCATCAGCCTCGTCGAAGGCAGTGCCCTGCCGCTGCATACGACAAATATGCCCCCCTCTTCCCTGTACCGCTCCGTCGCCTCCTTCACCTTCAACGACACAGTGGAGTCAAAACGCGCCAATGTGTTGTCAAAATCGGCTATTAGCATTTTATACCCCTTCTTCAAAAGCTCAACCATATCGATCCCCTTTTCCGGCTTTCTTTTCAACAGCGTCCGCCCGACGCTCATAACTTTTTTATTATACCACATCCTCTTTTCCAAGTCAATACGAATGTTGCCTCCATACTTCCTTCGGTAATTTTATCCTTCCTGAAGCCTTCCCCTCCTCACCGGACCCGCCCGAACCCCCCTTCGCACTTTAAAAGTACGGTCCCATTCAAGCGAGAAACAGCCGGAGCCCGAAATCCGTTTTCATGCAGTGAATTTCCGGAACATATGACGCTTCTCTTTCACTTTTTAAAAAGCCGTCGCCTCAGTTTTGCCGTATCAGCCGAAAACCTGCGCTTTCAGTATGCTTCGTCTAAAAACTCGCGCATCGCCCGGAATAACGGAAAACGCCTGCAGTCTCGGCTTCGGAACCGTCTCCGCGAAGCCCGACGTATTTGCTCGGGAACGACGGTCAGTCCTTAGGAACACGTGTAAAAACCGTACCGGACAAAATCCTTTGTGTTTTTACACTATCCGACAAAATGACTTGCTCCGTTTGGGAAAAATCATTTCCGTAATCATTTGATCCGGAGGAAATATGAAAAAAACAGTTTTTGCGGTGATCATTGTTTTTACCGTGCTTATAGCCGTTGCCATGCTGCTTCCCGCGCCGCCTGACAAATCAGAATTCGTAAGGATAAGAATAATCGCCAATTCCGACTCCCCTTTTGATCAGAACGTAAAACTCGCCCTGCGCAACAAACTTATCGACTACCTCGAACCGCTGCTCGAAAACGCCGGAAACAGAGAAGAAGCGACCGAAATAATCAGTCGCAACAAAAGCGATATCCAAAAATTCTGCGATTCTCTGCTCTCGGGCGCCGCCTCCTACGGCTGCAGCGTGGCCCTCAGAAACGAACTCTTCCCCGACCGTACCTACAGTGGAGAAATCTACCCTGCGGGTGAATACGTTTCACTCGTTATAACCTTGGGCAAGGGCGAAGGCGGTAACTGGTGGTGTGTGGCTTACCCGCCGCTATGCTTTATAAACGGAAGGCCCGATCCCGACTCTCCCGATACCGTCACCTATCGTTCTTTGCTTCTTGAATGGCTGTACGAACTTTTAGGAAAATAACGCCGTCATACCAAAGCATCAGTATTATAACACGCAATTTCACTACTGCAGTCAGCCTTTTCCGTAAAGACCATTTCCCTTTCTCCTGTATTATAACACGCAATTTCGCTACTGCAGTCAGCCCTGAAAAAACGGATATGCCGTACGCCGTCAATTCGACGTTATCATCGGCAAAAAAAGCTCTTTCTTATTCTGAGTCACCTCTCGAAACAGCCGAAAACAAAAAAGAAGCAACTGAACTAATCAGTCGCAATAAGTGCAATATTCAAGAATTTTGTGATTCTGTTCTCTCCGGCGCCGCCTCCTACGGCTGCAGCGTGGCGCTCAGAAACGAACTCTTCCCCGACCGTACCTACAGTGGAGAAATCTATCCTGCGGGTGAATACGTTTCACTCGTTATAACCTTGGGCAAGGGCGAAGGCGGTAACTGGTGGTGTGTGGCTTACCCGCCGCTATGCTTTATAAACGGAAGGCCCGATCCCGACTCTCCCGATATCCTCACGGAATGAAAGCTATTTGCATTATTTCGTATCTTCTTTATTTTTGCGGAAAGACTTCAGTTTATCGATAATTCTATCTTTGAAAACAATTCCCAGTACTCCGATGAGAGCTGTTGCAATGAATATAACAAGAGAAGCAGACCAGTTTCCTTCTATGGCGGAGGAACCAAGCATTGTAGAGCTTATGACCGATGGGAAACGAGCAAAAGTCGTAAGCAACACAAATTTCCACACAGGAATTTTTGCGACCCCAGCAAAATATGTCAGCATATCTTTAGGTGTTGCCGGGATAAGAAATACCACAAATACGACAGTTTCCATTTTGGACGAATCTTTAAGAAAAGTATAATTATCCACCTGATCTTTATCGAAAAGCCTGTATAAAAGCTTGTATCCCAGTTTACGCGATATCAGCAAAACAGGAATTGTTCCGAGTATACAGCCGAGAGCGCACAAAAGATACCCGCCCCAGGTCCCGTAAAGGGCACCGGCAATAAGCTCCACCGGTTCACCGGGAATAAAAGCAACCACAACCTGAAGTATCTGTACTCCGATCATTACAAGCCATCCTACAAACCCTCGATCTTTCACCCAATTTTTAAATCGATCAATATTTTCTTCCGACATAAAAGATTTTATTTCAGGCAAAAATATCAGAGCGAGTATTCCGGTCGCGATCAACACTGCCGCAACAACACCTATCAGAATCCAAACGTTTTTGGGAATATTTCTTAATGAAAATTTTTTCTTTTTCTCCGTTTTCTCCAGAGGTACGGGATTATTGTTTATGCCGGGATCAAATTCCGAGGCGTAGTACTGTTTCGAATTATAGTTATCTGAATTTTTATCTGACAAAACGCTTCCTCCCTTTGTAATTTATGTTGCTTCTAGATTTGTTCTTTCATCCTAAGGCAGCAAAATCGACTACGTTAAAAAACTCAGCTATTATCGTCGCATTATGGTTTATAGGCTTGTTCCGACATACCCTCAAGAAAATCTGTATCTTTTCCTCGGTTCATTTGCCCGAACTCAGATCCCGCGCAATCTTTTCAGCAGCATAGAGACCGTTCGCCGCCGCCTGAGAAAGCGATCTCGTAAAACCTGCGCCGTCACCTGCGGCATAGATACCGGGACAATCCCTGAGCCTGAAATCCTCGCAATCCGGACGCGAGGAATAATATTTGCACTCCACACCGTATAGCAGAGTGTCATAGTTGGCAGTACCGGGCGCGACGTTATCAAGAGCATAAATGGCTTCTATTATATTATCAAGCTGTCTTTTGGGCATACAGAGACTTAAATCTCCTGCTACCGCATTCAGGGTAGGCCGCACGTTACAATGCTTCATGCGGTGTTCGTTCGTGCGTCTTCCCAGGGTGAGGTCGCCGAAACGCTGCATAAGTACCCCGCCCCCGCTTATTTTATTAGCCAACGACGCCACATATCGCGCATACTCTATCGGTTCATTAAATGGCTCCGTAAAACGGGTGGTAGTAAGAAGAGCAAAATTGCTGTTTTCCGTTTTCAGGGCAGGATCGCGGTAGCTGTGACCGTTGACGGTAAGAACGCCGTCGGTATTTTCCGTAACGACTTCGCCGCCGTCATTGAAACAAAACATGCGCGTATAATCGCCGTATCCCTTGCTTCGCGCAACGATTTTAGGCTCGTATATTTTCTGTGCAAATTCTTTCCATATTATACGGGGCAACTCCACTCTGACCCCTATATCTACCTGATTGCTTGTCATCTTTACGCCGTTCTTCGCGCACCATGCCGCAAACCACCTGCTGCCAGCTCTCCCTACGGCAAACAACACCGCCTGTGCCTGTATCTCCCTCTCCTCGCCTTGATAATTATACCTTACCCTCCGACTCCCTTTGTCCACATCCGTGACATCCGCCAAGGTCCGTATTTCCGTGCGCTCCGAAAGATACTGTATAAGCCGCTGCATCGTCCTGAAATTGTCGTCTGTACCCAGATGCTTGAGCACGGCCTGCTGCATGTGAAGATCATATTTCAGACACTTCAGTTTAAGTTCGTCATCAGGCAGATACCTTTGATCCGTCGCACCGAACCTCATAAGTACGGAGTCGGCTTCCTCAATAAGCTCCATCACCTTCTCCTTGGGAATAAAATCGGTCAGCCACCCTCCGTATTCGGTCCCGATCACGTATTTCCCGTCAGAAAACGCACCTGCACCCGCCATTCCGCTCATTACCGAACACATCCGACACATCATACACTTCTCGGCTTTGTTCCTGATAAGCGGACATATCCTCTCCTCGATCGGAAGCCCCTTTTCAAGCAACAGTACCTTTAAAGCAGTTGTTTCTGCAAGCCGGTATGCACTCATAAGCCCGCCTATTCCGCCTCCGATTATTACCACGTCAAATTTTTCCATAACTGCCTCAATAAAATTTCGGATTTTACAATATTATTTTATCCGTAGTTTTTTAACTTTATGTTACATCACGGACGCCTCCCGCCTTTCGCAACTTATACACAAATTCCACCCCGCACCATACAAGCCCTAACGCTCAAAAAAATATGAATCATTCCGCAATATCAAGTTAAATCTGTCGTACAAGACTACATAAAATCTATTTTGCGTCACCGGTAAAGTATAAAGCCCATTCCGCCGCGCTGTATGAAATCTATCCTGTGAAACACACATTGCTCACATCCCGCCGCAC
>URET01000041.1 GCA_900546875.1 uncultured Eubacteriales bacterium
GACCTATATTTTGATTAAGAGCAGAATGAAAGCTGTTTATTCAGAGCTTCCTTAGATTAAGGAATACGAGGAAAAGCAGGCGTGTCACGGAATAAATAAGAAGGAATACGCGGAAAAAGCAGGCGTGTCACGGAATAAATAAGAAGGAATACGCGGAAAAAACAGGCATGTCACGGAACAAATAAGGCGGCGCCGTGAAGCGGTCTTTCGGAGAAGGAATTGGATTTTCAGAAATTTATCGACGAGTTGAAGAGTAAAAACGATATAGTTGATGTAATAAGCGGATATTTGCCCGTAGTACAAAGGGGGCGCAATTATTGGACCGCTTGTCCTTTCCATCATGAAAAAACGCCGAGTTTTTCCATATCGAGGCAGGGGCAGTTTTACAAATGTTTCGGATGCGGGGTATCCGGCGACGTGATAAAATTCGTTGAGGAATATGAAGGCGTGTCGTTTATGGAGGCCGTGCAGATTCTTGCGGCGCGGGCAGGACTCAGTGTGCCCGCCGCGGCAGACGAGAAAGCCGAGAAGGATATCAGGCTGAAAAGAAAAAAAAGAGAAGTGTTGTTGCAGCTTTTAAAAGAGACTGCGCTGTTTTATCACAGAGTGTTGTTGTCGGAGAGCGGGCGAAAATGGCGTGAGTATCTGGCAAAGCGGGGCATAAGCGAAAAAACCTGCAAAGCCTTCGGCATAGGGTGCTCCTCAGACAGGGAAACGCTTGTTTCCTATCTTGCGGACAAAGGCTTTTCTGCCGAAAATATGCTTGCGGCGGGAGTCGCGGAAACTACACGCAGAGGTCAGCTTTCCGACGCTATGGCCGGACGGCTGATTATTCCCGTCATAGGGGGGATGCGTGAGGTCCTGGCTTTCGGAGGAAGAGCGTACCCCGGAAACGATTCCTTTGCGAAATATAAAAACACCTCTCAGACTGTGATTTTCGATAAAAGCAACACGCTTTTCAATATAAACAAGCTTAAAGAACTCAAACAGAAAGGTCAAATGCAAAGGCCGGTACTTGTTGAAGGATATATGGACGTCATAGCGCTTCATGAGTACGGGTATCCTTGCGCAGTGGCTTCCATGGGGACCTCTCTTACCGCCGGACAGGCACGTATGCTCAAAAGGTATACCGACGAGATCTACATATGTTATGACGGTGATTCCGCCGGAAGGGGAGCCACACTGAGGGGACTGGACATTCTGCGTGCGGAGGGACTTCGCGTAAATGTTATGTCACTGCCCGACAAGACCGACCCCGACGAGTTTATCAGAGAACACGGCGCAGAGGCTTTTAGCGAATTGGTACGCGGCGCAAGGGAGCTCAATGATTACAAGTTATATGTGCTCATGTCAAAATATGACCTTTCGGAGCAAAACCCTTCGGAAAGAGAAAGAAACCGGATAGCTTTTACCAAAGAAGCTTTGGATGTCATCCGCAGTACCGAAGACAGCGTCGAAAAAGAGAAGCTTGTAGAGAAGGTCGTTTTCACAACGGGATTCAATGAAGAGTTTGTAAGAAACAACAGCGTCAAAGAGGAAAACGAAAGCTTTGTGATACCCCAAGCCGGCGCAGACGGATATACTCTTGCGCTTGCATGCGTTGCAGCCGCAATGATAGAAGGGGTGGAGTACGCCGAAGACTATTATCCTGCAGTAAAGGCGGGGAGTTCTGCCGGGAAGATATTTTCTTATATCAAAGAGTGCAGGGAAAGGTCCGAGAAGCCTGAAATGAACAGGCTGTTTCAGGAAACGGGGGAAGCGGATCCTTTGGTCATGGCTATAGTCGGGACTGAGTTTGACGGGAAGCCGAGTGAGAAGGCTTATTATACCGATTGTCTTAAGAAGGTGAAGTCGGCGGATATAGACGGGGAAATAATGCAGCTGAGCAAGTATGCCGAAAAGGCTTCTGAAGATGAGCTTCCCGCCTATACAGCGCGGATACGTGCTCTTATGAACAAAAAGAAAAATATATCGGGCAGCCGGTAGACGGATATGCTTCAGAGGGGATTATGGATATCAATAAGGAATTATTAAAAGAGCTTTACGAAGGGCTGCTTTCGGAGAGCGAGGCAAAAGGATATGTTACCGAGGACGAGGTACTTATCAAGCTGGAAAAGACGTTTCCGGATATAACTTCCGAGCAGGAAGCGGAAGTATTGAAATATCTTTATGATTCGCCGCTCAATCTGTACGGTCAGCCTCTTATTCCCGACGACGAACTTGCGGTGTCGGAAGAGGATATCGGGTCGGACGATCCGGTAAAGATGTTTTTAAGAGATATCGGAAAGATCCCTTTGCTTACGGAGGAAGAGGAAAAAGCTCTGGCGGAAAGAGTAAGACAGGGTGACGAGGAGGCAAAAAAACAGCTCAGCGAAGCTAATCTTAGACTTGTGGTATCAATAGCAAAAAGGTATGTCGGCAGGGGCATGCAGATGCTCGATCTGATACAGGAAGGAAATCTCGGGCTTATCAAAGCGGTGGAGAAATTCGATCATACGAAGGGCTTCAAATTTTCGACTTATGCCACATGGTGGATACGTCAGTCGATAACGCGCGCGATAGCCGATCAGGCAAAGACCATAAGGATACCCGTACATATGGTGGAAACCATAAACAGGCAAACCAGAGCACAGCGTTCGCTCACTCAGCAGCTCGGAAGAGATCCTTATCCCGAGGAGCTTGCAAAGGAACTCAATGTTTCCGTGGAAAAGGTGACGGAAGTGCGTATGATAGCACAGGAGCCGGTTTCCATAGACACGCCGGTTTCAGACGGGGAGGACAGCTTTCTCAAGGATTTCATAGAGGACAAGAAAGCTGTTTCGCCGGGCGATATAGCGTCGAACAAGATGCTTAGGGAAGAGCTGATCAAGGAACTGCATAAACTTACGCCGCGTGAGGAAAGAGTGCTCAGAATGAGATACGGACTCGATGACGGCAGACCTCGTACTCTTGAAGAAGTCGGGAAGGCTTTCAACGTCACGAGGGAAAGGATAAGGCAGATAGAGGCCAAGGCGGTCAGGAAGCTCCGTGCGGCAAACAGAAACAAGAAACTGAGAGATTTTCTCGACTGAAAGCGTTTTTCGGCGGAAAAAATACAAAAATAAGCGTTTCGGCGGCAAAAATTATTTTATAAAGCGTAGGAAGCGGTAAAATAGGACAGAATAACCCAAAGAGGAAAAAGTATGGAATTAAATGAAAGTGTATTGAAAGCTTTGTATGAGAAGTTCCGTGAAATGAGCGGAAGCAAAGGCTTTATAACAGAAGACGAAGTGATAATACAGCTGGAAAAGGAAAATCCCGATATCACTCCCGATCAGCAGGCGGAAATATTCAAGTATCTGTACGATACTCCGCTTCAGATATACGGAGCCCCGCTCCCCACCGACGACGATCTCCTCAGCAAGGATACCGAGGACGTAACATTCGACGATCCGGTAAAGATGTATCTGAAGGATATCGGGAAGGTGCCTCTTCTCGGAGAGGAAGAGGAAAGGGAACTTGCAAAACAGATACTCGAAGGAGATATGGAAGCCAAGAAGAAACTCGGGGAAGCCAATCTGAGATTGGTGGTTTCGATTGCCAAGAGGTATGTGGGGCGAGGAATGCAGCTGCTTGATCTGATACAAGAGGGAAATCTCGGACTTTTAAAGGCTGTGGACAAGTTCGATTATACCAAGGGTTTCAAGTTTTCGACGTATGCGACATGGTGGATACGTCAGTCTATAACGCGCGCGATAGCCGATCAGGCGCGCACTATAAGGATACCCGTGCACATGGTGGAAACCATAAACCGTCAGATAAGAGCACAGCGTTCACTTACTCAGAAATTGGGAAGGGAACCTTTCCCCGAAGAGATAGCCGAGGAACTCAACGTGTCGGTGGAGAAGGTGATAGAAGTGCAGAAGATCGCGTCGGATCCGGTTTCGCTTGAAACGCCCATAGGCGAGGAAGACGACAGTCATTTAGGTGATTTCATAGAGGATGAAAAAGCCAAGTCGCCGAGCGACTCGGCTGCTTCCGGAATGCTTCGCGCAGAACTTATCAGCGTGCTTCACAAACTGACTCCGAGAGAGGAGAAGGTATTGAGGCTCCGCTACGGTATAGACGACGGCAGACCGCGTACTCTTGAGGAAGTAGGGCTGGCGTTCAACGTTACAAGGGAAAGGATACGTCAGATAGAAGCCAAGGCGCTCAGAAAACTCAGGAATCCGACGAGAAGCAAAAAGCTTCATGATTTTCTGGATTGAGGAGGAAGTGTGAAGAAAAGGTTATCGGCAATAATATCATTGATACCGCAATGTGATTCGTTAGCTGATGTAGGTTGCGATCACGGGTACATAGGCGCCGAGGCGTTGACGTCGGGGATAGCGAAGATCGTGCAGTTTTGCGATATTTCGGAGGCGAGTCTGAACAAGGCGAGAAAAGAGTGTGAAAGGAGAGGCTTGTTTGAAGCGGATTTTTTCTGTGTAAACGGACTCGAAGGGATCGAAACGGAGGTGGCGGTCATAGCCGGAATGGGCGGACTCGAGATCATAGATATCGTAAACAATGCGGATACTTTGCCTGAGGTGCTTGTACTTCAGCCCATGAAAAACGCGGGGGAGGTCCGGATCGCGCTTATGGACAGGTATTTTATCGAAAAGGATTTTACCGTAGCCGAAGGACGCAGGTTTTATACGGTGATGAAGCTTGTAAGGGGCAAGGACCGGCTTTCCGAAAGGGAGATAATGTTCGGCAAGACCGATCTGGCTGAAATGGGGAAGGATTTCAGGGCTTTTCTGAACAAGGAAAAGCTCAAGTGCGAAGAAATACTTTCCGAAACAAAAAACGCTCCGGAAATAGCGGAGTACTATAAAGCTGTAACGGAGCTAACGGAAAAATGAAAGAAAATCTGCTGGTACTCGGAATAGAGACCTCGTGTGACGAAACGGCCGTATCGGTGGTGAGCGACGGCAGAAAAATACTGAGCAATGTGATCGCGAGTCAGATAGAAGTGCACAGGCTTTACGGAGGAGTCGTCCCGGAAATTGCGGGGAGGAACCATATACAGGCTATAGACAAGGTCACGTCGGCAGCTCTCAGGGAAGCGGGAGTCGGACTGAAGGATATAGACGCCGTTGCCGTAACATACGGTGCCGGGTTGGTGGGTGCGTTGCTTGTGGGGGTAAGCTTTGCAAAGGCACTTTCACAGGCGGCGGGGAAGCCGCTTTACGCCGTAAACCATATAGAGGGCCATATATGCGCGAATTATCTCAGCCATAAGGATCTTTACCCGCCTTATATATGCGTGCTTGCTTCGGGAGGCCATACCGCCGTCGTCAGGGTGGACGATTTCGACGAGATATGCGTGCTTTGCTCCACGATCGACGACGCCGCGGGAGAGGCATTTGATAAGGTAGCGCGTGTGCTGGGGCTTCCTTATCCGGGAGGAGTGGAGATAGACCGGCTTGCGGCGCACGGCGAGGTAAAATATCCGTTTCATTCCGTAGTGGCGCAGAACGGGAATCTTTCCTACAGCGGACTCAAGACCGGAGTCATGAACTTCCTTAATTCCGCCATGCAAAAAGGAGCGCGTATCGTGAGGAAGGAAGAAGCCGGAGAAAACGACATAGCCCTTGAAGATATGTGTGCGTCTTTCAATTTCGCCGCTGTGGACGGACTTATGAAAAGAGCCGCCGAAGAACTCGTGAAAAGCGGACTTGGAAAGATCGCCGTTGCGGGCGGGGTGGGAGCAAATTCGTACCTGAGAGAACGAGCCGTGCAGCTTGAGAAAGAGGGATACCGCGTTTATCTGCCCGAAAAGGCTTTGTGCACGGATAACGGCGCGATGATAGCAAGTAACGGTTACTTTCAGATATATAAGGGCAGAACTCCTGCCGAACTGTCACTCAACGCCATGCCGACGCTGAAATTAAGGGGGGAAAGACCTAAAAGCAGATGAGCGTAAAAGGGAAAATACTTGTCGGGGTATTCATATTGATGGCTGTACTGACCGCCGTTTTGTTTTTTATGCTTGAGGGCAGAGAAAAATACGGCGTTTATTACACTACACAATATCAGGTTTTCGGTACAGAGCTCATGATAAGGCTTGTTTACGGGGAAGACAAAACCGAAGAACAGGCCGAGGCCGCCGCTATGAAGGTGACTGAGATGCTCAGGGAAGCCGAAGCGGATCTGAGCGCCAATTTCGTAAGGTACCCTGACGGCGACGTGGTCCGGTTCAACAGGCTTTCTCAGGGAGAGAGAACGGAAGTTTCGGAAATAACGGCGCGGCTATTCGAAATATGCTCCATGCTTTACCGTGATACGGAAGGAGCCTTCAACCCGGCAGTTTACCATGCGGTCCGTTATTGGGGTTTCGGCGAAGCTTACGGATACGAAGATGAAATGGTGCCGCAAAGCGAGCGGAAAGGGAGCGAAGCGGCGTTGCTGCTGCCGCTTTCGGATTTCAATAAGGCTGAGCTTATTGAAGAAGACGGGAAATATTATCTGGTGAAAAACTGTGCTTCGATTATATTCAGAGGGACGGAGCTCAATATGTGCATTGACTTCGGCGGCGCAGGAAAAGGTTTTGCTCTCGACGAAGCAAAGAAGTATCTTGCTGAAGAAGGCTTCGGCATGGGGTATATGAGTCTGGGCTACAGCAGTATCATCCTCCTCGACGCTCCCGATAATAACACGGGATGGGAGATCGGACTCATAAATCCGCGTTACGCCGAAGGCGGCGAATATAATTATGCAGGGTGCTTCGTTAAAAACAGCGCGTTCAGTACGAGCGGCGATTATCAGAGGTACTATATAGAGGACGGGATAAGATATTGCCATATAATAGACAAAGAGCTTTCACCCGTCAGCAACGGTTATATTGCATGCAGCGTCATCACGAAGGAAGCCTCCTGTGGCGACATCATATCCACTTCGCTGATGATATTGGGTGACAAAGCTTCGGATTTTGTTGCAGAGTACGGTGAAAAATATGGGATAGAAGGATATCTGCTTGTTAAAGAAGGATCCGGCGGTTACCTGGTGACGGACAGGATCGGCGTCACCATTTACGACGACGAGTTTAAGGTGATCTGATTTTCTGCCTGTTCGGAATACGCGTATCCTTTCGGGAACTTAATATGGGAAAATTTTTCGGAAAGGGAGATATTTTTATATATACGGCGGTTTTACTGCTGACGGCAGTATGTTTTTTGGCTGCTTTTTCAGTCGAGAGCGGAGAGGGGCTTACCGGGATAGAGATCACCGTGGACGGCGAACTTTGTTTTTCATGCGATTTCGGAGGCAGATGGAAGAACTATGCCCGAGAATACGTAACGGTGGAGGAAAAAAAGGACGGTATCTATGTGACTGTGTCCAAGCACGGCGTCAACACCGTGAAGATAACGGAAAACAGCGCTTTAATGGTAAGTGCCGATTGTTCGGTGTCCAAGGAATGCGTAAATAATTTTCCTCCAATAACAACCTCTGATCAGGTGATAATATGTATGCCGAACGGGGTTACCGTGAGAGGCGTGGGCAACGGAGGATGGATCCCCGCAGGATAAAAGAGAAATGACTGAAATTGACGAAAAAAAGAAAACCGGAATAAGAACGCTGACAAGGATAGCTTTTTTGACGGCATTGAGTCTGATAGCGTATATTATAGAGAGTCTGTTTCCGCCGCTAGTTCTGCCGGGGGCGAAAATGGGGCTTGGTAACATATTCTCGATGCTTGCGCTTACTGTCATGGGGGTGTGGCAGGGATACGCGGTAGTATTGGCAAGGACTTTGCTCGGAGCGGCATTGACGGGCAGTCTGAGCACGCTGCTTTACAGTCTTTCGGCCGGACTCGTATCCTATTCGCTGAGCGCTCTGCTGTTCAGGTGTTTCGGGAAGAGCGTCAGTATAACGGCAATAAGCATAGCTGCCGGAGTTTGTCACAATCTTGTGCAGAACGCGGTTTTCGTGTTTGTTTCGGGGACAAGGCAGATGCTTGGCTACGCGCCGTATCTTGCGCTTCTGGGTATTCCCGCAGGGTTCACGGTGGGCGTGGCGGTCACATTGCTCATGCCGAAAGTGAAGTCGTTTTTTTCCGGAGGAAGTTGAGCAGACAAAAGCTTTGAAGGCGGTAAAAACTCCCCGAAAGAGAAGTGGTTTTTTCGGGGGAAATCGAGCAGACAAAAAATCGTGAAGGCGGTGAAAATTCTGAAGCGGGTAAAGCGGAAGATTTGATGGAAGACAAATGGAAGTATTGAAGTTTAAGGAAGGGTCGAAGTTATTGCTTGCTGTGAGCGGAGGGGCGGACAGCATGGTGATGCTGCATGTGCTCAGAGCGGAAGCCGTGATCCGGCGGTATAGAATAGATGTAGTCACGATAAGTCACGGGATCAGGGAAGAAAGCAGTTCCGACGCGCGATTTGTAGCCGATGTCTGCGGCGGATACGGTATAAGGTGTGAAATAAGGGAGATAGACGTACCTGCGTATGCGTCCGTGAAGAAGCTGAGCATCGAGACGGCGGCAAGGATACTCAGGCGGCGAATATTCAATGAGTATGCGGAAAAGTACGACTATATCTGTCTTGCTCATCACATGTCCGATCAGGCTGAAACCGTACTGATGCATCTTATAAGGGGAAGCGGTATATCCGGAGCCTGCGGGATGAAGGAGGTGGAAGGCAAGATTGCGAGGCCGTTGTTTAATTGCAGCAAGGAGGAAATACTCGAATACGCGGAACGCAATAAAGTGCGTTATGTTCAGGACGTGACGAATTTCAGCGATAAGTACAGACGGAATTTTGTCAGGCTGAATCTGATGCCGCTTGTGCGTGAACTGAACGGCGGTGCGGAGAGGGCGATATGCTGTTTTGCGCGGGACGCACGTGAGCATGAAGAATTTGCGGAGGCGGCGTCAGAGCGTATCCCGGTCATGAGCGACGGAAAAAACGCGTATATACCTGCCGAAGCTTTGAAGAAGGAAGTCAGACTGCTGAGGGCATATGCTTTCAGACGTGCATTGAGGCTTATCGGAGGGCTTATAGACGTAACGCGCGTAAATCTGACGGCACTCGAGTCGCTTCTGAATGCGCAGAGCGGGAGAAAGATACTGCTTCAAAACGGTTATGTTGCGGTAAGGGAATTTGATCTGCTGCATTTTTACCGTGAGAGCGGAGGGAACGAAGGCGAAGGAGGATATCTGCACGGAGAAAAGGCCTTTCACGCCGACGAAACCATACCTTTTTCTTTCGGCGGACATGCTTTTTTAAACGGTGTTATTTATGTGAGCGAAGAGGATGGCGGGAAGGGAGCGAAAAGGTTCAATGCGAGTGCTCTTCCGGAGGGCTGTGTTATAAGGACGCGCCGTGAAGGAGATATGTTTTATCGTTTTGGAGGCGGGAATAAAAAACTCAAGGAATTTTTCACCGAAAAAAGGATACCGGTGACTGAAAGAGATAAAATCCCTCTTCTGGTAAAGGGGAAAGAGGTTTATGCGGTCATAGGTTTTGAGATAAGCGAAAAACTGAGAGTGGGTCCCGAAGACAAGGCTTTGTATATATGGTTTGAGGAAGAGAAAGAGGGAACGGGGTCCGTGAGCAAAAAGGAAAAACAAAAGAAAAGTAAAGAAAAGGAAGTGTAAAAGTGCAGGAAAATAATATAAGGGAAGTGCTTTTTTCGGAAGAAAGGATCAAAAAGCGCGTGGGAGAGCTGGCAGCAGACATAACAAGAGATTATAAGGATAAAGACAAGCCGCCTGTTATGGTATGTGTACTGAAGGGGGCGTTCATGTTTTTTGCAGACCTTGTGCGGGAGATCAAGGCTGATGTCGATGTGGATTTTGTGATGCTTTCTTCATACGGCGACAGTCAGGTCACCGGCGGAAATGTGAAGTTAAAATGCGATATGAGCCGTGACGTTAAGGGGAGAGACGTTATAATAGTAGAGGATATCGTGGACACGGGACTCACCGTGAAATGTTTCAAGGAGCTTCTTGAATCGAGAGGGGCGCGCACCGTAAAGATCGCGGCGTTGATAAACAAGCCTTCAAGACGCACGGTGTCGGTATTTCCCGATTACGCCGGCTTCGAAATACCCGACAGCTTTGTTGTGGGATACGGTATGGATTACGCGGAAAGATACAGAACGCTGTGTCGGGTGGCGGTGTATTCTCCCGAGGAGACGGAAAAAAGCAAAAAAGACCGTCGGATCTGAAGTGCAGAGGAGAAAAATGGAGAAAATCGAGATAAGAGCTTACGCGAAAATAAATATGAGCTTATCGGATTACGCGGAAAGATACAGAACGCTGTGTCGGGTGGCGGTGTATTCTCCCGAGGAGACGGAAAAAAGCAAAAAAGACTGTCGGATCTGAAGTGCAGAGGAGAAAAATGGAGAAAATCGAGATAAGAGCTTACGCGAAAATAAATATGAGCTTATCGG
>URET01000042.1 GCA_900546875.1 uncultured Eubacteriales bacterium
GCTGTTTCAATTTACCGATATCTGTCTTTATTCAATTAACCTGAAAACTGTTATAAAAAACGGCTTTTGCCGCATAAGACAAAAGCCTTTAAAAGCTAACCGTGCTCAATACGCGCCGAAAGCCTTGTTCATGATAAGCTCACACAGCTCCGACGTGACTTCCTCGGCGGTTTTGCCGTCTGTTACAAGTCTTGCGTGAGCAGCCGACGCATAAATTTTCTTTCTTTCTTTATACATGTTCTCTATTTTGTCGAGAGAAAGCGGCATCAGAAGCGGCCTTTTTTCACTTGAAGCATATAGACGTTCGTAAACCGTGACCGGAGAAACCTCCAGCCAGACGACATATGCATGTTTACGCATGATCTTTCTGTTTTCCGCAAGCAAAACACCTCCGCCCCCTACGCTCATAACGGCATTTTCCATGTCGACAAGGCGCCTTATGACATTGCTTTCGAGTTTGCGGAAATACTCCTCGCCGCACCGTTTGAATATCTCGGCTATAGAACAGGCGACTTCGTACTCGATAAACTGATCGGTATCCACCGGCAGCATACCAGCACGGAAACCGAAAGCTTTGCCGACGGTGGTTTTATAAGCGCCGGGCATACCGATGAGAACTATATTTTTTCTGTCCATTGGGGTTATGTCATTCATATCGGGTATCCCTGCCTAAACGGTTTCCTTTTTGATCTTCTCGCACCGATCCATAAGAAATTTTGCTCCCTTAAGATAAGACAGTTCTTTTTCGCCGTAAAAAAGAGCGTCGACACAATCCTGCGTAACGCGTACGCGGCGAAATTCTTCCCGCGAAAAAATGTCGCTCAAATGCACCTCGGCCTTCGGACAGGTAATTATCCTGAGCGCGTCGGCAAGAGAGAATCCGTAATGGGTAAGGGCCGCGGGATTTATAAGGAGAGCGTCGAAGTCACCCTTTTCCAGCCTGTCTATGATAAAGCCTTCGTGATTGCTTTGAAAAAACTCTGTTTTCCATCCCCTTTCGCCTACGTAAGAGTTTATCGCCGCGTTGAGCTTTTCGAGTGTGAAGGTCCCGTAGTGCTCCGCCTCCCTCTCTCCCAGACGCGCCATATTCGGTCCGTTCACAACAAGCAGCTTCATAATGTCCCCTTTTCAAATTCGAAGGAAATCTCCCCTTCGGAGTTTACGGTAAGCATTATATTTCCGCGATCCATAGTGGTATATACATCTGCATGGATCTCGGCGAGTCTGTTCAGAGTCTCCTGATGGGGATGACCGTAACTATTGCCTTCCCCCACGCTTATGATCGCGTACTCCGGAAGAACCGTATTAAGAAAATCCCTGCAGGAAGACCCGCTCGATCCGTGATGAGCAACCTTGAGCACATCCACGTCCACATCGGCGCCTGTCTTTCTTACATAATCGAGGAATACGCCTTCTGCTCCCCTTTCGTGCCCTTTCGATGAACCGGATTCGTAAGATACGTCCCCGGTAAACATGATCTTCACGCCGTTGAACTCAAGTATGACTATAGGTGAAACATTATTGATATCGTGACTGTTGCCCGTGCGGACAAGTGCATACTGCGAAGCTTCGGGAGTATAAAAAGTCATGGTATAGCCTTCTCCCGAGATGACCTCGCCCTGAAGAGAATATTTAATATCCGCACCGTCTCCGACAACAGCAAGGACAAAATCCTCCAGCGCCGCGGTACCGATATAGCCGTATGTAGTCTGAGAAAGATCATAGCATTCCCGGAGAAGATCGGGTATATCGACGCTTCCCGTGGTTATGGGATCGATGGCGCTCCTCGAACGCACGTATGGCATATATACTGTCTTTGCCGTGACATCGCTCGCTATCACATCATCCAGACTGCCGCAATGATCGGCGTCGGTATGAGTCAGCATGACATAGTCGAGAGTTGTCACATCATACTCAGTCAGCACTTCCGCAACGGCAGAATACGCATCTTTATTCTTGTCGCCGCCGTCAATGAGCATGTTTTTGCCGTCGGGGAAACGAATAAGTATGCTGTCGCCCTGCCCGACGTCGATGAAGTCCACATGGAGTTCACCGTCGGTATAGGCGATATCGGGATCGGGTCCTTCATCGGGGGTCCGGACTGTAAACTTCCAGCCTATTCCGAGATCAAAGTCCAAAGGAGGGACATTGAAATAGTATAAACTTATCACGCATACCGCCAGAACGGAAAGTATAACTACAGGCAACGTGATTTTTCTGCTTTTTTTTCTTTTGGCCATAATTGCCTCCACAGTCAGATAATGACGCCTCGTTTTACGTCGCATACGGGAATATTTTCGGGCACCGCCCGTCTGACGCCAGTAAGAAGTTTATCCGCGTCACAGGGTGTGCCGTAGGCGGAATAGGGATTAACCGCTACCAAACACAATTCTGCTCGCCTCTCCACCGCAAATGTACATCCGCATGCCTGAGCTTTATCCCATATGCTTTTTCCGAAAAGAATCTTGCCCGGGTCTTCAAGTACTATAGCTCTGCCGGCATGGACACGGATCACTTTCTCAGCCTCCGCATTACCGAGTGCACCGGAAATTTTAACACCGTCCCGCGCGACAGGAAGAGTAAGAATTCTGACGATATGACGCGTTTCTTCGATTATCCTTTCAAAATTGAAAGAATAACTCGCCCCCACGCAAAAAGCCAGACTGTCACAAAGTTCGGCAGTGGCAAAAGCTCTCCTGCTTACCGCTCCGTCCACGTAAAACCGGCTCACACCCCATTGCCTGAGCTTGTCCCTCACAGATACCGCCTGAGAATACATGGAAGGCCCCGCAAGCAAAACAAAACCGTCCGAAAGAGCCTCAGCCACTATAACTCTTCCCAATGGCGTGCCTATATCCGTTACGTCAAGAATGCGCTTTGTGATATCGCACTTATCGAAGGCCTGCTGTGCAGTGACAAGGATTGTCCCCCTTTTTATATATAACCTCGGTTTCGGAGTCAAAGTAACGGCATCCGTATTTTCCCCGTCCAGTCCTATAGACGTCACGGCGATCTTTTCTTCGGTCTGAGCGATCAACGCCGAAAGAAGAGTAGTTTTGCCGGCGTTTTTGCTTAGTCCCGCAATAGCGGATGTAAAACCGCTGAAATAATCCTTAAGCATACGTTTATTTTAAAACACAAAACGTTTTTTGTCAACCGCCTGTTAAGTCTCCGCAAAAGCAAACACTTCAGTATCATGCACCGGCAGGCCTTTGTTCACCGCAACCCTGCCGCAGAATCAGCCGTACATTTTCGCCAAATCATAATAAACCCGCCGATCCTTAGCTTTTACAAAAAAAATCCTCCGGAAAACATTTATGCCGCGTTTTCTCTTTCTCCGAACAGGTATGCAATGCAACCCTGCATTATGTACTCCGCCATTTTTTTACGGTAATCGCGTGTCAGGAGCAGCGCTTCATCCTGCGGATTACTCAAAAAACCGCACTCCACGATAACCGTCGGAATTTCCGAGCATCTGCAGATATAGTAATCACCCGCAAGAAAACCGAGATCGGTACCCAGCCGGGAATTGAGCATAGTCTGCATAGTTGCCGCAAAAGCTTCTCCCGTTGAGCTCCCTTTCTGATAAAATACCTGAGCGCCTCTGCGGTAAGAAGCCCTGTAGGAATTCTGATGTATGCTTACAACAAGGTCGGCTCCCGATTCGAGAATTATTTTTTTGCGTGCTTCCATGTCCCTTTTTTTAAAGCCGGGACTGGTGTCACCGTAAAGGCCGTTGTCGTCAGAACGGGTAAGGATCGCCGTAAAACCGTTGATTTCGAATATCTCCTTGAGTTCCTCGGCGATAAGCAAGTTTATTTCGCTTTCCTTGACATTGGTATTGACGCCTGTAACGCCACCGTCTATGCCGCCGTGCCCCGCGTCTATGACGATGACGTAAGCAAGGTTGTCCTTGATGAGCGCGGGTTTGGCGTTAAAGGAAGCGACAACGGCAAGAAATGTAAACAATGCGGCCGTGAGAGCTATAAGTCCGAGCCATTTTTCAGCTTTCATAATATCCTCCGTCAATTTATATTATTAAAACACGCTGCCGGGTAGAACAATAAAACCGACCGACCGATAAAAAACCTGAAACAATTCAATAAAAACTTAAAACCGCTCCCGGACAGAAGTGGAAAAACGGTTTTTTCTTGTGGATAACCTTGCTTTTTCTGTGGATAACCCTGTGGATAAGTGTATAACTATGTGTGAAATAGCAGGTGTGGAACATTTTTTTTATTTTTCCCGCGTATTCGGCGAATTTCGACAACGCAACGCAGCGGTACGTTTCAGAGTTCGTCGTGCCGTATATTTATATCAGACTCCATTGAACGCTTTCTTTTCCGGAGAGTCCGGAGGCATGCGAACTTATCGCCTCATACCTCCTTAACGCCGCAAGATTTTATCTCGCTTCAAAAATCCGACAAAAAAAGCCGAATTACTGCACTTTGTTTACCGTCCGGGGTGCTCATGGAATAAAGATGACATTTTCACTTGCCGCAAGGTAAATATCCTTGGGGATTTATTAAAAATAGGTAAACAAACAGCAAATTCGTTGTACCGACTGTCGTTTGGCAGTCGGTATTTATGTGATTAGTTGTTAAAAATTTTTCTTTCGATATTGACTTAATCGCATAATTTTGCTATAATTTTAATATAATTAAAGTTTATATAACAGAAGCAATAAATCGATACAAAATTAGGGGGAAGAATGGTAAATTTAGTAACACACAGAGAAAGCAAAGAAGCCAGGCAAAGAGCACATAAACTTATTGAAGAGGTAAGAAAACACAAAAAAATAGACGGACACTACAAGTTTTTCTGTAAAATCATCGGATCACGAAAACGCAGGTGTATTGTAAAAGACGATAATGGAAAATATGATTTGGATTTTCAAATAGTTTTAACAAAAAACTCGAAAGATGGAGATGGCGATCCGATACAAATAAAGAAAGATTTTTTGAGGGCATTTACTGATTTGAAAAATAAAGGGGAATCATATTAATTCAAATATAGAAAAATTTGTGAGCTAATAAAATATTTAATGATTTTTGAGGTGAAAAACGTGTCGTTCAGTGACAAGGTAAAGTATGTTCGAGAAAAACTTCATCTTAGTCAGCAAATGCTTGCCAAAGAATTAGGGATTGCCTTTTCAACGGTAAATCGTTGGGAAAACAGTAAGGGCAAACCGCAGTATGCGGCAGTAAAGAAGTTTTATGACTATTGCGCAAAAAACGGCATAGAATTCGATGATTAGTACTGTAAGTCAAGCCAAATATCTTGCTCATAGGCTAACAAAAGAAAGTAAGTTTGGCGAAATTGAGAAGCTGATACCCGTTTATTTGAAGTCGGGGATTGAAGTGTATCCGCATCAGATTGCTGCGGCGTATTTTGCTGTTTCAAATCCGTTTTCAAAGGGGTATATCCAAACAGTGCGTCAATAAGGGTATGTGTGCTGACGTCAGCATACATGACACCGACGGGCATAATCCTCATGCGCATATTCTGCTAACTATGCGACCGATTGATGATAAAGGCAAGTGGCAGGCTAAGACGCAGAAAGAGTATTTATGCAAACGCGGTGATGAAGAACGCGGCTTTACAGCAGCCGAGTTCAAGACTGCACAAGCTGACGGCTGGGAAAAGCAGTATCAGTATAAGGTAGACAAGAAAAAGCTGTATATGACTCCCACCGAAGCCGAACAGCAGGGATATGAGAGGGTAAGCAAAAATCCCAAAAGTACGCGATACGGAAGGCAAAATCCCATATGCGCCGAGTGGAACAGCGAGGAACAGGTCTTACGTTGGCGCAAAGCATGGGAAGGAGTCACGAATAAGGCACTGGAGCAGAACAGCATTGACGCACGCGTTGACTGCCGCAGCTTCAAGGAGTGCGGCATTGACGAGCAGCCGACTATTCACGAGGGTGTTTCCGCGCATATCATAGAACAGCGCGGCGGTGTTTCGGAACGGTGCGAAATGAACAGGCAAATAAAAGCTGATAACGCTTTGTTGCTTGAAATAAAGAAACAAATCAAAAAGCTATCGGCAATAGTTGTAGATAAGGTGAAAAAAACTGTTTTGGATTTTGCAAATACATTAGAGAATTTGCGGAACAGATATATATTTAACCGTTATGAAATAACGCAAAATGAAAACATATCCACAGAACTCAAACAGTATAACACCACTATTGATGTTACTGTTCAAAGGTATAACGGAATTGTCCAGCAGTTAGATAATAAAATTACCGAATTGAAGAAAATGAAAGCCGAGCAGAAACATTTAAATCCAATACACATTTTTCGCCATAAAGAATTGACGGAACATATAGACAAGACGGAAAAAGAAATAAAAAAATTGCAAAATCTCAAATCCGCCTTCCTTGACAAAATGAGTTGCAAATCTGAAAAAGATATTCCACAGTATAAAGCATTGCACATAAAAAATGATGATATTATTATAGAAATTGCTGCAAATAATACAGAATTAGAAAAACAATGTGCTGACGATAAAGCTGAATTTATATCAATCAAAAAGAGTATTCCGTCCGAAGATATGGTGGCGGTACAGGCTGAACGCTATACAATCCATGATGAATACACAAAATCAAATATACAAAAGCTACAAGAGAAATACGGACGTAAATACAGTTATGATATATACAAAGATGTTGAAGCTGATGTAAATATGGAACTGCACGAAAAACCATTCTCTATTCTAATGAGGTTAGAGAAAAACAAGCAACGAAATACAGACCATAACCACACAAAGTACCGAAATCACGAACAGGAACGATAATATTAAGAAAATTATTGACAATGGCACTAAAATATGATATAATATATATCACACAATAAACGTAACAGGTTTACGTTTGTAAAAAGACGTAACTATACAGGGAGAAAGCATGCTATTCCGGCTTTACGGTTGAAACCTTATACGATACATTTATACAGACAACACCCCGGATCAGCTTTTGGTTGGACAATTCCAACCAAACACCACAGCAAACAGCAGAAACTATTCTGAACGCCAAGAAGCCGGTATGATTGTTAACATATAAGAGGAAGAAAAATTTCTTTTAGGTACTTGCTTTCCTAAAGCTGATGTGATATAATAGTTTCATTCCAGAAAAGGAGTAAAAAAATATGCGGCAAGGTATTCTTAAATAAAACTATAATCAAATAGTGGGAACAAAGAATTATGATAGTCCCTTTCACGGGGGCTTGGTTTTTGTACCCAATTTAAGAATACTTTTGCCTTATCAATTTTGACATATCCCAAAAAACAGCAATCACAAATAGGTGTATGCTGTATATGTGTATGTCCGCAAATTATAATCCCCAGTGGTAAAAGTATTTTACTGCTGGGGATTTTTATGCCCTTTAGGGCTGTAAAAGGAGGACAATCACATGAAAATAATAAATATTGGCATCCTTGCCCATGTAGACGCAGGAAAAACAACATTGACGGAAAGCCTGCTATACACCAGTGGAGCGATTGCGGAACAAGGAAACGTGGATAAAGGAACTACAAGAACAGACACTATGATTTTGGAACGGCAACGTGGAATTACCATTCAGACAGCAGTTACTTCTTTTTGCTGGAATGATTATAAAATCAACATCGTGGACACTCCCGGTCATATGGATTTTTTAACCGAAGCATACCGATCTTTATCTGTCCTTGACGGAGCTGTTTTAGTCATTTCGGCAAAAGACGGCGTACAGGCACAGACACGTATATTATTCAATGCGCTTCAGAAGATGAACATCCCGACAATCATCTTCGTAAATAAGATAGACCAAAATGGAATCGACCTGCGGCGTGTTTACCAAAGCATCAAAGATAAACTTACCAGTGATATGATTGTCATGCAGGAGGTTGCCTTGTCGCCCAAGATAACCATAACCGATATTTC
This sequence comes from uncultured Eubacteriales bacterium, assembly GCA_900546875.1. Classification (GTDB taxonomy): domain Bacteria; phylum Bacillota; class Clostridia; order Christensenellales; family CAG-314; genus UMGS929. Next base: position 7,925 of record URET01000042.1, read on the forward strand.
TGATTTGGACAAATGGGATATTGTTATTTCTGGAAGCGATGAACTGTTAGAACGATATGTTGCAGAGGATCCTTTGGATATACAGGAATTACAATATGAAAAGTGCAAAAGAACCAGATGCTGCTCTTTGTTTCCTGTTTATCATGGGAGTGCAAAAGACAATTTAGGAACAGAAAAACTGATCGAAGCGATTACAGAAACTTTCATTACAGAAACAGACGATATTCAGTCTGAATTATGTGGATATGTTTTTAAGGTTGAGTATACAGACCGGAAAAAACGGCTTACTTATTTACGCCTGTATCATGGGACGCTCCATTTACGGGATGAGCTGCCGCTGTCAAAAAAGAAAAAAATAAAGATTACAGAAATGTGTATTCCGTTAAATGGTGAAATCGTCCCGGCTGACCATGCTGATCCGGGAGAAATTGTTGTTTTAGCTGATGATACTTTGAAACTGAACGACATTCTGGGAAACGAAAAACTCTTACCTCAAAAAACACGGATCGATGATCCCATGCCATTACTTCGGACAACCGTAGAGCCGCAAAAGCCGGAGCAAAGGGAAGCCCTGTTAAATGCCCTCGTAGAGATCGCCGATACAGATCCTCTTTTGCATTTTGACATTGATACTGTTACCCATGAGATCATGTTATCTTTTTTGGGAAAAGTACAGTTAGAAGTTATTTGTTCGCTATTAGAAGAAAAATATCATGTGGGCGTGGTTACGAAAGAGCCTTCGGTTATTTATCTGGAAAGACCGCAAAAAAAAGCGAGCTGCACGATTCATATTGAAGTGCCGCCGAATCCGTTTTGGGCATCTATTGGTTTGACTGTAACACCGCTTCCTATTGGAAGCGGAACACAATATAAAAGCGAGGTATCTCTCGGATATTTAAACAAAAGTTTTCAAAATGCCGTCATGGAGGGGGTGCGTTATGGAATGGAGCAGGGCTTATATGGCTGGGGAGTGACAGACTGCCAAATTTGTTTTGATTATGGAGTTTATTACAGTCCGGTCAGTACCCCCGCTGATTTTCGTTTTCTTGCACCTATCGTGTTGGAACAGGCATTGAAAAAAGCAGGAACACAGCTGTTGGAACCATACCTTTCCTTTACTCTTTTTGCGCCGCAGGAATATCTTTCACGGGCTTATAATGACGCACCAAAGTATTGCGCAATAATTGAATCAACCAGACTTGAAAAAGATGAAGTTATTTTTAAGGGGGAAATCCCTGCCCGTTGTATCGGTGAATATAGGAATGATTTGAATTTTTATACAAATGGAAGAAGTGTTTGTATTACAGAATTAAAAGGGTATCAGGAAACTTCCGGCGAGCCTGTGTTTCAGCCACGCCGCCCGAACAGCCGTTTAGATAAGGTTCGCCATATGTTTCAGAAGATAATGTAATGTCTTGCGCAATGCAAGCGTTCATTGCTTGCTATTGCGCAATATCATTGATAAAATCAGTATTAGAGAGGAGGAACTATTTTGAACTGGAAACAGACGGATATTACAACAGGAAAGCAAAAGTTTTGCAGCATTACAAAAATAAAAGCCTATACCATTTTGGGAAGAATAGATATATAATAGTCGAGGCGACAACGATCAGAAATTATGGAGGGTAACAATGGAATATAGTAAGGAAGATTTAATTGAAGCAAAAAGCAAGATTTTAGGGTATGAAGAGAACATAGGAACAGAGGAAAGTAAAAAAATCTGGGAGAAAAACGCACAATTTTGGGATAATGCAATGGGTGACGAATCTAATGAATTTCACAGAGAGGTAGTGCGTCCCAAAGTAACGGAACTTCTATCTCCTAATCCTGCGGATTACATTTTGGATATTGCGTGTGGCAATGGAAATTATTCTTCGTATCTTGCACAAAGAGGCGCTTCGGTTGTCGCTTTTGATTACAGCAAAAAAATGATAGAATTGGCTAAAAGACGGCAATCACAATATGCAAAACAAATTGAATTTTGTGTGGCGGATGCGACCGATAGAAAAAGTATATTAGAATTAAAAAGAAATCGAGCCTTTACGAAAGCAGTTTCTAATATGGCAATTATGGATATTACGGATATT
>URET01000043.1 GCA_900546875.1 uncultured Eubacteriales bacterium
ATCGGCGGCATACCCGGGAAAGAAGAAACACTCAGACGTATTGATTTCAGCATAAATCTTACAGAAAAAAATACGTCGCTCTGATTCCGTCGGTGTCTTTCCGATCGGCGGCATACCCGGGAAAGAAGAAACACTCAGACGTATTGATTTCAGCATAAGACTTTTAGAAAAAGAAGTATCACTCTGATCCGGAGCGTTTTTCCGTTCAGCTGCCAACGCATTATTTAAAACCGTATAAAGTGAAATCCACTTAAAATCAAAATAGAAGACGCGGAATAAACTCCCCGCGTCTTTTTTATTCTTTATCTCAGAAGGTCTTGAGTTCTTTTTCAACGATCAGCGGAGCCTGAGTGAGAGCTATAACCTCCTCTACGGCAGTTCCTTCGCTTATTTCCGTAAGGTGCAGCCCGTCATTCCTTACCTCTATAACAGCCAGCTCAGTGATGATCTTATTCACTTTTCCTTTTGCGGTCAAGGGAAGAGTACATTTTTCGAGTATTTTCGGAGCGCCTTTGGCTGTATGCGTGGTAACGACTATAACCTCTTTGGCTCCTGCCACAAGATCCATCGCCCCGCCCATACCGGGGACCATCTTTCCGGGAATGATATGGCTTGCAAGATTACCTTCCATATCCACCTGAAGTGCACCAAGAACAGTTTTATCCACGTGCCCGCCCCTTATTATTCCGAAGCTCAGTGCACTGTCGAAAAAGCTTGCGCCCTTTTCCACCATTACATATTGCCCGCCGGCGTTAATGATATTTTTATCTTCTTTTCCCTGTGGAGCAATACCGCCCATTCCGAGTATCCCGTTTTCCGACTGCAATACTATATCATAATCTTCGTTGACATATCCTGCTGCAAGGGTCGGCAGTCCTATTCCCAGATTAACGACATCGCCGTCGTTTATTTCCGCAGCCGCACGGCGTGCGATTCTTTCTTTCACGTCCATTTCCTTACTCCTTTACCGCAATGTAATCCACAAAAATACCGGGAGTATCCACTGTGTCGGGATCGATCTCGCCCGTTTCCACAAGCTTCTCGGCATAAACTATAACGGTATCCGCTGCCGTCGCCATAAGAGGCTGAAAATTCTTTGTCGTCCCCTTGAAGAAAAGATTGCCGCTCTTGTCTGCAAGACTTGCACCGAGTATGGCAAAATCCGCTTTCAGAGGCTTTTCAAGCAAATAGCTTTTTCCGTCCGACACAATAACCTCTTTTCCTTTTTCCGCTTCCGTTCCCAACCCTGTAGGCGTAAGCACTCCTCCGAGTCCGTATCCCGCGCACCTGATCCTTTCAGCAAGCGTACCTTGCGGAATAAGTTCCACCTCCGTTTCTCCGGAGTTCATCTGAGCACCGGTTTCGGGATTGGTCCCTATATGCGAAGCTATCACCTTCCTGACCCTTTTCGCGGCAACAAGTCTGCCCACTCCCGTAGTCGGGGTGGCCGTATCGTTGCAAATGACTGTTATATCCTTCACGCCTTTTTCAAGCAAGGCGTCTATAAGCACTTCCGGGGTGCCGCACCCGAGAAATCCGCCGAACATTATCACGGCGCCGTCTTTTATACCGCTTACTGCCTGCTCTGCGGTAACTGTTTTATTTTTCATGCTGTCCTCCGTTCTGAATCTGCGCACTGAACACGGTATCCGCCACGTTCCCTGCCCGGATCTGTTTTCTTTTCATCCGCGCGGCAAGCTCATTTACGACAAAAGTTGCCACGTCGTCGGCATAAGTACCCGCCCCGAACCCGGCGTCATACCCGAGTTCCTTTGCAAGTTCATGTGTAATGCGGGCGCCCCCGCAAGCCACTACAAATTTATCGCGAAGCCCTTCGGCCTCGAGTATTTCTATGAGATTCGTAAGATTCTGTATGTGTATATCTTTCTGCGTAACTGTCTGCGACACAAGCAATACGTCTGCATTTGCCGCTACGGCAGCCTTTACGAATTCTTCGTTGGGTATCTGACTGCCCATGTTTATTGCCTCTATCATTTCGTAGCGTTCAAGCCCGTAGTGACCGGCAAAACCTTTTCTGTTCATGATAGCGTCGATACCGACAGTGTGAGCGTCGCTTCCGGTGGAAGCGCCTATCACCACGATCTTTCTTCCTATATTTTCACGTATGAAAGCGTCAGTCTGCTCCATGGTCATGGTTTCCTGCTCAACCGCCGCCACCTTGATGGAAGTATAGTCCACACCGTGAACGCACGTTCCGTACACCACATAAAACGTAAATTCCTTGTCCAGAGCCTTTCTGTAAGCCACATTCGGTTCGGAAATGCCCATTTTCTCGGCAAGACGCCCCGCACATGCGGCTCCTTTATCATCGTTAGGCACGGGAAGCGTGAAACTCAGCTGCACCTTTCCGTCATTCATGGTATCGCCGTAAGCGCGTATATTGGTGAGGTCTTTTTTTGTGTCGAAGTCTGTTTTATGAGTATTATACAATCCGCTGCTCATATTCTCTCCTCCTTACCCAACATCGCCTCTATAAACGGATTTCTGTATATTTCGGATTTCATCACCACTCCTTCGAGTCCTTTTCCTCCGTTTTCACTTCGTTTTATATCGGCGAAAATGCCTCTTTCGAGAGTTCCGAAAAGTCCGTACTTATGGATTTTTTCAAGCAGTTCGCAAGCCGCGTTGAGTACGCTTGACGCTCTTTCCTTGATAATGCCGCCTTCCCTGAATTCTATCTCGTTGCCCAGATCCGCCATGGTCGTGAAGATATACTGCGCATTCTCTATTGCAAGCGCTCTGTCCGACATGAAAGGTGTATGGATGGCTTCGGTCAGCATACCCAGAAGATGGAGTCTTTGTCCCGTGAGGATAGTGACCATATTGAAAAGCGCGTCCTGAACGTTCCCGCGGAAGATATTGCCCGTCATAAACTTAGTCGGGGGCATATATTTGAGCGGAGCGCGAGGGAATATTTCCCTTGCTGCCTGTGCCTGTGCAAGCTCAAAAAGAAAACCGTTTTTCACGTCGGGAGAGATCTCGAAAGCGTGGCCGAGTCCCATCTGTTCTTCTTTGAGCCCCGCCAGCAGCGCAAACTGTTCGTTGAGCATCTGTGAAGCAAGCACGGTATGAGCTTCCTCCACTGCGTCGGCAGTCGTAAGGTAGTTATCCTCTCCCGTATTAATGATGACGCCCGCATATCCGTTGATAACTCTCGAGAAAAACTGATCCACGATAGTGCGTTTCATGTTTATATCTCTGAAAAGGATCCCGTAAAGAGCGTCGTTGAGCATGACGTCGAGTCTTTCAAGGGCGCCCATTGCCGCTATTTCCGGCATGCAAAGCCCCGAACAGTAGTTGCAGAGTCTGATATACCTGCCCAGCTCCTCTCCCGCCTTATCGAGAGCTTCACGCATAATACGGAAATTTTCCTGAGTGGCATAGGTCCCGCCGAAGCCTTCGGTGGTCGCTCCGTAAGGCACGTAGTCGAGAAGGCTCTGCCCCGTGGTCCTGATGACGGCAATTATATCTGCGCCCTGTTTTGCAGCGGCGGTTGCCTGCACGACGTCCTCATAGATATTTCCCGTCGCAACAATACAGTACAGATAAGGTGTTTCCTTGTCTCCGAAGCGACGAAGATACTCTTCTCTCTTTTTCTTGCCCGAATTTATCCTTTCCACGGCGGCGCCGACATACGGCTTCAAAGCCGCAAAGGCTTTTTCCGGCGGAAGCTCCGGCAACCCGGTTATATCCGCTTCTTTCATGCTCAGCCTGACGGCGAATTCGGCGGGAGAAATACCGTAAGCCGCTACCGCTCTCCCCATATAATAAGCCGCGCCGTCGGACAAAAGCTCTTTTTTTCTGAGCTCGTCAACGAATACGTTGCTCAGCGGGACTCCGAGTTCATCCACTCCGTCTACACCGAGAAGCCTTAAAACGGCACGTTCTGTTGCCACGGTGGTATGAGCGTCTATATACTTCTGTGTGTCAAGAGCCACGAGTCTGGCGTATCCGCGCGCTTTTTCGATGATATTTTTATCCAGTCCAAGCTTTCCTTTATTTTCCATATTTCTTCCTTATAGCGAATAAAATATTTGTTCCGTTTCGAGCGGGTAAGCTACCTTTTGAAAGCAGGACCCGGCGCGCAACAAAAACCTGCCGGGTCCGTCCGATCATTTATGCCTTTTAAAACGTGCGAGGTCTTTCGGTTCAATACTCAGGGCGTTTCCTTCTTCCAGTCCCGCTATACCCTCGAGTTTATCTTTGCGTTTGCCGGTGCACACATCGCAATGACATGTTTCGGTATAATTTTCCGGTTGCGTATAAGTGGTAATAACGCCCTCGTAATTACGAAGCACCACTTTTTTGGTAGTCTGACTGATGAGGTAGTCGGGCATCACGGGTATCTTACCGCCGCCGCCCGGCGCGTCCACGACAAATGTCGGAACGCAGAATCCGCTTGTATGGCCTCTTAAACCTTCTATTATCTCTATGCCCTTGGCAACGGGCGTGCGGAAATGCTCAAGCCCCATGCTCAAATCGCACTGATAAAGATAGTAAGGTCTTACTCTTATGGCGACAAGCTTATGGACAAGCTCTCTCATCACATACACGCAATCGTTTACCCCCGCAAGCAGCACGCTCTGATTTCCCAGGGGAATACCGGCGTCTGCAAGCATGGCGCAGGCGCGGCTGCTCTCTTCCGTGATCTCATTCGGATGGTTGAAGTGTGTATTCAGCCATATGGGATGATACTTTCTCAGCATAGAGCAGAGTTCGGGCGTAATGCGCTGAGGCAGCACGACGGGAGTACGGGACCCTATCCTTATTATCTCCACATGCTTGATAGCACGGATCCTGCTTATGATACTCTCGAGATTTTCGTCTGAAAGCACGAGTGGATCCCCGCCGGAAAGCAGCACGTCTCTGACTGCCTCATGTTCTCTTATATACTCGATACATTTATCTATCTGATTCATGGGCAGGGCTTTGTCCTGCTGTCCCGCAAAACGGCGGCGAGTACAATGCCTGCAGTACATGCTGCACTGATCAGTCACAAGCATGAGCACACGGTCGGGATACCTGTGCGTGAGCCCTTTCACGGGCGAATCGGTATCTTCGTGGAGCGGGTCCGTAAGGTCCGCGGGACAGGTATGCAGTTCAAGCGCGGTAGGGACCGCCTGCCTTCTGACGGGATCATACGGATCTTCGAGGTTTATGAGAGAGAGGTAATAGGGAGTTATCCGCATACGGAGCACTTTCAGACAGTTTATTACTCCTTCCTCTTCTTCGGGAGTGAGGTCGATATACCTTTTCAGTTCGTCTACCGTTGCTATCCTGTTCTGCATCTGCCAATGCCAGTCGTTCCAGTCTTTCGCGGGGACCGACGAAAATAAATTATTTTTCATAAAACCTCCTACGCTTTGTAGGTTTCTTCGAAAAGCTCCCTGATTTTAGCGTTTTCTCTGAGTTCGTCAAGTGTTATGTCGGCGTGGTTACGCGTATAGCCGTTGCCTATTATCATATCCACGTCTTTTCCGATACCTTCAGCACCGAGAGCGGCTTTTGTAAAGCTGGTCGCCATAGAAAAGAAGTAAACCTTTCCTCCGTCTTTTACAGGAAGTATGCAAGCCATTTCGGTGTTCGGCGAGTTCACGCAGGAAATAGAGATATCGTATTCTTTGCCGTCGTTTGCCTTCAGGGCTTCCTCAAGCACGGCAACCGGTTCGGTAGCCGAAGCGACTATGACTTTATTGCAGACTCCGAGGTCCATGAGTTTCTTGACGTAGGCTTCCTTTCTCACAAGCGCTACGACGTTGCCGTTTTTGCCGGCACGTTTCATTGCTTCATAGCAGCACAGCACACCGCTTTTTCCCGCCGCACCGAGTACAAGTACGCTGTCGCCCTCTTTTACGAGCTTTCTCACCTGAGCGGGAGCTCCGGCTACATCGAGAGCAGCCAAAGCAAGCGCTTCCGGCATGTCATCGGGCAGTTTGGCATATATGCCGGACTCGAAAAGTACGGCCTTCGCCACAACGTCCACTCTGTCTATATCCTTGTGGACCGCGATTATCTTTTCTATCTTGAGCGGAGTCAGGGACAATGATACCAATGAAGCAATCTTGTCGCCCACCTTCAGATCCCTGTCCTTGAGGTCCTCGCCTATATAGGCCACCCTTCCTATGAACATTCCGCCGCTTCCCGTCACGGGATTCTGCATTTTCCCTCTCTCCCCCACTATCTCGAGGATTTTTGCGGCTATCTTTGCTTCGTCGCCGTTCTGCTCCTGTTCTATCTGAGTAAACGAAGCCGAATCGATATTAAGACTTATAACGTCGCAAATTATTTCGTTTGAATAGAGCTTGGTCATGTCGTTGTCTATCTTATAAGCTGCCTGAGTGAGTACGCCCTGAGGCTCAATAACTCTGTGTGTTCCGTATTTGTTTCCTTTCAACTGCATACTATCTGTCTCCTTTATCTTTAATTTCTTTATTATTTCCGCATATTTTATTTTTTCAGTCCGAGAATAACTCTTGCCTCGTCGGGCGTTGCGATTTCTCTGCCGAGAAGACGGGCTATACTGACGATCCTTTCTACAAATTCACCGTTACTCGAAGCGGGTACGCCTTTACTCATATAAACGTTATCCTCAAATCCGACCCTTACGTGACCGCCCATCAACACAGACATTACATTCATGGTAAGCTGCACTCTGCCTACTCCGGATACGGTATATGTAGAATCAGAAGGAATGCTGTTCACCAAAAACATGAGATCGCGCGGAGTCCCGGAAATACCGCCGTTCACACCCATGACGAAATTGAAATGCATGGGCGACGGTATAACGCCTTTTTTATTAAGTCTTATTGCGGCGTCCACCATACCTTTGTCGAAGACTTCTATTTCCGGTTTTATCCCTTTGGCTTTCATTTTTTCCGCAAACTCGATAATAGTGTTTTCTGTATTGACGAAAATATCGTCGCCGCCGAAATTGCAGGTTCCGCAGTCAAGCGTAGCCATTTCCGGGAGAAGGGTTATGGGCTGAAGTCTTTCCTCGTTGCTCATTCCCACGGCGCCGCCCGTACTGGGCTGAATGATGACGTCGGGACATACAGCTCTTATAGCCTCGATACACTCTGCAAAACGCTTTGCGCTCTGAGTGGGAGTACCGTCGTCTTCCCTGACGTGGAGATGAATAACGGCAGCCCCGGCGTCTCTGGCAGACTTTGCTTCACGTGCTATCTCTTCAGCAGTATACGGCACGTTTTTATTATGCTCTTTTGTTACTTCCGCACCGCATATGGCGGCTGTAATTATAAGCTTTTCCATAGTTGACTTATGCCTCCTCTGAATTATACATCCTTCTTGACATCGGCTTTTTTCCTCTGCTTGTCCGCCGGAACAACGCATGTACCCGAAGCCCGGCATACCACTACAGGCTGCTCAAGCACATCCGCAGCACTGTCGTTTATATCCGCACGGGGAGATATGACCTTCCTGGCTTCAAATACCATACGGCGGGATGTATTGCCCACCTTTACGATCTCGCCTGTCGCTTCAATGTAATCTCCTGCAAACACGGGCGCAAGAAACTCCACGTTATCATAAGCGCAAAACAAACCTTCATCTCCATCGTTGACGATAAGAAGCTCCGTAGCAACGTCGCCGAAAAGCTGGAGCATTTTAGCTCCGTCCACCAAATTGCCTCCGTAATGCGCGTCGTGTGCGCTCATTCTCATTCTGATCACCGATTTCATTTTCTTCTCCTTCTGATAATACAATTTATTAAAAAAACGCCGTTTTCAATTCAAAAACAGCGCATCACTTCACGTGACAGTGACAGAGCTCTCAGCCCTGCCCCCAAGCGCGGCTTGCTCAAGGACCGCACTTTCGGCGCAAAACACATTCGCCGCCGCTCCCGAGCGGATACCGCAACGACTACCTTGCTTCACGCAACCTCTATTATATTCAGTTTATGTTTTATTTTAACATGTCGATTTTGCATTTGTCAAGCTTTTTTAACCAATAACTTTTTTGCGTTTTTATTTTGCAATAATCAGTCATATTATTAAAGCGCGGGACATCCGGACTAAAAGCGCAAAACCCTTGTGCTGAAGAGAAAAACATGGTATCATATCCGTATGTGATCATACTGTACCGTTTGCCCGCACAAATATGCCTGAGCAGTACCTGACAGCAGGATCGCAAAGGAGGACACATGATACCGGTAACAAGCGTAAAGCTAATGAGAGAAGCCGATGAAAAAGCCATGCAAAACGGAAAAGCTCAGTCTGAGCTGATGACTGAAGCTGCACGTTCTCTTAAGGCGCATATTCCCGCCGAAGGAAGCGTCGCAATAGTCTGCGGCGGCGGGAACAACGGCGGAGACGGGCTCGCGTTGGCAGTTCAACTTGCTGCCGAAAACAGGCAGGCCACCGTATACATGACACAGGAAAGCAAAACCGACTGTTCAAAACACTTTGCCTCCATGCTGAAAAACACCTGTATATCCGTCATTCCGTTTACGCCTGAAAGCTCATTGCAAGGATTTGCGACGGTAGTCGACTGTATTTTCGGCACCGGATTTCACGGCACCGTCAGCGGAAACTCTGCTGCTGCTATAAAAGCCGTAAACAGAAGCGGAGCGTTTGTTATTTCAGCCGACATTAACAGCGGACTGAACGGCGACACGGGTATTGCGGAAAACGACTGTGTTGTTTCCTCCGTAACGGTATCGATGGGAGCGTTTAAAACAGGACATTTTCTTTCTCAGGCAAAAGATTTTATAAAAAAGCTTGTTTACGCCGATATCGGGGTATACCCCGAAGCGTGTGCCTATCTGACCGAAAAAGCTGACCTGAAAAACATTTTTCCTCCCCGGCGGAATTTTTCAAATAAATCCGACTACGGTTATACAGCGCTTATAGGCGGAAGCAGAGAATACAGCGGTGCAGCAAAACTTTCCGCGCTTGCCTTGTCCTCTCTGAAAAGCGGAGCGGGAGTATGTCGGCTTGCCCTGCCCGAGAGTCTTGTTCCCGCCGCGGCGCCCTATATGCTCGAATCCACTCTTTTTCCCGTCCCCGATAAAAACGGAGCTATGCTTTATAATGAGAAAAATATGAATTCCCTGCTCAAAGGAGTACGGAGCGTTGCAGTCGGCATGGGAATGGGACAAAAAGGAGATAACGATAAAATACTCCGGCATATCCTGAAGCAGCAAAACCTTATCGTCACTGTCGACGCTGACGCACTGAACACCATAGCGCGCACTCCCGATATTATGAAGACACGAAAAGCCGAAACTGTGTTTACTCCCCACCTCGGGGAATTCTCACGGCTTACCGGCCGATCAGTGAAGGATATCCTCTCCGACCCGCTTTTCGTTGCCGCAAATTACGCCGCACAAACAAAAGTTACATTGCTTTTGAAAGGCACGACTACTATAGTCACCGACGGAAAGGAAACTTACCTTATAAACACCGGAACACCCGCAATGTCCACAGGAGGCAGCGGAGATGTATTATCCGGCGTTGCAGCGGGCATACTCGGTAATTCAACGCTCAAGGGAAGCACGGCGCTTAAAATTGCTGCTGCGGCATGGATATGCGGTAAAGCAGGAGAATACGCCGCGGCGGAACTGGGAGAAAATTCTGCCCTCCCCTCAGACACCGTAAGACATATTCCCGATGTCATACACGCCGCACTCGGCAGATAGTATTCGTTTATTCCGTGCAGAAAGCTCAATACCTGCACGAAATGATCAGCCGTACGCTGCAGACACGCAGGAAACTGTCGGATTTTTTCGCGTTAAAATCCCCGGCAAAAATCATCAGGTTTCTTCTGCGTCAACAACCCGCACAAAATCATCGGGTTTTTTCTTGTGCTTGAAAAACACAGGGAAATATCTGCTCTACGTAAAAACCCGCACAATAATAACCAAGGGTTCCCGCGCTCTGCAGA
>URET01000044.1 GCA_900546875.1 uncultured Eubacteriales bacterium
CCTCTTTTGAATTTTTCCTTTAATTTTTTTCCCTTCAGCTACTCAGCCTCTCTCCCCTCCCCCCCACCTCAGCCACACTCCTTTCTTCCCTCACCCCTCAATTCCGTTATCCGCACTCCATCCACACACCTGCACTTTCTTCCCTCACCTCAGCCTCTCTCCTCTTCCCTCACCTCAGCCACACTCCTTTCTTCCCTCCGCTTTCTTCCCCCCTGCCTCCTGCCACACACTTCCCTTCCATACATATATACTCTCATAATGCCTTCTGTTTTTAAAACACTTGACTTATTGAAAAATATACCCCGGCAACGCCCTTATTTCAACAATTTTCTCCGGGGCCTTCTTGACGCAAACTTCCCTTATCCTTTTAAAAAACCTCGTTTGCCGTGAAATTCCTTTTTCTTTGAAAACTCGTTTGCCGAAAAAATTTCTTTTGACGCCGAAAAATCGCTGACGGTTTCAAGCTGCAAAAAAAGCTGCGCTTTTCAAAAAGCGCAGCGGCACACAGGATGATTTTTACAAAAACAAAACCCTTTCCGACAGTTTAGGGGGAAATCGAAAAGGGTTCAGCGTGGAAAAAAGGCGAAGCGGCGTGCCCCGCCAAAAAAACTAAATCACATCAGGTTATTTATCACGGGCATAATGGCGTTTACAACGGCAGACACTATAAGCCATGCGACCACACCGTTGACTATGCCGAAAACTCCTCCGCCGATGGTATCGAAGGTCCTGAAGTTTTTGCGGAGATTACGGTACTTTTTGATATAGTGACCCGCAAAATGCAGTCCTACTATGCTGAGGATGATAAATACGGCCAGACAGATAACAAGCACGATTATGTATCCTATAGTGCCGTTCATGAAATCCTGAGCGGTAGCATAGGCGGAGCCTTCGAGGAATTTGGAATTGATGAAGTGCTCGATGGGAGTCCCCGTAATATTGATCCCGAAGGAGGCGCCGGTATTTGTCCAGCTCTGCCCGATAGCCGAGAGCTCATTTCCGTTGAAATAAGCCGCGTTTGTGATCCAAACGGGGAAAAGGAAAGCTACCAGAATGATAGCCCAAGATAAAAGCTGATCAAAAAGTCCGCGGTGGAAGCCTATTGCAATACCGATAAGGCCGAACACCACTAATATAATATTCAATATCGAGGAAATATCCATAACACCCTCCTGAAACGGCACGCAGGCTATGCGTACACAGATACCGAGTACATTATAACACAATGAAACGGATTTGTGAACAGTTTTTTGCAAATTTCCTCAAAAATTTTTTTGTTCTTTTTAAAATCGGCAGTCGGAAAACCGTCTGAAGGATTGAATGCGACAGACGGGCGGATTCAGGCAGCAAAAACTGCAGCTTTCCGACGATCATGAGGCGAAAACGATCCGGACTCGGCAAAACGGCTGTCTGACGGCATAGGGATATAAGCGTCGGTTTTTTCAGGCAACTTTTCGTTTTATTCTGCGGGAACCGGTTTTCTTTGCCGTACGCCGGTTTTCCGGTCGGCTTACGCATACGCGGAGTCCTCAATAAAGATTCCTGCAGAAAACCGCGGAGCGCGGGGAGTATCATAAAGAACCGAAAATACGGCAGGTTTTATACGGGTCATTCAGTCGGGAAGTTTCGGGCGTAAGCAGCGCGGTGACAACTCTTTCGAAATAAACTTCCGAAAGAAGGAGACCCCCACATATGTTATAAACTTTTGCCGTGTTACATAAAATAAAAAAGGCAAAAACGCCGAAAAATTTTTCGGAGCGATATCAATGACTATCTGGGAAGCTATAATACTCGGTTTAATACAGGGCATTACCGAATTTCTGCCCATATCCAGCAGCGGACATTTGTTTCTTGCGGCGGAGCTGTTCGATCTGGAAGCCGATCTCGGCTTTTTTGTGTTTTTACATCTCGGCACTTTGGTAGCCGTAGTAGCGGCCTACTGGGATGTAATACTGAAAATGCTCAGAAACCCGAAGGATTACAGATGGAAATTCGTGGTGCTTGCTTCGATCCCCACGTTCATACTCGCGGCCTTTTACAAATTCGCAATAGCGGGGAATTTCGAAATCTATCTGCTGCCCGTCGGATTTGCGGCAACGATCGTTTTACTTGCAACGGCTCAGCGTGCTAAGGTAAAAAACATAGCCGTCATACCGAAAACGCACGTGGCATTACTGACAGGACTCGCTCAAGGTTTCGCGGTCATACCCGGTCTTTCCCGGAGCGGCACGACCATTTCCGCAATGAACCTGATGGGTATAAACCGCAAACAGGCAGGAGAGCTTTCTTTTCTTATGTCAATACCGGTGATATTGGGAGGCGGCGCCGTCGAAACGATATCTCTTTTCAGGGAAGAAACGATCAGTTTAACGTCGCCGTTGAACATCCTTGCCGGAAGCGCCGCAGCAGCCCTGTCGGGTCTTCTTGCGATATTTGCGCTCAAAAAACTCCTTTCTAAAGACTGTATCCTGCCTTTTGCCGTCTACCTTCTAATTCCGCTTTTGCTTTCGGTGCTTTGTCTTATCTGAACATAACGGAGCATAAGCTCTTCCGCCCCGCCCTACCTTCTTGACGACTTATCGTCCAGCTGAGGAGAAATAAGCTGCTTTACGAGTGCATCGAGTTTCTGTTTTTGCTGAGGAGAAAGGAAACGCGCAAGATTGTTTGCCATGGACATTATCATATCGTCATTGAGTCTGCCCGCTTCTTTTTCTTCTCGTACGCTTTTCAGGATATCCTCCGTAAGAGCACCTTCCCCTTTTTGACCGTAATAAGCGGCAAGTTTCTGCATATAAGCCATTTGTTCGGCGGGCGTCATAGGTTTATCAGCCATAAAAACCTCCTTTATGCGTTACCGGATGTCGTAACGCTTTATTATATGAAGGCATATAATATAATGTTCACGAAAAGAAACGGAGGCGATATGGACTATTTACCTCTCATGATCGGGGCTTTTGCGGTTATGATGATGACGCGCAACAAAAACAACGCCCCTTCGCTGAATAACGTTGCGTCGCTGCTTAGCGATCCGAATGCGCTCTCTGCCCTGAACAGCGTAGGAAAACTCATGAATCCCAAAGCTGACGGCAGTGAGAACCGCACGGCAGTGATATTCGAATTATTGTCCAACCCGTTCATAGGCGAGTTGCTGCAGAAAATAATGCCGCAGCAAACACAGGATACAAACACCGAAGCTCAAAAACAGGAAAACGATACCAACACCTCCCCTTCTGCCGCTACGGAAATAAATACCGGGACCGAAAATAAATCCGCTTTCAGGACTCCCGCCGACAACGCCCCACGCTCCGAACCTTCTCGTCCGGAAACCGCGTCGCCGTTTGTGACGGCAAACAACCTTAATACTCCCGTAATCGAAAAACCTTTCGTCGAAGAAAAGAATTCGCCGCAACAGGAAACGTCACCCGCCTGGGAGAGCATTTCCGAAAATCCCTATTCTGAAATACCCTCCGAAGAAATCGCAAACATGATCTTCAAGGCGCTGAAATGATTTACTCTTAAAAGCACGCTTTTCGATATTTTAAAAGAAGTGTTAAATACGGGAATATCGTTTTTAGGAAAACTGACGGGACCGCCTGAAATTACGGTCTTTTTTTTTTTGCGGCGAGAGTCGTTTCATCCGGCAGAAAAACGCGACCCGTAAAGCCGGGACTCCGCGTCGCGCTATATTTTATAAGGACAGGCCGATCGGAAATATTTTCGTCTTTTATGCGTTCCGATTTTGTCAGGACGGGACAAACATCAAACGCCTCAGCCCGACGCGGTTTCAATTTTTCCGACAACGCCCGACCGGTGGCAAAAACTGACGCTTACTTAAATACCGAAAAACCCGCCGGTGTTTTGCGCCTGAACCGAGCCGAAAGCAGACGCAAATGCGTATCGTACTTTCGCCGGGACCGCGACGGGATCTTATGATAAACCGACCGTGTTTCAGCTGCAACGATGATATAAACCGAATCGGTTTCATTCGAGCGAGATAATTTTTTTCAGACGCTTAATTTTGCTTTACAAAAAACATAAAATAGTGTAGTATAAAGAGGCTCAGGGCAATTGACTCAGCTGGTAGAGTGCCTCCGTCACATGGAGGAAGTCAGGGGTTCGAGTCCCTTATTGCCCACCAAACGAAACCTAAAACGAACTGCTTTGCGTGTAAGTCGTTTTAGGTTTTTTCATTTTACCGTTGCTCGACTAAAATATATATGATTTGGATAAGTGAAGAAAGATTGCTTTTCCGCTGCAAAACCGTATGTGAAAGTCTGCAAATCGCTGATATGAAAGCGCAGATGACTTAAAAAGCGTCACCACTCAAATACAGTCGCATGAGAGATAAGGGCGGATCGCCAAGCGGTTCAGCGGCGACCGCCCGTTCCCGTGCGCTTTGAGTTCCACCTTGTTCCGTCTTCCCATATGGCGGGTGCTTGAACGGCGAGGCGCAGCCGAGCCGCTCGTTTATTCAAGCACCCGCCACAGTGCCACAAATTCGTTTTTACATATCTAATACGCTTGAAAATGAAAGCGGTCTATGCTATAATAAATATATATTTTGCAAAGGAAATATCATAATGATTACACGCACATTTATAAAAAAAGTTCACGACGCATTTGACGAATTAAATTATCACGAAACAAAACAATTAAGTTTTGATAAATTTGAGCAATCGGCAGTTAGAACTCTTACGCATTGCAAGGAATTAGCCGACGCAATAGACGCTGTGCGTATGTATCAGTTTTGCCTAAAAAAATGGAGCAAAATTGAAAAAATGTTTAATCGTAAGTTACAGGCTTTTAACGAGTATGATTTTGAAGGCAATTCATTGATTTCGGTTGTATCCGATGATGAGGCTTTGGGTACATATTATATTACAAACGGTATAAACAAAAAAATAAAAGAAATCTTTGTAGCAAGTCATTCGTTTGATGAAGAAATGTTTGCTCTTGGTTTTGGAAACGGTAGATTTACTGTTTATGAAGATGGGAATTATTATATTAAGTATTCCAAAATGGATTCGGCAAAAATGAAATTATTTAATCGTAGAAATGAGTGCTTGTGTAATATAGTTTTAAGTGAAGATTTAGGCATCTTTTTGGAAAACAATTCAACTCCTTACGACCTCGTTGTATATGAAGATTTTGTGGGCATATATGACCGCCGATATATTGATAGTTTAGCCGATACAGATATTATAGATACTGATAAACTTCTTGCAGATATTGAATGGGATATAATCGAAAAAAATTCTGATTTCGGTGTAGCAAAATTAAATGTATATGCTCCCGATCAAGATTTGGAAATGCTATTATTCTTCGCGACTTCGACTTTTTTAGTATTTCAAAAATATATGCAAGCACAAAAAACTCAAACCTATGCAATGATGAGTTTTTGGGCGTCAAGGCGGTAGTGTATGACATTAGATGATTTTCATTTTAAGATTGGACAAACTATAATGTATTGTCAAGTAATAGAACACGATGTAAAACGTATATATGCCGCAATGCACGTTGGTGATTTCTATGAAAATTTAGATAAAATCGAAAAATGGTCACTTGGACAAACCGTCCAAAAATTAAAAGAACTCGATTTTAGTGGCAAAAGTCATTATATTTCTGCAAGCGATTACAATTTCTTAAAACAAATGACTGAAAAACGAAACCATTGGTGTCATCAAACATATCAAAATTTCTTATATAATAAACAATTTTTACAAAGTAAAGAGTATGCGGACGAGTGCCGTAAATTGGAACGCGATAATGAACGACTATCAAATGTTTGCGACGCATTAGAAAAAGTGCGGATACAAGCGGTAAAAGATTTTGGACGGAATTGAAAATTCGTTTTAGGTTACTACCTCTCCACCAGTAAGAACCTAAAACGAACTCCTTTTAGGAGGACTGTTTAGGTTCTTTCTTTTATTTACTGTTACTGCGGAATATGATATAATTATACTATCAAGCTAAAAAATTAATGACAGGAGAAAGACAATGTCATATGATGCTAAAAAGGCCGATCTACTTAAAGAGTTATACGATTCCATAGAAAAACTATATTATATTCTTGCGAGAAAAACTTATAAATCATTATGTTGCAATTGCAGATAGGAATGAACACTTATAAGACAAGGATCTGTTTTCAACATTTTCCCACCTCCTTTTCGTTTATTTTTGAGCGGCAAAAAATACCCCTCAATATATAGGCTCAAAAACGGCAAAAATCAACCCCCTGATAATTAAATTTCACATAAATATTCAATGGAGCCGATTTTTCTTTCTAAGCCGTAATCTGACTTCCCGAGCGGAAAGTTCCGACACTCAAAATTATACACTGTTTTTTATTTAAAGAGTAAGCAGGTGAACGTACACTTATCCGTATCTAAACCGACTCTTCATAGATACTTTTCCGCCACTCTATTGTAAGCAACCAAAGAAAAACGCCGCTGATATACATATACCGACGGCATATAAAAAGGTGTAAAAACTCAAATTGAGTCGCTCGTTTATTCAAGCACCCGCCATAGTGCCGAAATGCAAATATTCTGCTGCAAGCAATTTTATATTTATTAAATATATAAGAAATAATCAAAATATATTAAATTGTTTATTGACAAATATTCGAAATTAATGTAGAATATAGCCGAAATAATTTTAGAGGTAGCGAATTATGACAAAAAAAGAAACCAATAGAGAGCGGTTTGTTCGAATTGCAGAGGCTAGAACTCAAAAAATCATCGATATGATTGATTTGCTTGGCAATTGTTCTAATCAATACAATTACGAATATACGCAAAAAGATGTAGAAAAGATGTTTACGGCTATTGAAAGTGCCTTAAAATCAAGTAAGGCTCGATTCACTACAGAAAACTCTAATAAAAATACGCGGTTTAAATTTTAAAGAGGATAAAATTATGGAATTGGATTATAAAAAGCTTCTTCTTGAGTTGTATAACGCTTCGGATGCCGATGCATTATATCAGCTCATAGTTTCTTATGGGTTGGATGGCTCTGCCTATTGGAAACCGTATGGGGGGAATTTTAATAATGCTGGTATTTTTGAAAATCAGCAATCTTCTCCTGAAAACGCTTTGGTCGAAAAGTTAACTAATTCTATTGATGCTATTTTGATGAAGGAGTGTATGATAAGGGGAACTAATCCTAAGGATAAAACCAACCCTAAAGTCCCTCAAACGATAAACGCAGCCACAAAAATGTTCTTTAATGTTGATAATGGGAAATGGGAAAATATAGTTTCTACAGAAAGAAATGGTATAGCTCAAAATATTCAAATAATACTTACCGGTGATAGAAAAACTCCCAATGTAGCAATTTATGATAATGCGAGGGACAAAATCCTTCCAATTTCGAAAACACATTCCTTTCTATTGCGCGTGGCAATAAAAACGATGTCCCATTCGTTCAAGGGAAATACAATATGGGCTCGACCGGTGCGTTGGTATTCTGCGGTGATAAGCATCGTTATCAGTTGATTATTTCAAGAAGAAACTCAGAACTTAATGACAGCGATGGATTAATTGGTTTTACTCTTGTACGTAGGCATATATTAACCCCCGAAGAAGAATCCAAATACAAACTCACTTGGTATGAATACTTAGTTATTGCCGGAGAGATACCGTCAATAAATGAAAAACATCTTGATTTAGGCTTGAATAAGACGTCATTTAATTGTGGCTCTATTGTTAAATTATATTCTTATCAGTTAACGCATTCTTCTGATGCTACATTGGACTTGTGGCATGACCTTAACCCTCTTTTGTTTGAATCCGCATTGCCTATCCTTATTTATGAAAATCGTGGTTTTGGTGGACACTCTCCCACAAAAGTTATGTTGGGAAACCGAACAAGATTAGCATTAGACGCTAATGAACATATAGAATTTCAAAAAACGTTTCAAATTAATCTGTTTAACAGCAATATTCCTATTCAGGTATATCTGTTCAATCGAGATACAAAAAACACCGAATTTATTTCAGGACAATCAGTTGTTTATACCTTAAACGGACAGACACAAGGTGCTGAACGTAAGTCCTTTATCTCGATGGATTTAGGTTTTAGAAACTTGAGAGAATTTTTGCTTGTTTGGGTTGATTGTTCTCAAATAGGGACAACAGCAAGACAAGAATTGTTTATGGCTTCGCGTGATAGATTGAAGCAAGGAAGATTTTATACGGAACTTCGCCAAAGTTTAATAGATCTTCTCTCTAATGATACTCATCTAAAGCAAAAAGAGCAAGAGTATAAAGGTCGAGTGTTTAGAGAAACTGGCAAGGATAAAGATATGGTTCAATCCTTATTTTCGAAGTTGAAAGGAAACCAAGATATAAGAAAAATGTTTTCCGGGAACAATGGCGCGTTTTCATTCTTTACGAAGAAAGTAAAGAAACCTGTGCCATCTGAAGAGCAAAAGGAAGAGAATAAGAAAGAAACGAAAAAACTGAAGCGTTATCCTACGTTGCTTAAAATAAAGGGGTTTGAAAGAAGTTCCGAAGATTTAGTTAAGGTTATTCGGAAAGGCGGTAAAGGAAAAATTACCCTTGAAACCGATGTGGAAAATACATTTCTTTCGCGTTCAGATGATGCTGGTTCTATTGAAATTACAACGTTGGATTTTGGGAAAAATAGAGGAGCAGGCGGAGAAAAGAATATTCCAAGTGAAGATTCTACAAAATTACGCGTGCAATTTTCCGGGCCCTGTGAGGGAGAATTTGAAGTAATGATTGAACCGAGGGAAGAAGTTGAAGTTGGAGATAACATTCAGCTCTCCATAAAAATGATTTCCTCTGCTGGCGAACACGAAGTTGTTGCTTTTATTAAAATTGATAAGGAAGCTCAACAACCTAAAGAACCAAAAGAAAAGACTGTTGAAGAGCCGGAACTTTCGTTGCCTAAACTTACAAGAGTAGTGCAGTATAGCGAGGATCCCGAACAGGCTAAATGGTCTGACTATGGAATGACTTCGGAGAGCATTGTAAAAATTCAAATCAATCCCAATGGTGCAATAGATGAAGTCCTTATCAATATGGATTCGAACTTGGTTAAAAAACTTATAAATGCTAAAGGCGCAAACGTAGAAAGAGTCAGGAACAAATACATTTCGTCAATTTATTCTCACGTTTTAATGGTATATACTACTATGTATGGCTATTATTCAAAAGATGATATTGAGATAGATGAGTATGTCCGTAAAGATATTCAAGAGTCGTTAAACGCAGCAGTCGAGTTCTCTTTCCAATATTACGCTAATTTTCTTTTAACCTACGAGTGCTTTTCTGATTAATCAAATAAGTTGGGTGGGTAAAAATAGCCAAGTTTCCAATTAATTTGGGCGGGATATTTTGAACGCAAAAAATATTCGTTTTACGTTATTATTCATCCACCAATATAACCCGGGCGAATTTTTCGATCCGGGTTTCGTCATGATACAGCTCTTATTACGGTACGGGGTTTTGCATAATATAAGTCTTTTCATGTTACCGGTTT
>URET01000045.1 GCA_900546875.1 uncultured Eubacteriales bacterium
CTCATTGTTCCGCACGCATATAAAAAACTGTTTTTTACTCCGCAAAACATAAGCGCTCGACCTGCCCCAGAGCTTACGCCGTAAAATACGCAAGCACACCCGCGGAACTCCGAGTTTATAGCCCGAAAACGGAAATTCGCGTCCTGAAACCGGATGTTCACGCCGTGAAATGTTTTTATTTAAAGGTATTTACACAGATATCGAAAGAAGCTCTGAAGCTCAGGATAAACGTTGAGCCTGGCGACTCAGAAAACGGAGTTTGAGCAGTGAGGCAAATCATGACGCATTTTCATATAGCAATCTAAAGAAGCACAAATTCCGTTTTTACCGGATTATGATCGGAAAATGCGAAATCATGGGACGTGATATTGATGACATTTAAAATTTTAATATTATCGGAAATAATAAACCCGTCGATAACGCAGGTATAAGTCCAATCTTCGTCATACGGGCGCGTATTATTCCTGCAGGTGCCTTTTTGCGGGCCGTCGCCCGTGATGGTGGCGATTAGGTCAAAGCCCGGGAAAGACGCGTTCCATACTCCTGCCCAAGGCGGAACGGTTTCGCCGTTTTCGGGGGTGAAGTAAGAGAAGCCTCCTGCAAGAATATTATTGAAATCACCGCCTGCAAGCACGTAATTCCCTTTTCTTCTTTCTTCGGAAAGAAAATTGCCGAGGTATTTTATCTGCATATCTCTGACTTTTCCGTCGATATCGTAGGCAGACATGTGGACGTTTACGGCGACAAACTGTTTGTCTCTCCCTTCTACAGGAAACCGCGTGACGCTCATGCATCTGTCGAGATCGAACAGGTTGTCCATGACGGAATCGGAAAGCGGCAGACTCAGTCTTACCGAAGAACCGGCATACATACGGTAAAGGGAGAGCAGTCCGGATTCGAACATCCCTATAGGCTCATTCAGCGGGTAAAGAAAATACGGGGTATGTGCGTTTTGTGCGAACACGGAGCCGTAATCCTCAAAGGAGGAAGTGAAAATTTCAAGCTGATCCACAAAGCAGGAACGGTGAGCCGAGGTATCTACCTCCTGAAGGAATACAATATCGGGAGACAGACTTAATATCACGTTTTCGGCACCGCGGATATTTTCGAGCACCTTTTCACCTGACTGTGCACGGGAATGTGAGCCGTAAATCAAATTCCCGTTTTCGTCAAAACCGGAATCCATGAAAAAATCGAAGTCTTTGTCGTACGCGCCGAACCCGATGTTGAATGTGAGCGCGGAATACGTTTTTCCCGCGGACATAAGTTCATCTGTATTATTTACGATCTCGAGAGAAATGCCGTCCTTTATTCTGTAATAGGAGGCAAAAACGTAGGCGGCATAATAACCCGCGACCGGAATAATGATCTTAAGCAAAGCGGCTATCGCAACGCATACCGCCGCAGCTGTCATGGCAAAGTTTACTTTCCTTTTTTTCTCCATGATAAGCACCTGCCTCCGCAACCCTTTTCACGAAAAAACACATCTGAACCTTACATACAGACGTCTTCGCTTCCCGAAAAACGCTTTGTATCAGAAACCAAGTTCCTCGTTCACGAGAATGACTTTTATTCTGTTTTCGTACCTTTGCTGAGCAGATACAAGATAATTGCAGCACATCCTGTCCTCACACCTGCAGCCGTCGGTCATAGTCGGAGAAGGCAGATTCAGACTGATACATTTTCCGGTTTTGGCACAGGGAGTATTAACTTTCCTTCTGAGAGCGTTTTTCGGCGCCGCAACGGTTTTTACTCTGTATATTGCCTCGTCGAGGTCTTTCACTATCTTGTTTTTGCCCGCGATCACAATGACCTGCTCCGCTCCGTAGGCTATATTGCTGACTCTGTTGCTATTGCCGTCCACGTTATACAATTCGCCGTTTTCGGTAATGGCGTTGGCTCCCGAAATAAATGTATTTGCAAGCAGCATGTAATGACAAAGAAGCTGTTTGTCCTTTTCGTTTTCGAGCGGAATCCTGTCGAGGAAATTATAGTCTCCGCACTTTTTCAGATACGCCCACACTCCGCACTCCATCGCCGAAGTACAGCCGCCCATACCTATGACCTCGCCTTTTTTCAGAAGACTGAGCACGATAGGCAAAACCTCGTCTTTGGTTTCGGCGTAGTAGACCGCCATTTTGTTGCGCTTGAGTGCCTCTCCGGCTATCAAAACTTTTTCTTCCATAATATCTCCTTATTGATCTTTCCGATATACATCTCCCGATGGGACGCCGATCAGTCGATAAATTCAAATTCTATATCTCCCATCCTTACCGTGGAACCTTCTTTTGCGCCCTTTTCTCTCAAAGCCGCAATAACCCCTTGTTTGTTGAGGGTGCGCTGAAGGAACCTCAGACTGTCGTAGTCGTCAAGCACGACTTTTCTCGCAAGATTATCGATAAGTCCGCCCATAACGACAAAAGCGCCGTCGTCGTCACGCGTTATCTCGAAATTGGTAGTATCTCTGTCCTCATATTCATACGGCTCGAAAGCTTCATATTGCACGGGAGGAAGGGCGTCGAGTGTTTCGATTATTTTTTCGAGGAGCGCGTCGATATTTTCGCGGATCGCCGCCATGACAGGCACGACCGTACAATCAGGGTAAGCTTTTCTGAATATATCGAGGTTTTTATCGGCGTCCGGCATGTCCATTTTGTTCGCGGCGACGATCTGCACTTTTTCCGCAAGTTTTTCCGAGTATGCTTTAAGCTCTCTGTTTATGATCTCGAAATCCTTTACCGGATCTCTGCCTTCCGAACCTCCCATGTCCACCACATGCACAATCATACGCGTGCGCTCTATATGCCTCAGAAACCGCAGCCCGAGACCCTGCCCTTCGGAAGCTTTTTCTATAAGTCCCGGGATGTCGGCGCAAACGAAACTCTTTCCTCTGAACGAAACGACTCCGAGATTGGCATATAAAGTCGTGAAATGATAATCGGCGATTTTCGGCCGCGCAGCGGAAATGACGGAAAGCAAAGTGGATTTTCCGACATTAGGAAACCCTACAAGCCCTACATCCGCTATACTTTTCAGTTCAAGCTCCACGACCTTTTTTTCCGTTTTTACGCCGTGAGAACAGAAACGCGGAGCCCGCCGGGTAGCCGTGGCATACTTTGCGTTCCCTTTTCCGCCCTCGCCGCCCTTCATGATGAGCGCCGTCTGACCGTCTTCCACGAGATCCGCCATAAGTCTGCCTGTCTGCACGTCGCGTATACTCGTTCCGACAGGCACGGAGATATAAAGATCCTCGCCCCTTTTGCCGTAACACAGCTTCGCGGCGCCGTTGCTGCCGTTTTCGGCGAAAAAGTGTTTTTTATAATAAAAGGAGTTGAGCGTAGTAAGAGATGCGTCCGCCCGGAAGTAAATATGACCGCCTCTGCCGCCGTCGCCGCCGTCCGGACCGCCTCTGCTGACATATTTTTCGGTATGGAAACTGACGACGCCGTTACCGCCGTCCCCGGATTTTATGGTGATCCTGACTATGTCCGTAAACAATTACAATTCCTCCCGCCAAAATTAAAAATACTGTAAGTCCGCAGTTCGCGGCACGAAACTGCCGTTTCGTACAACGAAAAGGGCATCTGACGCAAAAATCCCGGCATGCGCGCAGAACAGGAAAGTTCCGGCCGCGCCGAACCCTTCCGAGGCAGACGCCCGTGAAGACAGAACGCCTTTCCGCAAAAGACCGCCTGCCCGGCATATTTTCACGCAGCCGCCACGTTTAATCGCTCCGCGCCGGAAGCGGAAACTGCCTCCGCCGCTTCCGGAACGGAGGCAGAACTTCTGAGTTATATTTTTCCGCGCACCATTTCGACAGCCGTATTGAAAACGTTTTCGGCGGTAAAACCGAATTTTTCGAACAGATCGGAAGACTTTCCGGAAACCCCGAAAACGTCTATCCCTATGACCTTGCCGTCCAGCCCCGTAAAACGGTACCAGCTCATGGTACTGCCCGCCTCAACCGCAAGACGACAGCGTACGGCTTTCGGAAGCACGCTTTCACGGTATTCCTCGCTTTGACGCAGAAACACCTCTTGCGAAGGCATACTGACGACACGCGCACCGATACCTTGATCCGCAAGCATTTCCGCCGCTTCCATACAGTATACAAGTTCGCTTCCGCAGCTTAAAAGTATTATATCGGGATTCAAAACGTCTCTTACCACATAGCCGCCTTTCATTGCGTCTTCCCCCGTCCCTTTTACAAAGGGTACGGTCTGACGGGTAAGAACGATCGCCGTGGGTCTGTCGGCGTTATAGGCGTGGGCGTAAGCGCAGGCGACTTCCGTCGGGTCGGCGGGACGAAAAACATCGAAACGGGGAATGCTTCTCAGTGCGGTAAGCTGTTCTACCGGTTCATGGGTGGGGCCGTCCTCTCCGACGCCTATGGAATCATGAGTCAAAACGTATATCACGGGCAGTTTCATGAGTGCGGACATACGGAACGAGCATTTCATGTAATCCGAAAAAACAAAAAACGTGGAACAATAGGGACGCAAGCCTCCATAAAGCGCTATGCCGTTGCAGACAGAGCCCATGGCATGTTCGCGTATTCCGAAATGGATATTTCTGCCTTCTCTGCAATCGGGTGAATAATCGGCAGAGTTTTTGATAGCGGTAAGACACGAAGGACCGAGGTCGGCAGAACCCCCTATGACGGAGGGATCTTTTTCCGCAAGTTTGTTGAGAATGGTTGCGGAGTAATTTCTCGTTGCGGCGGGCTTTTCAAAAACAACGCCGAAATCGGGAGATATCTCTTTCTTCACGAAGTACTTGTCGTAAAGCTCTTCCATTTCCGGGTAGGCGGCAAAATACTCTTTCAGCATAGCGTTGTATTTTGCGGTTTTTTCCTTTCCCTTTCTGATTGTTTCGACTGCATAAGCCTCTTCGGGCACTTCAAAAGGACGCCTTTCCCAATTATAAAACTCTTTTGTAGCGGTAAGCTTGTCCCCTTTTATCGGAGCGCCGTGCGAGGCCGCCTGCCCTGCGACAGGACTGCCGTAACCGATCACCGTGTTGACTATTATCAGCGTAGGCTTTTCCTTCTGTGCTTTAGCCTTCCCGATAGCTTCGTCCAAGGCTTTAAGGTCGTTTCCGTCGCTCACTTCCACAGTGTTCCAATGCTGCGCTTCGAAACGGGCTTTTATATCCTCGCTGAAGGCGACGTCCTTATCGCCTTCTATGGTGACGTTGTTTTTATCATACACGAAAATGAGCTTATTGAGCTTCAGAGTGCCGGCAAGGCTGACTGCTTCGTAGCCTATCCCCTCCATAAGGCATCCTTCACCGCACAGCGCATAGGTATAGTTGTCAAAAACAGGAAAACCGGGACGATTGAATATCGCCGCAAGGTGAGTCTCTGCTATCGCCATGCCCACGGCATTGGCGAGTCCCTGTCCCAAAGGACCGGTAGAAGCGTCAACAGCGGGAGTGTGACCGTATTCCGGATGGCCGGGCGTAATGCTCCCAAGCTTACGAAAATGCGCAAGTTCCTCAAGAGGGATATCGTATCCGAAAAGATGCGCCGTGGCATAAAGTCCCGCAGAACCGTGACCGGCTGAAAGTACAAATCTGTCTCTGTTTATTGCCAAAGGGTGTTCGGGGTCGTTGTTCATGGCCGTAAACACGGCGTTGAGAGCGGGCGCAGCTCCCAGCGGGAGCCCGGGATGACCGGAATTTGCCGCGTCGATCGCATCGACGGCAAGCATTCGCGCAGTTTTGACGGACAATTCTCTGTTACTCATTAGTAGTCTCCATTCCCTTCTTCGGGTAATACATTCGGGGTCTCACCCCTTTTTTTATTATAAGCCATTTGCGGCAAATTGGCAACCGTTTTATTGCAGTTGCTTTCCGGTGCGCGGCATGAAAAAAACCTACCCCTTTTTAAGCGGTTGACAGCATTTTGTTTTCAGTTTATAATTATGATAATTCAGCTTGGGTTAACATTGGGATGTTACACTTTCTGAAATCGATAATCCGACGGAAGGGATCAAAATGAACAGCAAAAGTTCCAGCACGAAAATCACCGTGATCGTAAACGTAATTCTTGTCGTGATCGTACTTGTTTACGTTTTCACCAACATGTCGGTGGATTACAAAAGTATAGGCGCTCAGCGCTATTTTACTTACGCTCCTTTCGATACCGCAGAAGAATGCATTGCTTTCGCAACGGAAACGAAAGGCTTCGATCTGTGCGTATTCACCGACTTCGACGCAGACAACACCGAAATATACTCGAGAAAATATTTTGCCGTCAACGGAGAGTACAACGCCACGGCAGCGGTTTCTGCAGAGGATTTCGAGTTTCTTAAGCTTGTCGTAGCCTATTCGCTTGACGAATACTCCGAAAAATATGCGGTTTTGCTTCTCGAGGCGCCCGAAACCCCGGAAGTTTACTATGAAAACGCCGGCGCCCCCGAACATTATAAAATACAGACAGGACTCACCAGTAACAATAATACCCTGTTTGAAGCGGTTTACGCCAATTTTTATTTGAATAACGAGGGAGCGGGAGAATTTACCGCGCTGCTAAGTCAGAATTTTTCTTCTGCTACAGCTTATGTGTCGGCATCGACGGCTTACATCCTGTGCGGCGGATACGCGGTGGTGTATTTTTACGGAGACATTCCCGATGCGACAAAGGAAGCGCTTACCGAAGAACTGTATTCTAACCTTACCCTTATCGGGGAGCAGAAAGACATCTGACAGCCTGTACTGCCGACATTTATCACGGAGAACCAATATGGACGATCAACGCGAAATATACGAAAAAATACTGAAAGCATGGGGTGAGGACTCACAGATACGCGCAAGCATAGAAGAGATGAGCGAACTCATCCATGCTCTCATGCGATATACGAGAGAACTGAACACCCTGCCGCATAACGAAAACGAACTGCTTAAAAGACGCGAAGCGGTGACAGAAGAGATCGCCGACGTGCTGAACATGGCGGAACAGCTGCGTTTCATCTTCGGAGAAGAAAAGGTAGACAAAATCCGCCGGGAAAAGCTTGACCGCGTACTTTGCCGCCTGACAAAAGCCGGGGAAAACGTCTGAACTTCCGTCAAAAAGGTCGGTGCCTTCAGATACAGTCTCGAAGAGAGAAAAAAGTCCGTAGCATGACATGATGCAAACGTTGATTTTATCTTCGGAGAAGGGAAACAAAAACGTTTTTACATTCGGTTTCGGGCGGCGGTAAAAAGCATATCAAGGAAGAAGGGAGAGATAAAATGCTCAGTGCAAAGCAAAGAAGTCAGCTGAAAAGCAAAGCAAATCCGATAAAACCTCTTGTATTTATCGGAAAGGAGGGCGTGACCGAAAACGTGGCAAAAGAAGCCGAGACCTCTTTATATCATAACGAACTTATAAAAGTTGCGGTGCAGAAAGGCTACGAAGGCACTCCGCAGGAAGCCGCCGAAAAACTATGCGGAATATTGGGGTGCGAAACCGTACAGATACTCGGCAGTAAGATAACGCTCTACAAGCGTACCGACAAGAAAGATTTCGAGCATCTGCTCACGCCTTAGCGCGGAAACGCGAAAGCAGAGCGAGAACAAACAGCACGGTAGCGCCGATCAGATAATAAAAGGGGAAGAAAGCGACGAAAGAAGTCAAAGAAAGGAACAGCGCACTTATGAAATAGTATTTTGCGTGCGCTTTGGAAAGGGCGCCTTTGAGGAGCGGAGGCAGCCGTTTGGTTTTCTCGGGGATATAAGCTTTCAGTTCCTCTGAGTCTTTCAGAAGTGCGGCGCACTCTTCCTGCCCGATAAAAGAAACTTCCACACCCGAATGTTTTCCGAAAACGTTCAGTTCCGGCAGCGGAGATACCGAAAAGACAAACAGATGCCCCACTTTAAGGCGACGGCAAAGACCGATGGTATCGCAGGCGTTTTTTTCGCCCGTATGTGAACTGACCACAGTGACGAAAAATACTTTTTCCGCACTGAAACAAAGCAGAGAAGTTTTATAGAAGGTCACTCCGAAGCCTTTTGCTCTGTAAGCGTCTGCAATTGCGGGAAGGGCTTTTTCCTCAAGGGCGATGAATTTTGCGGCGGCACGCAGAACGTCGGCTTTTTCCTTTTTCGCGTTGCTTTTTCTGAAATGTTTTTTAAAAACAAGACGTCCGCCGCATAAAAAAATAAGAGCGGCAAATAATCCTATCAGAAAACAGACCGTCACGTCTTTGAAATAGTAGCGCGACCAGATAAACCCGACGGCAAAACCGCCCGTAAAAATAAAAATGTAATCAAAAACTACTGCCATATATCGATTATCACCGTTTTCAGGTTTTTTAAACTTTATGAAGATACAGGAATTATTAGCTCCGTTCAGACGCGCCGTCAACGACTACTCCATGATCAGCGACAACGACTATATAGGAGTCGGCGTCTCGGGCGGAAAGGACAGCCTTGTTTTACTTGCCCTGCTGGCTGCCTACCGTAAATTTTCGCCTCAGAAATTCGACCTTTGCGCCGTAACGATAGATATGGGCTTCAGGTCGTCGGACTTTTCACCCGTTGCCCGGTATTGCGAAGAGCTCGGAGTGGAGTACCATGTCGAAAAAACCGACATAGCCGAGATTCTTTTTGAAATAAAAAAGGAAAAAAATCCATGTTCTTTATGTTCAAAAATGAGAAGGGGGGCTTTAAATAACTGTCTGCTGAAAAAAGGGGTCAGAAAACTCGCTCTGGGACACCACGCCGACGACGTTGCCGAAACTTTTTTGCTCAGCCTTCTTTACGAAGGAAGACTGTCGACCTTTTCACCCGTTTCATACATGGATAAAACGGGTGTAACGCTCATAAGACCCATGATATATATACGCGAAAAAAATATCGGAGCTTACGCAAAACAGCTTCCCGTGGTTTTCAATCCCTGCCCGGCAGACAAGCATACCCGACGCGAGTATATGAAAAAACTGCTTTCGGAGTTTTCAGACGAAATACCCTTTGCCGAACAGCGTATAATCGACGCCGTGACTCATCCGGAAAGAAACAATTTGTGGCCTGCTCCTTCGCATATATCCGGAGAAGGATCCCGCAAAACAAAAAAGTAACGTAATCGCTGCCGGCAACATATAAATATAAAAGCCCCAAAGCTTCGGACGGCAGCGCGCACCCCGGACAAATGTGCGTTTCGCTTCGGTCCGTCGCCTTCTTACCTGCGGCTATCGGCACGACCTCTCCGCCCGTACGGCAAAAAGCTTCGGACGGCAGCGCGCACCCCGGACAAATGTGCGTTTCGCTTCGGTCCGTCGCCTTCTTACCTGCGGCTATCGGCACGACCTCTCCGCCCGTACGGCAAAAAGCTTCGGACGGCAGCGCGCACCCCGGACAAATGTGC
>URET01000046.1 GCA_900546875.1 uncultured Eubacteriales bacterium
CCCGAGCAGAAGGGGGTCACGGTTATTGAAATAAGACCGCGGCAGAAAACGAGCCACGGTTTTTCGGTATAAAAGCTTATCCGGAAGCGATTTGACGCGTTGCCTCAAAGCAAACGGTTACCCGTCAGGGGCTCTCGAGCAGAAGGCTTAAAAACAATAAAAAACGAAACCATGGTCCGAAATAACCATGGTTCCTTTCCTATACGAAACAATCAGCCGTTAACTTTATCCTTGAGGGTTTTGCCTGCCTTGAATGCGGGAGCTTTTGTAGCAGGAATAGTGATTCTTTCGTTGGTACGCGGAACTACTCCGGTACGTTCTTTGCGCTCTTTAACTTCAAAAACGCCAAAGCCGGACAGTGACACTTTTTCGCCTGATGCGAGGGTATCGGATATTACTCCGATGAAGGCATCAACAGCAGCGGAAGCTTGCTTTTGTGTAAGTTCGGCGTTTTCCGCAACGGCCTTTACAAGTTCTTGCTTATTCATAGATTTACCTCCGGATTATTAGGAAACGAGTTCTTTTGTATCAGACGGTTCCCTCTTGATTTATTTTAGCATAAAGCCTTATTTACGTCAACAATTTATGTTGACATTTTCATTTTGTCTTAAATTGAACAAAATGATACTGAGGAGAAAAAAGTCAGCTGTTTTCAAGCATAATATCGAGAATTTCGCGGTCGGTGGTTTTCATTCCCTTGGAAGCCATCCGGCCGACGTTGCGTATGGTAGCATCGACGTCGTCCCACACAAGGCCGCATTTACCCGGATATCTTTTGCCGTCGAGGGCGAGGTAGAGAGCAAGACGGGCGGCGTCCAGTCCGCAGGATATTTTTACTGCACAGCTTGCTTTTGCTCCGTCGCATACCACGCCTATATCGGATGCAAGGGTATTTATGGCGGTATTTTTGATCACTTCTCTGGGGGCGTCCATGAGGTAGGCCACGCCGCACATCCCGCCGCATGTGGCGGAGACGGCTCCGCAGAAAGCGGAAAGTCTGCCTATGAAGGTTTTTTGATAGATCGTAATGAAATTCGATATCAGGAGGGCTCTGTAAAGACGTTCTTCGCAGATGTTGTTTTCGCGGGCGAACACGACTACCGGTACGCTTGCCGATATTCCTTGGTTACCGGAGCCGCTGTTGGTCACCACGGGAAGCGTACATCCGCACATCCTTGCTTCGCTTGCAGCTGCGGTAAGTGCTCTCATACGGGTAAAAACGTTATCGTCATAGTGCGCGATGACGCTTTTCCCTATTCCGAGACCGTATTTTCCTTCCATTCCTTCGTGAGCGATAGCCATGTTGCACTCTATTTGTTCGTGAAGAACGGGAATAAAATCACCGAGCATGGTTTGTTCGGCAAAATCGCATATTTTGTCGAAGGTAAGGAAATCTCTGCTTGTCATTGTGCCGTAGTACTTGTCTTTTTCCGCCTGTTTGGAAAAAATACATTCTCCGTTTCGCGTTACGGAGACTACGTTGTCGTGCAGATCGCAAAGTTCCACCCGTACTATATCGTTTCCGGAGTATTCTTCAACTATTATATGGAGAGATTTTTCCGTAGACAGATGTTCGACGCGGCAGAAGTTTGTTTTTTCGAGTTTACTGGCGAGTTCTGAAGCTTCGGAAGTTACATTTGTAAGTACTCTTAAGCCGAGAGAAGTATCTCCTCCGGCAGCTCCGAGTATAGCGCAGGCTTTTATTCCGGTCAGTCCGCCCGAGTTGGGAACAACTACAGATTTTACGTTTTTGATTATGTTCCCACTGGCGTATACGACCATTTTGTCCGGGAAAGCTCCAAGATGTTCACGGGCTCTTGCGGAAGCGAAAGCAATGGCGATAGGTTCGGTACATCCCTGTGCCGGGACAAGTTCTTCTTTCAGAATGGAAAGGAAATCCTTATAATGGTCCATTTTATCCTCCGATAAAGTTTTTTCCTGTGCGGATACAGTAAGTGCCGACGGATGCGCTTAAGGTCTCAGAAATACAGAGAGAGCGATATCATGAGCATTCCGCCGAAATACAGCAAAGAATTGAGTACGGTAAATATTCTCCTTTTGAAAAGATAAGAATATACTCCGAGAAATACGTCGGAAATGAAAAACATTATACCTCCCGAGCCGAGCATTACGGCGGCAGTACCGGGATTGTTCAGCGAGAAGAGGTAATATATCGCCGCACCGAAAAGCACAGACATGGTCACCATATAGCTTTTTATAAAGGGTTTGCTGATCCCGAGGTCGGCTTTGGAGAATTTGAGCATCAGCCAGAATAAGACAGTGAAAAGCACTGTAAGCACGGGCGCGAGGATGAGAGCGAAGGAAGGCCTGCCCAGATAAATGAATACCGCTGTGAGCAGCAGCTGACACACAGTGAAGCAAACTACTCCGATATTGAATTTAACCGCGTTTTTTCCCATATAGCGAAGGAAAAAGTCGCCTGCCCAAGCAAAGCAAAGACTTATAAAAACAAGCAATACAGGAAGTGAAAATTCCCTTGTAAAGAGTGCGTGCGCCGCAAGACCCGTAAAAATCGTCGACATAGACATTTTGACGACAGAATACGCCAAGAATGACGAGTGCTTTTTATACACCGTGTAATATCCGAGCAAAAAAATGTATATCAATATGAACGCATATACGAAAACAGGCATAGAATAACCTCATGTACGAAAAAATATCGTGCTGTCTGATCGGATTGCATATTTCCGCCTGTGAAATAGCAGACGGCTCTCGCGGCATCGGGTGATCGTGCGATCCGAGGCGTATTTTCCGATGAGCATACTGCAACTTCCGCGGCATGCAAAACAAACCTTTTATTTAAAATAACCGGAACGAACGCTTTTTCCGCAAAGCAAAAGACCTTTTAACAAAAAAACGAAAATCTGTCATACTTTGTTTTGTCCATGCGGAACGCATTCCCGTCTTTTATTTTAACACATTTTTTTCTCCGCGACAATAGTTTTGACGAAAAAAAGCTCCCTTTCTTCAACATTAATTCGTACATAATTAATCCCCGGTTTTGTCGCCTGTATATCCGGTCGCTTTTTTAGGTATTGATTCCGTAAATAATAAAAACGTAAAGCGTTACGAGCTTTACGTTGTTTTTATCGGTTTAAGCAGCGATCTATTTTGCGCTGTCTTGATCGGGATTTTTGCGTGACGGTATTTTTTTCGGCATACGTCTGCTTGAATCGGCAGAAGCAGCCTTTACTGCCTGAGCTTTTTTGATATTCTCTTTTTCGATGATCGCGGCTCTGCGTTCGGAGAGAGTTTTGCGACGGGGCTGAGGAGGAAGTTCTTTATCCACTCTGTCTTTCAGCGAAGGATCGTCGAGGTTGCATTCTCCGACTTTCTCGAGTATCAGCTCCACCAGCTTTTTATACGACAGAATCCCGTTGAAAACAGGGATCCCTTTGTATTCGCTGACGGTGAGATCATTGGCTATCACGCCTGAAATGGCTATGGTATCGGAGTCGAGGAAAGAATCTACTTCTTCCCATGTGCGGGCAGTGATGATTTTGGGGAGGTGAGCATTGTTGAAGCCCTCCAGTACACAAAAATCATAATTCATCAGCTGCTTCAGGATCTCATTAAGCCCCATACGACGCTGAACAAGCAGACTCGTTTCATTAAGACCGCGCGCTACCACTGTTTTACTTCCGGCGATCCTGTGCCTCATGGTATTTTTCCCGAGCTTGTCTATAGTGAAGTCGAGATCGGTAAAATCTTTGCCTGTGGCGATCTTAAATCCACGGGAAGTCATGTCTCTTACTATATACTCAAGAGTAGTGGTTTTTCCGCTGTTATCATTACCGCAAATTCTGAAAACTTTCATATTTTTTCACCATTTACCTCTTCCTAACTCCCTCGTTATCAGTATACCACATTAGTTCTGTTAAATCAAGCATTTTTCAATAATTTAAAACAATTTCCACATTACAATACCACTTCTTTATTAATTATGCGATCAAAAGTAGAAATTAATACGTTTAATCTGCATTGTTGAATTCCAGTGTGCTCAGCTTGACATTATTGTGAAAAATATGCTATCATTATTCCGTCTGTGATCGGGAGGTGCGATGTGAGAACTTTTATTGCTTTGGAACTGAATGAGGAAACCAAATCATATATAAAAAAAATATCCGGAGCTTTGGAAAAATATGTAAACGGAAATTATATTTCGGATATAAATGTGCATATGACCATGAACTTCCTCGGTGAACTGCAACTCGACAGGATAAAAGAAATACGCGAGATCATGGATCATGCACAGGAAAAATGCGGCGTTTGCGATATATCGCTTCAAAAACTGATAGTCATGCAAAGAGGCGAACTGATCGCAGTCACGGCCAAGCTCAACGAGAGCGTCAGAAATCTTTATACAGTGCTTACCGGACAGCTGTCAGCCCGCGGTTTCGTGACCGAGGATCGTGCCTTCAAACCCCATGTGACGTTGGTGAGAAAGGCGGTGTATGAGATGCCGTTCAGAGAGATAGTAAAGTGCGTGCCGGTATATAACCGTCCTCAGCGTACCGGAAAGCTTACGCTGTTTTTAAGCGAAATGAGGGAAAAGGTGCGTGTTTACGACGAACTTTATTCCGTGACGCTTCAGGATACGACAGATAAAACTGTCTGAATTTCCGGCACCGTCTTCATTCCTTCGGTTTACTGGGCGTTTATTTGCACAGGCGTTACCGATATCAATGCCGGAGTTTATGCCGGAACGAAAAAAGTTCGGCGCAGAAAACGGCTCGTCCGGCGCTTTTGAAGAAATAAAAATACAGCGCATGTCAGAAAGCATTATATCCGGCGCTTATGCCGGGACGAAAAAAGTTCGGCGCAGAAAACGGCGCATTCGGCGCTTTTGCGAAAATGTAAATACAGCACAGGACAGAAAGCATTTCATCCGGAGCTTCTGCCGGAACGAAAAAAGTTCGGCGCAGAAAACGGCTCGTCCGATGCTTTTGAAGAAATAAAAATACAGCGTGTGTCAGAAAGCATTTCATCCGGAGCTTATGCCGGAACGAAAAACATATAAAACAGCGATATGGCTGAAGAAGTATAAAGGCTCCGAAACGGAGCCTTTTATTTATCGATTTTCAGCACACGATACTTCAGCGGTTTCTGAGCATGGTATACTGCTTTGAAGTCGTAAGGAAAAAATCAGCTGTTATTTACGGTGAGGGTCGAGGATTAGTTTTACACTGCGCCGGTTTTTTTGTATTCGGAAAGGATTTCCTGTTGTATGTAATTACGTGTTTCTGTGTTGATGGGGTGAACGATATCTCTGTAATCTCCCTGTTTGGTTTTTCTGCTGGGCATTGCGATGAATGCCGAATCATCTCCCTCGATGATTTTGATGTCGTGAATGACGAAGCACTCGTCGATTGTTATAGACGCAACAGCTTTGAATTTCGAGCTGTTGTCCGAAGCCGATTCAACGCTTCTGATTCTGATGTCTGTGATTTTCATTTGTTAACTCCTTGCTTAATTTCAACACGTTAAGTTATTAATATTATAAAGCATTGCAAGAAAAAACACAAGCGTTTTAAACATATTAAATGACATTTTTTTTTAAAAGTTATTAAGCGGGGGGAAAAGTGAATAAAATGATTATATTGATGATCTGACCGGAGGTAATATGAGATACAGGTTTATCGGTATTGGTGGAGTGAGTATGAGCGGGCTGGCGCTTTGTCTTGCCGAGAGGGGAAACGTGGTAACCGGGAGTGACGCGGTATCCGGGGAGTATACGCAGATGCTGATTGAGAAAGGCATTCCGGTAGACATAGGAAGCAGGCCCGAAAAGGCGGCGGAATGGGACAGAGTGGTGTATACTTCTGCGATACGTTCGGATGATCCCGAGCTTACGGCGGCGGTGGAGAGGGGGGTACCGGCAGTCGAGCGCGGGGTGCTTTTAGGTGAGGTATTCAATGAGCGTCCTCACGGAATTGCGGTGAGCGGGATGCACGGAAAGAGTACCGTGACGGCGCTTATTGCGCACATATTCGAGAAAGCGGAAATGGATCCGCTTTGTTTTTTCGGGGCGAAAGACGGCAGCGGTCGGAACTATATTTCGGGGGACGGGAGTGTTGCTATTGCGGAGGCGTGTGAATACAGAAGAAATTTTCTGGCTTTAAAGCCTTACATTGCCGTGGTGCTGAACATGGAGCTTGAGCATACCGATTATTACGGCAGGAGGGAAGATGTATACGCGGCGTTTGAGGAATTTATATCCGGGGTGAAGGAAGGCGGTGCTGTAGTTGCTCATGAGAGTGCTGCCGGGGTGCTTCACAGGAGGTGCATAAGTTACGGGGAAGGTGAAAGGTGTGTATTCCGGGCGGTGAACATGCGGTCCGACAAAGGGCGTTATATATTTGACGTGCTTTATCGCGGGCGCTTTGTAGCCCGGCTCAGGCCTTCGTTATACGGCAGATTCAATGCCGTAAACGCTTTATGTGCTTTTGCTGTGGCGTTCATATCCGGAATAGGGGCGCGAAGGATAGCCGATTCGATAGCTGATTTCAAGGGGATAGAGAGGCGGTTCGAGGCGGTAACGGGGTGCGGCGGAAAGACCGTGATATTTGATTATGCGCATCACCCTTCAGAGATACGTGCCACTTTGGCGGCGGTGACGGAATGTTTCGGTCATGCGCCTGCTGTTGTGTTTCAGCCTCATACCTACTCTCGCACGAAGAGTTTTCTGTCGGATTTTGCCGAAACTCTCGCATGTGCTGAAGAAGTTATATTGCTGCCCGTATTTGCCGCGAGGGAGGCGGTCATACCGGGAGGTGAGACGAGCGATCTGCTTCAGGCGCTGAAGGAAAGGGAGGTAAAGAGTATGTCGGTAAGGAACTTATATCAGGCGGCTGAGGCGATGCGCGGCGTAAAGAACGACATAATTGCGGTACTTGGAGCGGGGGATATTTACAATCTGAAAAAGTATATCTGAGCTTGGGAAAAAAAGAAAAAGTGCCGGACCGAAAGCAAATAAATGATTATGAAATATTGATTTAATATTAATTTAATGTAAGGGGGGTATGCTTTATGTGAACTAAGAAATAGCGGAGGGAAATTTTTATGGAGGAGCTTTATTTTGTTACGGGTGCATACGGGCATCTCGGAAACGTAATAGTAAATAAATTGCTGAGCAAAGGATACAAAGTAAGGGCGTTTGCCGTTCCGGAGGACAAGGGAAAGAATCCTTTCAAAGGGGAGGTGGATACGGTTTACGGAAATATATGCAATCCTGAAGATGTGGAGAAATTTCTGGATCCGGATTATAACGGCAAGAGATATGTTATACATGCTGCCGGGATAGTGTCGATTTCGTCGAAGTACTCGCAAAACGTATATGACGTGAATGTGGGAGGGACGAAAAACGTACTTGAGGCGTGTAAGAAATACAATGTAGATAAGCTTGTTTATGTAAGTTCGGTGCATGCGATACCCCCTGTCAAGGGAGGCGTGACCAAGGAAGTAAAGAAATTCAATCCCGAAGAAGTTGAGGGGCTTTATGCGCGTACCAAGGCGGAAGCCACGCAGGCGGTCATGGACGCCGCAGAGGAGGGGCTTAATGCGTGTGTGGTGCATCCGTCCGGGATAATAGGGCCTTATGATTACGGCAGAGGTCATCTCACACAGCTTATAATAGATTTTTGTAAAGGACGTCTGACTTCGGTGGTAAAAGGCGGGTATGATTTTGTAGACGTAAGGGACATAGCGGACGGAGTCATAGAAGCTTTGGAAAGCGGAAAGAAGGGAGAAACTTATATTCTTTCTAACCGTTATTATTCCATAAAGGAGCTGATGGATATTCTGAGCAAGGCAACGGGGAAGAAGGCTGTAAGGCACGTGTTGCCGATGTGGTTTGCCAAGCTTACCGCGCCTTTTGCGGAGCTTTACTATAAAATCCTCAGACAGCCGCCGCTTTACACAGCCTATTCTCTTTACACACTGAGCGAGCAATCGAGGTTTTCTCACGAGAAGGCCACGAAAGAACTGGGGTATACTCCTCATGATATCAATAAAACTGCTGCCGATACTTATTGTTGGCTGAAAAAGGTCGGCAGAGTAAGATAAAGCAGTCGTTACAGATACCGATACAAATAAAAAACGGCTCTTTCAGGACCTTTGCTTCGGGTGATATTCAGAAACGGCTCGGAGCGGATCCTTACATAACACCTTAACATATCCGTTTTACGGACAAAGCGAAGTTTTCGCAGAGAGACGGCTTTGAACCGAAGCCGTTCGGAAAAAACAAAAAAGCGTTTGGAATCGGGAGCGTTCGTAAAACAGTTTCAGTCCCGGCAGTAATGTCTGCCGGGACTTCCTGGCAGTAATGTCTACCGGGACTGTTCTTGTATAAATTGAAGCCGTATGATATGATTAAACAGACCGATAAACTTGAATAGGTCGAATAGATAATAATTTATGGAGGTTGTAATGGTAAGAATAGCAACTGTAAATGATGCGGAGCAATTAAATATCTTAAACAACGAATTTAATGGTGAGAGTGAAACTAGTATAGATAATATTAGAAATTCTCTTATAAATAATGAGCAAGAAGTTGTTATTGTTGCTGATGAAGATAGTATGTTAGTTGGATTTGTTTGTGTTCAGCTTAAAAAATCATTCTGCTATGATGAATATATGCCTGAAATTACAGAAGTGTATGTTAAACCAACATACAGAAAAAAAGGCATTGCGAGTGAAATGATTACTTTTGCAGAGGATTATTGTAGTAAGAATTATCCACTTCACAAATATGAACTTCTAACAGGGCAAGAAAATCTTGTTGCACAATCTGTATATAGCAAGCTTGGATATGCAGATGATAAAGAACTTCATTTATCAAAAAGAGTTAAGAAGTAAGTCAAATTCCAATTTGTCGAACTGATACTAAGGGCGCACTTCTATACGGGTTAAACCCGTATGTGCGCTCTGCGAGACCGAACAGCTCGGCCCCTGAATGTCTGGGGTGCGTCACTGCGTTCCGTACAAGGGGATCCATCCCTTGCGCCGCTATGCGGCTATCCTTACATGAAAAAAGGCGTGACCACTTTCGTCACGCCTTTTGCCTATTTAACTGTCTTACGAGCACCCGCCTAAACAAACGCTTTTTTTGTTTTGAATATGGGGAAGGAAGTAAAATATCAGATTATTATAAGTTTGCTTTTTCTGATGAGATCTTCTTCTTTTGTATTGGCGAAGATTGTGTCAAGCTTGTCGAAGGGAACTTTTTCGCTCATGATACCGTTCACGGATACTGTTTTATTTGCCAGAAGGTTTATTGCCGCCGGAAAACAACCGTAGCCCGAGT
>URET01000047.1 GCA_900546875.1 uncultured Eubacteriales bacterium
CGGCGGTACTGCCTTATGACAGCAAGGTTTCCGAAACCGAAATAAAAAACGCGGCTGCCGAAGCCGTTGACGACGGTAAAACGGATTTCAGGTTCATAGTTAATATTGACCGCGCTTATGTACAATAAATAATAAACGTTACTGATTGCGGCTGTGCCATTCGGTTGCCGACTGCTTTACGAAATGCGGCAGGAGCTATGTTAAAGCAAGGGGATATTATTTTTATGAAGATACGATCAGGTTTTTGAAAGTCTCTGTTTATTACGGACAGTCCGGAAATATCGGTTTTATTTTCTGAAGCCGTATGTGCAGAGATCAGAAATGTATGAGCTCATTGAAAATGCGGTACGGAACGTATCGGAATGTCGGATTTGACTTATCAATGAGCAGTCGGCGGTAAATCAGATGATTCTTCTGAAAGGGGGCTGTTAGAAAAGGCATTATTATATTCGGGTTTTGTAGACTATGAAATTCACTTTGCTTGCACATCCGTCCTTGAACGGAGCCGACAGATTGCTCAATAAAATACTTTCCGGAGCGGATCCGGCAGATATGAGAGTCAGTCATATAATTCTGGTGCCTGACAGGTGTACGCTTGCAGCAGAAAAGGAAGCGCTTTCGCTTTTCGGCGGAAGTTTCAGCATACAGGTCCTGACGATGCGCAGATTCGCTTCCCGCATACTTCCGGAGTACAGGTATATCGATAAGGAAAGCGCCGTGCTTGCTGTTACCGGGATAGCCGAAAAGAACAGGGACAAAATGAAATGTTTCAGAGGCGGCAGGGCTTACGGGTTTCCCGACAGCGTTGTCGAAGTCATAGGACAGCTGAAGTATTCGCGTATTTCTCCCGAAAAAATGACCTGTGCCGATCTTCCGGGTTATCTGAAAAATAAAGTGGATGATATCAGGCTGATCTACACTGAATATGAGCGGTTTCTTTCCGGAGGGCTCAAAGACAGTGCGGACAGGCTCACCGCTCTTATGCAGGCTATACCGTACAGTCCTCTTGTTGCCGATTCGCATTTTTACATCAAGGATTTCGATAATTTCTCCAAACAGGAAACCGAGATCATTTCTCTCCTTATAAAGCATTCCTTATCGGTGACCGCTGCCGTGGCAATGTGCGATTTCCCTTCCCATTCGATGATATATCTGAACGAGGCTTTTATTTCATTGAAGAATACGGTTGAAAAACTTGAAAGCGAGGGGCAGCTCGATCCCGCCGACGTCAGCTTTTATTTCGGAAGTGAAATGGAAGAAAGAGAAAGTTTTCTTTTTTCTTATCTTATGAACGCCAATATCGCCAGGGTCGTTCCGAAAAACGTTTTCCCGGGCATTTCATTATACTGCGCGGCTTCCGAAACCGAGGAAGTTTCCGTTCTTGCGGAGTATATCCACGCCGGTGTCAGAGCGGGCGCCCTTTACAGCGATTTTACAGTGGTCACCGGAAATACTGCAAAATACTCTTCAGCCATAAAAAATGTATTTTCTGTCTACGGCATTCCTTATTTCATCGATACAAAAACCTCTCTTTCGGATCATGTCGCCGTGCGGTATCTGTTGAGCTACTTGGCTCTTCGACCGGACAATCTTTCTTTCGGCAGCGTCACGGAATTTATAAAGAATCCTTTTTTCGAATGTGCGCAGGAAGACAAGTTTGCGTTTGAGAAGTTTGTCGGGAGATACAATCAGGCGTACCGGCTAAAGGAGCCTTTTGTTCTCGGGAAGGACAGTCCGTGGTATGAAGGCGCGGAAAGGACAAGGGCATGTTTTATGAATGCGATAAAAGCGCTTCCTCCCGAAAAAGCCGATGCGGAGACTTATATCGCTCTTGCCGAAGATTTCATTATTCGTGAACAGCTTGAAGCCAAAGCAGAAGCCTTTGCCTTAAGTCAGGATAAGGCGGGGCTGGGTGAAGAAGCCGCAAGGACAAGACAGGTATATAAAAAACTGTGCAGACTGCTTGAAAACGCCGGGAAAACCCTGAGCGGAGCAGAGATGACGGCTGAATTTTTTGCCCTTCTTCTGACCCGTGCCGCGGACTCAACGGAAATCTCTGTGCTCCCGCTTACCGAGCATTCGGTGGAGATCATACCTTTGTCGAAGGCGAGAAGGCACGAGTATAAGCATTTATGCATGCTCGGAGCCTGTGACGGTGAGTTCCCGGCGGTGAAGGGCGATTTCGGTATACTCTCCGACTCCGATCTGAGAACGCTTGCCCTTTCGGGAATAGAGATAGAGCCAAGTGTGCGCACCCTTAACGAAAGAGAACGCTTTAACGTATTTCAGCTTTTCCTTGAAAATTATGAAACTTTGCGCGTGAGCTACTGTTCGGGAAAAGAGGGCGAAGGCAAAGCCGCTTTGGCTGTCAGGCATCTTCAGAGGATCTTTACGGAGAACGGAAAACCGTTTGTTCCCGAAACGCGTTTCAATGCAAAAGAAAAGGTCATTCTGTCACGAAAAGCCGCCGAGCATTTTCTCAAGGAAAGAGTCTGTGCTTTTATGGGCGGTTCTTACGACCGGCTGAGCGAAGTTTCGCCGCTTTATTATGCATTGGGCTGTCCGGACGTGAAGTCGCTTGTGTATTCCTTCCGTGAGGAGAAGATCTCAAAAGGCAGGGAGATTTTTCTGAAAGACAATTGTATCAGCGTAAGCCGTATCGAGACCTTTTTTGCCTGTCCGTACAGGCATTTCCTCCAATACGGGATGAGACTGCAGCCCGAAAAAAACGATATCGGAGCGGTGGATTTCGGGAGTATAATACATGCCGTATGTGAGAAGTTCCTGAGGCCCTATACAGATCCTTCGTTTTCCGAAACGGACGAACAGGCGGAAAAAAGAGTGTCTGCCGTTTTTGCGGAAGAAACGGAAAGCAGGGATTTTTACCGCGCCGCCTTACAGAAAGCAGACACGGGTTCTTTTCTTTTAAGACTGAAAACTGAATGCATATCGATATGCAGGCGTTTGGCGGAGCAGCTCAAAACCACTCTTTTCAGACCGAAATTTCTCGAAAAGCGTTTTACCGAAAAGGAACCTTACGTCATTTGCGACGGTGATTTCAGACTCAGGCTTACCGGAGTGGCTGACCGTGTGGATGTGTGGGAAAATAACGCCGTTGTTATAGACTATAAAACGGGGAAATGCTCTTTTTCTTATGATGATCTTTTTACGGGCAAAAAGCTTCAGCTCACTGTTTATGCCAAAGCTGTGGAAAATATGGGTTTCCGGTGCGCCGGTTTTTACTATATGAGTCTCAGAGAAGGCTACGCGTCAAAAAAGGAGGAGAGCAAATTCAGGCTTGTCGGACAGACTCTTGACGAAGAAAGTATTCTTAATGCCGTGGATACGGAAATGTTTGCGTCGGGCGAAAGCCGCAGGCTGGGGTTCAGACTCACTTCATCGGGAAAGCCCCCCTCTAATTTTTCGGGACTTGCGGATAAAGAACTTATGAAAAATATGATGGACTATACGTCCATGATGATGAAAAAAGCAACCGAACAGTTTATAGAAGGTAATATAGCCGTCAGACCTCTTAAGGATGAGTGCAGATACTGTGATTTCAGATCCATATGCGAAGCCGGAGATACCATTCCTCTTCCGTCCGAGAGAAAGAAGGCCTCTGCCGAGGATATTTCCGAAGCCGTAAGGGCAGGGAGGAGCGAACGTGAGTTATAAACCTACCCCTCAGCAGG
The DNA here is from genome assembly GCA_900546875.1 of uncultured Eubacteriales bacterium. Classification (GTDB taxonomy): domain Bacteria; phylum Bacillota; class Clostridia; order Christensenellales; family CAG-314; genus UMGS929. The sequence continues at coordinate 3,693 of URET01000047.1, forward strand.
AAAAGATCATTTATTCGGATCATCCGCGTATGCTGGTGTCCGCCTCTGCAGGAACGGGAAAGACGGGAGTCATGACGGACAGGATAGTCAGATTGATCAGGGAAGGAAAAGCGGAACTGAATGAGATCCTCGTTGTGACTTTCACCAAAGCCGCCGCAGTTGAAATGAAAGAAAGGCTTTTCGACAAGCTCAGCGAACTCGCCGAAACAGACGTCGCCGTATGCGGGAAGCTTGCTTTATTCGATACCGCTTCAATAGGTACCATACATTCTTTTTGCAGCGAACTTATAAGAACGTATTTTTACGTGGCGGATATAGATCCTTCTTTTACGATCATGGAGCCTTCTCAGGCAAACACTCTGAAAAAAGAGATCGCGGGGAAAGTCTTTGAAAGATACTACCGCAGCGGAGATCAGCTTTTCAGGCGTCTGACAGAGATATTCGGGGGGCGTACCCACGACGCTCTCGTCAAAGAAATGATCAGCGTGGGGGAGTTTGCGGGGAACATTGTTTCTTTCGGCGAATGCGCAAAGCTTTCCTTCGAAAAAAGCAAAACGGACAAAACAGAAAAAAGACTGAATATGTACGGCCGTTATTTCAGGGAAAAGGCTCAGAAGCTGAGGGAAAACGCTCTGCCTTCGCAGGTGGAGTACCTGAATATGCTGATAATATCGGCGCAGACGGAGGGTGAGTTTCCCGAAAGCGTGGCGAGGGCGGCGGCAGCCGTTAAGGCGCTTCCGATCCCAAGACTTTTAAAGGCGGAAAAAGGAAATCCTGTTGCTGCTGAAATCCAGGAGAAACTCAAGCTTCTTAAAAAGAACTGGCTGGAGCTTTTGCGGAAATATTCGGTTTTTGAAGACGAGTCCGACGCGGAGGAGCTTCTTTCGCGTGACAGTAAAACCTTTCCTCTTCTCGATAAGCTTACGGAAGTTTATGAAAAATATGCTGCCGAACTTCGGGATTTCAAGTACGGCAGAGGAATGCTCGAGTTTTCCGACCTGGAATCTCTCGCATTGAAGATACTCAATGAATCCTCCGCCTCCGAACAGATCAGAAACAGATATAAATATGTTTTTGTGGATGAGTATCAGGATGTAAATGACGTACAGGAACAGATCATCTCCCGACTCGGCAACTACGGCTCACTTTTTTTGGTGGGCGACGTAAAACAAAGCATTTACGGCTTCAGAATGAGCGATCCGAGGAATTTCCTTAAACGCAGGAACGACCCCTCAACCGAGATCTTCCCTCTTACGGTGAATTTCAGGAGCCATAAAAAAATACTCGAGTTTGTAAACGACCTGTTCAGTGAATGTATGTCGGAGGAATTCGGAGGGAGCGGGTATTCCGGGGAATCGGTGCTATCGGGATTGCGTGAGTCTGTCGGGGCTTTGCCGCCGGTATCTGTGATCGGCATCGACGACAAAACTTCCGCTGTGAAGGTGATCGTTTCGGAAATAGCCGGAATACTGGGGACCGCGATTACCTCCGACGGAAAGGAAAGCATCGTGACGCCCGGAAGTATAGCTGTGCTTGCGCGCACAAAAAAAGACCTGCCGGAATTATTTGCGGGACTGAGAGCGGCGGGGATACCCGTTTCTGTCTGCTACAGCCGCGATCTTTGGGGCGGAATTGAAATACGTACGCTCATAAGCTTTCTTAAAATACTCGACAACCCGTTTGACGATGTGCATCTTTACGCGGCACTGAGCGGTTTTTTCGGAGGGTTCACTCCCGATGAGCTTTGCGACATACGTTTAAGGGCGGGAGGAAACATGCCTCTGTATCAGGCGCTTGCCGGAAGCGAAGATCCCAAAGTGCGGAAATTTCTCGGTTTTGCGGAGGAATACAGGCTTGCGGCGTACTCGATGCCCGCAGACAGACTCATTTCCCGTCTTGTGCTTCAGACCGACTACAGAGGCTATCTCCTTACCCTGCCGGACGGTATCAACAGATGTGCTCTTCTGGACTGCTTCCTTATAGAGCTGACCGATAAGCCCGAATGCCGTGATCTCGGTGTTTTTCTGAAGTATCTCGAGGAAGGCGAGATGAAGGGGAATGTGGATGCTTTTTCCGAGGGCGACAGCGTCAAGCTTATGACGATCCACGCAGCCAAGGGACTGGAGTTTCCCGTCGTGATCCTTATGTCTGCCGAAGCGCGTTTCAATAAGGCGTACGACGGAAACGTGATATGCGATAAAGAGACCGGATTGGCTATGAAGTACTACAGAGAGGAAGACAAGAGCGTGCTCACCACGCTGAAATATTTTCTCTGCAGGGATAACTTTGAGTATTTTACCGCGGAGGAGGAATTGCGGCTTTTGTACGTAGCTCTGACGCGTGCCAAAGATATGCTTATAATAACCTGTTCGGAAGAGGAAAGGGATTTGTGTAATCCTGTGCCGAGGGCTTCTTGTTTTGCGGACTGGCTTGCGCCGGTTCTGAAAGAAGAAAAGTGGCAGGGCATAAAGAGGCATGTTTCCTTAAACGAAGTCCCCGATGAGAAGAAGAGGGAGATCGTTTTCGGGCTGCCCGATCCCGTTGCACTCGGTAAGGCGAAGGAAAGCCTTGCTTTCGTGTATCCTTACGGCGAAGCGGGAGTGCCCGTAAAAATAACCGCTACCGGAGTGAAAGACCTTATCGCCGACGCGGAAGAAAACAACGAATTCGTTCCGGATGATCCGATAAGTTCTGAAAACGCTAAAGACGGCTTCGCTTCGGAAAGGGGAACGGCATATCATAAAGCCATGGAAATATTGCCGTTTCTGCCTCTTGACAAGGCCGCCGTCGAACGCTGTCTCAGAGAAAGCGCGGAAAAGGGAGAGATCACGCAGGAACAGCTGAGTCTTGTGTCTGCGGACGTGCTTTCCCGCGCGCTTTGCGATAAAAACCTCTCCCGGCTTCTTGAGGGAGCCTCGATTTACAGAGAAAAGTCTTTTCTTGTGAGACTGCCTTTTTCCGGACTTGTACCCGGAAAGTCCGACGCTCCCGTCATACTTCAGGGAATAATGGATCTTATAGCGGTGAAGGAAAATGAAGCGGCGGTGATCGACTTCAAGTTCACACGGGATCCGGCAGGCATGGTAAAAAGGTACGCACCGCAGCTTAAGGCATATAAGACGGCGGCTGAGTCCATATTTAAAAATAAAAAGGTCAAAGCCTACCTTTATTCACTTGCCACAAATGAAATAAAAGAAATAAAATAATATATGAGATAAAGGAAATTAAATAATAAGACGGAAACTGCACTGAAGCAAACGGGGAGTGCGAGCCGACGAAGCGGAACGATGGGACTAACTGAAAAACGCAGGAGGTTCCGGGAGTAAAGGCACAGATAATTCTGCGTTCTCGGGCATGTACGGGAACGTGCCCGTATATCTGAGCCGCGTAAAGGTAAAGATAATTCAGCGTTCTCGGGCATATATTACGGGTGTAAGAAGGCAGGGAAGTAAGGCCGGATGAAAAAAGAAAGCTTTGTTGATACCGATTATATACTTGTAAAGAAATAAAATATCTGTTATAATATCCGAAGTAAGACGGTTTAAGCATATAGACGGTTTAACATCAGCTGCGGCAGAGAATAAAAGACGGCGGAAAACATATGAGCAAAGCAGACGAAATTTTCATCGCAAATGTCAAAGACATCCTGGATAACGGGTACCGCGATACCGAAGATACCGTAAGACCTCATTGGCCTGACGGAACTCCCGCTCATACAGTGAAAAAATTCTGTATCGTAAACCGTTACGATCTGAGAGAGGAGTTCCCGATAATCACATTAAGGCGAAGCGCTTATAAGTCCGCCATTGACGAGATTTTATGGATATGGCAGAAAAAGAGCAACGACGTATCTAAGCTTAAAAGCCGTGTATGGGACAGCTGGAAGGACGAAAAAGGAACAATAGGGAAGGCTTACGGGTATCAGCTTGCGCAGAAGTCGGTGTATCCCGAGGGCGAGTTCGATCAGGTGGACAGAATACTTTTTGACCTTGCGCATAATAAAGCCTCACGCAGGATCATGGCAAATATGTATGTGCACAAGGACCTTCATGAGATGCAGCTTTATCCGTGTGCGTATTCCCTGACCCTGAATGTGTCGGGCAATGTGCTCAACGGGATCTTGAATCAGCGTTCGCAGGATATGGCGGTTGCAAATAACTGGAATGTGGTACAATACGCTGCTTTGCTTATGATGTTTGCTCAGGTGAGCGGCCTTAAGGCAGGAGAACTCGTGCATGTCATCGCGGACGCGCATATTTATGACAGACATGAAGAAATAATAAAAAAGATGATCCTTTCTCCCGTATATCCTGCTCCGGTAATGAAGCTTGATCCTGACGTAAAGAATTTTTACGATTTTAAAGTGTCGGATTTCACACTCGAGGGCTATAATTATAATGATATCAGGGAAAAATTCGAAGTTGCCGTGTGATTTTACGGGGAAAACGGGATCGGATCGCTCCGGCTGCTGAAAAACCAACCGTTTTACAATTATATCAGGAGGGAAATTGAATGCCTACAGCAAAAGAATTCAGAAGACGCGCATGGGCGACGTTCAGGAAAAGCGATACGTGTGGTTCACGTTGGGGAGGAGCTATACTGGCTTTTATAATAGTCGGTATTTTGAATTCGGTATTATCGGGCTTTATTGTCGGTATACTGGCAGCATTGCCTTTGACCATGGGGCTTTATGCAATGTATTTGAATATGTATAAAGACAACGAATGGTCTGTTGGCGATATATTTTCAAGCTTCAGAAACGGAATGGATTATTATTTAAATTCTTTTCTGCTTCTGTTCGTAAACAGTATTTTCATTTTTCTGTGGTCTCTTCTTTTCGTTATTCCCGGAATAATAAAAACTTTTTCTTATTCCATGAGTCCCTATATCCTCATCGATAATCCCGTAATGACCGCCGGCGAAGCGAGAAGAAAGAGCATGGAGATCATGAAAGGGAACAAGTGGAAGCTTTTCTGTCTGCAGTTTAGCTTTATAGGCTGGATCCTTCTTTCTATACTCACTTTCGGAATACTGTTTTTATGGGTGATCCCCGCGATGGAAATGTCGAAGATCGCATTCTATAAGGAAATCAGCGGACATACTGTTTTTGAAGCTCACGAAGAAAAAGCAGCTTAAAACTCGGATCGACGCCGGCTGAATGAGCTTTTGCTCATGATAAACCTTAATGACATTGAACCGATAAGCAGGATGCGGCATAGTTGAAAAGCTTATCTGCAGTCTCCGGCGCACTCATGCGAGGTTTTGCGCCGGAGCGTTTTATATATGCAAATGGCAGGTGTGTCCGCGACAGGGCGGCACCTTCGGAGAAAAGATGAAAAATTGTCCGGTGCGGACAAGTTTAAGGCGCAATGGCAGGCGTACTTTGCAGGACAGGGCGTTACCTCCGGAGAAAGAATGAAAAAGTGTC
>URET01000048.1 GCA_900546875.1 uncultured Eubacteriales bacterium
TGCGGGAAAATAAGACGTGCGTCAGAGCGGTGTTTTTCCGCTTTTTGCGCGGAAAGTACAACACACAGCAAAGCCGTGCTTTTTGTTTCTTTGCGGGAAAATAAGACGTGCGTCAGAGCGGTGTTTTTCCGCTTTTTGCGCGGAAAAGACGAGCGGAGCGGAGTCCTGAATAAGCAAATCCGGAGAGTTTTTCGGATGATTTTGCGTTAAGCCGGTAATAAGCGTTGAAATTGCCTTGTATACGGAGGTGGTTTCGAGGAAGGACTTTCCCGTATACGGCACCTTCAAAAAATGTAAGCACGGGGCTTGATTTTTTCTGATTCCGAGGGGCAGGTGCAGTTCGGTATTTTCGAGAAAGCCGGATCGCATTAAAAAAAATTGATTGATTTTTTGCTTCCCTTTTTCGATATTTGACATTTTGTTGTTTGTTATGCTAAAATCAGTATGCGGTATTTTTGTTATTCTGATTTTTACGCGTTTGCGGTGCCGCAGGAGTTTATTATGGATTTATTTGCAAAATGTAACAACGGATTGCTCAGAGAAGTCAAGGAACAGAATCTGTATCCTTATTTTCATGAGCTGCAATCGCGTCAGGGGCCTGAAGTCATTATGGAGGGCAAAAGACGCATAATGCTCGGATCCAACAACTATTTAGGGCTTACCACTCATCCCGATGTGATTAAAGCGGCAGAAGACGCCGTGAAGAAATACGGTACGGGCTGTTCGGGTTCGAGGTTTCTCAACGGAACGCTGGATATTCATGTCGATCTCGAAAGGAGGCTTTCCGCTTTTCTGGGGAAGGAGTGCGCGGTAACGTTTTCAACGGGATTTCAGTCAAACTTAGGCATAATATCGGCGATAGCGGGGCGCGGCGACTATATTCTCAATGACCGCGAAAATCACGCGAGTATATACGATGCGTGTAAACTGAGCTATGCCACTACGTTGCGTTATAAACACAGCGATATGGCCGATCTGGAAAGAAGACTGCAAAGCATACCGGAGGAAGCAGGCAAGCTGATAGTGACCGACGGCGTATTCAGTATGGGCGGAGACATATGTAAGCTTCCCGAAATAGTGGCTTTGGCGGAAAAATACGGAGCCCGGGTAATGGTAGACGATGCTCACTCTCTCGGAGTTATAGGAAATGGCGGAAGAGGCACAGCCGATCATTTCGGGCTCACCGATAAAGTGGATATCATAATGGGAACTTTCAGTAAGTCGTTGGCGAGTCTCGGGGGATTCATGGCGGCGGATAAGAACGTATGCGATTATGTGAGGCACTGTTCCAGACCTTTCATATTCAGTGCTTCCATGACTCCTTCATCATGTGCTGCGGCCTCGGCTGCACTGAAAGTGCTTGAAGAAAATCCCGGTTTGCCCGAAAGGTTAGCTGAGCTGTCCGATTACCTGAGGAACGGGCTCAAAGAACGCGGCGTGAAGGTGAGGGAAAGTTCCGTTACGCCCATTGTGCCCATTTACACATACACGCTTATGAAAACTCTGATTTGCGACAAGGCACTGTTTGAAAACGGTGTGTACGTAAATCCCGTGCTTTCGCCGGCCGTTCCGGAAGGAGAATGTCTGCTGAGGCTTTCACTTATGGCTACTCATACAAAGCCTCTCATAGACGAAGCAATGAATATTGTAGCAAAAGTTTATCATGAGCAAATCGCATAAAGAGGCATTGTGTCCCCGAAGATGCGCTACAAGGCGGGAGACAGTCTGAATAAAGTGAAACATAAAAAAAGTCCCTGAAGCAAGAGTCTTGAAAAGCGCCTGAATAGGCGAAACAGAGGGGCTTTTTTTGTGCAGGTAAAAACTGTCGACAAGTTTTCAGTTTTTTTGGCGGTACTTATGAAACTGAAAAACAGGAAGCTCTGCAAGTCTGAAGAATAAAGTCAAATATATATCCGGGAAGTATTTTGACAAGAGGTAAAATGATTATGCGGGTGTGAGTATTGCCTTTTAAAGAAATTGACAAATACGCAATGGAAGTTTATAATAATCAGAGCGGATATTATTTCAAACGGAAGAATTCGGCCTTTTCTGTCATAACGGAATCTTCAGGCTGTGTCGGTTTTATCCGGTAATTGACAGATTTGGCGAAAAGGCGGCACGAGAATTCGTAACGCTTATATTTATATTGGATGAATGTGTACTGACGGAGGACAGTTTTGGATAGATCGGATTATTTCAGAGTAAGCAAGCCTGCAAGGTATGTAGGGGGGGAGTACGGTGCGGTAAAGCCTAAGGGAAATGCGGCGATGAAGATGTGTCTGTGCTTTCCGGATGTTTATGAAGTAGGGATGAGCAATCTCGGAACGCGTATTTTGTATTATATGCTCAACGAGGACCCTTCGGCTTCATGCGAACGTTGTTATGCTCCGTGGGATGATATGGGCAGTCTTTTAAAAGAGCGCCGTCTTCCGCTGACTTCTATCGAAACGCATACCCCTCTTTCGGATTTCGATATAATAGGGTTTTCTTTTCAGTATGAGCTGAGTTATTCGAATATGCTGTATATGCTTGATCTTGCGGGGATACCGTTCCGGGCGGAGGATAGGGACGAAAAGCATCCTATTGTGATTTTCGGCGGGCCGTGTATGGTAAATCCCGCGCCCGTGCTGCCTTTTGCCGACCTGATAAATATAGGAGAAGGGGAAATCACTCTGCCCATGTTGTCCGGACTGTTCGCAGAAGCGAAAAAAAAGGGTATGAGCAAAAGAGAGATAATCGAGAAGGCGGACTCCTTTGAAGGTTTTTACGCTCCGCAGCTCCACAGAGATGCAGACGGATATACTTATCTCAGAGAGAAAAAGGTCGTAAGAAAGCAGAAGGTGAAAGACCTGGATACTTCGTTTTTCCCCGACCGTGCAATAGTCAGCAATCTGGAGGTCATTCATGACCGTGCGGTGGCTGAGCTTTTCAGGGGGTGTGCGAACGGGTGCAGATTTTGTCAGGCGGGATTTATATACCGGCCGGTAAGGGAAAGAAGTCCCGAAAGAGTAAAAGAGCTGTGTGTGGGGCTTATAAAGAATACCGGGTATGACGAACTGTCGCTGAATTCGCTTTCAACGAGCGATTATTCCGGATTGAAAGAACTGGTTTCTTCTTTGAGGAAGGAAACGAATCTTGAAAACGTCAGACTGAGTCTGCCTTCGCTCAGGCTCAATTCCTTTGAAGGGGTGCTGAAGGAGGAAGCGAGAAAAACATCCCTTACCTTTGCTCCGGAAGCAGGTACTCAGCGTCTCAGAGACGTCATAAACAAAAATATAACGGAAAAAGATATATTTTCTTCGCTTGAGGAGGCCTTCAGGGAAGGGTACTCTGCGGTCAAGCTGTATTTTATGCTGGGACTCCCTACGGAAACGGATGAAGACGTAAGAGGTATCGCCGAGCTTGCATTGCGGGTGAGGGAGCTGTATTTCAAGACTCGCAAAGAAAAAAAGGATCTGAGATTGAATGTATCGGCGAGTATATTTATACCCAAGCCTTTCACGCCTTTTCAGTGGGAGAGCTTTATAGGGAAGGAAGAGGCCGAAAGAAGGATCGCATTGATAAGGACACTTCTGAGAGGAAAGAATGTCAATTTTGCCTGGCACGATTGGGAATCTTCCGTTATGGAGGCTGTCTTTGCGCGCGGCGATCATACTCTTGCCGCCCTTCTCGAAGACGCGTATTCCTTCGGAGCGAAAATGGACGGATGGGCGGAATTTTTCAATTATGAAGCTTATATGCGCGCGCTTGATAAAAACGGCTTTTCGTTGTCGTCGCTGACGGGCGGGATCCCGGAGGACTCGCCTCTTCCTTGGGAATTCGTCGATGTGGGAGTAAACAGGGATTTTCTTCTGAGAGAAAGAAAACGCGCGTATGCCGGGAAAACCACTCCGGCTTGTTATAAAGCCTGTTCAGTATGCGGGATCGGATGCGAGGTGAAGAATGATCACTCTGAGGTATGAAAAAAGATATCCCTTTACGGCAGTTTCACATATAGACGTTTTGCGCGTGATGAACAGGGTTTTTTCGCGGGCAGGGCTTAAAATGAAGTATTCGGGGGGATTCAATCCCCATGCGCTCATATATTTTTCGCCGCCGGTATCCGTGGGGATCGAGAGTCTGTGCGAATATGTCACCGTTGCGGCAGAAACCCCTTCGGAGGATATCACGGAAAAACTGAGATCCGTATCCCCTGAAGGACTGTGCTGGCTGAAGGCATATGATGTCGAAAAAAATCCGAACTTTGCGGCGACTGTAGCCTGGGCGGAGTACGAGATAAGGGGCGCGGATGTGGAAAAGCTGACGGAAAAAGCGTTAAAGGAAGCCTCCGCTTCCGGGTATATTATCTCTTATACGGAAAAGGAAAAAGAGGTTTTGAAAGATACAGGCGGAGCGGTAAAAAGCCTCGGATTGGAAAAAGGCGTACTGAAGGCGGTGATCGCTTGCGGCAATAAAAATCTCCGCGCCGACAGATTCGGGATCGGACTTATGAAAAATAACGGTTTCGGGTACGGCGATCTTACGTTTTTAAAAATGCGCATGTTTGACGAAAATATGCTTTCCGATGAAAAAATGCTGGAAAAATTTATCAGATGAAGCTTTGATACGGTAAAGACATGTATGTCCGGAAAGAAGAATGCCCGGAGCGGATAAGGAAGGGGAATGGAAAGCGGGAGGTTTATATGACTAAAAAACTTGTGTATTCCGGGATCGGAGCGGCTCTTGTGTGCGTATTGACTTTATTTCCTCAGATACCTCTTGCTTTCGGGTATATGAATCTCGGGGACGCTTTGATAATCATTCTTTCATATCTTCTCGGATGGTGGGCTGTGCCTGCGGCAGCGATAGGAAGTACATTAGCCGATTTGTTCATGTATCCCGCATATGCCCCCGTAACGCTTGTCATAAAAGGGTGTATGGCGGCGGTGATGGCGGCTTTATTTTCTTTAATGGGGGAGAATCCCGAAAAAAAGCTTAAGGCCGTCTGTTTCATAGCGCCGGTACTCAGCGAAGCGATAATGACAATAGGGTATTTTTTATATGAATGGGCGCTTTTCGGCCTGGCTCCCGCAACGGCGAATCTGATATACAGTCTGCTGCAGGCGGCGGCATCATTGGTGCTGGGCTTTCTTCTTTTGGTGATATTTATAAAAAGAGATCTCAGAAAAAAGATTTTCAGCGGGAAAAAACACGAGTAAGAAGCCGGCGGAAATCCTGAAATGCGGAAAAGCCGCGTTTTCAGGGTCTGCGGGATTTTTCGGAACTGACCGGCGGAAGAAAATAAGTTATATATACGAGGATCGGTTTTTTCTGCAGTGTGGTGAAAAATGAGTAGAAACGGGAAAATCGTAAAATTCAGTGAAAAATTGCATGAGTACGAAGCAGGCGTCTCCTTTGAAAAAAGGGCGGACGGCGTCTGCGTGCTTACCGGAGCGGCGGATTCGTGGGATAAGGTCGTAGGTGCGGGTATGATCGCGCAAAAAAGCGGATTGTTTACAGGTGTCGTAAACAACGTGAAACTCAGGGGCGTGACAGAGCCGCCGATGAAAACCCCTTCATTCAGCGACGAAAAATACAACGGTATGAAGACTGACGTACTTGTTATAGGCGGCGGAGTAGTGGGATGTGCCATACTGAGGGAGCTGTCTGCTTTAAACTTATCATGTACGCTTGCCGAGAAGGAGAATGATCTGGGAACTCATGCTTCAATGCGTAATGACGGAATGGTGCATGTAGGAATGGATATTCCCGGAAAGCCTCTGAAATTTTTGTATATGAAGCGCGGGAATATCATGTTTGACAAGCTGTGTTCCGAGCTGCAAGTAAAATTTTATCGTAACGGGCAGTATGTGATGTTCGGCGACAGCAGAATGAAAGCTCTGATCCCTCCTTTATGGATACGAGTCAGACGGCACGGGATAGGAAAATTCAGATACGTAGGACAGAAAGAAATGAGGAGGAAATTCCCCAATATAAGCAAAAAGGTGAAATTTGCGTTGTTTTTTCCTGAAACAGGGACGGTGTGTCCATACGGACTTACGGTCGCGCTTGCCGAAAATGCCGTAATGAACGGAGCCGCGGTATTGCTTGAAACGGCTGTTACCGGCATGAAGACGGAGAAAGGTGAAATAAAGAGCGTAATGACCAACCGTGGCGAGATAAGCGCGAAGGTGGTGATTAATGCGGCAGGGGTCTTTTGCGATAAAGTGGCTGATATGGCGGGGGACAGGTTTTATACCGTGCATCCGCGGAAGGGAACAAGTATCATTACGGACAAGAGTTTTACGGATAAGATTGTGCGGGGAAATGTAGCGTTGCTTGACAACAGATTGAAATCCGACAAAAAATCGCATACAAAAGGCGGAGGTATAGTGCTTACTTCTGATGGCAACTTACTTATAGGACCCGATGCGCACGAGGTTTATGCAAGAGAGGACTATTCCGTGGACATTGATGATGTCAAAAGAGTATTGAAAAAGCAAAGCGTTGCAGTGGATGAATTTCCCGCAAACGCTGTCATAAATTACTTTTCCGGAATCAGAGCGAGCTTATACAATGAAGATTTCATAGTGGAGAAGGGACGCGCTGTAAAAAATATAATCCATGTAGCAGGAATACAGTCGCCAGGGCTTACAGCTGCTCCGGCCATAGCGCAAGACGTTGCCGTTATGGCAAAAGAGCTTCTGGAAGAAAGGGGAGAAAAGGTTGAGGGGAAGGCTTTCGACCCGATACGAAAGGCGCCTCCGAGACTGGCGGAAATGCCGTTGTGCGACAGAGAGAAGTATATAAAAGAGAACCCGGATTACGGAAAAATAGTATGTCGGTGCGAGGAGGTAAGCGCGGGGGAGATAAAAGACGCTCTTAAAAGTGTGATCCCGCCTGTGACGGTAGACGGAGTGAAGAGGAGAGTGAGGGCAGGCATGGGCAGGTGTCAGGGCGGATTCTGTCAGCCTTACGTACTTGAGATAATGCATGAAGTTACGGGAAAGGAGTACACTGAGATCCCAAAAAAGGGCGAGGGCGTGATAATAACGGAAATAAAATGAAGTACGACGTATTGGTTATAGGCGGCGGCCCCGCCGGCATGGCGGCAGCCGCTACTGCAGCGGAACAGGGAAAAAGTACGCTTTTGCTTGAAAGAGAAAAGAGAACGGGCGGTATACTGAAACAGTGCGTGCATGACGGTTTCGGTGTAATGAGGTACAATGAAAGATTGACGGGACCCGAATACGCTTATGAAGAAGAACGAGAACTTTTGAGTACGGATGCGAAGGTAGTTACCGAGGCTTTTGTAGTAAAGCTTTCCGTCCTTGGCGAAAAGGACGCCGGCGAGGGCTTTGAAACGGAGTACGTTACTCCCGAAGGCGCCCATACCGTGCGTTCTGAAAGGATAGTGCTTGCTACCGGGTGCAGGGAGAGGACCGCCAAACAGATATTTATCGGAGGGCAGTCTTCTGCCGGTATATTAACAGCCGGTACGGCTCAGCATTATATAAACATCATGGGACTGCTCCCGGCACGAAAATGCGTCATATTGGGTAGCGGAGATATAGGCCTCATCATGGCAAGACGACTGACGCTCGAAGGCGTAGAGGTGGAAGGAGTTTACGAAATAAAGTCGGAGCCGGGCGGACTGACCCGTAATATCGTGCAGTGTCTTGACGACTATAATATCCCTCTATATTTGAATCATACGGTGACGCGCGTATTCGGATCGGACAGGGTCACGGGCGTAGAGGTTGCACGGGTAGACGAAAAAGGCAATGCGATAGACACTACACGAAGGAAAGTGGATTGCGACGCACTGATATTGTCCGTGGGACTTATCCCCGAGAATGAGATAGCGGCAAAGCTGGGAGTGCCTCTCGACCCCGCAACGGGCGGCCCCGTGGTGGATCAGACGCTTATGACAAAAGTCAGAGGGGTGTATTCATGCGGGAACTGCCTTCATGTGAACGATCTGGCGGATTATGTTTCGGAAAGCGGTACCATAGCTGGAGGTTACGCTTCGGTCGGGATGTACCCTTTAAGGCGGGTAAAGGTAACGGCGGCTGAGGATATGGCGTATGTGATACCTCAGTATGTCAATATGGACGCGCCGCGTCGGGTGATATTTTATTTCAGGGTAAAAAGGGAGATAAAAAACGCGGGCGTTACGCTTTTTGCTGACGGAAAAAAGCTTGCTTTCAAATATTTCGGGACGCTGAGACCGCCTGAAATGGCTCGCTGGGAAACGGATGTAAAAGGAGATTTTACTCAGCTGAGTTTCGGCATAAGCGAGGAAAGCGTACTCATGAAGTCGGAACAGGAAACGGAAAAAAATACGGGAAAGGTTTCGGACGATTCGCCCGAATACTGATGCAAAGAGGGAACTTTCCCTTAAAGCCTGCGGAACGTCATTTACTCGGCGGCTGTAAGGAAATTCGTAAATGCGCTCATACCGGAGGGTGGTCACTGTGAAAAACTTAATTTGTATAATATGTCCCAACAGCTGCAGAATAACCGAGGAAAACGGCATTGTTACGGGGTATAAGTGCAAAAGAGGACAGGAATTTGCCTTAAAGGAACTTTCGGCGCCCGTAAGGAGCGTGACGGGGACCGTAAGGACTTGTTTTGCTTCTGTTCCCGTCCTTCCGGTGAGGACAGACGGCGAGGTGCCTAAGGAGTCGGTATTTACGGTGATAAAAGAGCTGAGGAAGGTTTTGGTCACGCATAGGGTAAAATGCGGGGAAGTTATAGTGAAAAACGTTGCCGGAACGGGGATCGATGTAATTGCCTGTTACGGGACGGATGAAGAATAGAGCCGGAAGTT
>URET01000049.1 GCA_900546875.1 uncultured Eubacteriales bacterium
ACTGTTTTATTTGCCAGAAGGTTTATTGCCGCCGGAAAACAACCGTAGCCCGAGTGACGGCAGTTATATCAGATTATTATAAGTTTGCTTTTTCTGATGAGATCTTCTTCTTTTGTATTGGCGAAGATTGTGTCAAGCTTGTCGAAGGGAACTTTTTCGCTCATGATACCGTTCACGGATACTGTTTTATTTGCCAGAAGGTTTATTGCCGCCGGAAAACAACCGTAGCCCGAGTTGACGGTATTTATAGTAAGTTGTTTATTGAAGGTTTCTTCGAAGTCGGCGAAACTCTTGGGCGGCACGTAGCCGACTATACACAGCACTCCGCCGTAAGCACAGAGTTCCAGAGCGGTGTCGACTTCCTTGGAGGTATTGGTGAGATAAATGACCTTTTCGCACATTCTGCCGCCGGTCAGAGAAAAAACTTCTTCTATAACGTCCGTTTTATCGGTATTGAGAGCGTACGATATCCCGACGCTTCGAGCTTCTTCCAGAGCTTCTTCATTATTGTCGATGATAACGGGGATACCTTGGTAATATGAGATTATCTGAGCGGTCACATAACCGATTTTGTTACTGCCGAGGATAGCCACGTGGTCACCCTTTTTTATGTCGATCTTATCCATGGTGTTGACAGCCATTGCGACATATTCCGTAAAGACAGCCGTTTCGAAAGGGATCGCCTGAGGGATACGGTGGACCGCATCTACAGGGAGAGTAATGAAATCCGTATAAAGTCCGTTTGTATTGACTCCCAGAATCTTTTTGAAGTTGCACTGATTCGGATGACCTGTCTTGCAGGCGACACATTCGCCGCACGGCAGCACCGGATCTATCACAACTCTATCGCTTTTAACGAAAAAAGAATCGGGCGAATCATATACTTCGCTTATAAATCCCGCCGCCTGCCTTCCCGGAATAAAAGGATAATCACCGTTGGGCGAATTGTAACGGATAAAGTCAGTGTGCGACATAGCCGCCATTTCTATCTTTACCTTCACAACAGCCGGAGAATCCACCGGAGCGCTGGTAGAAGTGAAAAATTCCAATGTTTTCGGAGCTATCAATTTCCATGCTTTCATATTTTCACCTTTATATAGCTTGATAATTCAAATAGGTTTCCAACCCGGTTTTTTATAGCTTCTCAAAGTATAATATATAGTAGCATATTTTTACAGGAAAATCAAGGATTTTTTTATCTCGGCGCAATAATCCCCAATCCCTGAAATAACTTGATATTTTGTTGTTAAAAAAGGTTTATTTCAAAAAAATTCCGTGAAAATACAGGTTTCATACAACTGAATTTTGTCCTGTGAGGAATATTTCGTATGTAGCCGTATTTTCTTCGGAGCACTGTGCCGCAGTACGGTTTACCGTGAAGGAGCAGAGCTCCTCGTGCGGTTTTGCATATTGTTTTATCGTAAATGTGCGTGTCTGTTATATCTGACGGACGGAACACTCACGCGGTTCGAGCAGATAAAGGATATTTTACGGCCGATCATTTTTATGCGAAAAGCGGCGCGGAAAGTGTCCGGTATACATATATCCGAGCGGCGCGACAGCGTTCAGAAATAAGGAATAGAGCTCCTCGTGCGCAGAAAAAACCCGTAGGACGATTTAAGCGGCAAGTTGTTTCGGGAGCACTGTGCCGCAGTACGGTTTACCGTGAAGGAGCAGAGCTCCTCGTGCGGTTTTGCATATTGTTTTATCGTAAATGTGCGTGTCTGTTATATCTGACGGACGGAACACTCACGCGGTTCGAGCAGATAAAGGATATTTTACGGCCGATCATTTTTATGCGAAAAGCGGCGCGGAAAGTGTCCGGTATACATATATCCGAGCGGCGCGACAGCGTTCAGAAATCCGGACAGACATCAAAAAAATACGGCAACAGTATTTTAGTCTTTTGTGCCGTATTTATTTCAAGAAAAACGCGCCGCTGCTGAGCACACGGCGCGGCTGTTTTTATTCGGATTTTGATTGAGCTTCCGTAATATTTATAACGCTCGTGTACTGACATGCGTCCCTGATCTTGCTGAGACTCTTTGCCAGGTAGAAGTACGCAGCTATAAAGAATCCGGTGAAAATCAGATTGAAGAAATAATTCGATATGAAGCCGTTGAAAAACGCATAAACCGGATATGCCGGATCGGACGTATTTACCGCAAGACCGGCCGTATACAGACAGTTGCAGTAATCACTGACCAGTATCAGCGAAACTATAAGACAGATTATGAGAAGGGCCCCCATTATGGCGCAAAGCACCGAAGCGGCTGTCACGCATATGACTCTTCTTGAAGGAGTCTTATATGTTTTGAGAATGCTTATGAGAGATACTATCATAACTGGTGATATCCAAAGGGGAGTAGTCGTTATGAAAATCAAAGCGGTGAGAGATTCGTTTGTGAGACCGAAGCAGCTGCTGTTTTCAGTGGCGGCATCCGAGAAGGTGGCGATATTGAAAAGGGTGCTTGATTCTCTGAGTCCCGGGACTGTCACGAAAGTCAACACAAATTCCATAGTCAGGAGCGCTATTGTTTCCACGCAAAAACCTATCAGCATGATCTTGAAAGGAAGCGAATTTATATAACCCTTTTTGCTCATGGCATAAAAAAGGAAAAAGGCTACGCATAAAAATATCCCGCTTACCAAAACGTTGAGAGAAACATAGTTGTAACATATTATAGAACCTATTATCCCTACGGCAAGCATCACGGCAATTATAAGAGCAGGCAATGGTCTGATTACGATAGAAATATTTCTGCCAGGAGATAATTGTGGATTTAACCCGCATGTTGTAATCTCATTAGTTGCGTCATTGTTTTCGGTGCGCGGTGAAGTATTGTTTTCTGATTTATTTAACATAACGCTCAGCTCCTCGATAGGATTTTTTCGACACTAATTTCTTTTGTATCGCTATTTAATACATCGAAGCATTCCACCCGATGTCAAGCTCATTACCTTATATAATATCGTTCAGTATATCATACAATTAAAATGTTGTCAAGTAAAAGCGCAAACTTCACAATTGCATTTTAATCTTCACTGTAATTTGCTACTAAAGTATATTTTTTCATTGCCGAAGAGATCGTCTTCCGGAACAACAAAACAAACTTTTTTATAAATTCTGTATAAAAAAACCCGTCGGAGAAAAGCCCCGACGGATCTGAAGGACAACCGTCAACCGGGCATAAAAACGCCCATTAAATTCCGTATCTCTTTTTGAATTTATCCACACGGCCACCTGCGTCGACAAGCTTTTGCTTACCTGTGAAATACGGGTGACATTTATTGCAGATATCTACCTTGATCACGTCTTCTTTCTTTGTACTTCCCGTTACGAACGAAGCACCGCATGCGCATACAACAGTCACCTTGTGATAATGGGGATGTATGTTTTCTTTCATTTCCTTATCTCCTTAAATATATTATCCTGATAGACTAAATAATTATAAACATAATTATTTTATTTGTCAAGACAAAAAAGGCGGGTTACAAAAAACCCGTGTTTTATTTTTCATGGCAGAGCATATGATTTTTCCGATCGGGAAAGTGATTTTTTACGATATTTTCCTGAAAACAGAAATTTTTATCTTGTAATGAGCCGTAAAAGAGTATGCAAAGTAAAAAATTTCAGAGCGGGATTATTTGCGGATATTTACCGTTAAATGTAATTCACGGTACTGCGGCGAGGTGACGGAGCCGCTGCAAACGGGTGACTTTTAAAGCTGTACGCGAAAAAATGTATTTTTATACGGAGTCGTCACTATAAAGCTGATATCACGCAAGCCTAAAGGGTCGCGGACTGCCGCGTGCGCAGAAGCAAGACGGCGGCGGGCGTCCGAAAGCTCGGAGCTTATGCGGAAATCCCGTGGCCGGCGGGTGTCAGGTATATTATGTATGCTGAGAGGGTTTTTGTTTTTCCGTTGCGTCAGGGTATCATGTTTTTTCATGACGGGAGTTTATCAGAGTGATCGCGGCGGAAACGGCTCCTGCGGCAAAGGCGCGTCTGGAAAGGGCGGTATGTTTCAGGCTTATCAGTTCATTTTCTGAAGCGAAGACTATCTCATGTTCTCCCGTTACGTTCCCGATCCGCACGCTGTGGATCTGAGCTATACCCAAAAGTTCCGACAATTCTTTTGCCGTACCGCTGGGAGCGTCTTTTTTGGTGCTGTGGTGGATCTCCGTAAGGCATTTTTCTTCCGTGGGCATCAGCTGATTTGCGTAAATACACAGTTTTTCAAATGCCGAAAAAAGATAAGCGAGGTTTTTCCTGTAGAAGAGCGGAAGTCTTTTGCCTGTTTTTTCCAAAGCTTTTTCGGTTTCGTCGGGGAGTCCGGTTGTGCCAATCACAAGTGGTACATTTTCCATTTCCGCATACCCCAATAGGAGAAGGGTAAGCGAAGGGTGCGAAAAATCGATGATACAGTCCGGCCTTTCGGGGAGAGAGAAGGGGTCGGGGAAGACGGGTATTCCGTTCAGAGAGGCGGTTTTTCTGCCTATGCCCGAGATCACTTTTATATTTTTATCTATTGCTTCCGAAAGTACTTCTTTTCCCATTTTTCCCGTGATGCCGCTTATACAGATCCTCATAAAATTCTCCTTACCGATTTTTTAAGATAAATTTGCAGTATATAATATGACGGAGAAGGGGACGGGTATTCGCGGGAGACAAAAGAAAGGTCGGGAAGTTTTAAATTTTAGCAAGTCAGTCAATCCTCGTTGACAAAAAGAAGAATATTTGTCATAATAAAAGACAGCGTGCCGGAAGGCGGGACAGCGGGGAAGGCGTTGTCCGTGGAGCCGGGGAGATCGTTTTATACGGGGAAAAGTCGATGGGTGAAATACTTGATATCAAAAACGTTTATTATACCTATGAAACTGATGAAGAAAACAAAAATAAGGCTTATGCGCTCAAGGGCGTAAGTTTTAGTGTGCGTGAGGGGGAGTTTGTGGCGCTTGTCGGGCATAACGGCAGCGGGAAAAGTACTTTGGCCAAGCTCATGAACGGTCTTTACCTGCCGACTTCGGGTGATGTTACGGTGAAAGGGATGAACACCAAGGATGCAGGAAGCCTGTTTGAGATCAGGAAGAGCGTCGGGATGGTATTTCAGAACCCGGACAATCAGATGGTGGCGAGCATAGTGGAAGATGACGTGGCGTTCGGGCCGGAGAATCTCGGAGTGGAGAGGGAAGAGATAGAGAAGAGGGTGACCGAGTCGCTTGAGAGCGTCGGGATGACGGAGTACAGGATGCGTACGCCCCACAAGCTTTCCGGAGGACAGAAGCAGCGTATCGCAATAGCCGGGGTGCTTGCGCTTAGGCCGAGGATACTCGTGCTGGACGAAAGTACGGCAATGCTTGATCCCGTGGGAAGGAGAGAGGTGCTCAAGGTGGTCATGGACCTGAGGCAAAAGGAAAACATGACGGTTATACTTATCACGCATTTTATGGACGAAGCCATAAAAGCTGACAAAGTCATAGTGATGAACGATGGAAAGGCGGTGATGTCGGGTACGCCCGGCGAGGTTTTTGAAAGGGCGGACGAGCTTACGAGCTATGGTCTTGATCTGCCGCATGCGGCGTATATTGCGGCGAAGCTTCGCGCGGACGGAATGAAAATATCCCGCGAGGCGCTTACAGCGGAGGAGTTGAGCGAAGAAGTATGTCGATCATTGCGAAAGGGCTGAATTTTGTATATAATCCCAAGTCTCCCTTTGAAAAGGACGCGCTGAAAGATGTCACGGTAAATATTGAGGACGGCGAGACCGTGTGTATGATAGGACACACGGGAAGCGGAAAATCCACGTTTGTCCAGCATCTCAACGGGCTGATAAGAGTACAGAGCGGATCTCTGGTCGTTGAGGGGATAGATTTATCGGTAAAGAAGCCTGATCTCAAGCAGGTGAGGTCTAAAGTAGGGCTTGTATTTCAGTATCCGGAATATCAGCTGTTTGCCGATACGGTATATAAAGACGTGGCATTCGGTCCCGTCAATATGAAGCTTCCGGAGGAAGAAGTCGGAGAGCGAGTGAAGGAGGCTCTCAGATTGGTGGGGCTTGATCCTGAAATATTCGGTGAAAAATCGCCGTTTGAGCTTTCCGGCGGAGAAAAGAGACGGGTAGCGCTTGCGGGTATAATTGCCATGCGGCCTCGCGTACTTGTGCTTGACGAGCCTACCGCGGGTCTCGATCCCCGTGGTAAAAAAGAGATACTGAAACTCGTTTCCGAATTGAAAAAGCAGACTGTTTCCACCGTGATCATGATAAATCATGATATGAACGAGGTTGCCGAGTACGCCACAAAAGTCGCCGTGATGAATGACGGCAGGCTTGTGCGTTATACGTCGCCCGGAGAGCTTTTCAAAGAAGAGGAGTTTCTCGAGAGTATAGGTTTGGAATTGCCTTTTGCGGTCAGGGAGGCAGGACTGCTGAGGAAAAAAGGTATTCCGGTGGGGGACTGTATCACGGTCGACGAGCTTTATGCGGAAATAAAAAAACTCGGAGGGAAAACGTATGCTTAAAGACATCACCTTCGGGCAATATTATCCTGCGGACAGTTTTGTCCATAAAATGGATCCGCGGAGCAAGCTTATTTTATCTTTGATTTATATGGTGTCCGTGTTTTTCGTGGACAGTTTTTTCCAGTTTGCGTTTATTGCATTGCTGCTGTGTCTGATGATAATATTTTCAAAGCTGCCGGTAAAAACCGTTTTCAAGACGGTAAAGCCGGTGCTGATACTTGTTACGATCACGGCGTTGCTCAATCTGTTTTTTGTGCAGTCGGGGGAAGTGCTTTGGGAATGGTGGATAATAAAGCTGACTTCTGGCGGCGTGATATACAGTCTGAGGATGGTCCTCAGGTTATTGTTCATCGTGATGGGAGCGTCCATACTCACCCTCACAACTACTCCTCTGCTTCTTACCGACGGGCTGGAGAAACTGCTTTCACCGCTTAATAAGATACATTTCCCCGTTCACGAGCTTGCTTTGATAATGAGTATCGCGCTGAGGTACATTCCCACTCTTATGGACGAGGCCGACAGGATAATAAGAGCGCAGAAAGCACGCGGCGCCGATTTCGATACGGGAAGCATTTTCAAAAGGGTGAAGGCTTTTATCCCGATACTGATACCTCTTTTGATATCCTCCCTCCGCAGCGCAGACGAACTCGCACTTGCCATGGAAAGCCGCTGCTACGGCTATACCGAAAAACGTACCAAGCTCAAGATACTCAGATTCACCTCGAGGGATCTGATTGCCTCGCTGACGGTGATATTACTGATAGGAGCCATGCTTGTGATAAAATATAATGCCTCCGTATGGGGGGAGAGTTTCCCCTGGATGTACTATTGATGAGAAACGTAGCTTTTGTGATAGAATATCTCGGCAGGGATTTCTGCGGGTGGCAGTATCAGAAAAACGGGACATCCGTACAGGGAGAGCTTGAAAGAGCCATAGAGAGCGTGACCGGAGAGAAAGTCCGGCTCACGGCAAGCGGACGTACGGACGCAGGAGTCAATGCAAAGGGACAGGTCGCTAATTTTATTACGGACTGCGATATTTCATGCCGTAAACTGCCTTTGGGCGTAAATATTGCGCTTCCCGAAGGGATCTCGGTGAGAAAGGCGGTCGATGTTCCGATAGGTTTCAACGCCAGGAAAGATGCCTTAAAGAAAACATATATTTACAGGTTTTATATTTCCTCGACGCCCAGTCCTTTGAGAATGCACACGTATATGCAGGTGTATAAACCTTTGGCGGTTTCCGATATGGCGGAGGGCGCGGCGGCGTTTGTCGGGGTCCATGACTTCAAAGGTTTTATGTCTGCCGGGAGCAATGAAAAAACGACTGTCAGGGAAATATACGAGTGCAGAGCGGAAACCTTCGGCGACGAAGTGTGGATCACAGTCACGGGCAACGGTTTTTTGTATAATATGGTAAGGATTATGGCAGGAGCTTTACTCAGAGTCGGACAGGGCAGAATACCTGCGGACTTTATCCCCGAACTGATCGACTCGGGTGAAAGGAAACTTGCAGGCAAAACACTCCCACCTCAGGGTCTGACTCTTGAAAAGGTGTATTACGACGTCGACGGTTTGAGATAAAGATCGGTATCGACTCTGTCCGAAGCCGGTAAAATGGTGTATTCCGGGAGCAGAATTTATGGAAAAGAAGGTTATGGAGCTGAGAGCTCATCACGCATTGTGTCTGCGTTTTTTTGAGGGAAAAGGTTACAGCGCCGAATTTGTCGCCGCCGTTTCCGCGCTGACAGAAAAACTCGGGAAAAACAGAGATACTTCAGTCAGGCTCACGGATCGTCCCGACGTTTTGTGCGTCAGCTGCCCGCATAATAAAAACGGAATATGCGATTCGGAGGAAAAAACGGCAAGGTATGACAAAAGCGTTTTGTCTGAAATAGGCGGCGGCGAAAAGACTTGGGAAACCATTCTCGCCGAAGGAAAGGAATTTTTACTGCCCCGTCTTGAAGAAATATGCGGCGATTGTTCGTGGTATTATATCTGTAAGCCGGCAGCCGAAAAACAAACCAAGTAACGATACGGTATAATTTTAAATTTATCAGTTGCAGCATGGAACGCTTCTGACGGCGCTGACTTGATGACCGGCAGCCGAGAAGCTTCATATACAGGGGTCATTTCGGGAAAAGAGAGACCCCTTTGTCGTATTCCGGAAATTTTATTTATAAAAACGGCTAAAAATACTGTGCTGATCTGAACCGTGCTTATTTATTTCTTTGCGGGAAAATAAGACGTGCGTCAGAGCGGTGTTTTTCCGCTTTTTGCGCGGAAA
>URET01000050.1 GCA_900546875.1 uncultured Eubacteriales bacterium
ACCCTCGCCGATATCCCGCATGTGATCTCGTAGTTTATCGTTTCCGCCATACGCGCAAAAGCGGATACGCTCTGAGGAGTCCCGTACCCGAAGACCTCCACGGTATCGCCCTGTTTTATGTCGCCCCCGCTTCTAAGTACTATCTGATCCATGCACACCCGTCCGGTGACCTTCATTTCGTAACCGTTGCAATACATGACGCCTTTATTTGACAATCGTCTCGGATAGCCGTCCGCATACCCCATGGCAACCGTAACGAGCTGCTCCGGCGCATGAAGTATATTCGTTCTTCCGTAACTCACCGCGTCACCCGGCAGCCCCTGCTTTACATACGCGACAGTCGTTTTCAAAGTCATCGCTTCCCTGAGCGGCAGTTCACAGCTCTCCCTGCAGGAAGGCGTCATGCCGTAAAGCGAAATGCCGAATCTTATCGCGTCACATTGCATACTGCCGTATTTCATCGCCGCGGCGGAATTACAACAATGCACCGTGTCGAATTTCGCTCCGCGGCTTCTTAAATACTCCACCATACCGATAAAAGCTTCATACTGCTTTTCGGTAAATGCTTTGTCTTCTTCATCGTAGCCGTCGGCAGAAGAAAAATGAGTGAATATGCCGCTGTATATGATATTTTTCATCATCAGCGCTTCTTCCGCCCCTTCCTTGTCCGAAGCCCTGAAACCGATACGCGTCATTCCGCTGTCTATCTTCAGATGCGCAGCCACATTCACTCCTGCACGTACCGCCGCGTCACTGAGCGATAACGCGTATTCCCTTCCGAATACTGCTTGAGTAAGATTATATCTGACTACCTCAGCCACATCCGCGGGCGGAGTATAACCGAGGATCAGAACGGGCTTTATTATCCCGCATTCACGCAGCCTTATCCCTTCTACTATATTGGATACCGCAAACCCCGCGACCTCCTTCTCGATATACCTCGAAACCGCATTGGCGCCGTGGCCGTAAGCATTGGCCTTAACTACCGCTATCACCTTCGTTCCGGGCAATAGCACCGATCTGATACAGTCCAGATTGTGCTTGATATTATCCAAATGTATGCAGGCATAAGTCCTCACATGTTCCATACAACCGCCTCATTATTCATAAATACATTCCCGGCTCTTCAGGACCCCTGTTTTTATGAATAATTATACTCCCGATTTTACATCTAATCCATTTGATTATACACCATACCCCTATTCTTTGCAATTATATGATCATCATTAAAAACAGTTTATCGCATTAACGCAATAAATTTTATGACGTTTACCCCTCCCGCTTTATTTTTATAAAAGCTGTTGACTTGAATAATAAGGTCTGTTATAATATAAAAAAAGCTTGGCATACGATACGGTCCGGATTGTCCTGCGGACCTCCTTTCCGATCTGTAACGGTTACTCTTTCGTCACGGCAGTCATCGGATCCGGTTCGTTCGTTTTCTTTTTGCAATGATCAGCGAAAGCTTTCCGAGGACAACAAAAGATTAAAAGCCGGAATTTATCCGGTTCACGCATGCAGTTACGCTGCCTGATATGATCTTCCCGTCTGTTTGCCGCAAAACGGAATCTTTATACCTGACAGTATGCATAAGCTGCAAATTTGAGAGGTACTTATGGAAAAAATCTACATTGTTGCCGCCCGCCGTTCGGCTATCGGCAGTAATCTGGGCAGTCTGTCTTCACTCAATGCCGCCGATCTCGGCGCGCTTGTCGTCAAAACCATGCTTTCCGACGCAAACATCCCGTCTGATATCATTGACGAATGTATTGTGGGCAACGTGCTTTCGGCTGGCATAGGACAAGGTCCTGCAAGACAGGTCGCGATAAAAGCCGGGCTCCCCGAAACTACCTGCGCTTACTCGATTAATATGGTGTGCGGCAGCGGACTCAAGGCTGTTATCAACGCTTTCAACGATATCCGGTCAGGATTCTGTTCCGTTGTCGTTGCGGGAGGCACCGAGATAATGAGCGGCGCCCCTTATCTTATCCCCAATAATGCCCGTACAGGTATCAAAATGGGACATTTCAACGTGACCGACCATATGCTCCACGACAGCCTGATAGACGCCTACAGCGGTGATCATATGGGAATCACCGCCGAAAATATAGCGGAAAAGTACGGTATAACCCGTTCGGAGCAGGACGAGTTCGCTTTCGATTCTCAGCGCAAGGCTATAGCTGCGGTGGATTCAGGGGTTTTTGACGAGGAAATTGTGCCGCTTATGGTCAAAAAGGGAAAAGAAATGATATCGTTTGAACGTGATGAATACCCCAACCGCACCACTTCCCCGGAAAAACTTGCCAAACTCAAACCCGCTTTCAAACAGGACGGAACGGTCACCGCGGGAAACTCCAGCGGTATAAATGACGGAGCTAGCTTTGTAGTGATCGCAAGCGAGAGCGCCGTCAAAGCGCACGACCTGAAACCTTTATGCGAAGTGATCTCCGCCGGACAGGGCGGCGTGGACCCTCAGTACATGGGGCTCGGTCCGGTCCCCGCTACAAACAGCGCGCTCAAAAAAGCCGGACTCAAACTCTCGGATATCGACATCATCGAACTCAATGAAGCCTTCGCGGCTCAGTCGCTGGGCGTAATACGTGAACTTTGCGGCGAACACGGCCTCGACGAAAAAGAATTCATGAAACGGGTAAACATCAACGGCGGAGCCATCGCCCTGGGTCACCCGGTAGGCGCAAGCGGCAACAGGATACTCGTAACTCTCATTCACGAGCTCCACCGCTATAATAAAAACTACGGACTCGCTTCTCTCTGTATCGGCGGAGGCATGGGTACGGCTCTGATCATCAAAAAAGTCTGATTCCGATACTTCAGACATGAGTTCCTCAGGCGTCCTTCCGGACGCCTTTTGATTTGTTCCGTGAGCAGACGCACAGGGGCACAAGCACTTTCGGAACGCAATAATAAAAGTGCTTTGTCTCAGCTTGACTTCGCTCCCGCATTGTGATAAACTGTCAACGCCGATAAAATCACGCTCCGGAGGTGTTTATGAATAAAGTAACCGTGGTCGGGCTCGGTCTCGACGAAAATGACATTACAATTTCCGGCGCCGAAGCCATTGCCGAAAGCGATTATGTTATAGTTAAAACCAAAAAATCCCGGACTTTCGGATATTTTGAAAAAAACGGAATAAAAACCGCCTCCTGCGATGCCCTTTACAACAACGCCGAAAACTTCGACGCTCTCAACGACGCCATTGCAGAACGGGTCGCCAAACGCGCTTCCACACATAAAAACGTCGTGTTCTGCGTAAACGGGTCCGGATACGACGACGCTTCTGTTGCCGCACTTAAAAAAAGAAACGACGTAGGTACGGAATTTATTCCGGGAGTGAGTAATGTTTCCGCCGCACTTTCGCTTTATCCCTGTTCGAGGTTCGCGTGCGCTTCGGCTTCGGAGATCAGCCTTCTCAAAACTGTCGACACCGACATACCTCTGATTATAACGGAAGTCTACGACAAAGATACGGCAAGCGAAGTAAAACTTGCACTATTTGCGTTTTACAAGGATGATCACCCCTGTTTTCTAGTCGACAAAAACGGCGCCCGGAAACTGCCTCTTCATGAAACAGACTTAAACGGCGTCTTTTCCTACGATACCGCCCTCCTGCTTCCGCCGCTGCCTCTCACCGAAAAAAAACGTTATACCTTTTCCGATCTCCTGACTATCCTGCGCGTCCTGAGAGGTGACAACGGTTGCGAATGGGATAAGGCTCAAACCCACGAATCAATTCGTCATAATGCCGTCGAGGAAGCCTACGAATTGTCCGCGGCTATTGACGAAAATGACCCTGAAAAAATTTCCGAAGAAGCGGGAGATCTTCTGCTTCAGGCTGTTTTCCATGCGGAAATTGCAAGAGAAACATGCGAATTCGACGTCAACGATATGCTCAGCGGTCTCTGCGCCAAGCTCATTTTCCGCCATACTCATATCTTCGGTCAGGATAAAGCCGCCAGCGCCGAAGAAGCACTGAAAATCTGGGAGAAAAACAAACTTAAAGAAAAAAGCGTCAAAACGGTGACACAGAATCTGACTGACGTACCTCGTTCCATGGCGGCACTTATGAGAGCTCAAAAAGTTCAGCACAGAGCCGCTAAAGCCGGTTTCGACTGGAAAGATAAACAAGGCGCCGTCGAAAAAATCTTCGAAGAAATAAAAGAGGTGACAGAAGCCGTTTCTCAAAATAACTCCGCCGAAACCGAAAAAGAACTCGGCGATTTGCTTTTTGCCCTTGTGAACGTATGCAGATTCGAGGGAGTGGATCCGGAAATCGCGCTTACCGGTACCACGGAAAGGTTCATAAAAAGATTTTCATATATAGAAAACGAACTCGCCGGATCAGGCAAAACACCCTATGAAAGCACCCTCGAAGAAATGGACGCTTTATGGAACGAAGCTAAAAAACATGAAAAAGATATTTGAAAATATACGGGTCACGCTTGCCCCGATGGCGGGTTACACGGATATCGGATTCAGGGCTTTATGCTTAAAATACGGTGCTCAGCTCACAGTTACGGAAATGGTCTCCGCAAAAGCGCTGACTTATAAAAATCACGTTACGGCCGACCTGCTGAGAACGCACCCCGATGAAAAAACGAAATGCGTACAGCTCTTCGGCAACGACCCGGAAGTTTTTGCGCGCGCCGTGCTCCTGCCCGAAATACAGGCCTTCGACATAATAGATATAAATATGGGGTGCCCGGCACGAAAAATCGTGGAAAACGGGGAAGGCTCCGCCCTGATGCGCAACATGCCTCTTGCGGCAAAAATAATCAGAGCGGTAAAGAGTTCGGGCAAAACGGTTACCGTAAAATTCAGGAAGGGCTTCGATGACAACTCCGTCAACGCCCCCGACTTTGCAAAAATGTGCCAGGACAACGGCGCCGACGCCCTGACTATCCACGGCAGGACCGCCGCGCAGCTCTATTCAGGCAAAGCAGACTGGAATATCATATCAAAAGCCGCTGCAGGAGTGAGTATCCCCGTCTACCTCAACGGAGACGTGAAAAATTATGAGGACGCTTCTCGCGCTATGAGTCTTGCCGGGATCCACGGGGTCGCCGTCGGGCGCGCAAGCTGCGGTAAACCGTGGCTTTTTGCCTCCTTGACCGGTTCTCCCGACGATCATGTCACATTCGACGACATTCTGTTCCATTACAACGCGCTGAGTTACCTTCCCGAAAGAGTAGCGGTAAACGAAATGAAAAAACATCTCGCTTGCTATCTCAAAGGCTTCCCGAACAGCAAAAAACTCCTGGTCTCCCTGACTAATACCGACTCCCTTTCCTTTACTCTCGCTTCCCTGGAAAAATTCTTTGCCTCACACGAAAACGAACTTCCGACCTGATCTTTCCGCAAAAAAGCTTACGCCTCGAAAATCCGGTCTTCCCGAACAAAAACGCGCTTTGCCACACCGCGCATATCTTGCACAGTTATTTTTGCAGAACCCTTAACATATACGATGAAGCTGTACAAAAGATATTTGTTTTTATTGTTTCCGCATTCCCCGCTCCCCCTTGACATTTAAGTCGGGGTGTGTTATAATTCTTGTTACTATCGGAAAAACCGACGGGAATCAATTTTCAGTTCAGAGGAAAAAATGGATATAACGGACGTCTGGCAAAATATTATTTCAGAAGTGCAGGTAAGCGTATCCGCACTTGTATATGATCTTTGGATAAAAACACTCACGCCTCTGTGCATCGTTTCCGAAAAACTTATTCTGCTTGCCGACAGCGTCGCAAACAGGAACCTTACAGAAAGACGTTTTCATTCCGTTATAGCCGCAGCCGCTAAAAAACAATATCCCGATATCGTTTCCGACATTCAGATAATCTCGCCCGACGAAGAAGAAATGTTCAGGGAGTTTGTTCTGGAACAAAACCTGGAACAAAAAGAACGTGAAAATAACGAACAATCCGCATTTATCCCTAAATATACTTTCGAAAACTTCGTTATAGGAAAATCAAACGAATTTGTAACGGCTGCCTGTAAAGCCGTCGCAGACAACCCCGGCAAACGTTATAATCCGCTTTTTATCTACGGAGGCGTCGGGCTGGGAAAAACGCATCTCATGCACGCAATAGGCAATAAAATAAGAAGCACTTCTCCCGAATTGAAATGCACCTATGTCAGCTGCGAGCACTTCACAAACAGTCTTATCGAAGCCCTGCGGGACAGCGATAAAACCGACAAAATGAAACGTTTCCGCGCACGCTACAGAAATATAGACGTGCTTATGATCGATGATATCCAGTTTATAGCCAAAACCGTGTCGACACAGGAAGAGCTTTTCCATACCTTCAACGACCTTTACTTCCTGGATAAACAGATAATCATTACAAGCGACCGTCCTCCGAAAGAGATCTCGCCTCTTGAGGAACGTCTGCGCACCCGTTTTGAAGGAGGCCTGATAGCCGACATTCAGACTCCCGACCTCGAAACGCGTATCGCAATTCTTCAGAAAAAAATCAAACAGGAAAAATACCATGTGCCTGACGGCGTTGTCAACATCATAGCAGAAAAAGTCACCACAAACGTGCGCGAAATGGAAGGTTTGCTGACAAAGGTCATCAGCTATGCAAGTCTTACGGGCAGATCCGCCGACGATCCGTATGTTATCAACGAAGCCTTCAAGGACTTCAGCGACGACAGAAGAGAAATGATCACCGTGGACAGGATCATAGAATGCGTTTGCGAGTTTTACAAAGTAACGCGGGAAGATCTCGTCGGAAAGAAAAAAAATAAGGAAATTGTCGAACCCAGACAGGTCTGCATATACCTCATCACCGAACTCCTCCCCATGCCGCTCACAGGTATCGGACAGGTATTCGGCGGCAGAGATCATACCACAATCATGCACGCACGAGACAAAATAGCCGATCAGCTTCGTATCCCCGGATCAAAGCTTCAGCCGGAAGTCAGAGATATTAACGACATGCTGCTCAACAGATAACTTTTCGCTTGCTTTTCTGTCGGCTGTTTGTCCTGTAAGACCGGTCTGAGCTTTGCATTAACGCCATCACACGGGCCGGGTATCAAAGCAAAACTCGTGATTTATGTCGGCTTGAACTGTGTATTAACGCCATCACACGGGCGTCCGATTCAATACTGATCTTTCAGGCTGAGAATAAACATACATTTCCGTTCGCTTTCCGAACGGCTTTTGTTTTCAGCTGAGTTAATACGCTTTTTCTTTTCAGCCCCCGCATTCTTAAAATTATCCTTATAAAACACCGGATCATACAACAGCACAGTATAGACTCCCGTAAAATATTCCGGCAAATTTGCATAAAAAACCGGGCGGAAAACATATGATCTCAGCCCGGGATATCTTTCCGTTCATATATTTCGAAAATTCAAGACCCGAATCAGGGTATGCAGATTCAGCTAAAATACTTTTATGACCCATCGATCGCGGGAAACCGAAGCGTCACCTCCATAAGTCATGATTCACGGCGGATATTACGATCCCGGAAGGATTTTTCATGCTCCGGAAGCTCATTCATCCGCATACCGCAAAACATGGATTTTTTATTTTTACCTTTACACTTTTTCGGCTTATTCTGCGTTTTATAAATTTCGCGCACCCTTTACGCCGCTTTTTTCAGAAACCGTCCGCTTGGAAAACGATACATATCCGCCTTTCGAAAAACGATACATGTCCGCCTTTCGATATCAAAGCGAATATAAATTTTCCGATCAGGCGTCCTCATATACCGCTGCCCGATCCCGTATCATAATTCTTTTACGTATCTGCGAGTGATTATTGCGTTTCCGTCGATCATGTTAGCAATCTTATCCTGCAGGACGAAACCGTTTTTTTCCATAACTCTTGCAGATGCGTGATTATCGTCGTCACATGTGGCCAAAACGGAACTTATCCCCCTGCTCCTTGCTTTTTCTAACCCCAACCGAAGCATCAGCGTCCCGTAGCCCTTGTTCCACTCGGAAAAACGAACGCCGTATCCGATATGCCCGCCGTACCGCTCAAGTGCGCCGGTCAGTCTGTGCCTTATATTTATTTCTCCGATAAAATAATTTCTGTCTTCGTCGACCAACCAGTAAAAATCAGAGCCGACCCAACCGGGTTTTAAATTGCGTTCGTTTCTGAAATCATCGAATTTTTCAAAAATGTCATACTTTTCCGCGTCATAAAAAACATACCTTTTCACGCCGTTAAACACGTTCTCTTCGCCGGCTTCAATATACGACTGCAAATATTTTTCTTCCGGTACCGTAAGCACTATCATAATTAATTTTTGTTCCGAATTGTCTTCGTTTTCAGGATCATACGGCAAATTCTGACGCATTTAATATCACCGATCTTGATCGGGTACGCCTTCCGACCTGCAACACCGTATGACCGGATAAAAAAAGAGAACCTTTATTGGAGCGGATGACGGGAATCGAACCCGCACCTACAGCTTGGGAAGCTGTCGTTCTACCACTAAACTACATCCGCATTTTGTTCTCTCAGCTTGTATATTTTACCACACCGTTTCACTTTTGTCTAATGTTTGAAAGGCTTTTTTTATTTCCGCACGTAAAACAAACGCCTTTCATGACTGCTCCGGATCCCGACGAGTTCATATGCGTTACGGCTTGCTTTCAAGCACCGCTTTTTGCCGTCAGTATAACCTTTCGGTATTTGAACGCTTTCTGCTTTCCGT
>URET01000051.1 GCA_900546875.1 uncultured Eubacteriales bacterium
CCTTCGAACGCGGCGTAAAATATTCTGAATAATATTATAAGCTGTTTAGATCAACGAACAAACTTGTTTTGAATACAGATAAAAATGTGCTCATGATGTGTTAAAAAAAGTGCATAAAAAATCAAAGAGCGGCAACCCGTTTCGGTCAGCCGCTCTTTGCATTGCGTCCGGATTTTATTCTTCATCAAAAAATCGGTTGTTTTCTCCGATATAAGCGACGATTTCGCCAAACGTTACGTTTTCCTTCATCGAAAGATACGTCGGAGAATATTCGTCAAACATCTCCGTTATTACAGAAAGTGCGGAAGAGGGAAGAACGGCAGAGTCAATATATCTGTTGTTTTCGCATACTTCAAAGGAAAAACTGTCCGCGTTTTCCCTCTGAACGAACAGCATGGGAATCGTTGCCTCACGCTTTTCGTATATCGTTTCTCCCTGCTCCGTTACGGCCACATAGTACCACACCGTTTTCATTTCGATATCGTAATGTCGAGAAGTATTTACGAATAAAATAGTATTGAATTCGGGAACGAAAGTCGTTTCCGCACCGTTCACATAAACGGAATTTGCGTTTAAATTATTGTCGGGGTTTGTTTCGTCGGTCACGCGTACGGAAATCAGACCGGCAACATCATACAGATTGAACCAAAGCGTATTATATTCCGTATCTGTCAGTAATTCCGTTTCCGTCACTTCGCCGCCAAGCATTTTTCCGGTTTTTGAATCGTACAACTCAGCGTATGTATCGATCGGCATATCCGCATTTTCGCGCTTGTCGGAGAAAATGGCTGTGACATTTTCGTCCGAATAGAGCAAGGCGGAAGTCTTTACCGAAACCTCTTCGGCTCCGTAAAATTCATAAAGAGAACCCTTTACCTTATCGCCTTCACGTACAAATTCTATCTGCTGCAATACGCCGATACCGCTCATTGTAAACTGCATTGCCATTTTCAGAACAGAATCGGACATCTGGTATTTCAGCGCAATTCCATCCGAAATCTGAATTCTTCCTTCGTTTCGGAATTCTGCTGCGGCCGAACGGTCGGATACCAATTCTACGGAAACAATGTCGTTGCCTGCAAGCAAAGTTACGCGGTCGCCGTCAAGTGTGATCCGGAGTCTGAACTTTTCTCCGGCAATCTCCGCTTCACCCGTAAAACAATCGAAATCATCGGGATTTTTATCGATAAAATTCTGATAAACAGAAATGATCGTTTCTCCGGAGGTAAAAATGACGTTGGCGACTTTCAATGCCGTATCAGCCGTTACCAGGCCTTCGTAAAGCACATTCAGCTGTCTGCCGATCGGCCTGCTTGCTATCATGGAAACATTTGTATCAGCGGCAAAATCCGCACCGCTCAGCGGCATATCGGTGTATGCCATCCTTTCCGGAGAAAAGGCGTCGGGAAGAAAATTCCACGGTTCGGGACGGTCGAGTATGTCGGAAAGAATCTCTGCCGCGGCCTGTGTTACCGTATAAATTTCCAGTGTAGCAGTGAGCTTTTTCGTTTCGTAATTTATGTTTGTCAAAGTTGCCGTAACGGTATAAGTTCCTTTTTCCGTCTTGTCGTTGTTCTCATAAACAACTTCCGTATTTTCGGGCAGCGATCCCGTAACTGACAGCGAGTGAGATTTTCCGTTGTACAGAAAACGTGCGCTTTCAAGCGTTATATCGTCAGGAAACTGCGCCTTTTTGATCGTGAGCGTCGCCTTCAATGTGAGAGTTTTATAACCCTCTTTTGTAAGTGTGACGCCGATTTCGTATGTACCGGCGTTGGTCTGTCCGTTATTCTGGTAGGTGACCGCCGTGTTTTCGGGCAAGGTACCCTGAATTGCAAGCGAGTGTGACCGCCCGTCGTAAACAACGCTGTCGCTTTCCAGCGTGATACCGGTAAATTCGTTAAGCGGTTCTTCGCCGCCGGGCGTCTGACCGAAATTAAAAACAATAATAAGTAACAAACATAAAGATATTGCGACTATCAGGCCGATAAGAACTTTCTTATTCATATGAATGCCTCCTTTAATCGGCGATAAACTGATTCAGGTTTTTTGCGCCCGTCTGATCCATAATGGATTTAAGATGGTTTTTCAAAGCCACGGGATCTTTGATCGCCCTTGTGTCGATATCCCAGCGCCCGACCATATCGACGACCACATCGCCGTAATTGAATATGTTGCCGGCTATAGAGCGGTTGATGCGCACACCTACGATCGTAGTAAGGATGCTCTGTCGTTCTTCTGTATGTAAGAAACCACGGTGCATAATTACTTTATCTTTATAAAATTCAATTCTGAATTTTTTGACTTCGATAATCATGTAAATCATTAAAAATATGGGGACGATTAACCAGCAAAATAAAATACATATAAAGATTTTTCCGCCGCATTCGCCTAAGATACTTTTTTTCGCTACATAATCAGGTTCCATCATTTACTCCTTTCTGTTTATTATACTTTTATTATAATCACGAAAATCGTGAATGTCAACTGATATTCATATATCTCGTGTATTTTGATATTATGAAAGTCTTTGGCGAAAGATTAAGAGAGTTGAGAACTGCGAAAGGAATAACTCAAAAGCAATTTGCAAAACTTCTGAACGTAAGCGGAAATACCGTTCACTGTTGGGAAACAGATAAGCAGGAGCCCTCCATGTCGATGCTTTTGTATATAAGTGAGTATTTTGAAGTATCGCTCGATTATTTGTTTGGAAGAATAGACTATTGAGTTCAAAAAATCAGTTTTCATTTTTTTTGTCAGTAAATGCATAAAAATCACAGACTTTTTTACCCTTTTCGGATAAAACGCTTAAAGTGTGATTTTGAAAGATTTAAGCAGAAATCTCCTTTACTGATATGACTCGGCAGGCAGAGCATGTCCTTGGTATAGTTACTCGGCCTTTATGCGATTCACAAACGAAACCGCGGTTTTCCGGGTAATTACAAATTGCAAATTAAGTAAATCCAAGTTTGAAATCTGAGGGAATAACTCTATCTTCACGCCCTTTGCAATCATATGTAAACGGGACCGGATCAGGGCATTTTAGACTCTTCGGACAGAAAGACAAACAAGAAATAACTCTGGCTCCCGATTCCGACCCGAAAAGCCGCAATCATACCTGATTGTATGCGATTGTACCCGATACCTCTTTCTTACAACTCAATATTCAGCGAAATATAAAGAAAAACCACCGTATCGGGTGGTTTTTTCTGGAGCTGCTAACCGGATTTGAACCGGTGACCTCATCCTTACCAAGGATGTGCTCTACCTCCTGAGCCATAGCAGCATATTAATCTCTGAAGGATACCGACAGATCCGGTCACATCAGGACCGCTCCCCCGCCGGCCGTATCTTTTAAGCCTGCACGACTCGCACAGTCGTGCAAACAATATCCCGACGAAGCTCCTCTTATGACACCTTCCTCACGGATCCGGAACGGACAACTCCAACGAAATACCTATATGACTATACAATAATATAAGTTTTAAGTCAAGCGATTTTAACGAGGTATTTTTGTTTTTTCCCAATCTTTTTGTCCGCAAAACTCCGCTATCGCCTTGTATGAAGACCTTCGGGACCAAACAGAATATTCCGAAAGCTTCCGTGATACATAAACATTAATTGCATTTCCGAGGCTAAAAATTCAATATGCCTGTTAAGCGTCGATACCGCGCCCAACGGCGCCTTTTTTTTATGCAAAACGGCACAGTAATAAATCATACCGCCATATACCGGATCATAATACTAAATCAAAAATTAAATTGAAATCATGTTTTCCCGGAGCAAATCCGCCCGCTGAAAAGCGGAAGCGTTATCAGCCGCTTCCGCCGTTTACCTTATATCACAAAAGTTCGGAATCTGCGATCGATTCGCCGTCAAATGACCGTATACCCTTCGGTACCGCGTATCACCCTGAAAATCTGTTCTTCTTTGCCCGTCGATGCGTTTATATACACAAAATATTCGTTCACACCGTCACTGCACTTGAATTCATAACAAAGTATTTCCTCCTCGTCGACGGGGATAAGCGCAAGACTCACTTTTTCAACGCTCAGAGAAGTGTCAAGTTCTGCCTGTGCCGCTTCAGGCTGCACAGTTATTTCCGCAAGACTCCTTTCCTTATGATTGAGCAGATAGCTCTCGGCTTCAACTCCCACTATCTTGCCGTATACGGCATCCACGGTCATTTTTATGAGGTCGGGATAAATTATTACACCGTTTTCTGTAACCGGACAAAGGTTGACGTATATATATCCGTCGATTGTCTTGCTCACCCAAACCGGAGTCGCATCGAAACCGAGCTTCTTCGCAAAAGCCTCGCTGAGATCTAGCGCCTGAGCCGCATCCATCTGAACGGCTTCGTCGTCACTGTCCTCTCGCATAAGATACCCGTTCATCTGACTTATATATCCGCCTGTTTCGGTCATGTGCACATTATAGCTCTCATCCCCGCACTTGACGTCAAACGAACATACCTTATATTTCCCCTCTATTTCACAGACATATTCTACCGAAATCACACCCATATCCTCAAGCAAAGCTTCCAATTTCGTCTTCAGTCTTTCTGCACTGTACTTTTCGCCCGTAAGTTCGACTTTTCCGTCATCGTTTTTACTGTCCGAAAATGGTCCGTCGTATATCAGTTTCGGATATTCGAACGGTCTTTCCGATTCTCCCGTTTCAAAGCCTTCCCCCACCGCAAAGTCATCCGCCTGTTCGGAAGAAAAAATCTCCGTAAAACTCATATACCCTATTTTGTCGTAGAGTTTGCCTAAGTTTTCCTTGAGCTTCACAACTATATCATAAAGCTGCATGAGAGTTGCCTTCTCTTCTGCCGAAATCCCTTCTCCGTTCCCTATCTTCCTGTTCAGATAAAGACAGTAATCTCCTACCTGATTTATGAACTTCACAGTTCCCGACGTTTCGTTTTCTCCGTATATGGGCAGAGCGTTCGCACTTCCCTCTGCCGCCGCCGATTCCATGCTCAGCTTGCTCAATAACGATTGCTGTGTTTCCCCGCTCCCGGTCACGGCAAGCTTGGAAAGATTGACCTCCATGTTATTGACACTGTCCATCAATGTGTAAAAATTTTCTTCATAAAAGTTTTCCAGCGCCGTCCGGTACTGCTCTGCCGTAGTTTCGCTGTTGTTTATTCTTTCAGAAAGGTTGACCGCCGTCACCGCGAGCGCCACTGTCGATACGATTGCCGCGCATACGGCCAATATAAGCCAAACCCTGATTCCCTTGTCACTCATTTTATCTCCTTTTCGGCATAATCATGCAATTGTTTTTGCCCGATCTCAAAATTCGTCCTTTTCATCCGGCTAAAATACCCGCTGCGTCATTTTCACATACAGAATACGTGCTTTCCTATGGTCACTATTATGGGACGGCTGCGTATCCATTGATTTGTCGCTGTGGCAGGATTGTAGTAGTAAATGCAGCCGTATGTCGGATCCCATCCGTTGAGCGCGTCCTGTGCCGCCCTTATGCACTCATCGTTGGTACCGAGATTTATCTGCCCGTCCGATACGGCAGTAAATGCACCTGCCTGATATATCACTCCGCTTACCGTATTCGGAAAACTGCTGCTTTCAACTCTGTTCAGTATCACCGCCGCTACGGCAACCTTTCCCGTATAGCTTTCTCCTCTCGCTTCCCCGTAAACGCATCTCGCAATAAGATATAAATCACTGCTGCTGACGCTGCTGCCGCTTCCTCCGGATGAAGCGGAAGATAGGCTTATTCCCATTGCCGCTGCAGTGGCATTCCCGACTATGCCGTCTACTACAAGCCCGTTTCGCCGCTGAAAATACTTCACGGCAGCCGTCGTCTTGCTTCCGAATATACCGTCAACGCTGCCGGTATAATACCCCCAATTTTTCAGCTTTGTCTGGATCGTTCGCACCAGACTCCCCGTTGCTCCCTGCTTTACGACAGCAGCTTCAGCTTCGTCCGCCGGTACAAGCAGCGAAGCCAGTATCAGAGCCGCCGCAAACAAAAAACATATCAGAGCCGCACGATAATAAATTTTGTTTTTCATATTCCCTCCGAGAATTTTCGCTTATTGTTTTTTTCCCCATCGAACGTTTTTTAAACCTGCCGTATACATTTTTTTTGCGCCAGCCCCTTAACCGAAACACACCTTGTCAACGAAAGCCGGCTTTATTTACGTGTCGGGAGCTCAGCACCTTGACGCCCGCAAATTATAATAAAATATCAGTTTCCGGATATATAAACGTATCAAAAACAAACACTTGACTTACTGCAGAAAAAAGGTTAAAATAAAATAAATTCTTGTTTATTTAATATTCGGGATAAACAATAAATAAAATAAAATTTCCGACCTGCGGAGGTATTTTTATGGAAAACTTCACTTTACAGCTTCGCAAATATGTGGTGAATAATATTAATTTCACCCTCAACGAAAACTTCAACGCTAAAGAACAACATGAGATCAAAATACTTCCCAGTTTTCAGCGCACCGTAACAAAACTCAGCGCAAACGACGTTGCAGTCAGACTTTCCGTAAAGGTAGACAATTCGGATAAGTCCCTGCCCTTTTCACTCGAAGCAGCCGTGACCGGTTTTTTCTATATGGAAAACTGGTTTGACGACATTCGCCGCAGACAACTGCTCGAACAATCAAGCGTGACGATATTGTATCCCTACCTTCGCGCTTTGGTCAATACCGTTACGGTAAACGCCAACATCCCGCCCTACTCCTTGCCGCTGATAAATATTGCAGACCTCTTCGTAAAAGCCGCGTCCGGACAAACTCCTGCAGCTCCGAGCAGTACGATCATAAAAAGCTGAAAAAAATAAAGGCTTTTTCTTCCGAGCGGACGGCTCTGCCGCCCGCTTTCACTTTTTATCGGTCTGCCTGCTTCGGTATGCTTATCATCGTACTTCTTCCGACCCTGTTTTTTATCGGACCTTTTCAGTCACTTTCCTCTGCCACTTCTCGCTTCGGGGATGTCAGCTTTTTCATTTTTTTATCAAACAGAATAAAAAAATATATTTCAGATAATAATCATTATGTATCGTTTTTCGTCTGAACTGTCTGTTTATACTTATTTTTGCAATAACAATAAGTTGTTAATAACTTGTTAAGTCTTTTTTGAATTTAATATATTAAACTAAGAGTACCTATGAAAGATTTAGCTGACAAAATTTTAGAACTCCGAAAAGAACGCGGCTTATCTCAGATGCAACTTTCCCGCCTTACAGGTATCGCTCAGTCCAATATCGCACGATATGAACTCGGAAAAAGCGAACCGTCTGCCAGCGTCATTGTTGCACTGTGCAATTTTTTTGAAGTGTCTGCAGATTACCTTTTAGGACTCGAAGACGAAATGGGCAACAAACCATTCGGCGGGTGGCGGCCCGAAGAGTAACCGCATATCCGAAATCGGCAAGCGTTCTTCATTGTTATTCTTTATTTCTGCGCAAGCTTTCGATTTTTCGGCAGCTCTGTTTTTGTTATGCTTTTTTTGCGTCGGCACGTAACTGCAGATAATACTGCCGATATAGTTTTTTATTTGTTTTTAAAAGAACTTGACTTTACCGGGGATATATATTATATTAAAATAAATTCACCGCGAATATATTGCGCCGGGTCAGTCGCGCTGCCGCAACAGTGAGGTTTCAGATGAAAAAACGCTCAAAATCCATTATGATATATTTCTTATTCTGCGTTGCTGCCGTAACCGTATTCGGCGGCACTATGGTATCCGGAACATCGTCAGGTACAAAATACGCCCTTAATCATGCCTACGCAGAAGAATCAGGCATTGTGACCGAAAACGGCAATATATTTGCTCTGACCAGTGAGGACGAAACTCATACACATGAATTCGTCTACAGTAAAGATGAAAACGGTCATGTCGGAATATGCACCATATGCGGATATAAAACCGTAGTGCTCCCACATGAAACGGAATACGTTTCCGATATAAACGGTCATACCGGAACATGTACGGTATGCGGCTACCAAACCGGAAAAACAGTCCATACTTATGAATACGAATACGACGAAGAAAAGCATACCGGGATATGTACTGTCTGCGGGTTTGAGATCGAAGAAGAACACAAACTGGTATGGATCACGGATAAAGAAGCCACGGCAACTGAACAAGGTTACAGACATCAGGAATGCAGCATTTGCGGCGGGAAGTTCAACGAAAACGATATAATATATCCGCCCATTGCCGATGGCGGAACCGTGGTGACGATAGTATTCGCGGTACTGCTGGCGCTGGCAGCCGCGGCGATAATCTATACAAAGAAAAAAGAAAAAAAGAACAAAAAACAGACCGAGAACGAAAAATAGCTGTAAAAGAAAGCAGAAAAATAAAACGGAATTACGATTTGAGATCGCAAATAAATGCGCATATAAAATTTGTTGATTTTCGTGCGAAGTTCGACGGCTGTTTCAGAT
>URET01000052.1 GCA_900546875.1 uncultured Eubacteriales bacterium
TCTGAACAGTCAGTCTTCGGACGGGAAAAATGCTCGGACGTATAAGCCCGTCTCACGGGTGTTTTGTTTCTCTGAAAAGCTTCAGCGATCTGTTGTCCGGAGTAAGCTCGATATCCACGCTGACCGAAGGACAATTCAATTCCAATCGTGCCCGGCATTTATTTTCAGGTTTTTTACGGCACGGCGGGCAACACTCTCTTTTACATCCGTCGTACTCCTTCTGATTTATAAAGCGGCGCATACTTCCTCCTTTTTGTCCCGCAGATAAGTAAATACGAAAGAAACACTTATGCGCTTGACAAAATCTTACGTATGTTATATTATACTATATGATACGCAATGTATCGGCAGTGTCACGGAGGCTGCCTGAAGGAGGTTGTTATGGTTTTTGAAAAACTGAAAGAAATAGTTGTGGAACAGCTGCAAATCAATCCCGACGATATCACAAGGGATTCCGACATTATAAAAGATCTCAACGCCGACTCTCTCGATATTATCGAAATGCTTATGAAAATGGAAGAAGAATATAATATATCCATTCCCGACGAGAAAGCTGCCGAGTTGAAGACTGTCGGAGATATTGCGGATTATGTTGAGGCTCAGATAAAATAGTTTCTGAAGTCAGATTCAGCTACAATAAAAGAATAAACCGAAGAAGAAATAGCGGCGCGATACGATCTTGTGGGTTGTCGCCGCTGATTTTCTTTCTCATATCAAAAGTCCGGCTTTTAAAATCAGGTACTCGTGGTGTAATTGGATAACATTACGGCCTCCGACGCCGTCGAGTTCGGGTTCGAATCCCGACGAGTACACCACCATTTTTAAAATGCCGGACATATTTTTTACTTCGTGCACACAGCACTCCCCTTCCCAAAAAACAAAAATACGGCGCCTTTCATACAAGTTCGCTTATATCGGTTCATACGGGGACAATATCTCTGTCCGAAAACTTTTTTGCCCGTCAAACGACTTGCACTGAGTTTTTAAGTATAAGACGCGGGACACGACAGCCGCAATTTTCCTGAAATAAAAAAGCCCGTTATTTCGGGCTGCTCTCGGGCGGGCAAAGACAGACATATTTCTCGGTGCTTTCTCTTTGCGAGACCGACGTCAATAAGCTTTGTATGGGTTTTGTCCGACCATTTTATTTTCATTGCTTCAAAACAGTCAGCACGTTGTGATCATCGTCAAGTTTGACGACAAAATCTCCGCAGAGTATTTTCTGTTCGTCGCCGTCTTTATACGCAACAAAATGATTTGAAACGACATAATTTTTATCACACCGGGCGTCATAGATATTGACGCTCACCAAAGGGTACGGACCGGTAAGTACGCACTCGTTCTTTTCAACTGCCCTTTCGATAATATTACGGGTCTTTGTCCGATAGGACTCAAGACAACGTTCGATTTCGGAGTTATAAAAGACATCCGGACTGCAATCGTCTGTCCCGGCAAACAGCATTTCGCGAGAAAAAGGAAGTTCCGAAAATTTTTCAAAGTCAATTTGAGTATACTTCCCGATACACGCTATTACCGCCGCTCCGATATCATAGGAGATTACACGCACGGGAATATAATTTTCCGGTCTGCTAATCCTTTCAAGCACCCTTTTCCATGCCCGACAGCCTTTTTCGGGACAAAGCCGAGCCAGTGCATTCAGTTCGACATAACAGGCCGCTCCCTCGATCTGCTCTGTCCGTGCCTCATACTCGTATTCATAAGGATACTTCCCGGCTCTCATCCTGCGGATCGAAAGCAGCTTCGAGTATGCGTCCGGATCGTTTTTTTCTGTTGCGGCCCTGATGCAAGCTCCCTCGGCGAATTTGGCAGATAAATTACCCGTGCTGCAGCGGTATTTGAATAAAGCTTCCCGTTCGTCTGCAAACCGGCATTCGCCCGAGTTCTGCTGAAAAGCATGAAACATCTCGTGAACTATAGAAGCACAAAATGCATCCATATCTTCGGGCTCCTCTGAAACATTCCATATTGCGATCTG
Organism: uncultured Eubacteriales bacterium; assembly: GCA_900546875.1. GTDB lineage: Bacteria > Bacillota > Clostridia > Christensenellales > CAG-314 > UMGS929. The sequence continues at coordinate 1,997 of URET01000052.1, forward strand.
TTCTCCTTCAAAGGATATTGTAGTGTTCGCGCAAAAAACGTCGGTTTTTTCTATATACCGCCCGTCATAATAACATTCGCGGTCTGTATAAAGTGCAAATCTGAAAGGTTTGAAGCCCTTCCAAAGCTTACTAAAGTCGATCCTCGACAAACGCTTTTCTGTCTCTTCGTATAACCGTGCCAGATCCATTATCGTTGCGTACCTTTTTTCCAAATTTTATATTTTGCCGTCGGGCAGTCTGAGAGCAGAGGAAAAGCATTTTGCGACCTCTTCTCTTGCTGTAAAAACTATCACTGTAGAGGGCAGCGACAACAATGCGTCAGTGAAACGTTTGCGGGTCTTATTGTCGGCAGTGTCGAGGACGCCGTCCAATAAAACAACGGGAGCCTTTCTCGCGGTGGCGCGGGCAAAAATGAGCTTGAGTCGTTCCGTTTCGGAAAGGCCGGTGCCCCCGCAATTGAGCAAGGTATTGACGCCCTGAGGGAGATCGTTTACCATTTTATTCAGGCCGGCACGCTGTATTTCTTCCTGAACGACGAAGGTATCGCGGTTTTCTGCAGGAAGGATATTTTCTTCTATGCTCCCGGAAAGCAGCTTGTCGAAAGGATCGACAGTCGCGATGAGCCTGCCGAGACACTCCGCCGACAAAGCTCTCACATCCGCTCCTCCTATACACACCGCTCCGCTTTCCGGCACAAGTCCCCCTCTCAAAAGCTCGTATAAGGTACTTTTCCCGCTGCCGGAGGAACCTAATACGGCAAGTTTTTCCCCTTTCTCCACATGCAGGTCAAGGGACTCGAAAATCTTTTTGTCGCCATAAGAGAAAGAAAGTCTGTCGATATCGATGGAAGTATCCTGAACATCGATGCCTTCGGCAGAAGAAGAGAAAAGAGGAAGAACGACTTTTGCGTACGCCTTGTTTTTTGCAAGCGGACACATTCTTTCAGCCATGCGCATGACCGAAAGAAAGATCACTGTACACGAAAACAACCCCGACGCTACGGCCCCCTCTCCCGAATCAACCGACAAAGCTGTCCCGAGTATACCGGCAAAAAGGAAAACCATAAAAAATACCGCGTAACGAATCTTCACGGACAACGGCGGATTCAAAGAAGCGAAAGCGTGAGAGGAGTAAAGACGGGCGTGTCTTTTGGAAAGAGCATCGCGGAAAGGGGCAAGGGAATCGGCGTTGTCGAAGACTTTTCTGTTGAATTCGCTTTCGCGGGATTCTGCCAGCGCGGTATCGGAAATGATATCCGCGTAATTTTTTTCCGTCAGCACGAAGAATATAAGACTCAGCGCAACGGCACCTGTCAGCACATAACCCCAGGCTGCCGAAAAGATGAAAACGACTATAAGCTGAAATACCGTTATCACGCATGCAGCCGAAAAAACAGCGCTGTTATAAACCGTGGCAGACACAAAAAGCCTCGTAAACTCAATAAACCCGGATACATGACGGCAGCGTCTTTGTCTGATGGTTTGTTCGGCGCGGGAAGAGATTTTATCGGAAAGAGAAAAAGAAACCTTTTCCGTGATAAGTCTTTTGCCGAAAGAAAGAAGAAAATAAGCAACCGTCATCAAAACGATGTAAACGGCGGTAGAGGCAAACAGTTCATCGGATCTTGCGGAAAGCACGTCTTCAAACAGAATATTTACGCCGTAACCGATACAGGCCAGAGAAAATGCCGACAGAAAAACCGCAAGAAGAAAAAACCGACGTTCTTTCTTTTTTATTTCCGAAAGCACATACATGGAAAGCTGAGCCGAAGTCTGCGGAGGTTTGTGTTTTTTCTTTTTATGTGCGGAAGCAAAAATTTCCGGATACAGATCGTTCATAAGGTCCACCGTTACACGAAAAGTTTCTGATAATCGCGGTCGCTCGTCATAAACTCGACATGAGTCCGCGAAATGATTTTGCCGTTTTTGATATATGCCACGCCGTCGGAAGCCGAAGCAATTTCGGCTCTGTTTGTCACGATAAAAACAGTAGTCCCCTGCGCTTTCAGGCGGGTAAGGAGCTGAGCCTCGCGGGAGGCGGGAAGAGCCGAAAAAGCGTTGTCCAGCGCTGCGACCGCGGGCTTGAACAAAAACAGTCGCGTGGCGGCTATAAGTTGTCTTTCGCCGTTAGTAAGGCGTCTTTTATCCTCGGATATTTCACACTCCAGGCCTTCGTCGAAGGTAAAAAGCGTATAAGAAAGTCCGCTTTTCTGAGCTGCCTGAAGGATCTCGTTTTCGCTGAAGCTCATGTCAAACATACAGATATTTTCTTTAAGGGTCCCTCTGAAAATAACCGGATTCCCGTCGAGATAAAAGGCGCTTTTTTCAAGGGCGGAGCGTGTGTCGTAAACGCTTCTTCCGCCGTAAAAGATATCGCCGCTTCCCGGAGTGAGGAGTCCGCACAGAAGTTTTACCGCCGAAGTTTTGCCGCTTCCGCCATCGCCCACCACTGCATAACGTTTTCCGTTTTCCGCGCTGAAAGACACTTCCTTCAGTATAGGAGGCTCGAACTCATTGTACCCGAAACTGACTTTATCCATGACGATATTCCCTTTGATATCGTGGATCTCAGTTTTGTCGACGATCGGATAACGAAGAAAATCGTCGATGAAGGCAGCTTGAGCGCGCAGCCTGCTCAAAAGCAAAACGCTTTCCGGAATCTCTTCCGCTCTGAAGAATATAAAAAACGAAAGGAACATCAAAAACAAAGCCGTGCCTGCTGTTTCGTTTTTGTTAAGAATAAGAAGGAAAGCGACAACGGCAGTAAACGCATGAGAAAGCAGAGCCACTCCTCTGGAGCATATTTTGAAAAAAACAGCCGGATAAGAGGAGTTTTTTTCATTCCGGCAGTCCTTCAAAAACGAATGAGTGAAGGCATTGCTTCCAAGAGTTTCGGAAAGAGTTTCCGTTTCTGAAGCGCGGATCTTTTCGTTTTTCTGCCTTAACACATCCTCGGTAACGCGGTTTTCAGCCGTCAGCCGCACCAAAACAGCCAGCACGATCTGAAGTACAAACCCGATCGCGGCGGGGAGAGCGCCCAGGGGATTGAAAAGCAAGGCATAGAGCAGGCAAAGGAGGGCGGCAAAAACATTGAAAAGCAGAGGCAGGAATTTTTCGGCAGCCAAAGCGGTCATGTTCCGAGCCGACTCAAGAAGGGCTTGGAGCTCACAAGAGGTATGCATGGAGAAATAGGTTCCGCCGAGATTCTGCATTTTCGAAAAGAGGCTGAAATCCGCCTGAGCGGAAAGCCGGGCGGCAAACTTATAAAGCTCCGACCATTTCAGAACGGTAAGCAGCGACACTGCGAAGCCCGCCGCCGTCATTATCAATGTGATGCCGAGAAGCCAGGGATCCTTACCGGTGAGGATCCTGTCAAAAACGATCCTGAGTCCGGCGGGAAAGCACACTCCCAAAAATACTGCCAGCAGCGTACAAACTCCCGCAACGACAAAGCCTTTCGGAGATTCTTTGACCGAGCGGCGGAAGAAGTCGGAGGCGGAGCCCGATTTTCTGTCGGGAGAAAAACCGGGAGGTTCTTTAAAGATCAGACACACACCCGAAAAAATTTCCTGAAAATATTTCAGCGGGATGATTTTTTCCCCCTGCAAAGGAAAAGACAAATAAATTTTTTTATTTCTGCAACCGCGGAAAAGGGCGTATTCGCCGTTTTTCATGCGGAAAACGGCGGGCGGCGGCAAAGAGAGCACGTCCTGAAGCGAAGGAGAGATCTCCGAGGATTCCACTCCGAATCCTTTTGCGATGAAAATGAGTTTATCGGGTTCTTCGCCGAACCTGAAGGTGTTGCAGACGCCGTTGACGCCGTCGGTCCCTACGTTGATACCGAAAAAGGACAGTACCATGGCTAAGCTTGCCGCGCCGCTGCCGCTGTTTTTATCAGCGAGGATGAGGGGCACTTTTATGATATTTTTTTTCATTTTTCTACCTGACGTAACCGGATAAAAAATCTATCGGACGAAAAGCCTCGGTGATCACGGTGACTTTTAAAAGCTTGCCGTCGTCGATGGCTTCGTCGAGAGAGATGACGACTCTGTAATTCCAATCGTTGAGATTAAGCTGAGCTGCGGTATAATCGATGAAATTTCCTGTCAGCGAAGAGAGCACTTCGCTGCGGGATACGGGCGTATCCGCGATTATACTGATGCTTCCGCTCATATTGTCATTGACTTTGACGTTCATACCTCTTGAAATGCGATCTTTTTCCGTTGCCGAGAGATAGCAGACCACGGTATTGTTCTGCGAGATGCCGGACACCTCTAAAACCGAACGGATCTGCGCCGTACACGCCCAGACAAACAGACATACGATGAGAAGCAAAGCTCCGGCAAGGATGATCCAGATATAAAGATTTCCCGATGATTTTTCTTTTTGTAATTTATCCTGCATTTTATTCCTCTTTGCGGCGGTAGGCGTCGGAGATGCGGGTGCGCCGGATCCAAAAAACAGCGCCGCCCGCCGGACGTATAGATTTACGAAAAGACGATACCCTAACTTTTCGCACCGAACATGGTTCGTAAAGAAAACACCTTGCGGACGTTTGCTCCGCGGCCGCAAATAATATTCGGTTCAAATATTATAACATAACCTCCGCAACATTGCAAGCATAGCGGACGGGCAGGATGGCAAGAGGGTGCGTTTTTTATTTTCCGAAATAACGATTGACATTTCTTTTTATGAGGTGTAAAATTAAATCCAGCGAAAAAGAAGGAGAGGCGTAAAAGATACATATGAGCACCGAAAATACCGGAACAAACAAAGACTTATTTGAAGTGATGCCCATTCCGAAGGCTGCACGTATACTTATGCTTCCGACAGTGCTTAGTTCTCTGGTAATGATATTATACAGTCTTGCGGATACTTTTTTCGTCGGGCTGCTCAACAATGAGATAGAAAACGCGGGAGTATCGCTTGCGGCGCCCGCGCTTCTTGCTTTCAACGCGATAAACAATCTTTTCGGGATTGGCGCGTCGAGTATGATGAGCCGTTCGTTGGGGGTAAAGGACTACGATACGGTCAAGAAAAGCGCTTCTCTCGGATTCTACGGCTCGTTAGCCAGCGGAGTACTGCTGTCTTTACTGTGTCTGATATTTTTTGATCCGATACTCAGTCTGCTGGGCGCGAAAGAAAACACCTTTGAAGCCACAAAAGAATACATGATGTGGACTGTGGTATGCGGCGCAACGCCTTCGATACTCAATGTGGTGTTTGCTTACCTTGTGCGTGCGGAAGGGTACTCTCTCCATGCAAGTATCGGGACGATGAGCGGGTGTCTGCTGAACATCGTGCTCGACCCCGTTTTCATACTCCCCTGGGGACTGAACATGGGCGCCGAAGGCGCCGGACTCGCAACCTTTATCTCCAACTCGGTCGCCTGTATGTACTTTTTCGTTCTGCTCGCGGTAAAGAAAAATTCCACAAACATAAAGCTCCACCCGAAATATCTGTCCTTCAAAAAAAATATCATATGGGGCGTATGCGGAGTAGGTATTCCCGCTTCAATACAGAACCTTCTTAACGTGACAGGCATGACGGTACTCAACAACTTTGTTGCGGTATACGAAGCTTCGGCTGTTGCAGCCATTGGTATCGCACAAAAAATATATAATGTCCCCATTCAGATAGCACTCGGAGGGACTCAAGGCATTATGCCGCTTGTAGGATATTCGTACGCGTCCCATAATAACGAACGTTTTCGTTCGTCAATAAAATTTGTCGCTAAAATAATGCTGCCTTTTATGATAATCGTAAGCTTACTGGCAATTATCTTTGCCGAACCGCTTATTTCCGTTTTTATGAAAAACGAGGAGGTCATTAAATACGGCGCTGCGTTTTTAAGAGGTTTCTGTGTTGCCGCACCCTTCATGGTAGTCGATTTCCTGGCTGTAGGCGTTTTCCAAAGTATCGGGTTGGGTAAAAAATCTCTGATCTTTGCACTTCTCAGAAAAGTCGTGCTTGAGATTCCCGCCATTATTATTTTAAATGCAATCATCAGGGTCTTCAGCGTTACATACTCGGCTTTGGTCTCGGAAGTGGTTCTTGCCGTATATGGTTCGATACTATTGAAGAGGATCATGAAAAAACAAACCGACGACTCCGGAACTCCTCCCGCTCCCACTACAGACGAGTAAATCCGTCCCGCATCCTTCTCTTTCACCGACCGCTTCCCGAAGGCT
>URET01000053.1 GCA_900546875.1 uncultured Eubacteriales bacterium
CCGCCCTGCCTCAGAGCTTCGTATACCGCAAGCGCCACGCTGTTACTGAGATTCAGCGAACGCAATGCCGGTCGCATGGGGATCCTTACGGCATTATCATAGTTTGCGGCAATGAGCTTCTCGGAAAGCCCTCTTGTTTCTTTGCCGAAAACCAGAAAATCCCCGCTTGCGTATCTTACGTCACTGTATATCCTCGCTGCCTTTGTGGTGAAAAAATAGAAATTCCTTCCCTTGTATGACGCGGTCAGCTCGGAAAACGAATCGTAATACCTTATATCTGCCTTATCCCAATAGTCCAGCCCTGCTCTTTTGAGCATTCTGTCGGAAATATCAAAGCCCAGCGGTCTGACAAGATGCAGGATACTTCCCGTTGCCGCACACGTCCTTACTATATTGCCGGTATTCTGAGGTATCTCAGGCTCAACAAGTACAACGTTAAGTTCCATTTCCATTACGCCCCAACTTCATTCATCAAGCTCCGGATCCGACTCTCCGGCTGCAAAACGCACGTCAAGTCTGCCGAAGAAAAATCCGGCAAATTCCTTCACATCCCTTTTCAGCTCGGACGCCCTCTCGGAAAACGGCTCGTAATCATCAAGTACGCACCTCACAAAAGCCCTCCCGATATGCTCCGCAAACAAAGGATTGCTTACCTTGCCGTCAGCCCCGGACTTCATCAGCCGTCTGCGCGTGTACTCCGCCACACCGCCGGATACCGCTTCGAAAAATTCGGAATAATGCGGAGTAGCAGACTTCTTTATAACCGCATACTCGTCAGCCCGCTCGAGAAGCAACTTGCAAAAACTCTCCAGACATTCTTCTATATCCGCTTCAGCAGTCCTGAACCGCTCGGCAACTCCTCGCGCCTCAGCAAGAAACGGCGCAACTACCGCCGTAAAAACGTCTTCCTTGTCCCTGAAATAACGATATACGTTACCGAGACTCACCCCCGCATTCTGAGCTATTATGCGAACAGACGCTTCATGAAATCCGTTCAGCCTGAACTCTTCAACAGCAGAAGCAATTATCTTTGTTTTTATCGCTTTCTTCAGATACTGCATACCTTCTCCCCATCACATGAAACAAAAACCGCTTGCGCAGACTTCACTTCATGCAGCAATCTGCCGCCCGTTCTCCTTCCTTCAGGCAAAACGCGCCTTCCGTCCCGCCTCGGAAACCTCACGTCAGCTGCACTTTCCCTTCCGGCTTTCTCTCCGGCTTCCTGCATTTCTCTCGCTTTTATCACACCGAAAGCTCCGCCGCCCGTTCTCCGTCCTTCCGGCAAAACCCTTTATACAACAATCACTAAACTCCGCTTAGTCTTTATTTTTCAGACATTCATATAATGATACCATAATCGCGCATAATTCGCAACCCTTTGCAAGCACCTGTAAACAATATCTCGTTTTTTTTCATTTTTGAGGCTCCCGCTATCTCGCACATAAAACAAGGGAAAGTTTTCCACAGCATTGTGCACAACTTCGGAGTTGTCCACAGGATTTCCACATGGTTGTCCACAGGATTTTTTGTATCCGAACACTCCGAAATTAATGAAACATATGTATTAGAGGCACACTCAGGAACACATGTTCTATATTTCCACAATTCCACACAGCCTGCTACTACTGCTACTGTCATAATATCCCTATAATATATTGAAATATTATCCACTTCCTCTTTTTCTGCCTTGTATCTTTTGTGCTTGCGGAAGTTCCGGATATACTGCAGTTTAAAGTACTTTACGGCTTTTTGCCGGTAACAAGTCGTATTTGCGGATCGTCTGATTTTCGGAAAATATCTGCGTCTTTCCTCACCGTTTTTTTTGGAAAATATCTGCGTCTTTCCTCACCGTTTTTTTTGGAAAATATCCGGGTTTTTTCTCAGTGTTTTTATCCGGAAAGATTCGTTTTTATTTCGCACCGTACGGCATGAGGGAGTCTGACACGCTCTGATCTTATAAACCTGAAGAGCAGACCGTTATTTTTATGCGTTTGCTTTCCGGTTGTGATAAAAGCATATACGATAAGTAAACCTTTGTACATTTTCGGAGTGTATTCAGCGAGTGCGGTATATTACCCATCTCGAAGCATATTCTGCAAACGCGACTGTATGATATTCACAAAACATATCCGATAAATGAATCTGTGCGACATTTTCGGAGTATATTTAGCTAGTGCGGTATAATACCATTTGCTGTTTTGTTTTAAAAATTCATTTCCGCGGTGTTCCGATAAATCCCGGAAGTAATTATCCGCGGGCGTATTTTAACTGAGCGCGCGGCGGGTATCGACCGGCAGGAAGCGGTGGCGGAAAGTGCGGAAAAATGAAGGGGATTTATTCCGGGGCAAAAAATGTTGATTTTCCTTTGTGCAAAAGATGTCAAAGGGGAAAAAGTATGGTATACTTTAAAGAGGAGGGACCGGTAAAAATGGATATCAATGAAAAGCTCAGGAATTTACCTGAGGATCCGGGAGTTTACATCATGTATGATTCCGATGGAAGCATACTATATGTAGGCAAGGCGAAAAATCTGAAAAACCGAGTAAGGCAATATTTTTTCCATTCTGCCGGCAAAACTCTTAAAGTAGATATAATGGTCAGTCGGATAGCCGATTTCAGGTACATCGTGACGGCAAGCGAAACTGACGCGCTTTCGCTTGAAAACAACCTTATAAAAAAATATAAACCGCCTTACAATATCCTGCTGAAAGACGACAAACAGTATCCTTACATCAAAATAGACGTCAAGGACTCTTTTCCGCGCGTGACCATGACGCGCAAGCTGGTAAAAGACGGTTCCAGGTATTTCGGACCGATAATCGGGGTGAGCGTGAGAGACGTTTTCAAGATACTTGAAGCTTTTCCGACGCGCACGTGCAGTCTTGACCTGAACAAACTGCCGGCAAATTTCAGACCGTGTCTGAATGCCGATATCGGGAGGTGTTCCGCGCCATGCAAGGGAAGGATCTCCGAAGCGGACTACAGAGAAATAATTGCCGGTATAACTGAATTCCTGTCCGGCAGCGACGCCAAAGCAAGAAAGGTGATAACAGAGAAAATGCTCGAAGCAAGCGAAAAGGAAAACTACGAAAAAGCGCTTGAATACAAGCAGCAGCTCCATGTTCTGGATAAGCTCAACGAACAAAGACTTGTCAACACTTCCCCCGATTTGGACGCCGACGTTTTCGCCATTTACGGCAACGGGAAAAGTACGGCTGTCGGACAGCTGACTATAAGGAGCGGACGTCTGCTCGGCGGCGACGCCTACATTACAGAAGACGCGAGTCTGGACGAAGAACAGAATTTGTCCGGATTTCTTACTCAGTTTTATTCTTCGACCAATCTCGACACGAAAAACATCATCCTCAATATACCTTTGTCCGACGCCGAAATACTCGCCGATTATTTCTCGGAAAAGACAGGCAGAAAGGTAACCGTATCCTCTCCGCAAAGAGGATTGAAACGTAAGCTTGCGCTCATGGCTCAGAATAACGCCGCAATTTTCCTCGATAAAAATCAGACTAAAGTGGAACGCGATTTCAACTCCACAACAGGCGCAATGCTGCATCTTATGAAAGCGCTTTCGCTCGAGAGTATGCCCCGGCGCATTGAATGCTACGACATAAGTAATATAAGCGGGACAGATAAAGTCGCAAGCATGGTTGTATTTACCAACGGAACAAAGGATACGAAAAGCTACCGCCGTTTCAGGATAAAAACCGTTGAGGGAGCAAACGACTTCGCCTGTATGAAAGAGGTCATATTCCGACGCCTTACCCGCATCAAAAACGGCGACCTCGATTTCGGAGCAAGACCCGATCTCATAGTTGTCGACGGCGGGAAAGGACAGCTGAGTTACGCAGTAAAGGCGATGGAGGAGGCGGGCGTAAAAATACCTTTCGCGTCCCTGGCAAAAAAAGAAGAACTGGTTTTTCTCCCGGACAGAAACGAACCTGTCGTAATGTCCAAGGACTCCTTCGGACTGAAGCTGCTTATCAACCTCAGAGACGAAGCACACCGCTTCGCCATAACCTATTTCCGCGGACTCCACGGTAAAAACCTGCTTCAGAGCGAACTCGACTCCATAGAAGGAATAGGAAAAAAACGTCAGCTTATCCTTATAAGAAAATTCAAAAGCGTCGCCAACATCAGCAAAGCCTCTCTCGAAGAACTTACAGATACTGAAGGACTTCCGCAATCGGCTGCTCTTGCAGTATACAAGCACTTCCACGATTAAAGGACTTTGTCCTCTGCCTGAAAGCCCGGACCAAACACCTTTCATCCTCTCGGTGCGACCGCCGCTGTCACTGATTTTCGTTCCGCCCTCATCACGGACGCCGAAGCTCCGCGCGGCACAACACCGCAGTGAACCGCAGATATCTTTTTAAGTTTGAAAAGGACCTTATCCGAAGCCGTCACCTGACAGCTCCCGGCAAAAGGACTTTGTCCTCTGCCTGAAAGCCCGGACCAAACACCTTTCATCCTCTCGGTGCGACCGCCGCTGTCACTGATTTTCGTTCCGCCCTCATCACGGACGCCGAAGCTCCGCGCGGCACAACACCGCAGTGAACCGCAGATATCTTTTTAAGTTTGAAAAGGACCTTATCCGAAGCCGTCACCTGACAGCTCCCGGCAAAAGGACTTTGTCCTCTGCCTGAAAGCCCGGACCAAACACTTTTCATCCTTTCGGTGCGACCGCCACTGTCACTGATTTTCGTTCCGCCCTCATCACGGACGCCGAAGCTTTGCACGGCACAACACCGCAGTGAACAGCCGATATCCTTTTAAGTATGAAACGGACCTTATCCGAAGCCGTTTCCTGACAGCTCCCGGCAAAGGCAGATATAATATAAGCATTCAGATATATCCAACGAGGCCAGAATATGAAAAAAAAGCGTAATTTCAAAAGAATCAGTACAATATGGGGAGAAAATTTCGATCCTTCGTGTCCGCTTTCAGAGTACCCGCGTCCGCAGTTTCAGAGAGAAAGCTATCTTTGTCTTAACGGTAAATGGGGCTTCGAGGTTCTGAACGGCGAGAACAAAGTATACGAAGGAGAAATTATTGTCCCCTACTCCCCCGAAACCATGCTTTCAGGCGTCGAAAGGGAAACTTCCAAAAACGAAACTCTTCACTACTTCAGAAAATTCGCTTTCCCCGAAAATTTTATAAAAGGAAAAGTACTGCTCCATTTCGGAGGCGTGGATCAGTTTGCACGGGTCGTGTTCAACGGGACCGAAGTCACCAGCCACGCTGACGGTTACCTTCCTTTTTCCGTTGACGTCACCAGCCTCGTTCAGGAGGAAAACACTCTCGAGGTCTTCGTCACCGACCTCACGGAGAATTCCGAACTCCCCCGCGGTAAACAATCCTCTTCTCCGGGAGGGATCTGGTATACGGCTCAAAGCGGCATCTGGCAGACAGTATGGCTGGAAAGCGTTCCCGATTCATACATCGAAAGCATACGTCTGACCCCGGATATCGATAAGGGCGAACTCAGGATAGAAATAAAAAAAGAGGGCAATCCTTCGTATGACGAAGTACGTATTATATCCGAAAAGGGCGGCTTTGACGTTTCTCTGCAGGAAGACACGGCTGTTATAAAAATCGCGGAAGTAAAGCTCTGGTCACCGGAAGAACCTTTTTTATATGATCTTGCCCTTTCTTACGGAAAAGACAAAGTCAGCTCCTACTTCGCCATGAGAAAATTCTCCGTGGAAAGGGATAAATACGGCGCCATGCGTTTTTGCCTGAACAACAAACAGTATTTTATAAACGGAGTGCTCGATCAGGGCTACTACCCCGAAAGCCTGCTTACACCGCCCGACGATCGCGCCATGATTTTCGACATCCAAACAGCCAAAAAACTCGGCTTCAACACCATCAGAAAACATATTAAGATTGAACCCTTGCGCTGGTATTACCACTGCGACAGAACAGGTCTGCTGGTATGGCAGGATCTTGTCAACGGCGGAGGCATCTACAGCCGTATGGTGACTCAGGTAATGGGCTTTCTAGGCATGTTTACTCCCGATTTTAACTACAAACGTTTCTCGCGCCTCAACACCGAAGGCAGAGAAGCCTTTTCCCGCCATCTGGAAGGAGCTGCCGCCCTTCTCTTCAACTCTCCTTCAGTCGCCGTGTGGACAATCTTCAACGAAGGATGGGGACAGTTTGACGCCGGTCTTTTCACAAGCCGCCTGTGGCAGCTTGACCCCACTCGCCCCGTGGACAGTACTAGCGGATGGATCGATCAGTTTACCGGCGACTTCAAAAGCCTCCACATTTACTATAAAAGACTGCGCGTACCCCTCGTTCAGGACCGCGCCGTGGCTATAACCGAATTCGGAGGATACTCTCTTCCCCTCCCCACACATACCGCCTTCGACTCAGACTTCGGCTACAAAAAATTCAGAAAACAGGACCTTTACGCGCTCGCGGTCAATCGCCTTTACAAATCTCAGCTTTACCCCCTTATCTCACAGGGCCTATGCGCCGCTGTCTATACTCAGCTTACCGACGTCGAAGAAGAACTCAACGGGATCATAACCTATGACCGCAAAGTACTTAAGCTCGACGCTATCCCCGCACCGCCCGACTCCGAAGACTGATCTGTTCTCTGACGGACTCGACAGCCGTTTTTTCTGAAGTCGCGGCAGCTCTTTTTATGTTTTACCCTGTATTTCAGCTTGAATAAAAATGCCCGGATATGCTGTTTCAGCCTCCGGGTGTTTTTTCTTTTATATTTACCTGTTTCCCGGTCTGTCCTTTCTGCTCTTTACGTCAGTTTCTCCGGATAAGAACAGCAGCCGAGTCATATTTGACTTGACTGCTGTTTGTCTGCAAATCCGGCAGCTTCAGCTGCATACAGACAAGCCGTTAAGCTTTTAGGCCCTACTTGTCGTTATTTTTTTGCCTATACTGCACAAAAAAGCGGTATTGTCGCCGGCTTCGCCTTTAACATAAGTAGTTGACGGAGAATATGACGTAAAAAGCGACAGCTCTTCTCCGAAACGTACCTGATGAAGATAATCTATCTGAAGTACGTCAAGCTTGGTTTCGGTAATGGTTTTTAAATCAAAGCAGTCCATTATCCACTCCAGATATCTCACGTTGTTCATATGGTAATTGAGATCCAGATCGCTCGCACGCACTATGTCCGAGTACGCAAACGTCCAGGCTAGATCATTTCCGCGTAGGCGGACTAAAGGATCCCCGAGACATCTGTCCGAACGGTAATCCACATCTCGTATAGTCAGTTCGGAAGCCCTCACAGGCTTTTGCGTCTTATGGTCCATGATACACCACCGACTTGTGGCGGCAACAAGTATTTCTCCTTTTTCGTCCTTCAGCAGGTAGTCTCTTTCAAATTCCGCAAATCCCGGCTTCACAGGCCATGTTTCGATGGTAACTTTTTCACCGTAAACGGGCATGCGTATGACTTTTATTTTCATGCGCGTAAGTACCCACCCTTTGCCCATGTCGGCAAGATGCACAAAACCCAAACCGAGTTTTTCCACGTGATACGCGGACGCCTGCTGTAACAGATTCTGCAATGCCGAATACTTCAATTGCATATTAAAGTCGATATCGTAATTATTTATGGTATGTTGCAGCCAATAAGTATTGTTTTCTTGCATAAATCTCCTGTATTCCTTACTTTTTTTGAAACGCTTATAGCGTCAGTGCCGGATCAAATCCTGAATGCATACCCTGAACAGGTTTTCCCGTGGCTTCTGAGAGTGCTTCAAAGTTCCATTTGAAGGCTCCGAACTGACCGGTCTGTAATGCGCACCGGGTTGTTTCCG
>URET01000054.1 GCA_900546875.1 uncultured Eubacteriales bacterium
GAAACCCGAAAAGCCGTATGTGTACTTCGTGACGGCGCGGCAAGCGGAAAACCTCTCCGCTTTCACACCTGACAACGTAAAAATACACGGATGAAAAACCGGGGCAAAAATCTCAAAGTGCGTTTAAACGCTTGATTCTTTGGAAAAGATATGGTAAAATACCGCCATTAACGGCGTTCGGCGCGCAAACCGGATACCTTCGGGTCAGACCGGTTCAAAAACCGCTGCGGCTGAGCAGGGTCGGCGTGCCGTAAAAAGAGGAGGAGTAGCCTTGTGTCTGCGCTGCAGAGAGCCGCCGGCGGTGTGAGAGCGGTGCGCGTGGCGGGTGAAGTCGCCTTTTGAGCCTGTACGGCGAATTTCGGAGCCGTACCGTCTGCGCGCGAAAAGCGCATAAATAAGCGCGAGGCAACTCGAAGTCGGGTGGTACCGCGGATTGCGTGGCAATTCGTCCTGATGTGGGCGGGTTGTTTTTTTATTGTACAGACAGCCCGTGAATAAAACGGAGGTGAATCATGGAAAAAACTTTTGAACCGCGAAATTTCGAAAAACGTCTTTACGAACAATGGGAGAGCGCCGGATATTTCATCGCTCACAGGGAAGAAAACAAAAAACCCTTCACGATAGTCATGCCCCCGCCGAACATCACCGGTCAGCTTCACATCGGTCACGCGCTGGACAATGCCATTCAGGACGCAATAATAAGATTCCGCCGTATGCAGGGTTACTGCGCTTTATGGCTGCCCGGCACCGATCATGCGTCCATTGCGACAGAACTCAAGATCACCGAAGAAATGCGCGCTCAAGGACTCGAAAAAGCTCGGGTGGGCCGCGAAAAATTCCTTGAGCTCGCCTGGGACTGGAAAAATAAATACGGCGGAAGAATAGAAAAACAGCTTCGTTCTCTCGGCAGCAGCTGCGACTGGAGCCGCAAAGCCTTCACCATGGACGAAAATCTGAGCCGTGCGGTCAGACACGTATTCAAGATACTCTATGACAAAGGACTCGTATACCGCGGAAACCGTATTACCAACATGTGCGTCGAATGCGGCACCGCTCTTTCCGACGCCGAGGTGGAATACGAAACAGAGGAAGGCAGACTCTGGAAATTCCGCTATCCTTTCTCCGACGGCACGGGCTTTATCGAGTTTGCCACAACACGCCCCGAAACCATGCTGGGCGATACCGCGATAGCCGTCAATCCCGACGACGAAAGATATGTTTCCGTGATAGGAAAAACGGTAAAGCTCCCCTTCGGGGACAGAGAAATCCCCGTCATTGCAGACGAATACGTGGAAAAAGACTTCGGTACGGGAGCCGTCAAGATCACTCCCGCCCACGACCCCAATGACTTCGAAGTGGGAAAGCGTCACGATCTCGAAGTCAGAAAAATCATGACGGATAAAGGTATCATCAATTCCCTCGGCGGCGAGTTCGAAGGACAATCAAGATTTGAATGCAGAAAAAATATCATCGAAAAAATGAAACAACTGGGACTTTTCGTCTCGGAAGAAAAATATACGCATAACGTCGGACACTGTCACCGCTGCCACACCACCGTGGAACCCATTACAAGCAGACAATGGTTCGTCAGTATGAAACAGCTCGCTCAGCCCGCTATAGAAGCCGTAAGGTCCGGCGAAATAGAATTTATCCCCGAACATTTTTCCAAAACCTACTTCCACTGGATGGAAAATATCAGAGATTGGTGCATATCCCGTCAGCTCTGGTGGGGACACCGTATCCCCGTGTTCTACTGCGACAAATGCGGTCTTGAACTGTGTTCGGAAAACGAGGAAAAGATATGCCCCGAATGCGGTGCCCCTCTCAGACAGGACGAAGACGTGCTCGACACCTGGTTTTCATCCGCTCTCTGGCCCTTCTCCACTCTCGGATACCCCGAACAAACCCCCGACTTCGAATACTTCTTCCCCACGGACGTTCTCGCCACCGGCTATGATATCATAACTTTCTGGGTTTCCCGCATGATATTCTCGTCACTGGAATATACCGGCAAGGTCCCCTTCAGAAAGGTCCTTATCCACGGACTTGTAAGAGACGCTCAGGGAAGAAAAATGAGCAAGTCCCTCGGCAACGGCATCGACCCCCTGGAAATCGTGGAAAACTACGGAGCGGACAACCTTCGCTTTACCCTTATAAACGGCGTCGCCCCCGGTGCGGACACGCGTTTCTCCACGGACAAAACCAACGCGACGAGAAACTTCCTCAATAAACTTTGGAACGCTTCCCGTTTCGTGCTCATGAACACCCGTTCCGAAATACCCTCTCGCCTCGATATCAATACCCTCTCGCCCGCCGATAAATGGATCCTGACCCGCCTCAACGCCCTCATCGCAAGCGTCACGGACTCAATGGAAAACTATGACCTCGGCATCGCTCTGGCAAAACTCTATGACTTTACCTGGAGCGAGTTCTGCGACTGGTATATCGAACTGTGCAAGCCCGTGCTCTACGGAACGGACGAAAACCTTAAATCAGCCGCGATCACAGTGCTCCTTTACGTGCTCGACAAACTGCTCAAAATGCTTCACCCCTTTATCCCGTTTATCACAGAAGAAATATACATGTCCATGCCCGGCCATGAAAATACCATCATGCTGCAGCCCTATCCGCTGCCCGAAAAGGAATTCGATTTTCCCGATATGGCGGAGCTTATGGAAAACGTCAAGGAGCTTGTCACAAAAGTGCGCAATCAGCGCGCCGAAAATAACGTACCCCCTTCAAAACGTATCCGCCTGCTTATAAAACCCGCTTCGGAAAACCTGAAAGAAACAGGCGTATATATCGAAAAACTGTGCAACGCTCAGCTCACCTTCACAAATAACCCCGACCACTCGGGAACCCTGCCGATAATCTGCAGAGCGGGCGAAGCCTTTATCCCCCTCGGAGATATGCTCGACATCCCCAAGGAATTGAACAGATTGGAAAAAGAACTCAATGAAACGGAAAACGAAATTTCAAGAGCCTCCTCCAAGCTTTCAAATCCCGGTTTCGTGTCTAAAGCACCGCCGGCACTCGTGGAAACCGAAAAAGAAAAACTTCTTTCATATCAGGATAAAAAACAGAAAATATCCGAACGTATCGCCTCCCTGAAACAAATGCTCTGACATTCGTCAGGAACCCTCTCCCGACCCGGAAAGGGACATCCCGGAACAGAAGAAACCGACAGGCCTCGCTCCGGATATTCAGAATAAAGATAAGATTTTATTTTTCGAAAGCCGTACCTTTATACCGGTACGGCTTTTTCATCGGTCTGCCTTTTTATTCCGCAAAAAGCTGAAGAGCCGTCCGACGCCTTTTCAGGCGGTTTTACGATTTTACTCTTCTGGGTATTTTTTCCCAGGTTTTTCCGCGTCTTATGCCCGTTTCTTTCCGGTGCAGGCTTATGCGGAACGCCGGTTTGCCTCCGTGCGGCAAGCCTGTCGCGGGCTTTGAACGGAGAGGCCGGGTCTGTGCCGCGTTTTCCACTTGATAAACTGCGGCTTTGTTTTGACGGAGCGCCCGAAGTGAGCAAAATATACGGAGCGGAGGCTTTTGTCACGCTCTTGCGCACGGGACACGGCTTCTGACAAAAAACATCCCGGAAGATATCCCCTTCCGAAAGGAAAGAAGGCTTGCCCGTTTTGAAAAGCGTGTTTTCAATCCCTTGACCGAAGCCTTCAAGTATGGTAAAATGCAAATGTCGTTCGGGAGAAAAAACATGGAAGCTAAAACTAAAAAAACCAATGTGCACGGAACATGGGAATCGATAAAAAAATTCGCTCCCTACTTCAGAAATTATAAAAGGGTACTGATTTTCGATCTGGCGTGCGCCTTTTTCGCCACGGCTGCCGATCTTGCCTTTCCGAGGTTTGTCGGGATAATAACCGGCACCTACCTGCCTCAGCACGACTTTACGTCTATCGTTTACATCGCGCTGCTGATCATCCTTTTCAAGGCTGTCACGGTAGCCGCCAACTATTACATAACCAAGTATGGCCACATCATGGGAGCCAATATCGAAAAAGACCTGCGGAGCAAACTCTTCCGGCATCTGGAAAGCATGCCGCATAAGTACTTCGACAACGTCAAGGTCGGCACGCTGATGAGCCGTATCACTACAGACCTTTTCGATATAACAGAGTTCGCTCATCATTGTCCCGAGGAATTTTTTATTGCCGGCGTAAAAATAATAGGTCTGCTGGTCATACTTCTCGTTTTCCATATCCAATACTGGCTTCTTACGCTGTGTCTTTTCGCAATGCTGCCCGTCATGGTGGTTTTTGCGGTGAAGTACAACGGAAAAATGCGTCGGGTGCACAAGTCAAACAGAAGACAGATGGCTGAGATAAACGCTCAGTGCGAAGATACTCTGAGCGGTATAAGGGTCGTCAAAAGCTTTACAAACGAAGCCCTCGAAGAACAGAAATTCGCCGTAAACAACGAACGTTTTCTTGAAATAAAAAAGAAAAATTACCATTATATGGCAGTTTTCAGCTGCGGAATGAATTTCTTCGGCGCGGTTATATATATGACCATAATCATCCTCGGCGGCTATCTCGAACTCGACGCGGCAGCCTTCGTGGAGTACCTTCTCTACGCAAATACCCTGCTCGCCACCATAAGAATGATCGCAGAGTATGCCGAACAGTTCCAAAGAGGCGTCACGGCTTTTGAAAGGTTCGAAGAGGTGGTGGGCGAACCCGCCGACCTCTACGATCTGCCCGGAGCCAAAGATATAGTCAGCGTCGAAGGGAAAGTGGAATTCGACGGAGTCTTCTTCAGATATTCGGACGAAACCGACTGGGTGCTCAAAAACCTCAGCTTCTACGTGGACAAAGGAGAAACTCTTGCCATCGTCGGACCCAGCGGAAGCGGCAAAACCACCATAGCCAATCTTATCCCGCGTTTTTATGACGTGCAGAAGGGCAGCGTGAAAATAGACGGAAAAGACATTAGAGAACTTACCCTCCACTCTCTCCGCGGCAGTATCGGCGTTGTGCAGCAGGATGTTTTCCTTTTTTGGGGGACTGTCGCCGATAACATCGCCTACGGAAAACCGGGCGCCACTCGGGAGGAAGTGGAACAGGCTGCAAAACTCGCCGGCGCTCACGAATTCATCAAAGCCCTGCCCCATGGGTATGAAAGCTACGTCGGGGAAAGGGGAGTCAAGCTTTCCGGAGGTCAGAAACAAAGGATCTCGATCGCGCGGGTCTTCCTTAAAAACCCGCCTGTTCTCATTCTCGACGAAGCCACAAGCAATCTCGACAACGAAAGCGAAGTGGTTGTGCAGCGTTCTCTCGACGCCCTTTCCCGCGGAAGGACCTCCATCGTGATCGCGCACAGACTGTCTACAATAAGGAACGCAACAAAAATAATCGTGCTTACCGAAAAAGGAGTAGTTGAGAGCGGTACGCACGCTCAGCTCATAGCAAACAACGGTCTGTATAAGAAAATGTATGATCTGAGCATATCCACCGCCTCGCTTACAGGAACGGATGAATAAAATAAAAGAATTTTTTTCCTCAAAAAAAAATAAGTTTATTGTCGCTCTGATCGCCGTGCTTATCGTTGCGGCAGCGGCAGGCGTTGCCGTGGGCGCGCTCACTTCTGCGGACGGCGACTATAATGCCGTCAAGGGAGGCGCGCAAAGCAAAGACGCTCAGGCTCTCGAACAAAGTCTAAAAAGCATCGAAACCTGGCAGGGACTGAATATCTCTTTCGTTAAGACCTATACGGACGGCAGAACGGAAACCATAAATATCAAAACGGTGTCGGGCGACAGATTTTCATTTGAAATGGACCACGTCCTCGAAATATGTCAGCCTCTCCCGCAGGGGGAAACCATATCGGAAGTCTACGAACGCGCAATGTATAAAGACGGAGTCCTCTACACCGGAACATACGACGAAAACTGGCCTCACCAAACAAAAAGGATCGTGAATGACGGCGAGTTCGAAGATATGGTGGAGACCTATATCGGAGACTACGCATCGAGATTTGCCGTAATAACCGCGGAAATCATAATAAGTCTTTACAAAAGAAGCGCCGGCGGCAGCGTTTTTTACAAGGTCATATACCGCGGGAGTCAGGCGGACGACATCCTCGACGGCTCGGACTGGCTGGAAATAATAGCCGAAAAAAGCGGCAGCCTTACCAAACAGGTGATAATTAGGTATGACCTAAATAAAAACGGATACTACGACAGCAACAATTGTACTGTTTCGATAGTATTTTCCCATTTCGACGAGAATACCGTCGGAGAAGCGCCCGCTCAGAACGGCGACATCCCCGCCTACGAATAACGTGCAGATAACGAATTTTTTAAAATAGGTGAAATAAATTTACATTTTCCCCTTGCTTTTATTTTTAATATGGTATATAATATAGCAAGATAGGGGTAGGGTGCGGCTTGCCGCGCCAAACGTACCAAAAGAGGATCAGAGGTGGATTATTATGAAGTTGTTCAAAAACATCAAAGTCAAAATGCTCAATCAACCCGAAGCGGGTGCGCTTGAAAAGCTTGCCACTGTCCTTTTCGAAGATGAAGAAGTGCTTAATTATTTCGAGTCCGAAAAAGCTATGCTCGCTTTCACATCGAAAAGAATGATTTACGTAAAGGGAAAAGAGCAAATCAAAGCGATTTACATATTCTCTTATCGCAATATTGCAGCTTACGGCATATCAAAGAATCAGCTTACGCTCGCTTTGATAAACAGCCCCGAGTACTCACGCTTCGTGCTTAAGGTCCCCGACATTAAAGCCGTCACCAATGAAGCGGGAGAAGTGGTCGAGGAAGCGGTGCCCGCCGCCGAAAAACTCAATGACCTTTGCAGATTTCTCGGCAACCTTATCTGGTAAGGTCGGCTTCGAAAATAGGAGTATAGAAAAATGAAAAAAATCAGCGTTGTTATTATCGCCTGTCTGCTTTTCGTATGCATTTTTGCATGCGCCGGCTGCGGCGAGTATGAGAAAAACTATGTAAACTTCGAGTTTTACAAGATCGAAGGAACTTCAGTAATAAAAACCGACGTCGTTACCGTAAAACTCGGCGACGCCGTGAACGTGCCCATCGACCTCAGAGGTGCAAAATTCTATACCGATATCGCCTGCACCGCTCCTTTCGACGTCACTCTTGCCGTGACCGAAGGAGGCGGAACGACAGTCAGACTCTATTATACATTGTAATCCGATAGACCAATAATAACCGAGCGCATACCCTTCCGTTAAAAGCGGAATGGTTTTATGCGCTTTTTTCTTGCACAAAAACGCTTCGGTTTATGCGGAAACCCGGCTTTTAGTTTCGCACGCAAACGCCGTGCGCCCTTATAAGTTTTCATTACGCTTGAAGCACCGTATACATAAACGCTCGGTCTATGCGGAACCCGTTTTTTCGTTTCG
>URET01000055.1 GCA_900546875.1 uncultured Eubacteriales bacterium
GTCCAAACAATATATCGGAGAAAAGCGGTATCAATCCTTGGGCGCTGACGAAGCGGCTATAGGATGTCCGCAGTGCTTGCTGTACATCTCAAGTATATAAGTGTAGCATTCGCACATTTTTTTCAGTTCTTTATCAGTGAAGTTGTGTGTAAGAAAAATAAAATTATTGAAATGTTCCTCGTTGTTTTTTTCCACGAGGTTATAGCCGGTTTCTGTGGCGGAAACATATATTTTTCTTCTGTTTTCGGCAGGTATCTGTCTGACTGCAAGATTTTTCTTCACCAGCGCTTCGACTGCTCGCGTCGTTTTACTTGTCGTGAATCCGCAATATAATGCAAGCCTGCTCATGCTTACGGGCTGAGTATCGTGAATTACGATAAGTGCGCTTTTTTCTATCAGACTGAGCTCGTAGTCGGAAAAAACCGTTTCGTTTGAGTTGGGCGATATTTTACTTTTGCGGAATCTGTTCAGACTGTTGTCCAGGACAAAAAGATTGAGTCTCAAATCCTTTAAGACGGCGGAAGGGAAAGCTTCCGAAGCATTTACAGTCATATTCATTTCTGCGGGAGAGTCGATTTTTATATTTTCCATTTCAGATACTCCTTGAACTTACGGTATTTTTATTTAAGCATAAATGTGAAAAAATGTCAACGATTTTGATTGACATATATTTTATTTTGTGATATTATCATTATGAAAATGTTCTATTGTAGAATATGTAAGCTTTAAGGCTTAATATATAAAACGGAGGTATTCTTTATGAAGCGAGTCGGCAAAGCAATGATTTTTGCGTTAGTTTGTCTTGCGGTACTTGCAGTGGCAGCGGGCTGTGAGAAAAACTTTGCAAAAATAACTTATGTTGTAGGAGACGAGGTACATACTCAAAGTATAGCGTATGGCTCGGAGTTGATGTTGCCTTCATTGGTGAAGGAAGGTTACAGGCTGGACGGTTGGTATAAAGACGAAGCGCTAACCGAGTTATTTGATCCTGAAGGGTATAAAGTCGAGACGGACGTCACTTTATATGCCGAGTGGGTGAAGGGCGATTTTACCGTTACATTTTCAGGCGCTGAAGGAATAAAGTCGCAGATAGTGGTAAGCGGAGGGACGGCGATCGAACCTGCAGTCAAAGCGGCGGCGGGAGTAGAGTTTGTCGGTTGGTACAGCGATGAGGAAAAGACTCAGAAGTATGATTTTTCGCTCCCCGTGACGGAGGACATCACTCTTTACGCTCTTTTTATACCGAAAGATTTCAGTGTGACATACGACGCCGGCTATCCTGAAGGAAATGCTCCGGTTCAGGGGGAGGTCGCTTATGACGGATCTTTCATAATAGCGGAGGCTCCCGAAAGGACGGGTTATGTTTTCACCGGCTGGACGGACGGTGCCGATCTTTATCAGCCGGGCGATACCTATCATTTAAAGGATGAAAAGGATATCGTATTGGTCGCATGTTGGGAGACTGCAGTATATAAGGTAGAGTTCAGAGACGATACGGGTAAAACGATCGCCGAACGTGCCGTTCCTTACGGCGGAGCCGCTGTTGCGCCTTCCCGCGGGGAAGTGCTTTCATCGAGAGCTCATTATGTATTCAGCGATTGGGACGCAGATTTCGGCTATGTAACCGGGGATATGGTGATAAATGCTCTTTACGAATACGTGCCGTCTTCAGAAAACTATTTTGACTTTACTCTCAAAGAGGACGGAGAAAGCTATGCGCTTTCTTTAAAGGCAAATGTCAATGTTGCGGAGCTTGCGCTTCCGGCTGAGCATGAAGGACTGCCCGTTACGGAAATAGCCCACAACGGGTTCGAATTCAGCCGTGTCACGAGCGTATACATACCGTATTCTTATAAGATCATCAGCTATGAAGCGTTTTTCTCATCAGGCATACAGAATGTGGAGATAGAAGAGGGACTCGAATATATAGATCACTGTGCATTTCAGAGTTCTTCGATAAAGAATATCAACTTCCCGGCTTCACTGAAGTCCATAGGATACTTTGTTTTCGACTCCGCGTATTCAATGTTTATGCCCGAGCTCAGTGAAGAGAACATATATTTAGTCAAAGAAAACGATATGATCCTTTCAGCAGATAAAACCAAGCTTTACTTTTTCTCTCCCATGTCTGCAAAGCTTGTTGTACCTGCAAGCGTTACATTTATAAATCCCGGTATATGCTCAAGATATAATAATCTTCAGTCGGTGGTGATCGAAGGCGACGTCGAAGAAATAGCTTCTGCATCCTTTTACCAGTGTTATTCGCTGACAGAATTGATTATTAACGGAAGTGTGAAGCGTATCGGGGGAGAAGGCGATGTTCCTGCAGGATACGAAGGAGAATGCGAGCTTCCCTCCGCAGGTGCTTTTATGAACTGCAATCTTAAAAGCATAAGACTTCCGGGAGTCCGTTATATAGGTGCCGGCGCTTTTCAGTGGAATTTTATTTTGGAAGAGATTTATATCGACAATACGATAGAATTCCTGGGCGATAATTTCGTCGACGGAAATCGTATGGATCTGAAAAAAGTAGCCATGATAGACGCTGTCGAAAACGACTATTACGTGATCGAAAACAATACAGTTATCGAAAAAAATACGGGTATCAACGGCGGAGATACTTTCATGATGTTTATAGCTTCCAATGTCGTGAGGGAGTATTCTATTCCGGAAAGCGTGACTTCCATAAGACCTTTTGCGTTTTACGGAGCAGCATATCTTGAAAAGGTAACGGTACCCGAAGGCGTTGAAGAGATATTTGCGGGCACGTTTATGATGGAAAATACGGCTCTGAATCCCATTACGGGCGAATACGAGCTTCTTACCGAGCTTACTGAAGTAAATTTGCCTTCCACTCTGAAACGCATCACCAGTGATATTTATGAGTGGGTAGGCGTAGAATTATGGGGAGCGGTGAGAGGTGCTTTCCTGAATTGTATAAAACTCAGATACGTGAATTTTTATAACGGCTGCAATCTTGAAGTGTTGGGAGAAAATACTTTTGCAGGCGCATGCATAGAAAGTTTCCATATCCCTGCCTCTCTGACGGAAATAGGGATCTACGGATTGCCTTACGATGCCCTCAGAGAGCTTACCGTTGACGAAGATAATCCCGCTTTTGCCATTGATAACGGCGTGCTTTACAACAAGGACTTTACCGAGCTCATAATTTATCCTGCCCTGAAAGAGGGAGATACATATGCGATCCCCGAGGGAGTAGTGTCGATAAGGTCAAACGCCTTTTATAAGAGCAAGTATATTAAAGAAGTGATATTCCCTTCGTCTGTCCGGGATATAGGTAATTACGCTTTCTCAAGTAGTAATATTGAGATAGCAGAATTGAATGAAGGAGTGGTTACCATAGGCGAAAATGCGTTTTATATGTGTAATATGCTCAGGAAACTTGTTCTTCCTTCCACTCTCGAAACCATAATGCCCGATGCTTTTGTAAATGTGCCTTCATTGGAAGACGTCGAGTTCAAGGGTACCGAGCCTCCTGCGATTTATACTATGGAAGCTCCGATTTTCATAAGCGTGGAATTTGATCCCGAGCTTTATCAGGATATTTACAGCGTGAACGAAAATCTCGTTATCAAAGTACCTCAGGAAGCTTTCCGGGCATACTATGAGCAGTTTGCGGGCTACGGTTTCGGTCTGTGCGACAAAATCGCTCTCGAAGGAGTAGCCGCAACCACGTTTATATTCAATTCAAACGGCGGAAGTGAGATCGAGTCGGTAACGGGCTATGCGGTGTCGGATATGCCTATTCCCGAAATGGTGGGGTCATCCCTCTACTTTTACGGCTGGTATCTCATTGACGGCAAGGAGACCGGTGAGTGGGGCGAAAGAGCAGAGTTCCCGTATTTCGGAGAGGGCAGAGAAGAGGTAGTTTTCTATGCACGTTGGGAAACGGAAAGATATCAGGACGGGACCTCCTTCCTCTTCGCTTATACTCTTACCGATGAACCTGTCGTCTATACCCTTGAAAACAGCGGATATGTATATTTTATCTATACCGCTTCCGCCACAGGAAGAGCATATCTCAGATATGATCTCGAAGGTTTGTTCCTCGGTTATTCGGCATTTACCGTTCCCGAGCAGAACTATGATTATTGGCTGCCTTCTTACTATGACGACGACAAAGTCAGATATTGGGATTTTGTCGAAGGAGAAACTTATTACATCATTATGATGAATTTCTCCATTGACGGCGATTATTCCGTAACTGAGATAACTTCGTCCTTCTATATCGAGATTATCGTTCCGGAGAATAACGAAGCGAACAGCATAAGCTCTTCTGCAGCGGCAATACTTCCCCGCAAATTCGAATTCCGTATCCGGGAAGTATAGATATATTTCAGTGTACAGATAATAAGAGCCGGAAAATTTCCGGCTCTTTGTTTTTTAAGTAAACTCCGGTTCGTTTTTCCGCGTACTTGATTAGCCGCGCGCTTCAAACACTTTTTCCATGAGATAATTCGTAAGGAATATCCCGCCTCTTTCCACCTGCCTGCTTTTTATTAAGGTATAACCTCTGTGTTCAAAAAAAGGCTTTGCAGTCAAAGAAGCATGTACGGTGATCTTTTCAACAGGAAAAACTTTTTCCAAATAATCGCAGAGCGCCGTTGCGATTCCTTGTCTTTGATAGTCTTTATGAACGTAAAGCCTGTCCAGATAACCTGAAGGATATATATTTCCGAAGCCCGTGATCTTACCGTCAGTTTCCGCAACAAGACAAAAGCTTTCTTCGAAAACCTTCCCCCATGAGGACAGATCCGCGTTTTCGGGCGCCCAGACGGCAAGCTGAGCGGCTGTGTAGTCTGAAGCGTTGACGCTGTGTACGGTGTCATGGAAAAGTTCTGCAAGCTGTTTAAGGTCAGCGTGATCGTATTTTCGTAATATCATTTTTTACCTCTTTATTTGCGGTTTTTACCGAGATTGCGGCATTCCGCCGATTGCCGAACGTACGGCAGGAGTAAACGCCGGTTCGGAAAACTTGCGCGAGAGTGTCTGTGCGCTCAGCCGGGGCAAGACCGGTCGGCACTGACGCAGTAATATCGTTCAGTGCGGCGGAGGCTTTTCGGCACAGTTATTCACGTTTTATTTTACATCACACGTTTTATTTTACATCACACGAAGCAGTTATGCAAGCAAAAAAAAGTATCGGTATCACGTAATGCCGGATCGCGCTTTATTTAGTTATAAGATTAACTTCAGCCATTAAAATGTGAGGGGGCAAAATCTTTACAGCGCTTGACTTTGAGCACGGCTGAGTTTATAATGAAGAAAATCGATCGAGTTTTATGGGACTTGCGGAATTTTATCCCGTTTTTATGGATAATCGGAATTTTGCGGTTCTGCGGAACCGGATCAAAACATATAAAATCATTTTCGGAGGAGAGATTATGAGTTATATCCAAGAGGTCATTGCCGCAACGGAAGCAAAGAATCAGGATCAGCCCGAATTTATGCAAACTGTCAAGGAAGTGCTTACTTCGCTTGCTCCCGTAATTGAAAAAAACGAAGCGCTTTACAGGAAGAATGCAATTCTTGAGCGTATGGTAGAGCCTGACCGTCAGATCATGTTCCGCGTGCCGTGGACAGACGATCAGGGAAATCCCCATGTCAACAGAGGATTCCGTGTACAGTTCAACTCCGCTATAGGTCCTTATAAGGGCGGACTTCGTTTCCATCCTTCAGTGAACCTCAGCATCATGAAATTCCTTGCCTTTGAGCAGACTTTCAAAAACAGCCTTACCGGCCTTCCTATGGGCGGCGGCAAGGGGGGCAGCGATTTTGACCCCAGAGGCAGAAGCGACGCCGAAATCATGAGATTCTGCCAGAGCTTTATGACCGAGCTCTACAGACATATCGGACCCGATGTGGACGTTCCCGCCGGCGATATGGGTGTAGGCGCAAGAGAAATAGGTTATCTTTTCGGACAGTTCAAGAGAATTCGCGACAGCTATGAAAACGGCGTGATCACCGGTAAGGGACTCAGCTTTGGCGGAAGTCTTATCCGTCCCGAAGCCACCGGTTTCGGAGCAACTTATTTCCTTCAGGAAGTCCTTAAGCATGAAGGCACTTCCATTGAAGGCAAGGTATTCGCTCTTTCCGGCTTCGGCAACGTTACCTGGGGCGCAGTAAGCAAGATTACCGAACTCGGCGGCAAAGTCATCACCATCAGCGGCCCCGACGGATATGTTCTCGATGAGGACGGCGTGAAGGGCGAAAAGATCAATTACCTGCTTGAAATGAGAGCAAGCGGCAGAGACAGAGCTCAGGATTATTCCGATAAGTACGGCTGCAAGTTCTTCCCGAAGGAAAAACCTTGGGGCAACGTGAAGGCCGATATCTATATGCCTTGCGCCACTCAGAACGAAATCAAACTCGAAGACGCCAAGAAGATCGTTGAAATCGGCGTGAAGTACCTCAACGAAGTTTCCAATATGCCTACCACAAACGAGGCTATGGAATACCTCATGCAGCACGGCGTCCTTGTCGCTCCTTCAAAGGCGGTCAATGCAGGCGGAGTTGCCGTTTCCGGTCTCGAAATGACTCAGAACAGCATGCGTCTTTCCTGGTCCAAAGAAGAAGTGGACGAGAAACTTAAAACCATCATGGTCAATATCCACAACGAGATCGAAAAAGCCACCAAGGAATACGGCCTCGGCTATAACCTCGTTGCCGGCGCTAATATCGCGGGCTTCCTTAAGGTAGCGGACGCCATGATCGCTCAGGGACTTGTGTAATTTGCGGAAACTGAGCCTTTCTGTCTGCTTTCGGACAACACAGACTTTTGCATTTTAAGAGAAAAAAGTCAGACAGATGCAGGTTTATGGATCGATTGTTTAAAAAGGACGGGTCTCCCGTCCTTTTTGGTTTATATTCGCAAAGTTGGTTTATATTAGCGGCGTCGACATATAAATTGCGGCGTCGGGTGTTTTATATTCACAGCGTTGACGTACAATCTGAGGCTTCGGTA
>URET01000056.1 GCA_900546875.1 uncultured Eubacteriales bacterium
TTGCGGGTTAACTCACGCTAAAAGCATCTCGGACTTCAAAAGCTTCTCCTTTGAAGCATTTTCGGATCACTCTTACCGCAGTCTGACGCTGATATTAAGGCTTCACTCCGACAGAGCTTCGTATCGATTGGCCGACCTGCAGATAATATACAAATTTCACCCGGGAAAAACCGCAAAATAAAAACGCGCCGTTTTACGGCGCCGGACAGACAAATCGGGCTGAAAAAGATAAAAACAGTTTATGTACCGCCGCTTTGAAGCGGCGTTTTTTGCAAATATAAGTTTCCTCATCAGGACCTGTAAATCGCAGGATTATTTTCCGCACCGAAACCTAAACTTACAAGCAAAGCTCTGTTCACCTTGTTCATTACGTCGCCGGGAAGCTCTCCGATCTTTTCTTTGAGCCTGCTTTTGTCGATGGTCCTGATCTGCTCCAATAAAACTACGCTGTCCTTGGGCAAACAGTAGTCTCTTCCCTTAAGCTCGATATGCGTCGGCAAACGCGCTTTGTCCGTCCTGCTCGTGGTCGCGGCAGCTATCACCGTGGGCGAATATCTGTTTCCCACGTCGTTCTGCAAAACCAATACGGGCCTTATCCCGCCCTGCTCGCTGCCCACTACCGGACTTAGATCAGCATAATACAATTCTCCTCTTTTTACCATATCCGCCTCCGACAGTATCGTCGATTCTGACGTATGTACGATACTGTTTACGGCAAGTATGCACAAAAAATCCGGTTTTTATACGTGTGCCGCATGATTTGTCAAACTCTTTTGCTCCGGTCATCTTTTCGGCCATTCAATACACACCGCTCTTTTTCTCCCCCGTCTTCATTCTCCTCTCCATTCTCCTCTCACTCGCTCAATCCGTCTATAAATAACGCCCGCACGAAAAATCAAAAAATATTTCCGAATAATAACTTTGCTCCCGTAAACCCTTGACTTAAAGTTTCAATGCTGATATAATGATGAAGCCATAAAGAGTATCCGAGGGACGGACCCGCAGACGATACAGCAACCGCTTATGTAAGGTGCTAAATTCCGCAAAGCACAGACTTTGAAATATGGCTTTTGTCTTTGCTTGCGGTGCAAAGACTTTTTTTTGCACTTTTATACTGCACGGTTCGATCAGTAAAAGCGTCTGCATCCGCAAGATCCCTCCGAAGGAGAGTAATATGACCGATAACAAAAAACTGTTTACTTCAGAAAGCGTCACGGAAGGTCATCCCGACAAAATGTGCGACCGCATAAGCGACGCGGTGCTTGACGCCATACTCGCAAAAGATCCCATGGCACGCGTAGGATGCGAAACTGCTGCTTCCACCGGGCTCATAGTTGTCATGGGCGAAATCACGACCAACTGTTATGTCGATATTCCCGCCATAGTCCGCCGCACCGTCACGGACATAGGCTACGACCGCGCAAAATACGGCTTCGATGGCGCCACATGCGGTATCATAACTTCCATCCACGACCAGAGCGCCGATATAGCTCTGGGGGTCAACAGCAGCCGCGAACACAGAATAAGCGGCGATAAATACGACCTTAACGGAGCCGGCGATCAGGGTCTCATGTTCGGGTACGCATGCGACGAAACACAGGTACTTATGCCCGCCGCCATATACTACGCCCATCTTCTGGCGCGCCGTCTGGCAGAAGTCCGCAAAAACGGCGAACTACCCTACCTGCGTCCGGACGGAAAAAGTCAGGTGACCATCGAATACGCCGACGGCATACCCGTAAGGACGGATACTATTGTGCTCTCCGCTCAGCACGCGCCCGAAATAACCCACGAACAGATCGAAAAGGACCTTATCAAACATGTCATAAAGAAAGTCATTCCCGAAAACCTCCTCGAAAATACGCGCTATCTCATAAATTCGACCGGAAGATTCGTTACAGGCGGACCTATGGGCGACAGCGGCCTTACGGGAAGAAAAATAATCGTCGACACGTACGGAGGATACTGCGTCCACGGCGGAGGCGCCTTTTCCGGAAAAGATCCGACAAAAGTCGACCGTTCTGCAGCCTACATGGCCAGATATATATGCAAAAACCTCGTCGCCGCGGGAATATGCAGGCGCGTAAGACTCGAACTCTCTTACGCTATCGGCATCGCTAACCCCGTAAGTATGGGCGTATGCGATTTCGGGACTTCCCGCTTTACTCAGTCTGAACTCATCGATATAGTGAATTCGTGTTTTGACCTCAGACCGGCAGCGATAATCGACAGACTTGACCTGCGCCGTCCCATTTACGAAAAAACATCAGCTTACGGGCATTTCGGTCAGAAAGGCTTCCCTTGGGAAGAAACAAACGCAGTAAATGATGTTTTGAAGGCTGCGGCTGAGATCAGATGATCCGGCAGGAATATAACAGACATTTTTTCAGGAGGCCACTATGGACATTTCGAATTATAAAGATTATCTCATAAACATAGCAAAAGATATACTACGCGCTCACAGCCCTTCGGCATATACCCCGCGTATCACCGCCGTCATGAAAAAAGCGGCGGCGGAAACCGGCACAGAAATAAAAATCACGAATAAAGGCACGTTTGTTTTGTCCTTGCCGGGCAAAAGCAGCAAAATGAAAATAGGTCTTGCAGCCCACTGCGATACCCTCGGCGCCATGGTGCGCTCCCTTCGCGATGACGGCGGCGTGAACTTCATAAAGGTGGGCGGACCGCTCATGTGTACGCTGGACGGAGAATACTGCACCCTCATAACCCGCGACGAAAAAGAATATACGGGCACCTTCCTTTCCCTTTCTCCTTCGGTTCACGTATTTTCCGACGCCTCCACCCGCGAACGCAATCCCGAAAATATGTACGTAAGACTGGACGTGAACGAAAAAACCGCCGCCGAACTCCGCTCCCTCGGTATCGAAAAAGGCAATTACATCTGCATCGATCCCAAAACTGTCGTTACAGATTCGGGTTACATAAAATCTCGTTTCCTCGACGACAAAATTAGCGTGGCATGTATCCTCACCGCCGTCAGAATAATGAAAGACCAAGGCATTGTCCCGCGCTACGATACGGAAATAATTTTCACCATGTATGAAGAGGTAGGCCACGGCGCAAGTTCTGTACCCGAGGGTATTGGCGAAATGCTTGCCGTAGATATGGGATGCGTGGGCAGCGATCTCGAATGCACGGAAAAACAGGTTTCCGTTTGCGTTGCGGACAGCAACGGTCCGTATAACTACGAACTCACCAACAGACTTATAAGCCTTTGCAAAAAACACGGCATAAATTTTGCCGCAGATATTTATCCGCACTACGGTTCGGATATAAGAGCCGCACTCGTAAGCGGCAACGATATCAAGGGCGCGCTTATAGGCAGCGGTGTGCACGCCTCCCACGGAATGGAACGCACTCATATTGACGGACTCGTCAATACGATAAAGCTTATCATCGCATTCCTTACGGAAAACGAATAGTATCCGTTTCTAAACCGGTTCCTTAAGATACGGCGGCTCGTCCGCTTCCGACGGCAAGTTTTGAGCCCGCCAGGAACAAACTTAAGAAAAACCCGCGCAAACACTTGCAAAATTATACCCGATAAGTTATAATAATCAGGTATGCAATATACGTAGGAGTAAAAGACTATGACAAAAAAACTTGTTTTAATACTTTTGGCCGTATGCGCTGTCCTTTGCTTAACGGGGTGCCAGACGGAAAATTACAATAACTTTACCCCGGTCAGCATGCCTTCGGATCTTACCGTTGAATCCAACGGCGGAGTCGTGGTAAGAGTAGGCGAGTATACTTATTTTATGAACGGGTACAGCTCAAATTCCTCTTCCAACTTCTATAACGAAGTGGTCACAGGCGCTATTTGCCGCATTAAAACCGAAGATATCGACAAACTCAACGACGAAGACTTTACTGACGCCCAGAAACAGGCCCTTTACGAGATCGTCGTTCCCAAGCTCATATATCAGGCAAATTCATACTCTTCCGGATTATACGTCAAGGGAGACCGTATTTACTTCACAACTCCCAATATAGAAAAAGATAATACCGGTACAGCCAAAACAAGCGAACTTGTCATCATGTCCGCTAAGCTTGACGGCAGCAACGTGAAGATCCATCACACCATCGCCGCCAACACCATGGCTGTCAATTATATCGAAACAAATAACACCATCTATGCGGTCTATGTTTACGAAAACGTGATCAAATGCGTGAACCTCAACACCAACGAAGTGACCGAAGCCGGTGAGGACATCGCGGCATCCTATACCGACGGGACCACCGTCTATGCCCTTCAGACCGTATATTACACCAACGTTTCGGGCGATGAGGTGGAAGATAAATTCAACAGGATCTGTACCTTTACCCCCGGCGGTGAATTCACGGTCGTTCTGAGCGGCGATACCGAGGTCGAAGGCGTAAACGACATAAAATACACGCTTACCAGAGCCGCCGACGGCAAACTCTTCTATACCGCAACCGGCTCCAACGAAGCGTATGCGGGTACGTTCGTTTTGGAAAACGGAACCGCCAGACGCCTTACTGAAGCATCTAACCTCACTTATTACCACTATAAGAACGGTATAGTGCTCCTCAGCGATTCCTGGGTGGTTTACGCATGGTACGAAGACGGAACCCTCTGCACCGAAAAACTTCTTTACACCTCTTCTTTCACTCCTTATAAGATTATCGGCGATGTCCTTTATTACACCTCCAGCAGTATTCTCTACAAAGTCGACCTTTCCGAAGGAGATCTCAACCGTACGGCTACTGCCCTTAATTCAACTACCATGACAAGCTCGAATTTTACCTATGATATCATCGGCGATGAAATTTTCTTCATAGGTTCTTCAGACAGCCTGCTCCGCAGAGCCGTTATAAATGAGGACGGCGAGATAGTCGAAACCCTTATCAACCTTACCGAAGATTAAAAATATTACCCGAAAGATATTTTCATTCGCGATCTATAAACTTTTGAGGGACAGATATCATCTGTCCCTTTTATGTTGCCGATTGCCGCACCTTTATCCTTTTCTCGGGCATACCGCCGACAATACTTCATCTTCAGAAAAATGCCGCTCCTTTATTCCCCGGATTTCCGCTATGAAAACACTACGTGCCTCTGTCCCCGTAAGGCGTTTCCGCTATGAAAACACTGTCTGCTTCGGGCACCTACGTCGTTTCCGCCTTTTCGGAATACACGGTAATTTGGCCTGAACACTTGTCGACTCTGAATTCTTCCAAGCGTTTTATGAGTGCAATACCGGAATGCCTCCCGTATTTTATACCTGGAGCGTCAATCTCCTTTCCGTTTCTTACTTCCTTCTTCTTTCCTCGGGAAATCTGATCTCAACTCTCGGCAAAGGAATCACATCGTCTCTGCCCTCTTTTATTATTTTTATTTTTGAAATTTTCCTCCTCCGCTCTTTCTCTTTATCGGGATCACTTTTCTTTTGCTCTGCCAAAATATCTCCGTTTTCTTTGCTTTCTTTTAAATCTCTCCCGTTTTTAACGTGCGGGATCGCCGCACTCATCCCGATGAACCCGCTTTCCCCGTATTGAACTTCTTCTTTCGGCTTTTGTTTCGCATTACAGTACATTTCAATTTCCTTCTTCCAGTTTTCGCCGATACCTTCGTTTTTCCTCACGTTGCTCACCACCTTGCTCACAGCCTGAAAATTCAGCCTTACGCCTTCATCATCCTGACAATAACCTGCCGCCCTT
Organism: uncultured Eubacteriales bacterium; assembly: GCA_900546875.1. GTDB lineage: Bacteria > Bacillota > Clostridia > Christensenellales > CAG-314 > UMGS929. The sequence goes on from URET01000056.1 coordinate 5,704, forward strand.
CTCATCGGTATACCTATTTTCTCGGCCTCTGCCGCTACGTCGATGTTCGCACCGAGAAAAATAAACTCCCAGCCCTGCAGTCTTCTTGAAGCTATCTTTTCCCTTATCTCTTTATATGTGTAATTTACGCTCGCATTCTCGAGTCCGTCAGTAATGACTATCACGACAGTCTTATTGCCGCACCTGCTCCTCCCCGCTTTTTCAATAGCGTCGCCTACAGCATCAAGCAAAGCCGTACACCCTCCCGCTTCATAATCCTTCCGCGTAAGCTTCTTCACTTTTTCTATCTCCTCACGCTCATGAAGATACACGCTCTTTTCGTTAAAAAGCACCGTGGTTATATAAGCTCTGCCCTCCTCTTTGCGCTGAACATCAAGCATCGTATTGAACCCGCGTATGGTTTCATCGGTATAATACCGCATGGACCCCGACTTATCGAGAATAAATATCACGTCGGTGACAGCTTTCTCTCCTCTGATGTTTTTCCCTCTGCCGCTATAACGACTTTTCTCCCAGCACTCCGACAAATCTTTATTCCGCATGATACTATCTGTACTTTTCATCTAAGTACACCTCCTTATCTCTTATCTGAAAAGATGATACCATATTCCAAAGAATTTTCGGTCGCTTTCCGGGCGACATTCCAATAATAAAACGGACTGCCCGAAAAAGCAGTCCGTTTTACATTTCAGAGGTTTTGCAGTTTCTTCCGAAGTTACGCCGAAATATCTGTCGGCTCTGTGCTTCGGGATCTTGTCTTGTCTGCAGGGCATTGCCCCGTTCTCTCGCCCGACCGGATCCATTTGACCGTATCCGGCCGACAGCTTCACAGCAGGCTCACGGCAGCCGACAAGTTCCAAACGCCGTATAAAAACATTTATTTCGCCGGTCACAAATGTTTTTATCGCGCTGTACCGGTACGACAGCTCACGCTCTGCTGTCCGGCCCGGAAAACCGGGCCGGTATAATCCTGTTTACAGTTCTTACAGTCCGAAA
>URET01000057.1 GCA_900546875.1 uncultured Eubacteriales bacterium
CAACGCCAGGCCCAAGAAAGTTTTGCATTTACGAACACCACAAGATTTGTTCCAAAAAAATCTCACAAAGTGTTGCACTTAGTTTGACAATTCATTTTATAATAAAACAGTTAAAAGTCATTATAAGGAAATGTACGCAGTATGCATAATCTATTTTCGAGGTAAGTATAAAAAAAGGTAATATTGATAATTTCCGTGATCATACTCGCGGCGTCTGTGATCCTTGCCGGGTGCACGGGCGACGACGAAACAGATATTATCCGAACGATATCCGATCTGAACGAAAAAACGCCCGGGAATCTGATCCCAGGCGTTTGCTTTTTCATTATTTTTTATATGTCTGCAAGCCTTCCATTATCAGCGAAGCGGCTTCTTGAGGCGAAATATCGGTGGTATCGATCACTATATCAAAGTTCGACATATCATCGCAATCGGCTCCGTAAAGCATCCGGAATCTCCTGACTTCGCTCTGCCTTCTTGAAACAAGAGCTTTTTCCGCTTCTTTCAGATCGGAATAGGTTTCGTTTTGACGAGCGGCGCCGGTCAGGACTCTTTTTGCGGCCTCCTCGGGATCGACTTTCAGAAACACTTTATAGCTCTCGGGTATAAAAAACCACGCAAGCCGCGAATCAAAAACCACGTTTTCTCCTTGTTTCCTTTTTGCTGTTTCCATACACGCACTGTCGATGATCTTGTCGGCATTGCCTGTGTGCTCTATAAGATAAGCGTTATACTCTTCGACAGTCATGTTGTGGTCAGCAGCCATTTTACGAAGCATAGTGCCTGTATTGAAGACTTCGAAACCGTATTTTTCTTTAAGTATTGCGCATACCGTACTTTTTCCGCTGCCAAGCATGCCCGTAACAGTAATAAACATTGATCCTCCGCAAATAAACGGCGTTTTTTCGTTCCCGATAAAGCTCGGCCGCGCCGTACAGATGAATGCCGCCGAAAACGGCACAACGGTAAACGTATCTTTGCCCGCCTTTTCGCAGTATACATCAAAGCCCGGCGTTATCCGGCACAGCGGCAAATGTTCTGCTTTTACCTGATCGTAGGTTTTTTGATCAAGATCAGGCGTTATCCGGCGCAGCGGCGCGTTCCGAGTATCCCATACCATGTGCACGGCAGACAATTAATATCCTGCTTGTCCGAACGCGATTATTTTTTCCAGATAAATACCCATGTCACGATGCAGCAGCCGCCAATAAGCAAACCTGCAAGCAGCAGAATTACCCATACGGGGAAATCGTCGGGTTCCTGAGCTGGACCGGGATCGACGGGATCCACCGGGTCAACGGGGTCCACAGGCACAACGGGATTATCTGTCGGTGCGATTATGGCGTACTGTGAAAGATGCGAAACATTGAAGCAAAGGTACTCTCCTTCAACAGTGGCATATACGTCCGTAACGCGGTTATCTGCATCCACATAAACGATCTTGAGCCCGTCGACGCCGCGAAGCACTTCGGGAATTTTAATACGCACCTGAGCGGGGCCCTCAAGCTCCACTTCGACCGACGAATCGAATTCGTTGAAAAGGCGCATATCGTATACCTGCTTGACTTCATAATTACCTATGTACTTTACGATATTCACATTGATATCGTAAGCTCTGTCGGTGATGTCCACAGGTTCGACAAGGAAGCGCGCGTTAGGGTCTATCCCGCTTGATGATGTAATCAGAGCGAGAGGTTTTTCACCTTTTTCGTCGGTGGAAACCGAAGCTTTTTTAACGACGATCTGTCTTTCGTACTCTCCCACAAGCTCGTAATTCAAGTTGTTGTACACGCTGGTCCTTATCGTATAATAACCGGGCTCGAAAATCTCATTGATGCTGTCGTAGCACTCGCCTATGACCTCCTGCGTGGAATTGTCGACTATGGTTATTTTTATGATAACGTCGTCTCCCTCCACTACGCCGTCGGGTTTGACCTCGATATCTATGGGATTCTCTTCATCATAAACGTAACTGAAGGTCCCGTCGAAATCCGGATTGAAATCGACAGTGATTTTCCGGGAAGTAATGGTGATCTGAGCTTTCATCGGGTCAATGGGATAATAGTTTTCGGGCGTTGCAAGAACGAATTCCGCCGTGACCTCATGCAGTCCCGCACGCGAAACGCCGTTGTTATGATAAACGACCGACACTCCTTCGGGCAGACTGCCCGTTATAAAAATACTGTGCGCACTTCCGTCGTACTCGAAAGTCGCATTGTCAAAAGAAATGTCCGTCAAAGAAATTATGCCTCTGTTTACCGTCACTTTTATTTTGAGGTATTTATTTTCGTAATTGACAGGATCGGCATTATAATAGGCATCATGCTCGAAGGTCCCTGCAGAAAGCAGCGTATTCGGGTTCGCCCAGTAAAAATCGTGGGAAAGATTCACATCCTCGAGAGTAAGGTCCTTTGTGTAAACGGCAGTCACGGCGCTGTGAGTTTTTTCGTCGTACACGGCCTTTGCGATATTGAAAGTTATATAGACTTCTTTATCGAGATAATTGAGTTTATCGGCGTTATATTCGGCAAGAAAATTCTGTCCTTCGCCTGCGTGCACATCCATGACGTATCCGAGGGTGAAGTTCTCTTCAAGAAGCCCTTGGAGATAGCCGGTGTTTATGCCATAGAAATAAGTCGTCGATACGGCAGGATGCAAAGCTTCTTCGTCCGTATACTCGGCCTTGCTCACCGCTATGTTTTCGATAAAGGTATAAAACTCCGAACTGGAATTCAGCTCTATACGAACGCTGCGAGTGATCGTTCCTTCAAAGGGCGAATTGAACATGAAACATCCGTATTCCTCGCTTCCCAGGTAAATTATTTTGAAATCCTCGATATCGAGTTCTTCTTCTTTGCCGTCGTTGAATACCTGTTTTACGATAAGTCCCGTAAGATCAAGCGTTTCAAAAGCTTTGTAATGCATCACGTCGGGATTTTGAGCAACATATATGCTCTCAATGGTTATTTCGTACACAAAAAGAGAAATTTTGCCGTCGGCCTCGATATAATTCAGAGTATCTTCGGGAACAAAATGCCAATTGTAGTCCCAGCTGACTCCTACCTTCTTTTCCTGTCCGGGCACAAGGTATATATTTCCTTTCGTATCCCCTGCAGAGAGTTGGAGCTCCACTAAGTCAAGATCCATGTTTGCGTATATTTTCCCTTCAAAATAAGGATTTACGATAGGCACGGCGGCAAGCACCGTTACCTTTACGGTAAGAAAATAGTCGTTGTAATTAGTAGGATCGCTGTTATATACGGCGTTATACTCCTTCTTTACACAGGCGTTAAGAGCAAGCCCCGGAGAGGTCCATGAAAAACCTTCGTCAAGCTTGACGGCATAGAGCGTGATACCCTGAAAATAGGTAATCTCCATGTCGCGATGCGTTTTACCAAGGTAATCGGCCTTTTCAACGTAAACGACAGCCTTGTCTCTCATTTCAAGGTAATTTGCCGTATCGCGAGGCGTGAAAATAAATTCATACTCTCTGCCTCCGCTTCCCGTTGCAGACAAAGAAGAATCGGGGTATACCCACGAGTATCCCTCCGGCAACGCAATATCGCCAAGTTTTATCCCCTCGAAATATACCACGGGATCAGTCTGCGGGATCCTGTAGACCGGATCTACCGCCTTGGCAATCTTCACCGTGACATACTCGCTCGTCACACTTTTAGATAACGTGCCGTCCTTTACCGTCACGCGGCAGAAATACACCCCCGACTGACTCACATTTGACAAAGTGATGCTCTGCGTTGTTCCCACCGGGATATTTGAAGTCTCCTTCTTGAACCACGCATACTCAACTATGGACGCACCGTGTGTCACCACGGCGGTAAGAGTGACTTTATCTCCGTAAGTCACGGAGTTGCCTGTGGAAGAAATGGAGACCACGGGATTTTTGAATTCCCAGATCGCATAGAGAGTAGTGTCATCCACTATACGGGTATTTACAAAGTCAAAACCGCCCGTTCTGTCGTAAACGTCGGTTGACCAATGAATAAATTTATACCCCGCACGCACAGGCTGCGCCGGCTCTTCTGCATACTCTCCTTCCCTCACCTGCTGATTCTCCACACTGCCCGAAGCTCCGTTGAGCTCAAATCTGACCGTGTAGATATTGGGATATACATCCACCGTAACCGGATCGTTTTTCATCACGATCTGCTGAGGATAATAGTGCTGAACAGCAGACTCGCTTGAAGGAGTCTTGAAAAGCCACTTATCCGAAGGAAGATTCATACCGGTCGGCTTATTCGCACCGTAAAGAGTCACCATTTTGCTGGCTGTGAGCCTGTTGTCCTCCACGGTTACTTTGGACTGCCCGACTGCGCTTGTGGCTGCATCCGTTCCGCCCTGAGCAAGCACATCCCTGTTATAGTAAACATTCGTTACAGAAACGCCCGTATTGTTCTGATAATAGTTTCTTCCGACTATCGCGCCTCTCGGCGAAGATCCGGTAACGATGGAAATATTGAAACAATTATTTATATTGCCGTCGTTGCAGCCGGCGATCCCGCCTACGATTATTGCCCTCTGACAAGCTATTGTACCGGCGTTATAGCAGTTTGAAACAACGCTGACGCCGACGGAATCGTACCCGACATAACCGGTTATTCCGCCTGCATATGAACCGCTCGCCTTTATCACGGCCTTATTATAGCAGCTTTCTATTTTCGATCGCCCGGTCACCGCCCCGGCAATCCCTCCGACAAACTGATCGCCTTCTATATACCCGCTTTCAATGCCGATATTTTTGATCGTACCGTTTTTGACATCACCGAAAAGCCCGACATAAGCCGAACTTCTCTGAATATACAGATTGCTGACGGCATAGCCGTTTCCGTCGAAAACACCGCTGAAATAATAATCGACACCGCCGTAAGAGGTGCCCAGAGGCAGGAAGTTATACCCTCCCCAAACTCCCGAGACGGAATCATATCTTCCGCCCATATCTATGTTTGCGGTCATTTTATAATATTTATCGTAATAATACTCACTGTTGACGGAATTGATCAGCTCGGATAAAGTGAATAAATCATCGCGCGTTGCAATAAGATAAGGAGAACTCTCGGTGCCGCTCCCGGAAAAGGGCGCGGTCACGCTGAAAGAAGCGTCGGCATTATAAGCCGTTGCCGGCTGCGCAGACGTTTCCTCTCCCGTAGATATCGCAACAAAAGCAAACACCGCCATCATAATGGCAAGCGTTATTCTTACGATTTTATTTAATGCCATTTTTTTCCTCGCGTATGTGAAGGTTTCCCCCTGACCTCCACGGCTTTCTCCTACTAAAAGCCATAGTAATTTTACCACAGACTTTGAAATCATGTCAAGTATAATTACTTGTCTTTTCAAATACCGCAATATCATGCGGGATTTTTCCGTTTTTCGACTTAAAGTATTTTATGAGTTTCCTTTTATCAGCCTAAAGCGCCGGAAAAGAATTAATGTTTCCGACCGAAATTACAGTAAGAAAACAGCCCTGACGGCCGTGAGGGATATAAATATTATATCACATAAAGCTCTCACGGCTACTCGGGTGCTAAAAATATTCGGTCCGCACCGCAGACAGATTCTGCAAATCCCTCCGTTCACATATCACAGCGGCATTTCTTTTCTACAATGTCTCCCGCGCGCAAAAGAAATTCTTTGTCCGCGGCGCACAGCTCGAGAGACATCGCCTGCCTGAGTGTGACCCATCTCATCTCTTTGTGCTCGAGAGCACGAATAGCTTCCGGGTCCGCCTGCACGAAAAAAAAGCTGACAAGAATGCTCCCTTTCTGCTTTCTGCCCGATATATCGGCAACATGCTCTTCCACGACGACATCCGCACCCAGCTCTTCTTTACATTCCCGCACAAGCGCCTCCCGGGTCGACTCTCCTTTTTCTGTCTTGCCGCCCGGAAATTCCCACAGCAGAGCGTCAGCCTTGCTCTCGGGCCGCCTGCAAAGCAAAAACCTGCCGGTACTTATATCCGTGATCACCGCCGCGGCAACGACAGCGTAAACTCCCGCACTGCCGCATTTGTCGGCAACTTCATCCTTCATACAAAATCCTCCCGCCGTCTATTGAAATCTTTCTATGATACGCTTTCCCCGGCAGCGCAAAACTGCCTTGCTTTGATCCCGGTATACTCGGTACGTCTTAAACGGCAGAATGTCATCGACATCGACACAGTCCTCCCCATGATACGCAAAACTCTGAATTTTACGCCGTCAGAATCTCGTCGTTTTTCGGCATGACGTGTTCAACTTCAGCCCACAAACGTTTTTCACGCATTATACCGTGCCGTGTCAATGCAAACATTATGCCGCGTTGTACTAAGGCAAGTATTATACCGCGTTGTACTAAGGCAAGTATTATACCGCGTGGTATTAAGGCAAGTATTGTACCGCGTTGCGCTAAGTGAAGCATTATGCCGCATGGTATTAAGGCAAGTATT
>URET01000058.1 GCA_900546875.1 uncultured Eubacteriales bacterium
ATGCCGCAAAAATCGTACGTTTAAGTGAGCCGCGGAGATTGCGCGAGGATATGAAACCGAAATCGGCTGGCGCGGTGTTTGTCTGCTGTGAAAGGCGTTCAAGCAACGAAGTGCGGGTTTCACGCAACGAGCGGCGGAGAACGGAGCTACGGTAAAACTGAATTTTTATGCCGCAAAAATCGTACGTTTAAGTGAGCCGCGGAGATTGCGCGAGGATATGAAGCCGAAATCGGCTGGCGCGGTGTTTGTCTGCCGTGAAAGGCGTTCAAGCAACGAAGTGCGGGTTTCACGCAATGAAATGTCGGATTCGCGCAACGAAATGCTATGTTCGCGCAACGAAATGCTATGTTCGCGCAACGAAGTATGGATCCGCGCAATGAACTGCGGTATTTGAACGGCGGGCTGAGGTGTAAATGTTTCAGATTTCGTATTCCATGTCCGGCTGTTCCGCATTGCAGATAGGTTTATGCTTTTTTTAGGTTCTGCGCATAGGGCAATGTTTATTTGTCTGAAAGGGGATCATGTTTCGTGTCGTTCCGGCGTGGACCCCGTTGCTGGCCGTGAACGGGTTATTTGCTGTTATGACCGAGAAAACCTGTTTTTCGGACGTGGCCGGGGTTTTTTGATCATGTTTGCCGAATAAGGCCGCTTCAGGGTGTAACGGCTTTTTTTCGGTCGGTTTGTTTTTTGAGCATTTTTAAAGGAGAACATATATGAAAAAATTGACTGCTCTTATCATCATGGACGGATACGGTATCGCTGCCGACGGAGAAGGCAATTGTATCGGCAGAGATCTCAGTCCCGAGGTAAAAGCGCTTAAAGAAAATTACTCTTTTACTTCTTTGGAGGCTTCCGGTCTGGCTGTCGGGCTTCCCGAGGGGCAGATGGGAAACAGTGAAGTGGGACATCTGAATATCGGAGCGGGCAGGATTGTTTATCAGGAGCTTACCCGTATTTCCAAGGAGATAGAAGACGGCAGTTTCTTTGAAAATCCCGCCTTACTGAAGGCTGTAAGGACTGCCAGGGAAAAAGGTACCGATCTCCATCTCATGGGGTTGCTGAGCGACGGCGGAGTCCACAGTCACAACACGCATTTATACGCATTGCTCCGTCTTTGCGTCAAAGAGAAGATGGACAGAGTTTTCATCCACTGCTTTATGGACGGCAGAGACGTTTCTCCCACAGCGGGCAAGGGCTTTATTGAGCAGCTTGAAAAAGTTATTGCGGAAACAGGCGTGGGCAAGATTGCTTCGGTATGCGGCAGGTACTACGCCATGGACAGGGACAACAGATGGGACCGTATATGTAAAGCCTACGATATGCTTACTCTCGGAGAGGGTGTGAAGGCTTCCGATCCGGTGCAGGCGGTGGAAGAGAGCTATCAGAAGGGTGTGACCGATGAGTTTATCCTCCCGACCGTGATAACATCTGACGGCAGACCCGCAGGTGTGGTCAAGGACGGCGACAGCGTCATATTTTTCAATTTCCGTCCGGATCGGGCAAGACAGATGACCCGTGCTTTTACCCAAAAGGATTTCTCCGGATTCAGAAAAGAGGTTTCTCCTTCTGAGCTTACATGGGTCTGTTTTACTCTGTACGACGCTTCCTTCACGGGGGTTGAGATCGCTTTCAGCGCCGTAAAACTGATGGATACGTTGGGCGAGTATCTTGCCGCTTCGGGCAAAAAGCAGTTCAGGATCGCCGAAACCGAAAAGTATGCGCACGTCACATTTTTCTTTAACGGCGGAGTGGAAGCCCCTAATATCAACGAGGACAGATTCCTCATCCCTTCTCCGAAGGTCGCGACCTACGACCTGCAGCCCGAAATGTCTGCTTTTGCCGTGAAAGACAAAGCCGTTGAACTTATAAAAAGCGGCGAGTATGACGTCATGATACTTAACTTTGCCAACTGCGACATGGTAGGACATACCGGCAACATCCCCGCTACGCGCATCGCCGTTCAGACGGTGGACAAATGTGTAAAGGAAGTAGTGGACGCGGTGCTTGCCTGCGGCGGAAGAGCTTTTGTCACCGCCGATCACGGAAACGCGGAAAAAATGCTGGACGAAAAAGGCGATCCTTTTACCGCTCACACCACGAATCCCGTGCCGTTCATATATGTTTCGCATGAAAAACAGCCTCTGAGAGAGGGCGGAAAGCTTTGCGACATTGCTCCCACCATGCTCGACGTGATGGGCCTTGCCAAGCCTGCCGCAATGACGGGCGAAAGCCTTATTAAAAAATGATCCTGTCAAAAGAAAAAAGTGATTTTTCTTTTTTAGAAAAGGGCTAAAGCCCTATTAAAAATGATCCTGTCAAAGCCGGGGCCTGCGGGCGTGCCCGTCCGGACCGCGGTTTTTCGGCGGGAAAGGTAGCGTATGGATTTATCTAAGAAAAGAAATTTTTGTATAATCGCTCATATCGATCACGGCAAAAGTACTCTTGCGGACAGAATGATCGAAAACAGCGGTCTTGTCGCCAAGCGCGATATGGAAAATCAGATACTCGATTCCATGGATCTCGAAAGGGAAAGAGGTATCACCATAAAGCTTACGCCCGTGCGTATGAGGTATGTATACAAAGGGGAGGAGTATGAACTCAATCTTATAGACACTCCCGGTCACGTGGATTTTACTTATGAGGTGTCGCGTTCTCTTGCCGCATGCGAAGGCGCGGTACTTGTCGTTGACGCAAGCCAGGGAGTGGAAGCGCAAACTCTTGCCAATGTTTACCTCGCCCTTGAAAACGATCTCGAAATCCTTCCCGTGATAAACAAGATAGACCTCCCTTCCGCCCGTATACCCGAGGTGAAGGAGGAAATAGAAGAAGCTGTGGGACTTTCCGCCGAGGATGCGCCCCTTGTTTCGGCGAAGGAAAATATCAATATCGATCAGGTCTTTGAAAGCATAATAACCAGACTACCGCCTCCTAAGGGCGATCCGGATGCTCCGCTGAAAGCGTTGATCTTCGACTGCGTTTACGACAACTATAAAGGCGTGCTCATTTTCGCCAGGGTCTTTGACGGCGAAGTGCGGGTGGGCACAAAGCTTAAAATGTTTACTTCGCCTACCGTTTACGACGTTACGGAGGTGGGCTTTTTCACTCCGGGGATGAAATCTGCCGAAGTGCTTTCCGCCGGCGACGTCGGATACATTGCCGCGAGTATAAAAACCGTTTCGGACACAAGAGTGGGCGACACTCTCACCGACGCCGATAATCCCTGTTCCGATCCTTTTCCCGGATACAAGCAGGTGCAGCCCATGGTGTACTGCGGTATTTATCCCGCCGACGGCAGCAAGTACAACGACCTTAAAGAGGCTCTCGAAAAACTGAAACTCAACGACGCCTCCCTGACTTATGAACCGGACAGTTCCGTGGCCTTGGGCTTCGGTTTCCGTGCGGGCTTTTTGGGCCTTCTGCATATGGAAATAATCCAGGAAAGACTCGAAAGAGAATTCGATCTCGACCTCGTCACCACTCAGCCCTCGGTGTCTTATAAGGTTTATACCGTCACGGGCGAAGTCCTTGACGTTGATAACCCCACAAAACTGCCTCCGGCCGTAAGCATCGAACATATGGAAGAGCCTATAGTCACCGCACACATTTTTTCGCCGCCCGATTATGTGGGTGCTATCATGGATCTGTGTATCGAAAAAAGAGGCGTATATCTCGATATGACCTATATAGACGCAAAACGCGTCAGACTCGAGTTTGAACTCCCCCTCAACGAAATAATCTACGATTTCTTCGACTCTCTCAAGTCGCGCACAAGAGGCTACGCCTCCCTTGACTACGAGGTGACGGGCTATAAACCTTCCAAGCTTGTGCGCATGGATATGCTCCTGAACGGAGAAATGTGCGACGCGCTCAGCCTTATCGTCCACGAGGACAAGGCGTATTCCCGCGGCAGGGCTATAGCCGAAAAACTCAAGGAAGCCATACCGCGTCAGATGTTTGAAATCCCCGTGCAGGCAACAATAGGCAATAAGATCATTGCCCGCGAAACCGTAAAGGCTCTGAGAAAAGACGTTCTTGCAAAATGCTACGGCGGCGATATCACCAGAAAGAAAAAGCTTCTCGAAAAACAGAAGGAAGGCAAAAAAAGAATGCGTCAGGTAGGTTCGGTATCGATACCTTCCGACGCCTTTATGAGCATACTCAAAATCGATAAATAACACTTTCGGACTTGCACGCCAAGCTTTTCCGCTCTCTTGTGCAGCCTCCTACAGCCGTAATATCCGGATTGCCGCTTTACTGCTTTGTCCGGTTTCGCTTTCGCGAAGGTTCCGGCAAGCGGAAAGCCGAAAGTTTTTCCGTGAAGAAGTGAAAGCCGGGCGCTTTGTCCGGTTTCGCTTTCTGGAAGGTCCCGGTGAGAGTAAAGACGGCGTTCTTTTCCGTAGACGGAAGCCGGGCGCTTTTCGATGCTTTTGTTGTCGCTTTTGCCTTTTGTGCCCGAAACTGCTTTTTCTGGCTCATTCCGTTTTATTTCTGTTCCGATATGGCAGGTTTAGTTTTATGAATTCCGGTAAACTTTCGATATATATTCATATTCCTTTCTGCGTAAGCAAATGTGCTTACTGTTCTTTTTTGTCTTCTCCGGTAAAGCAGGGAGACACCGTTCGGTATGTCGAGCTGGTCAGACGTGAGATAGCCATGTGGAGCGAACGCTTCGGAAACAGAGAAATATATTCCGTTTACTTCGGAGGGGGGACTCCTTCGCTGCTCAGTGCGCGTCAGGTAAAAAGCATCGTGGACGAAATAAAAGCAGACTTCCCCCTTAAAAACGACGCGGAGATCACTCTCGAAATGAACCCCGCCTCGGGAAACGGGACCTTTATCAGAAACCTCGCCAAAACCGGCGTCAACAGGGTGAGCGTGGGCTTTCAGACTTGTGACGACGCCATTCTGAAGGAACTTAACAGACCGCATACCCGAGCCGACTTCATCGCCACCGTCAACAAACTCAAACGCGCCGATTATACCGATATCTCTGCGGATATCATGCTTGGACTCCCCCATCAGAATATGACTACGCTGAAACGTACCCTTGAGATACTTCTTCAGCTTGAAATCCCTCATATTTCCGTTTATGCCCTGAAACTCGAGAAAGGTACTCCGCTGTATAAAGCAGTCAATAACGGGCATCTTTTCCTTCCCGACGACGACGAATCGGCGGATATGTACGATTACGCCTATAAAACACTGGAAGAAAACAAGATTTACAGATATGAGGTCTCGAATTTTGCACGGGTAGGGTTTGAGTGCCGTCATAATATAAACTATTGGGAAAGGGGCGAGTATATCGGCGTGGGAACGGGTGCGCACGGCTTTATCGGGGATGTCAGGTATTCCAATCTGCGCGACATCGAAAAATACGCTTACAGGATCTCGTCGGAAAATAAACTGCCTGTTTCAGTGAGAAACAAGCTGTCTTTAAAGGAGGCGGAATTCGAGTTCATCATCCTTGCGCTGAGAATGGACAGGGGACTCGACGTGGATAAATTCAACGCCTTGTTTTATACCGATTTTATAAAAAGATATGACAGCGTACTCAAAAAACTCGAGAAAATCGGACTCATTACGTATGACGAACATAATGTCGCCGTACGGCCGGAAAAAATGGGTGTCCTCAATTCTCTTCTTGTCGAATTCATGACGGATGACTGACATATATATTGAATGACGTTTCGTTCATATCTGTATTGAATAAGTCGTTTCGTTCATATAGTGTTGAATGATGTATTTTCAGCTGCGGCGCACGAGTTTACAAAGACTTAATAATGTGAGTTTACAATGTCTCGGAAAACAGTCCCGGATCATTTTTCTCCGGACTGCCATGACGGCAGCCGGGTCTGAGCTGCCCGAAAGGCTAAGGAGGCCTGATGCCGGCACGAACAGGAACGCGGGAAAGTTTTACGGAAAACGAAGCTTAAAGCGGCGTGACATGCCGTTTGCGCCCGGGAAAGGCGAGGTGTTTTTCAAGAGAGCGGGCTCACAGGTCTCCGTGCG
>URET01000059.1 GCA_900546875.1 uncultured Eubacteriales bacterium
GCCGTAAGCGCAAAACTGAAGCGGGCAAGTAACACGGGAAGCGCAAAAAGTACGCCGGTAAGTAATGTGTGAAGAGCAACGGAATTGCCGGAGAGCAAAGAAAAGGAAAACAAAAAACAGAAAGACTGCGGATGAAGAGAAATTTAAAACCCAGTATATAATCGTATTGCATAATAGGATAAGGAAGAGCAGCATAAAAGACATTATCGGACAATAATAAAAGCTTGACGTAAAAGAATAAAAGTGTTAATATAATATAATAAAGGGGAGCAGGAAATTGCCCTCAAACGGAGGTATGATATGCAGCTAAAAGGATCAAAGACAGAGCAAAATCTTTTGACGGCGTTTGCCGGAGAATCTCAGGCGCGGAATAAGTATACTTATTTTGCGAGCACTGCAAAGAAAGAGGGATTCGAGCAGATATCGGCGATATTCCTCAAGACTGCCGACAATGAAAAGGAACACGCAAAGCTTTGGTTTAAAGAACTGGGGCTTTTGGGCAATACATATGAAAATCTTATTTCGGCGGCTGAAGGCGAGAAATACGAATGGGAAACGATGTACAGGGAATTTGCCGAGGTAGCTGAGGCAGAGGGTTTCACAGCTTTAGCGGTGAGATTCAGGATGGTGGCTGAGATAGAGCGTAATCATGAAGTGAGATATAGGAAGCTTGCGGAAAACGTAAAAAACAACGAAGTATTTCATAAGAGTGAGGTAAAGGTATGGGAGTGCCGTAACTGCGGACATCGTGTCGTGGGAACGGACGCACCGAAGGTATGTCCGGTGTGCAGTCATCCGGAAGCGTTTTTCGAACTGATGGAAGAAAATTACTGATACATGTAAGGCGCACGAAAGAGTGCGCCTTTTTTGAGGTTTGAGATGAAAAAAAGTTTATCGGAAATGACGACAGAAGAATTATGGACTCTTTTCCCGATAATTCTGAGTAAGCATGATCCGGTGTGGCGCGAATATTTTTTTGAGGAGATGGGGCTGCTGTCGGAGATACTTCCGCACGGAGTGATAATAGCTCATATAGGCAGCACTGCAGTTCCGGGGATAATGGCGAAACCTATCGTAGACATTCTCATAGAGGCAGACGAAGGACAGTTTACTCAAATCGACGCGCTTTTGAGAGAGAAATGCGGCTACAGACTTATGGCAGAGGAAGACAGAAGACGGGATTACAATAAAGGGTACACAGAAGAAGGTTTTGCGGAAAAGGTGTATCATTTGCATCTTCGGGTGTACGGCGATAACGACGAGCTTTATTTCCGGGATTACCTGATAGAGCATGAAGAGACGGCGAGGGAATACGAGCATCTGAAGAAGGCGCTTGTGAAGCAGTATAAGTATAACAGAGACGCGTATACACGGGCAAAGGGATATTTTGTGGCGGAATTTACGCAGAAGGCAAAAGAGGCATACAAGGACAAGTATTCCGTATAAAGTTTCCGCGGGGCTTTTATGACCGACGGACGTATAGCGGCGGAAAAATTCAGAAGTACAGAAATGAAATACAAACGTTATAAGATATCGAGCAAAGATATATATATTGCAGGAGATGAAACCGAAATTTGTTATATCGGATATACGGAGCCTGAAGGAGAAGAAGTCGAAACGCCGCTGATAAAGGAAGCTTTTTCACAGATAGAAGAGTACTTGCAAGGAAAAAGGAAAGAGTTTGTTTTGCCTCTGAGAGATTTCGGGGAAAGCAGGTCCGGTCGGGTATGGAAGGAGATAGCAAAGATCCCGTACGGTAAAACCGTAACATACAAAGAGCTTTGCAAGAAAACGGGATATGGCAGGGCATACAGATATATCGGAAAGATATGCGGAGAAAATCCTCTTGCAATAGTTGTACCGTGTCACAGAGTTGTCGGTCAGCGGGGATTATGCGGATATGCGGGAGGAGTAGGATTAAAAAGAGAACTGCTTGAGTTGGAAAAGAGGAATTCTTCGTGAAGAAAAAATAATACAGACTAAAAAAGCCCTTCCGAAAAGAAGGGCTTTTATTACGGCGGCACAAGTAAGGCTAAGAGGAAAAACCGCCGTTAAAGACAAATTATAAAGGCATGATCCAATTATTGTTGTCCGGGAGTCTGCCGAACTGGATACCGGTCAGTTTATCGTAAAGGTCGGCGGTGATCTTGCCGATATTGCCGTCGCCTATCACGAAGGTTTCTCCTTTGTATGTAAATTCGCCGACGGGGCTGACAACTGCGGCAGTTCCGGTACCGAATATTTCGGTCAGTTTGCCGTTTCTGGCAGCGGATTCGACTTCGTCGATACTGATGCGGCGTTCTTCGACATTATATCCTAATTGACGGGCAAGAGTAATGATACTGTCGCGAGTGATGCCGGGGAGTATGGAGCCGTGGAGGTCGGGTGTGACAATTGTGCCGTCGATTACAAAGCAAATATTCATGGCGCCGACTTCTTCGATATATTTTCTTTCGGTGCTGTCCAACCAAAGGACCTGATCGTAGCCTTTCTTTTTAGCTTCATTGGAAGCCAAAAGACTTGCGCCGTAATTGCCGCCGAATTTTGCTGCACCGGTTCCTCCGATGGCGGCGGTACGGCTGTAGACGTCTTCCACCCAGATTTTGACCGGTTTAAGGCCGTTAGCGTAATAACTGCCTACCGGAGAAGCGATAATAAAGAAAAGATAAGTATCCGAAGCTTTGACGCCGAGGTAGGGGTCGGTACCTATCATGGTGGGGCGGAGGTAAAGAGATTCGCCTGAACCGTCAGGGATCCAGTCGCGGTCTGTTTCAACGAGTTTTTTCATGCCCTCGATAGCTCTGTCGATATCTATATTAGGCATACAAATCCTGTCGGCAGATTTATTGAGACGTTTGAAATTATCGCGGGGACGGAAAAAGCGCACTTCGCCCTTATCATCCAGGTAGCATTTCATACCTTCGAAAATGGACTGACCGTAATGGAATACGGTAGTTGAAGGCGGGAGACTGATCGGGCCGTAAGGAACGATTCTGTCGCCGGTCCATCCCTTATCGGGAGAATATTCCATTAAAAACATATGGTCTGTATAATATCTGCAGAAACCGAGAGGTCTCGAAGGTTTTTGTTTAGGCTGAGTAGTGCGGACGATTTTTATTTCCATAGTTTTATACTCCTTTTCAAAAAATTTCGCAAAACGTCTTTGTTACAAATATATATAAATATTTTAGTACCAACGGAACGGAAAGTCAACTTTTTGTTAAAAAAAGTCCCTGTACCATATGTTTTCTCTATGCAATTGCTTAATGCAATAAAGCGAAGAAAAAACGTGACATGAAAAGAAGAAAAAGGAGGCACTTTCGACAATATTCGATTAGGTACAAGCATTTTCCCGGTGAGTGAGGAATAAATTTAAACACACGTGAAATGGAGGGGAAAGTTGGTCGTAGTATGCAAATTCGGCGGTTCGTCATTAGCCGATGCCGAAAGTGCCGGGATCGTGAAGGAAATTGTGGAGAGCAGCAGTTCAAGGAGATATGTTGTAGTATCTGCAATGGGGAGCGTAGCCGTCGGACAGAGAAAGGTCACTGATCTGTTATACGAGATATCTGAAAGCAGCAGGAGTGCCGAGGAAGAGGTGATACTCAGGCATGAAGAGTTTTGCCGTGGGGTCGGATACAGAAGGTGCGAGAAAGTGATCGACGAGGTATTCGGCAAAATACATAAAATCAGAGACAGGGAATACGCGGCTTCGAGAGGGGAGTACATGATGGCGCGGATAATGTCGGAAGTTCTCGGCATGGAGTTTGTTGACGGGAAAGACGTGATAAGTTTCAGAGAGGGAAAGTGGGATGTAAGGGGGAGCATAGAAAAGGCAAAAAGACGGCTGGAAGGGGTCGAGAAGGCGGTGATAGCGGGGTTTTACGGCGAAGATGAAAACGGCAGGATAAGAACTCTGAGTCGCGGAGGGAGCGATATAACGGGGGCGGTAATAGCGAACGCTGTAGATGCGGATCTGTATGAAAACTGGACGGATGCAGACGGATTTCTTGCGGTAGATCCCCATCTGTCGGAGAGCAGACTGATAGAGTGTCTGAGCTATGACGAACTTACACTGCTTTCATATTACGGTGCGGGCGTACTGCATTATCTGACAACGCGGCCTCTCATACTGAAGGCGATACCGGTAGTGATAAAAAACACTTTTAACAGAAATGCGCAGGGGACGGTGATAAGTTACGAAAAGCGAAAGGGGTTCAAAGGGGTAGCGGTATGCGAGCTGAAGATGTATGAGATAGAGGGGGTGAAGTATGACGAGATCAGAGATCTGCGAGGCAGGTACAAGATATTTGACGGTACGAGCAAGATATACGTACTGAGTGACGACAAAGGTTTTGCAAAAAGGCTGATAGAAGCCGGGAAGGTGACGAGGATAAATATAAGGGATGTAGCGGTAGCGGCGGCTGCGGGGTGTGCTCAGAGGGAATATGCCGAGGTAATAATCGGGCTGACGCGCAACAAGATACCTATTTACGCTGCTGAAAGCATGTCCGAGTCATTTCTTGTGGTGACCGGAAGAGTATTCAAGGAGCAGACGGCCAGGATAATATACGAAACGCTAGACGGAGGGGGGAAGAGAGAGAAGTAGGGTAAAATGAGAGTGGCGGAGTTGAATATGGGAGAAAAGAAGGTTATGCCGGAGAAGGCGTAACACTTTTTTGTTGCCTTTCATAGAGTAGTACAGAGGGGAAACCCTCATATATTCGGAGGTGGTAAAATGTTCAATTTCGGCACAAACGACAACACCGGCGGCTGCAACTGCACCTGGATAATACTCCTTCTGCTTTTTATTTTTTTCTGCGGCTGCGGAAACGGAAATTGTAAACAGTTTTCGTTCAGTATAAACCCCTGTTCACTTGCACCGATACTTGCTCTGGCTTTTTGCTGCGGCGGGATCGGTATCGGCAAGAGCTGCTGAAGCGAAGAATAATCGCTCATAGGGGGCGAAGCATACCCGCGGCGGACAAAGCGTCGCGGGTATTTACTTGACGAGGAAGGGAAAGAGGAGTAAAATAAGAGGAGTGAGGATAAGGAAGAAAGGACAAGGAGAAAGGTATGAAACTGATAGTAGCGACCAATAATGCGCATAAACTTAAGGAAATAAAGAGTATACTCGGAGGGGAGTTTGAGGAGATACTGTCACTGAAGGAGGCAGGAGCCGAGCTGAAAGCTGAAGAAAACGGAAGCACATTTGAAGAGAACGCGATAATCAAGGCAAGGGGAGTGGAGGCAAGCAGTATGGCGGTACTTGCCGATGACAGCGGGTTATGTGTAGAGGTGCTGGGAGGGGCGCCGGGAGTGAAGTCAGCGCGGTACGCTTCGGAGGGGGAGGAGAATGCAGACGACGCTTCAAACAGAAGGAAGCTATTAAAGGAAATGGAGGGGAAGGAGGAGAGGAAAGCGAAATTTGTATGTGCGGTGGCGCTATTGTGGGGTGAGGAGTTATACACGGCGGAGGGTGAAACGGAAGGGCGAATACTGACGGACGAGAGAGGTGAAAGAGGCTTCGGGTATGACAGCATATTTTACAGCGATGAGTTGGGAAAGAGTTTCGGAGAAGCCGAAGAGGAGGAGAAAAACGGTGTAAGTCACAGGGGGAGGGCGCTCAAAAAACTTTTGGAAAAATTGAAGAAAGACGATTAAATGTTTGACAAAAAAGGGGTAATATGGTATTATCAGTAAGCATTTGCGTGCGGGTGTAGTTCAATGGTAGAATTCCAGCCTTCCAAGCTGGCCGCGTGGGTCC
>URET01000060.1 GCA_900546875.1 uncultured Eubacteriales bacterium
TATGATACGCACGGGCTCTCCGTAAACCGCACGCCTTATCGGGATCGGCTGTCCTAGCGGTAATCACACACCCTCCTTCCGTAAGACACTCACGGCAATGTTTACTGTACTCGGGCGCATGTCCGGGTAAACGTACAATGTCATTCCGTAAGACACTCACGGATAACGATATGATACGCACGGGCTCTCCGTAAACCGCACGCCTTATCGGGATCGGCTGTCCTCGCGGTAATCACACACCCTCCTTCCGTAAGACACTCACGGCAATGTTTACTGTGCTCGGGCGCATGTCCGGGTAAACGTACAATGTCCTTTCGCAAGTCTTTTACGGATCCGCATCAGATGCGATAACCGCATATTCAAGCGGTCAGTTTTTTGGTATATATCATCGCAACGGGGAGACGAAAGTCTGTCCCGGGATAATTCATTCGTATCGGCAGATAGCTTCAGATAATTCGGAAACATACAGAGGTGAATTTTATGGTAAAGAATCTCACTCTTCCTATCTCACACGAACTCGCACACTCCCTCAAAGCCGGAGAAAGAGTGATGCTGAGCGGCGTCGTTTACACGGCGCGTGACGCCGCACATAAACGTATTGTAAAAGCCATTGAAGAAGGGGAAGAACTTCCCTTCGACCTTGACTGTGCGGCTGTCTATTATGCGGGGCCTTGTCCGAGTAAACCCGGACAGGCAATAGGAAGCTGCGGGCCGACTACGTCTTCCCGCTGTGATCCCTATACCCCTCTTCTGATCGACAAAGGACTTACTGTCATGATAGGCAAAGGAGGAAGGAGCAAAGAAGTGATAGACAAAATGAAGGGCGCGGGCACGGTGTATTTGTCCGCGATAGGGGGAGCGGGCGCATTGTATTCGACTTGTGTGATAAGTGCCGAAACAGTGGCATATCCCGATCTCGGAGCCGAAGCCGTACGCCGCCTTACAATAAAAAATATGCCTGCAATAGTGGCAACAGACGACTGCGGCAACAGTATTCTGCGCTGATTTTTCACCGTGATCCGTACAGGACTGTTTTTTTGCTTCGTTACCGCGTAAAACCTTCCGCAATATTTTTATACCGTTTTTCACCGTGATCCGGGCCGGACTGTTTTTTTGCTTCGTTACCGCGTAAAACCGAAACAGACGAATAAAATTTCGTCTGTTTCGGCCCGAGGTATCATAATTTATCGTATAATCATTGTTTGAAGTGCGCTTTTGACAGGTATATGTTACGGGCGGCGCTTTTTACGGCGGCACGTATAAGTCTGAATTGCGCACCGTTTTTTCAGCCTTTATAAACCATTTGCAATAACGTATGAACACACCTTCGGCGGGGCGTTTTATACTGCTTCCGCTCGGATCAGAGATGTGTTTTCTCTTCCTTTTTTACCGTATATTCCATAACGGTAACGTTTCTGAAAGAGGAGATTTTTCTGAAGCCGCATGCGGAATAAGTTTTTTCCGCCGCAATATTTCTGAAGTAAAAAGCTATGCCTATTTTCTGTGCTCCCAGACCGGCAAGGTAATCGCAGCACATTGCTATGAATTTTTTTCCGTACCCTTTTCCCTGATAAAATTTATCTATCATAAAAAACGCAATCCAATATGAATTTTCTTTTTTATTAACCTCAAGCACAACGAGTCCTATTATACGGTTTCCGTCTTTCAGCACGAAAGGTTTGTAGTTCTTTACGATACTGGCAATAGCTAAAGTTGTTTGCGGAGAAGATACGAAATTTTTCTGCGACTCATTCAGTCTGATGTCCAAAGCAGCCCAACCGTTATCCTCGTTTAGCTTTTCCATACGGAGCTTTGCCGGCGGAATAAGTTCTGCTTCTGTAATGGCGGTCATATCCGTTATAAACCTGTCGTATGAACCATTTACGTTTTCTATATACTTTATAAGCACATCGAACAGCAGAACCACCGCGATCTTTCGTTTCAGATTAAACTTTATCACTCCGCCGAAATCGGATACATTCAGCCATTCGCCCTCCTTGGAAAAAACGGAACGCCATACTTTAGACTTTTTGAATTTAAAAAGAAAAGCGCGGCTTTTTTTATCGAGAAGCTTCCCTCCTGTCAGTTCACGGACCCATATCTCGATATCGCTGTAGTCCGTAATGATGCCCGAACAGCCGCACTTCCCGGATCTTTCTCCCACAAGGATTTTATCTCCGTTTTCATATCGTGTATACCAAAGCTGCGACTTCCCTTCAAACGAAGTGTTTTTCATGCCGAGAGGACGGAATATCATTTCCTCAAAAACGTCTCCGAGGTTTTTCCCTGTCACGGACATAATGATCTCCCCGAGCAAAAAAGCGTCAGTAGGTGAAAAGATATTGTTATCCGGGTCCTCTCTTATTTCATTCAGTGCAAGAAAACCTATAACTTCTTCGGGAGACGGATCCGTTGCGGAGATTTTTTCGTACGCCACGACATATTCTTCTTCCGACATTTTTCCTTGTTTGTAATCTTCAAACACGCTTAATCCTCTTGACATATAATAATCATCCAGTCCGCTTTCACCGGTAACGAGCTTTTCCACCGTAAGATCGGAATATATCTTCAATTCGGGGAAAAAGGCTGAAACGTGTGTTTTCAGATCCAGTCTGCCCTGCTGAGAAAGCAGCATTGCCGTCCACACCGTAAAAACGCTTGTCAGACCGCCGATAAAAAAGCGGGTATTTTTGTTGAAGAGCTTTCCGTCGTCTTCGAAGCCGGAAGCGCAAAAAGCACAGGTTTCACCGTTTTCCGTTACCCCGGCAACCCCGTGAAATTCATATCTTTCAATACATTCATCGATTTTTTTCTTTAAATTTTCTTTCATTATAACTCCTTATATTTTCTGTGCCGCAACAACCCGTAAAATGCTCAGACTGTCACAGCTGAAAATCCCTCATTCTGAAACTTATTGCAATTTTTTAAGACTGTAATCCTGAAACTCGTCAAAGCTTCAGACATTTATATTCCGAAGCTTATCCCGGTATTTCACGGATAAAAAAGTTCGCGCCCAAAGCTATGCAATGCGGCGCGAACGTGCTTTACGATATATAATCCCGGATACCTCCGGCAAGCTGTTTTGCGCCTGAAGGTATCTGCGGAAAACTTTCAGTTTTCAATGAGTTTTGCAATGGTATCGCAAACCTCGATAAAGGCTTCTTTATCGAACGGAGACTTCAGATCCACATATTCGATAAGCTCCGTAAAAGATTTTGTTCCTCCGGCTTTGAGGAATTTCATGTATTTTTCAAACGCCGAATCGAAATCCTTGAGCGATAAAGCAAGAAACTGAAAAGCCATAAATTGCGCCAGACAATAATCAATATAATAGAAAGGCGATTCGTAAATATGCATCTGCCGCTGCCAACGTCTGCCCTCATCGTAAAAAGGCACACCGTCATTCACCATATGAGGAAGAAATTCTCTGTCAAGTTTTTCCCAGAGTGCATTTCTTTGCTCGGGGGTCATGTCGGGATTGTCATACACCTCCTGCTGGAAAGCGTCAACTATTGTACCGTATGGGATAAAGGCAAGCGAGGAAGCAATGTGCTTGAATTTGAACAGATCGGTATTTTTGCCGAAAAAGCTTTCCATCCACGGATAAGTGAAAAACTCCATGCTCATCGAATGCACTTCACATGTCTCCATTGTAGCTTCGATGAAAGACGATTCGGTCTTGAAGGCTTCCTCTGCGGCAAGCGCATGTCCGAACTCATGGGTAAGCACTGTAACGTCGCCCATTGTGCCGTTGAAATTGGCGAGTATGAATGGAGTTTTGAAATAATTGAGTCCCACGCAGTATCCTCCGCCCCACTTTCCCGGCCGCGCAAGATAATCAAAAGCCTCGTCAGCTTCCATACGCCTGAATAACCTGCTTGTTTCCCCGCTGAGGGCGTCATACATCGCTTCCCCTTTCTTGAAAAGCTCTTCAGGCGTACCTATGGGCTTGGGATCGGTCTTTACATAAACTCCGTTATCATATACCGTGATCCTGTCAAGAGCCATTTCTTCAGCTATCTTGGCCTTGATCTTCGTTACCAAAGGCACAATGTATTCCTTTACGTTCTCACGGAAAGCGGCGATATCTTCCTTCCCGTAACAATTACGCATCATTCTGCAGTAACCGAGTCCGGAATAATTTTCAAAACCAAGTTTACGGGCGATTTCCGTTCTTACTTTTACAAGATCGTCATAATTTTTATCCAGCTTTTCCCCGATCTTTGCCAAGGCTTCACCGGCAGCCGTCATGGATTCGCGCCTGACGTTTCTGTCGTCGTCACTGAAGAATTTCCCGATAAGAGCAAGATTATAGTCCTTCCCCTTATAAGGCACGCTGACATTATTGATAAGCTTTGTATACTCCGTTGTAAGCTCGCTCTCCCTGATAAGCAACGGCACGACTTCTTCATTGGCAGTTTTTGAATTTATTTCGATATTTTTTTCGACTACGGGCGGAAAATATGAGAAAAACTCCTTTCTGTACGGCGAATCAAGCATCTCGATACTGAGTTTTTGCATGTACACATTGAGCTGAGCGCCGAATTCGTCAAAAAACGCCTTTTCGTTGATATAAAACTCGTCGTTGGTATCAAGAGTAAAACGAACGTAAGCAAGAGCGCCCATAGAGTTGATCTTTTCGAGGATCTTATCGATCTTGCCTATAACGGAATACTGCTCAGCCCCGTTTTTACACTCCTTGAACTCATCAAGCAAATTATAAAGCTCTTTTAATGTTTTTTCTTTATCCGGCCTTTGATACGGTAATTGTGAAATTTTCATTTTTCCCTCCATATGATCCCGTAAATCGATCGCATTACAAACAAATACCCCCGTTCAAAAAGAAAAACAAAGGGCCTACCGACCGCATTTTAAAATATCAACCGATTAACGGAAATTTTATTTTGAACCCTGAAACGCAAGGGTCTGATCCTGTATGTAAGAGCAGCACAATGCCGCTTTCCGACGTTTTGCAACACGGCAAAATACCGCTTCCGATGTTTTGTAAACAAAGAAATGCCGCTTTCCGACGCCAAGTATTATAACACATTATCCCGGACATGTCAACCCATTTATCGGAATTGACCTTTTCCCACGCTCATTGAGGAAATACCTCTTATTATCACACCGGGCATTTTTCAATAAGACAGCGGCTTTTTACCGTTACCGAAAAAGCCCGGCTGTCTGCGTACTCAAAGCCGTTTGACAAAAGCCCGGCTGTCCGCATGCCCATACCCGTTTGACGAAAAAGCCCGGCTGTCCGCATGCCCATACCCGTTTGACGAAAAAGCCCGGCTGTCC
>URET01000061.1 GCA_900546875.1 uncultured Eubacteriales bacterium
AATACCTTTGCTTACCGTAAAACGGCTTTCACTTCCGTATACCTTCCGCCTGCACTTCGGTGTATTTCCGAGTCTTTGCAGTTCACTGGAAAAAGGTTTCGATGCCTTTTACGGTGCCGTCGAATTTGCATTTGTGCTCCGAGAATATACTTGACCTTATTGCAAAACAGACATATTGAGACATGTTGTATGCAACAGCGTAAAAACGCTTCGTCTGCTGCCCGGTTTTTCGCTCAAAACGACAGCGGAAGCTTTTTGAGTCTGAGTTTTACGGACAAAAAAGCGCGCCCGCTCTCACGACGGACGCGCACAAAATCCCTTAATTCCGGCTCACAAGATGATATTTACGAGTCTGCCGGGTACTGAGATGATTTTTTTCACCTGTCTGCCCTCTAACAACTCACGTGTTTCCTGAAGGGAAAGCACGTATTCTTCCAGCTCTTTCCCCTTCAGTTCCGAAGGGACGTTTATTCTGTTTCTGATCTTACTGTTTATCTGCAGGGCTATTTCCGTTTCGCTTCTTACAAGCACGGTTTCATCCATTTTTACCCATCCCCGATTGAAAACGGAATAAGGCATTCCGAGACGTTGCCACAGTTCCTCCGAGAAGTGAGGAGCCAGAGGAGCCAACAGCTTTATAAGATCGAGTACGCATTCCCGATAGAGCCGACTGTTGTGTTTACCCTCCGCTTCGTATTTAGTCAGCGCGTTGACAAGCTCCATCATTCTTGCGACGGCTGTATTGAAATCGAAATTCTCATAGTCGCGGGTGACTTGTTTTATGGTGTTGTACCTTACAAAATTGAGTTCCTTTTCTTCCTTGCCTAAGGGCATCTCGTCCATACCGCAGGAAACGGCCTTTTCAGCGATACGCTCGACTTTATCTAACCATTTCGCTATGGATCTTATCCCTTCGTCGCTCCACGGACCGCCTTCCGTATACTTGAAACCAAACCCTATATACACGCGCATGACGTCGCTGCCGTATTCCTCTATATACTTATCGGGACTGATGACATTGCCGCGCGTTTTACTCATACGCGAACCGTCGGTACCGAGAATGATGCCCTGATGCACGAGAGAAGTGAATGGTTCGTCAAATCTGAGGTAACCCATATCTCTCAGAGCTTTTGTTATAAAGCGGGAATAAAGCAGGTGACCGCAAGCATGTTCGGGACCGCCCACATACTTGTCTACGGGAAGCATTTTATTGATAAGTTCGGGATCGAAGGGTTTTTCGCTGTTTTTGCTGTCCGGATAACGGAGATAGTACCAGCTTGAGCACACGAACGTATCAAGGGTATCGGGATCGCGGCGTGCTTCGCCTCCGCACACGGGACACCTGACCTTCATGAACTCTTCGTTCCTGAGAAGCGGACTTGTTCCGTCCGGAGTGAAGTTGACGTTATAAGGAAGCATTACCGGCAGATCCTTCTCGGGCACCGGGACCGCTCCGCATTTATCACAATATATGACGGGTATCGGAGCCCCCCAGTATCTTTGTCTCGATACCGACCAATCACGCAGTCTGTAATTGACCGTGTGTTTTGCCTTGCCTGTTTTTGCAAGCTTGTCGATCACGGCTTTTCTTCCCTCTTCGCTTGTAAGCCCGTCAAATTCTCCGCTGTTTACCATGATGCCGTATTCGGTATAAGGCAGTTCGTCGTCGGAGCCGTCTGCGCTCTTTATGACTCTCTTTATTTCAAGTCCGTATTTCTTTGCAAAGAGATAGTCGCGCGCGTCGTGCGAAGGAACACCCATTACGGCTCCCGTACCGTAGGAGTAAAGCACATAGTCGCCTATCCATATTTCGACCTTTTCGCCGTTTATGGGGTTTATGCAGTATGCACCCGTAAATACTCCCGTTTTTTCCTTTGCCGACGAAAGCCTGTCCACTTCGCTGGCTTTCGAAGCTTCTTTTTTATACCTTTCCACCTCTTCCTTCTTTTCGGGAAGTGTTATCTCGTCCACAAGCGGGTGCTCGGGCGCAAGTACTACATAGCTTACTCCGAAAAGCGTATCGGCACGCGTTGTAAAGGTCCTGAAAGCTTTGCCGCTCTCGGTGACAAATTCGATCTCGCCTCCCGTGGATTTTCCTATCCAGTTTTTTTGCATCAGTTTGGTTTTCTCGGGCCAGTCAAGCTTGTCAAGACACTCCAGAAGTTCTTCGGCATAATCGGTTATTTTGAAAAACCACTGCGTCACGTTCTTCTTTATGACTTCACTCCCGCACCTTTCGCATACCCCGTCGGTGACTTGTTCGTTAGCAAGCACCGTCTTGCAGGAAGTACACCAGTTAACGGGTGATTCCTTTCTGTAGGCAAGACCGTGTTTCAGAAGCTGAAGAAAAAGCCACTGCGTCCACTTATAGTAGTCCGGACGGCATGTCACTATCTCGCTGTCCCAATCGAACATGGCGTCCATTTCCGAAAGCTGCCTCTCCATGACGGAAATATTCTGTTCCGTGCTGTCTTGGGGATGAGTCTGCGTCTTGATGGCGAAATTTTCGGCGGGAAGTCCGAAAGCGTCAAACCCCATCGGCTGATAAACGTTAAAGCCGTTCATCTTCTTGAATCGCGCAAAACTGTCGCTCATGCCGTAATTATACCAGTGTCCAAGGTGGAGCTTGTACCCGCTCGGATAACTGAACATCTCAAGCATGTAATATTTGTTTCCGATATTGTTCCTGTCAAAGCCCACTGCTTTGGTTTCATTCCAGATGTCGTGCCACTTTTTCTCGATCTTCTTAAAATCCATACCCAACCTCTATTCAAGCACAGCTTTTATTCTTCTTACACCGCTGCTCGACGACTGTTCCTTTACTATCCTGAAGGTCCCGAGTTCACCCGTATTCGAAGCGTGCGGCCCGCCGCACATCTCCATTGAAAAATCCCCTATGGTATACACCTTAACGATCTCGCCGTATTTATCTCCGAAAAGTCCCATTGCGCCCCGCGCACGCGCTTCCTCGATCGGCATCTCTTCGCATACCACTTCTTCGCCTTTAAGGATCTCCTCATTTACAAGACGCTCTGTTTCCGTGATTTCATCGGGCGTCATGGGCCTGCCGAAGCTGAAGTCGAAACGCAGCCTTTCGGGAGTTATATTACTGCCGCGCTGCTTCACCTCTTCACCAAGTACACGGCGCAAAGCAGCCTGCAGAAGGTGCGTGGCTGTATGGAGCTTCGTCGTCTGTTCGCCCGCGTCCATAAGTCCGCCCTTGAAACGCTGTTCGCCCCCCGCGTGGCTCTTTGCCTGATGCTGTGCATAACAGCTCCCGAAACCTTCTTTGTCTACCCTGAGTCCGCATTCCTCCGCAAGCTCACACGTAAGCTCTATGGGAAAACCGAATGTATCGTAAAGCCTGAAAGCGACATCTCCGCTTATCACGCCTCCTTCGCTCAGTCCGGAAGCTACCCTCCTGAACTCCTTTTCGCCCTGCACCAGAGTCTTGAGAAACCTTTCTTCCTCTAAAGCAAGCTCTCTCCTTATCCTCTCGGCGTTTTCGGTAAGCTCGGGATACCTTTCACCGTACTGTCCGATATATATATCGGCAAGCACAACTATATCCCCCTTCTTCATCTCGAGGGAATCGGCAAAACGTACCGCCCTTCTGATTATCCTTCTGAGTACATACCCCTGATCCACGTTGGAAGGCGAAACCCCCATCCTGTCACCTATCAAAAATACAGCCGTCCTCACGTGATCCGCTATCACTCGCATAGCCACCGTGCTCTTAGGATCCTCACCGTATTTCCTGCCGCTGAGCTCTCCGATCTTCGCTATCACGGGACGGAACACATCGGTCTCATATACGCTGTCGTACCCGTTAAGCACGCAAACCGTGCGCTCAAGCCCCATTCCGGTATCCACGTTTTTCTGAGATAACGGCTCAAAGGATCCGTCCGCAAGTCTGTTGTACTGCATAAACACGTTGTTCCATATTTCAAGCCAGTTGTTCCCCTTGTCACCGGGACCTAATGGATCGCCCTCGGCACTTTCGCCTTTATAATAGAAAATCTCCGTGTCCGGACCACAAGGACCTGTTGTACCGCCTGCAGGCCCCCACCAATTGTGTTTCTTGGGCAGATAAAAGATCCTGCTCTCAGGCATACCGCAGGCCTTCCATATCTCCGCGCTTTCTTCGTCACGCGGGGCATGCTCGTCCCCTTCGAAAACCGTCACCGCAAGCTTTCCCGGATCCAATCCGAGATACTTCTCCGAAGTCAGAAATTCCCACGACCACCTGATGGATTCTTCCTTGAAATAGTCCCCGAGACTCCAATTGCCCAGCATCTCAAAAAAAGTAAGATGACTGCCGTCTCCGACTTCATCTATATCGCCCGTCCTCACACATTTCTGAACGTCCGCAAGCCTTTTCCCTCCGGGATGCTTCTGCCCCATAAGATAAGGCGTAAGGGGATGCATGCCCGCCGTAGTGAAAAGTACGGACGGATCGTTCTCGGGTATAAGACTCGCCGACTCTATGATCTTATGTCCCCTCTCTTCGAAAAAAGACAAAAACTTTTCGCATAATAATTTTGCCGTGATCTCCATATCTGTGACCTCATTATATATTTACTGTATTTTTTCGTACCGAAAAACTATGCGTATTTGCGCAATCACGCAAATTGTACCATATAGACGTTTTTTGCGCAACTCTTTATTTACCGCCCCTTGATTTTTCTCCTTTTTTTATATAAAAAAAACGGCTTTCCGTTCCCTTTCGACCTCGCTTCCGCCACCCCCGCAATAAGATCACACCCTTACACCATGCCCCGCAATAAAAAAACGGACTTTATGAATTACGCCTCGGAGTCATCCGGCGTCAGCCTTTCCCTTTATTAAATACCCGAATTTACCCGAATGCCCGACTTACCATGCGCTTTCTGTCCGCAATATCCGCACAATCAAAAATACCGCGGTCCCGGCATCAGTCAAAAGCCGCCGCGTACTCTTAAGCATTACCGGAATCGCCCGCTGTTTCAAAATCTCCGGAATCGCCCGCTGTTTCAATTTACCGATATCTGTCTTTATTCAATTAACCTGAAAACTGTTATATAAAACGGCGGCTGTTTTAAATCCCCGGAATTGCCCGCTGTTTCAACATCCCCGGAATCGCCCGCTGTTTCAATTTACCGATATCTGTCTTTATTCAATTAACCTGAAAACTGTTATA
>URET01000062.1 GCA_900546875.1 uncultured Eubacteriales bacterium
AGATAATGTAAACTTTCAAGCCGTGCGGGGCTACGCTTCTGTCTTGAGCAAAGCGGCAGGGAAAATTATGCATGTGAACCGTTAAAAAACGGTGCAATAAAATTTCGCGCCGTTTTCGGGCTGTTTGATTGCGGAAATTCCGTATGACGGCAGTTTTTCGGCCGCCTTGTTTTTACAAGGAGTTTTCGGGGGCTTTTGTCTTATGCCGGAATGCTTGTCCGGCGGCTCCCGTTTTATTCAAAGACTTCTTCCTGCGGGGTCCTGCGGCTGGCAAAATAGGCTTTCAAAAGCTCTGAGCACTCTTTTTGCATCAGGCCGCCCGTTATGCCTATGTTATGGTTGCACATATTCATATTAGATACGTCGATTTTTCCTCCGCAAGCCCCGCTGTTCGGGTCATAGGCGCCGAAGTATATGTGACGAAGCCGTGAATTCAGCGCCGCGCCCAAACACATCGGACAGGTCTCTAAAGTTACATACATATCGCATTCAGGTAATCTCCAATCCATAAAAAGCTTATTTGCTTTCTGGATGGCAAGGATTTCAGCGTGTGCAACAGCGTCGTGTTTTTCTTCGCGGCGGTTAAAACCTGTAGCAATGACCCTATTATTGTGCACAATAACTGCGCCTACAGGCACTTCGCCGTTTTGCATAGCCTTATAAGCCATGGTCAAGGCTTTGTTCATAAAATATTCGTGTGAATGCATACTTTTACCGGTCCTATTTTTATAAACTGCTGAACTTACGCGTTTGACTGAGCAAACGCTTCAGGTCATTTGGCGTTTGTGCCTAAATAATATACTATATTTCTTCGAAACAACTTTATTCTTTATCAGCCGATATGCGCCTTTTTTATCTTGCCCGGCATATAAATTCCTTTATTCTTACCGGCTTTATAAAACCGGTAAGCATCATGGTCAGAATATATACCGCTCCCGCGCCGATGATGGCTACGCAAGTGCCGGGGACCGTCCCCAAGCTGTCTTTTAAGAATAAATTCATGCACACAAGGAAAAATGACATTACAAGAGCCGCTGCCAAAGGATGCAATAAATCGTGCCAAAGATTAAGAGAACACCTCCTCCCGTATACACTATACCACAAATTTATAAAACATGCAACCATATACGAGGCCGAATCGGATATAGATTCTCCCAAAACCCCTATTCCTTGATTTTTATAGCACAAGCCGCCTGCTATTAGCTTGATTGCCGCTGCTGTGAGCAGTGATATGACGGGAACATAAGGTGCTCCTTGTGCCTGAAGAGCCGAGGAAGTTATCATCAAAAGAGTCATAGCTATTATGCCGGGAGCGGCACATACAAGAAGCAACGAAAACGTATCGAGTTCCGCTTCGGTCAGGGCAGGATAAAGCATTGCTCCGATAGGTTTGCCGATAAGTGCCAGACCCGCTGACGCCGGCAGAGTTACCGCAAATGAAAGTTTGAGCGCAAGATTCAGATTTTCGTCAGCACCTTTTTTGTCTCCGGCGGCAATTGATTTCGCTATCCCGGGGACGATCGCCGCAGCTATTCCCATTGTTAGCATTGAAGGCATGGATATAAGCGAATGTGCCGGTCCGGACCATAGTCCATATAGTTCCGTTGCGTTTTCCTTTGTAAGATTCTGAAAAAGGAAACTGTCTGCCAGATGCAGAGCGGGAAGTATCATGCCTGTCAGAGTTAACGGTACGGATAAGCTTATAAGTTGTTTTATTATATTTTTTCCGTCTTTTATCGGGATGTTGCGAAGAGTGCCGTTTTTCCTGAAAAACCATACTGCCGAAAGTATCAATCCTATCGCATCGGAAATAACTATCGCAAAAACAGCCGCGTATACACCTGCAATTACATCGGGCAACTGTGAAGCTACAGCCGCAAGCCCTACCACAAGCTTCACACTTTGTTCGGTTATATGCATAACCGACGCGGGTTTCATGTTCATCGTGCCGTTGAAATAACCCTTGAAGCCCGCCGACAGCGAACAAAGCGGAATACTTGCGGATATTATGCGGTAAGCAGTTACGGTTTCGGGCGCTTTTTGTATGTTTGCGAGCACTTCCGATAAACCGAATAGTATTACTGCAGCTACAGTCCCGAGTCCGCCCAGAAAAAGAAGAGCGGTTTTTGTTACTGCGAGAGCTCCACGCTTATCGTCCAGCGCCAGTTTCTCTGCAACGCTTTTGCTTATCGCGGTAGGGATACCGGCGGTTGCAAGAGTCATAAAAAGCGCGAATAACGGGAATATAAGTTGATATATTCCCATGCCGTATACGCCGAGCATGTTTGTCAGCGGAATACGGTATACTGCTCCGAATACCTTGGAGAGCAGGAGTCCGGCAGTCAGGGTGAAGGCTCCCGTCAAAAAAGCTTTTTTTCCCTCGTTTTGTTTATCAAGCATGTTTTTTTCTCCGTTATTATTAAACTCTGCCGCTCTTTAACGTCAGAACGTTGAGTTCGGATCGTGCGTTGCAAAGAACGGGGATCAGTGTTATTAGTATATGCTTGCGGCTGACGGGTCATGTGGATATTATGAGATTATTGAGCAGGTTTTGTATTTTCGAAAAAATGGGGGAAATTACGGAAAGTCGCGCTGAAATTGTGCGTACGAAATGAAAATTTCAGAAAAACCTCCCTTTGCCGCGGCAGGTTTCGGAAAATGGAAAATTTTTACGGAAACGCTGCTTTACTGATCTTTTGGTTGACAACGGTGTAAAAAAACATTACAATGTGAATGGTTTAAAAGGCCGTGAGCAAAACGTTTTATGAAATACTGCCGCGGCTTGAAGGAGAGATATCATGAACAAAAAAACCGTTACAGACATAGACGTAAAAGGCAAGCGTTGTCTTGTCCGTGTGGACTTCAATGTTCCTATCGATGAAAACGGCAAGGTGACCGACGACAACAGGATAGTCGGCGCTCTTCCTACAATCAATTATCTCCGCGATCACGGAGCAAAAGTCATTCTCTGTTCTCATCTCGGACGTCCGAAGGGGACGTTCAATCTGAAATACTCGCTTCGTCCCGTTGCGGTGAGACTTGCCGAACTCGGCGTTCCTGTGGTGTTTGCCGAAGACGTGATCGGCGAGAGTGCAAAAGCTGCCGTTGCGGCGATGAAGGACGGAGATGTCGTATTGCTTGAAAATCTTCGTTTCCATATAGAAGAAGAGAAAAATGACGATTCGTTTGCAAAGGCTCTCGCATCTTTCGGCGAGGTTTATGTTGACGACGCTTTCGGTACTTCTCACCGTGCTCATGCTTCCACGGCGGGAGTGGTGAAGTATATTAAACCGGCAGTCGCAGGTTTTCTTGTGGCAAAGGAGCTGGATATCATGGGGAAGGCTCTTGAAAACCCCGAAAGGCCTTTTGTAGCCGTACTCGGGGGCAGCAAGGTTTCCGACAAGATCGGCGTTATAGACAATCTGATCACCAAGGTGGACGTTTTGCTCATAGGCGGCGCCATGGCTTACACTTTCTTCAAGGCTGAAGGACTTGAAGTGGGGACTTCCCTCTGTGAGCCGGATAAAACCGAGCTTGCCGCCAGTCTGCTCAAAAAGGCAAAAGAACGCGGCGTTGAATTCATCCTTCCCGTTGACACGGTCGTTGCGACCGAGTTCAAGGCGGACGCGCCCTTTAAGACCGTCCCTTCAAACGCCATTCCTTCTGATATGATGGGTATGGATATAGGAGAAAAAACCGCCGCTCTTTTCGCCGAGAAAATAAAGACTGCCAAAACCGTGGTATGGAACGGGCCTATGGGCGTTTTTGAAATGGAAAATTTCGCCGCAGGCACCAAAGCTGTGGCGACAGCCATAGCTGAAAGCGACTGCGTAAGCATTGTCGGCGGCGGAGATTCCGCGGCGGCAGTAACGCAGATGGGCTTCAAGGACAAAATCACTCATATCAGCACCGGAGGCGGCGCGAGTCTTGAATTCCTGGAAGGACTTGAACTTCCCGGGATTGCCTGTCTTGACGACAAATAACCGACGTGTTTTCATGAGCGCCTGAAAGCGCCCGAAACTTACGGACTTCTGTACGTCCGTTTTGTGCACGGACTGCTGAAATAACGCTGATCACGCTTTTCAGCCGTCCGCTTTCAGAAAATTCAGAGTTAAAGGAGTTTTTTATGAAAAAGATTATCGCCGGCAATTGGAAAATGAATAAAACAAAAGCTCAGACCGCGGACTTCATAAAAGCACTTGCAGATGTGCCGGATTACGGAAATACCATAGTGCTGTGCGTGCCTTTTACCGATATCGCCACGGCAGTCAGCTGCGCCCGCGGAACGGCTATGCATATCGGAGCTCAGAATGTCCATTGGGCGGAAAACGGCGCTTTTACCGGAGAGATATCCGCCGAAATGCTCAGGGAAGAAAATGTCGAGTACGTCATCATAGGTCACTCGGAAAGGCGTCAGCTTTTCGGCGAAACTGATGAAAGCGTACGTATGCGCGTCAAAGCGGCGGTGAACGCCGGACTGATTCCGATAGTATGCGTCGGAGAGACCCTCGAAAAACGCGAAGCAGGAAAAACCGAAGCCGTGATAAAGGAAGAGATCGTCAACGGTTTTGCGGGAATAACCCCCGACGAAATGAAAAAGACAGTCATTGCTTATGAGCCAATATGGGCAATAGGCACGGGAAAAACAGCTACAAGCGACGACGCTAATAATGTTGCGGCATATATACGCGGACTCATGGAAAATATCTACGGTCCTGCCGTTGCAAAAAACCTTCCCATCCTGTACGGAGGCTCAATGAACGAGAAAAACGCCGCCGAATTGCTTTCTATGCCCCATATAAACGGCGGCCTTATCGGCGGAGCCAGCCTTGTACCGGAAAAGTTCAAAGCCATTATCGAAAGCGCAAAATGACCCTGCCCGACAGTGCAGAGCATGTTTCCGATCCGGAAAACTTTTCCGCTTCATACTGCACTTACGGTAAAGTCTTTCGTCTTTGTTTCATGCGGGCTTTGTGCAGCTGAGTACAACTTTATGTAATGAAATGCCGGATTCGCGCAACGAAATGCAATGTTCAGGCAATGAAGTATGGATCCGCGCAACGAAATGAGGCACTTGAGCGGCGGAGAACGGAGCTACGGTAAAACTGAATTTTTATGCCGCAAAAATCGTACGTTTAAGTGAGCCGCGGAGATTGCGCGAGGATATGAA
>URET01000063.1 GCA_900546875.1 uncultured Eubacteriales bacterium
GTATAAGTGTGTACTGCAAAGGAGCTGATTTTATGTCAATACTGCAGGAGCTATGGCATGGAAATATAAATCCGAGTGAGGAAAGAGATTTATCTGATGAGGAAAAGAAATTAGTTGAACTGATGGCAAGGCATCAAGAGTATCTGACATCAACACTTAAAGATAAAGAACTTGATGCGTTTAAGAAATATGTTGAATGTTGTGAAGAATACACTTTCCTGGTTGAATGCCAAGCGTTTGAAATTGGATTTAAGTTGGCGGTTAGGTTATTAACCGAATTATAAATTGAATTAAATACTACTTGCATATGAATAGCAGTTTCTCGTAACTGAGAAACTGCTATTTTTTGTTTCAAAAAGTATTGTGCAAAACGCCGAAAATAAAAAAGATGTATCTTTGGAAGATACATAATTAATGGATAAAAAGTGTTGGTTTGTGTCAATGAGGTTTTATGAGTTGTAGTGGATAAATCAGTAAATTGATTTATCCACTACATATTGTTTGTGCAGGTTGATGAGTAAGACCTGCAATGTATCTTCTGAAGATGCACGCAACAATAAAAAATCTGTTATCTTTTTTGTGATAAAAAAATTTGGCTCAAAAGAGCAAAAAAGTGCGCAAGGATAAGCGAGTGGATTATTCTTTTATTGGCTCAAAGGTATTTGTTTAACGGCTAAATATATGGAGGCGTATGTAAATATTTTGTAAATAAAATTGAAACACCCTCATTTTTTGCCGTTTTCGCGGCTATATAGTGAAGGGGTTTTTAAAAAAGTTTGGCTCAAAAGGTTAAAAAAGTGTGCGAGGGTAAGTGAGGAGGTGAATTTATGAATAAGCAAAAAGGCAATTTCTTTCTTCTGCCTAATAAAATTTTTGATGAAGGCTTAACTCCTATGGAGTTTGTGGTATACAGCTTTCTGACAAGCAAAGGTGATGCTAAAGGAAAGAGCTATTATTCCGTTCCGAATATTGCAAAGTACTGCGGTATGTGTGAGAACTCCTGCCGTAAAGCAATCAGAGGACTTACTGAAAAAGGCTATGTTGATGTTTCGGAAAGATATTTTGCGAATTCAAGACAAAGCAATCTGTATACGGTACACAAAATATGAACCACCGCCGGTTCAGCAAACGGTGACAAACAATTAAAAGCCTTTTGAGTAAAAAACAAAAGTAATCGGGCTGATTATAAAAACACGAATTTGAGCCGTTTATGGCGGTATTCTCAAAGGTTAAAACAATTAGAATAAAGGTGCTTTGCACCGCACTACATCAGTCAGCAACGCTGACTGTTAGGCGAGTTTCGTCTTTGTATTACGCCACGGCGCAAAACAAAGACAAGCGGGAGACCCGCACCCCAAATTTTGAAATCAGGAGGTAAAAAATCATAAGTAATAACAGAACAGAAATTTTAAATTTCAGGGTAACAAAAATGGAAAAAGAATTGATAGAGATGTATGCAAGCACTAAATATAAAAGCGTAGCTCCCTATCTTCGTGACTGTGCTTTACATAAAGAAATCAAAATCATTCGAGGCATTGAAGGCGTTGAATATGAGTTAAGACGAATAGGAAACAATCTTAATCAGCTGACAAGAGCAGTCAATTCAGGAATGTGTAACGCTGTTGATTTAAAAGAAATGCGTCAGGAGGTGGCAAAAGTATGGCAATTATTAAGTTCACTTCAGGGAAAATAAATCCGAGAACTGTCATCAATTATGTGTGCAACAAAGAAAAAACCACTGATAAACTTATCAGCGGTAAAGACTGTATGCCTGAAAGCTGCGAGTATGAATTCGCAGAAGTTAAGAAAGCGTTCGGAAAAACTGACGGCAGAACTTACTACCATATGATACAATCCTTCTCTCCTGATGACAGAATAACACCTGAGCAGGCACACGAGGTCGGAATGCAAATGGCAGAATTGTTTGAAGGTTATCAGGTGCTTGTAGTTACTCACACCAACAAAGCTCACATTCATAATCATCTTGTAATCAACAGTGTGAACTTTGAAAACGGAAAGAAGCTGACTATTTCTAATCAGAAACTTGAAGAAATTAAAAATTATTCGAACAGTATTTGCTTACAAAACGGCTGGGATGTTACAGAGGCAAAGACAAGAAGAAACAGAAATCCGAAATGGAAACAGATAATTATTGAAGATGCTCTTACTGCTATGGCTGAAAGTTACAGTATGGATGAGTACATATCAAAATTAAAAGAGCTTGGTATTTATGTTTCATACAATCCCGACTACAAGTATATGACTTACAGCGATGCAGAAGGACACAAATGCAGAGACGCAAAACTGTTTGATGAGAGGTTGCTGAAGAAAAATCTTGAACTTTATTTTGACTTAGGCGGAGCGGAAACTTTAATCGGAGATACAATTCTCGATTACGAAACGCCAAAGTCAGGCAACTGTACTGACGGACTTATGAACTTGATTACAAATTTCATCGACACGATACAGGCTGACGAAGAAGAATATGATGACACTTATTACATTCACGACAGGAAAAAGCTTGAGAAAATCGTTGAAAAAATGAGAGCAAGAGGTTCTAAAATTACACTAGCAAAACTTATAAAGATACTTGATTCAAAAACCGAACAGGAAGAAACTTATTATTTCGGTTGGTAATTTAGGAGGTTTACATATGAACACAGACAAAATGATAGAAACAGGATGCATTCCGTTAAATGAAAACGGCTCATTTGTTTACGGTTACAAAGACAGAAATATAAACTACTGTGTGGTCAGCCGTTA
The DNA here is from genome assembly GCA_900546875.1 of uncultured Eubacteriales bacterium. Taxonomy (GTDB): domain Bacteria; phylum Bacillota; class Clostridia; order Christensenellales; family CAG-314; genus UMGS929. The sequence continues at coordinate 2,764 of URET01000063.1, forward strand.
CAAAAATATCGGAAGTATAGGAAACTGTCTTGCACATATTATGAAAGATGACTTGTCAAATATTGCTCAAAAGTCAGAGGAAAGTTTATCACCTTTGGATATGGATAAGTAAATGAGATAAGAGTATTGTGTTGTGCTGAAAGGAAGTGTAATTATGATTGAAAAAGAAAAGGAATACAGAGCGGCTCTATACTGTCGCCTGTCTTCTGATGATGCTTATCTCGGTGAGAGCGGAAGTATAAAAACACAGAGAGCTTTACTGACGCAATACTGTAAAGAAAACAACATTCCTGTATATGATGTTTACACTGATGATGGTTTCAGCGGTACAAATTTTGCTGGGGTTAGATAGCGATACTTTTTACATCTACCATGTTGCGGCGGTCATGGTTGACAACTTGCGTCGGCTCCTGCTCGGTATCAACCTGTCCGACAAAGCTATAATGGATTTCGATTTTCCGGGTGTTGGTTTCCCGGTCTAATTCATGTATCAAAATACGGTCGATAAACTCATGGACGTTTTCATAGGTCAATTCCTGTATGTCGCTGTATTTCCCGACAATCTGAATAAACCTTGATATATCCCTTTTTCGCTCGGTAACGGTTGCGATCTGCTGTTGTAACTCGTCTATCCTTGCGGCAAGGGATTTCTTTTCGTCCTCATAGCCGGAAGTTAGAAACACAAACCGTTCATCTGTCAGTCTGCCTAATGCGTTGTCCTCATACAGCTTGCGGAAAAGCGTGTCAAGTTCGGTCATACGCGCCTGTGCTTTGAAAAGTTCCTTTTGCTGCTGCGCTAATGCCTTTCTCGCTTCCATGTCGCCGTACTCGGTAGCTTTACAGATAAAGTCCTGTTCGTGTTCCTTAACATACCGCAAAACCCGCCGCATATCTTCCAGCACTAAATCAAGAAGTACGTTTTTGCGGATATAATGAGAGGTACACTCGCTGCCTGTCCTTGCCCTGTTGCGCCATGCGCCGCAAGAATAGGAAAACTTGCGCGGCTCGATATTTACGCCCTGTTGGTAATACATCTTATGTCTGCAACCAGCGCAAAACAGCAAGCCGGAAAAAATATCAATCTCCGCTGCTTTTGTCGGGCGGTGGCGGGTAGCAATCCGCTTTTGCGCAAGTTCAAAGGTTTCCTCGTCAACAAGCGGCTCATGGGTGTTTGGGAAGAAATAGCGTTGTTCTTCTTCGTTCTTCCGGGTCTTTTTCGACTTGTAGGATACCTTGTGAGTTTTCGCGGTTATGGTATGCCCTAAATATTCCTGCCTTGCTAATATGTCATAGAGCGTTTTGTCCGGCCAAGTATAGGGGGCGATCATTGCCCGCTGATACCGCGCCTGTCCTGTACGCTGATAGCGCAACGCTCCAATCGTCAAGACTTTGTTTTCCGCAAGCCATTTTTGGATTTCGCACATACGCACGCCGCTAACAAACATAGCGAAAACCTGTTTGACAATCGGCGCGGTTTCCGGGTCGGGTATAAGGTGGTGGCGGTTGTTCGGGTCTGGGATATAGCCGTATGGATATTCCCCGTTGACGCGCTCGCCTTTTTGCGCCTGTGCCTGTTTAACTGCGCGGATTTTCTTGCTTGTGTCGCGGGCGTAAAACTCGTTAAACCAGTTCCGCAAGGGGGTAAACTCGTTATCCTCCCGCGCTGTGTCAACTCCGTCGTTGATCGCGATATAGCGTACTCCGTTTTCGGGAAATACAATCTCTATGAGTTCGCCCGTTTTCAGATAGTTTCTGCCAAGACGGGAAAGGTCTTTGGTAATGACCGTCGCCACTCGTCCGGCTTCCACTTCCTGCAACATCGCTTGCAGCCCCTCGCGCTCAAAACTCACGCCGGAAAATCCGTCGTCCACAAAAAACTTTGTGTTCAAAAAATGGTGTTCGTCCGCATAGCGTTGAAGTATCATTTTTTGGTGCTGTATGCTTCCGCTTTCTCCGGCTTGCATATCCTCTTGACTTAAACGGCAGTAAAGGGCGGTGATTTTATTCGACTGTAACATTAGTCCTCCTTTCCGACAGCCGAATAAACAGGTATAATGTGTTGCTATCATTATACCATATCCCGCCGCCTAATGCACTACTCGGACGCTAAAAATCCCGGATTTCCGGGCTTTTTCTGCAAATCCTTTACAATGAGTTTCTCAATCTTTTTATGGATTGTATCGGTTGCCTTTTCACTCGGCAACGCTTGAACAAGATAGGTGATTTTCCCTATTTTGCGTTCGGTTGTAATTGTCTGTTTTTTATCCATTAGAAAAACCTCCTTTTCCTGTATGGATAAACTATATTCGTCAAAAGGCAAAAACGGGCGGTTGTTAGCTGCAACCTCACGGGAGTTTCACCCCGGCCCATGCTTA
>URET01000064.1 GCA_900546875.1 uncultured Eubacteriales bacterium
CACTTATGAAAATTCAACACGCCGTTCTTCTGGAAAATTTTATAATGAACGCAACACACCGTGAGAAACGAAGGTTATTTCAGTGAATATAATGCGCCGGGCGGCTGAAAAAATACGTGTCGGAATTTCGTGATATAACTGAAAATTACGGAAGTTTTTCACTCAATGTTGTAATTTATCGTTTCGGGGCGAGAAAATAGATCTTTTGGCGTTTTATATGATTGCGGACGAGCGTCCGATATGTTATACTGTAATCGGAATCATTCCGAATTATTTTTTTATATACCGCAGTTGCGGGAGGAGGGAAGGATGTTTGCAAAAAGGAGCGACGGTAAAGCCGTTAAGGTGGACCCGTATACGAAACTGCCGCCGCACATAATGTCCAAGAGATCGGACGCTTTGAATTTTGCGAAAGTAAGTCTGAGGTGCGAGGGGATAGACGAATTCGTAAAGAAGGAGCGTGCGCGGACAGGTTCATTTTATAGTTATCTTGATATAGTGATAGCGGCGGCCGTAAGGCTTTTTGCCGAGAGGAAGGCTTTGAACCGGTTCGTGAATGCCGGGCGTATTTATCAGAGAGATCATATTTATGTAAGTTTTGTAATAAAGCGTTCGTTGAAGGATACCGCTTTTGCTACTGCAGTCAAAGTGGAGTTTAACGGCAGTGAAACTATCGAAGAGGTTAAAAACAAAATCGAGGGCGTCATTGAAAAAACGAGCGGAAAAAACGACGCCAACAGGGTGGATACCACAGCCGCCTTTATGGCAAAAGCTCCTAACTTTGTTATAAGGCTGATGTGGTGGACGTTGAAAAAGCTTGATAAATGGAATATGCTTCCCAAGTCGCTTATAAAAACGAGTCCGTTTCACACTTCGCTTTTCATTACGAACATGAAATCCATAAAGACAGATTATATTTATCATCATTGTTACGATTTCGGAACCACAGGCATATTTTTCGGAATGGGTAAAGAACAGATGGTTCCGGTGGTGGAAGGCAATACGGTTGTGCCGGGCAAGGTGATGACGATAGGAGTGGTTACGGATGAGCGGTTCTGCGACGGACTGTACTTTGCCAACAGTCTGAGAGAGATGAAAAGGTTTTTCGGTAATCTGGATCTGCTCCTTGAGCCGTATCATGACGAGCAGGTGGACGCCGTGATAGCTGCTGATAAAGCCGCGGCTGAAAATAAGGCGAAAAAAGCCGGAAAGAAATAAAAGATCAGATAAATAAAGAAAAACATCAGACAAACAAAAAGAGATAAAAGTTCAAACATAAGGAAAACGTTCTGCAGAAAGCGGGGCGTTTTTTTATAAAAAAAAAACAGAAGCCGAAGCGTGTGGGTTCCGCTTCAGCTTCTTACACAAGGAGGTTAAATAATGTGCGCGGTGTGCTTGTTTTTTTGGACGCACATATTTCCTGAGTACATATTATCATAATTCAAAATGTAAGTCAAGTAAAATTTGGAAAATTTTATTATAATTCGTAAAATTTTTATTAAATATCTGAAATATTATATTTTGCAAAAAATTGAAAAAAACAAAAAAAAGAAAACCATGTCAAATCATGTAAAAAAGGAAAAACGTGACCTTTTGCAGGTGCGGTAAAGGGTAATATTGTTTCATGAGCAAGCATAAAATATTGCATACCTTTACAGGGAGGCAGATATGGAAAGCGAAAAAAGCAATGTAACGGAGATCATTGAAGAGTTGAAAGCCACGCCTGCGGCTGCGGAGTGTGTGAATCACGGTGAAAACATAGCAGTGGAGAATGATTGGTTGGAGATGAGGTATACGGCTGATCGTACTGATGTAAAGAAGGAGAGCCGAGAGGAAAAGCAAGAGAAGAGAGTCAGGCGGAGGATGCGTAAAGAGCCGGAGGAGCGAGCGGAGAGAAGTGACGGAAAACTGAAGGGAGTATTCACGGCGAAGAAGGTTGTTGCGGCGTTGTTAGTGATAGTGGTGTTAGCAGCTGCCGGAGTTTTTTTCATGGCGGAGGAAGGCTGGGCGGAAGAACTGAGGAGTGCTGCGCTTGCGGTGTTCGGTGCCGACTCGGACATAAATGTCATGACGCTGTCTGCAACTACGGACATAGACAGTATAAGTGAAGGAGACGTAGTTGTGAAGGGGGGCAGGCTGGTGTTGACTCTGACTTCCGGGAAGGTGTGTGAAGTTACAGACAGCAGCGTGTCAATCCAGGCGGATAAAAACACGGTCGTAGTATACGGAAATATGAGTGAGATAGCCGTAGTGGCGGGAGCCGACGTAAACGAATTCGATATACTTGGCAGGTATGAAGAGATGACCACCATAAATGTATATTATCGCGGAGTCAAGATCACGGATATCGTCGAAGCGAACAGGCAATTGGTATGGCAGGTATAGGAGGGATAAAGAAGGAGATATCGCCGGTATTGTTGTTTGCAATGGCTCTGGCGCTCGGGCTGGGCAGATGGCAGACTGTAACGGCTTACATAATAAGTGTGTCGCTGCATGAGCTGACGCACTTTTTTACGGCGGAAAAATTGGGCTACAGATGCACTGAACTTAAGATCGGACTGACAGGCGCCGTTTTATACGGTGATTTCGAGGCGCTTCCGCCCAAGGACGAAGTTGCTATCGCGTTGTCTGCTCCTCTGATGAATATCGGGGCAGGACTTGTATTTACGGCGTTATGGTGGATGATCCCTGAAAGTTATATCTACACGGATATACTGACTAATGTCAATTATGCTTTCGGGCTTATCAATCTTTTGCCGTTTTATCCTCTTGACGGCGGCCGTGCGGCAGTCGCTCTGCTTTCCGAGAGGCTGGGACACAAAAAAAGTCTGAAAGTCACGGCGGCAGCAGGGGGAATAGTCGGAGCAGCGGGCGGCGTGGCGTTTTTTATCGGGGCATTGACGGGAAAACTGAATATAACTCTCGGAATTTTCGCTTTATATGCGTCAGTGAGTGCTGTCGGGATAAAAAAGGAAAGTGTTTATACCAGACTGATGTTTTCCGATGTTGCGGGTTGGAGACTCAATCGAGGGACGTCAGTTTATTTTGTAGCGATGAATGGCAAGAAAAGCATTTTTGATGCGCATAAAAAATGCAGGTCGAATAAACTGTGTATAATAAAGGTTTATTCCGACAGATTTCCCTATGAGCCGCTCGGGGAAGTGAGCGTGATGCAACTGGAGGAGGCCTTGATCAGTTTGCCGTCCGATACGCAGCTGAAAGATCTTCTGAAGGAAAAAAGTAAGTTCACCGGAAAAATATGAAAGCCTGTTAAAACAGTTGACACTTTGAGGATCGAAGGGTATGATACTCATGCTCGGACAAGCACAGAGGAATGCAAAACCGGCCGGAAGGGCGGAATATCTTTCTGAAGTCGTATAAATCGAAGGGCGTATGAAAGTAAGACAGCGTTTAAGCGAAAAACAGCTTTTCTGAAATCGTATAAATCGAAGGGAGCGTATGCATTATCGCATTATCCGGAGACGCGTGTTTTTATACAGGAAATGCGGCAGTTCCGGATTTTATTCTGTGCGCAAGACAAAAGCAAAGGAGAAACCATGGCGGAAATCAAGGGAAAAACACGTTCGCTTACAGAGGGCAAACCTTTAAAACTTATCCTCGCTTTCGGGCTGCCTATTCTTATAGGCGATTTGTTTCAGCAGCTTTATAACCTCGCCGACGCAATAATTGTCGGAAGACTTCTCGGGACCGAGGCTTTTTCTTCCGTCGGATGTACGGGGAGCATTACCTTTTTTATATTGGGATGCGTTCAGGGCATGGCAGTCGGTTTCTCCGTGATCACTGCACAACGCTTCGGAGCAAAAAGGATAGAGGATGCAAGGAAAAGCTTTGTGGCTACCATATGGCTTGCCATTATGGTGTCGGTGGTATTTACGGCGATCTTCGCACCACTTGTTATGCCTATACTCAAGCTCCTCAGAACTGACGAACTTTTGATAGACAATGCCTATAATTACCTCTTTTACATAATGCTGATAGGTATAACCACATCGATGTTCTTTAACGTGTTTTTTGCGTCGATGAGAGCGCTGGGAGACAGCAGAACTCCTTTGTATTTTCTTATTGCGGCATGTATTATAAATATAGTGCTTGACCTGGTTTTTATAGCCGTGTTCAATATGGGCGTTGCGGGCGCATCGTTGGCCACTGTCATTTCACAGGGACTTTCGGCAATAATGTGCTTTATTTATATGAGGAAGAAATTCCCCGTTCTGAGGATAGGATTCAAGGACTTCGTGTGGGATACAAAAGAGATCCTGCTTCACGCTAAGATCGGTTTTCCGATGGGCTTTCAGATGTCCATAATAGCCATCGGCTCCATTTCGGTGACCTTTGTGGTCAACACCCTCGGGACCGCCGCCGTGGCTGCATTTACTTCTTCGGTGAAAATAGAGAATATCGTCACCGCTCCCCTTAAAAGCTTCGGTGCAGCAATGAGCGCTTTCGTAGGGCAGAATTACGGAGCCGGCAAAATCGGACAGGCTAAAGAGGGAGTTAAAAAATGCCTCTTTCTCAATATCGCTATAGGTGTCACGGTCGGAGCCCTCGTCATAATCTTCTATGAGCCCCTCACACGCTTCTTTATCGGCGACAACAGCGGTTCGATAAACCCCGAAGAGATACTGGAGTTTGCAAAACAATATATCATTGTGACTTGCTCCAATTATTGGATACTCGCCACCATTTTCGTCCTCAGAAATTCTATTCAGGGCCTCGGAAACAGCTTCGTGCCTACGATAGCAGGCGTAGGAGAGCTCGTTATGCGTGTAGCGGGTGTGTTCTGCCTTTCGCCGTGGATAGGCTTTTTAGGTGCTTCGATCGCTAACCCGATGGCTTGGCTGGGCTCATTCATCCCTTTGACTATTTCATATGTGCACTTGATGCGTAAACTGACAAAAGAAGGCATAAAAGCAGTCGTATGAAGAAGTCGTATGAAAAACAAGCAGATGTATGAAAAATATGAAGGCGGAAGAGAGGGATCAATATAAAGAAGAGAGGGGTATTT
>URET01000065.1 GCA_900546875.1 uncultured Eubacteriales bacterium
TACCGGGCGCAAGGGAAAGCCGTACGGCACAAGCGAAAGTTTAACCCGGCTTCGGGAAAGAAAATTGAAAAAGTATGTCAAATGCAGAAACGCGCGGGATTTCCGCGCGTTTCATATTGGGAAGGTAATTGACTGTTAATAACAGTATTGCTGTCTGATAATCTTCATTCATATACTATATATTAAAAGCCTTGAATAATGTGCTGAGACCCGATGGCTGTTAAAAACCGGAAATCAGCCGATTGGCCGGTCCGCAGAAACACCCGGAATTTTTACGCCTCTTGCGCGTTTTTTTCATCAGTGTATCTTTGATTTTTGGATTTCTTTTCGGTCCGGCGTTTTATACACTTTCCTCTGTTGTCGCCTCGAGCGCGCCGTTTTGCATCAGCATACCTTGCGTTACGGAATCGAATCGACCTTTTGTCCGACGCAATAAGAATTAAGGCAAGGGGGTGTGCTTCTTCTTATTCTGCCGACCGGATCTTTTTTTTCCGTATGCCGCACGGGACTTTGCCTGAGCGACGTTCGAGGACCTTCCCCGACAATATCGGAATGTTGTATAGTCGGAGCTGCGCGGGTGTTCTTTGACTTATCGACGTGCAACCCGGATGCGTCCTGCATTTTTGAAAATATCGAAAAATGAAAGACACAGTAAAAAAACTTAAGTAATGTGATAATAAAACAAACTTATATTCACAATTACGTATATATAATAACATGCTTAAAAATTATTGTCAAGCAAATAAATATAATACAACAAAAAATTTTCATATATTTTCACAATATTGTATTCCCGCAAAGTGTGCTTTATAGTTGTTGACAGAGGCGCGGGGGTGTGGTATAATAAATACAGTTGATTAAAGCGCGGCGGTCGGTAATAAAACGTAGCGTGTTTTTTTGGAGGTAAAAATGAAAAGGGTATTGCGTATTTTATCGTTGGTTCTGTTGTTTGTGCTGTGTTTCACGGTTTTTGCTTCCTGCGTGGACAAAAACGATGATGAAAAAACGGTGACATTGAAAGTCTTCAAGCGTGACGGGTCAGTTGAGACCTTTGTTGTGACGACTACTGCCGAATATCTCGGAGAGGCGTTCAATGATGAGGGGATATACAGCGGAGAAGAGGGAGCTTACGGATTATACATAACGACAGTACTTGGTGACACGGCTGACGTATCCAAGGAAGAGTGGTGGTGCATCACGAAAGGCGGGGAGACGGTTCTGACGGGGATAGACTCGACGCCCATAGCAGACGGTGATGTATTTGAACTCACTCTCATAATCGGGTGGTAGAGTGTCCGGTATTCTGACGGGACGGCTGAAGCTATCCGGTAAAATTGCAAGGCAGTATGTTGGCAGAGTGTCCGGTATTCTGACGGGACGGCTGAAGCTATCCGGTAAAATTGCAGGCAGTATGTTGGCAGAGTGTCCGGTATTCTGACGGGGCGGCTGAAGCTATCCGGTAAAATTGCAAGGCAGTATGTTGGCAGAGTGTCTGGTAATCTGACGGGGCGGCTGAAGGTTCGATCATACTTCGATCATAGAAGGACGGAGAGTTTAGAGGCTGGCAGGTCCGGATCGGGCAAACATGCGACAGAGGCGGATACCGTATCGAAGTGCGGTGAGAGGATGAATATAAATTATAGTATTTCAGGCAGAAATAGAAATCGGAAAGGTAGAATAAGGTGATTATGGAAAATTATGATGTAGTGATCATAGGAGGGGGTCCGGGAGGTTATCTTGCGGCTGAGAGAGCTGCGGGAGCCGGGCTGAAAACCGTGCTTTTTGAGGAGCGCGAAGTAGGCGGGGTATGTCTGAACGAAGGGTGCATACCGAGCAAGGCGCTGCTTTACAGTGCAAAGATACTTACCAATGCCAGACATGCCGCTGAATACGGAGTAAGTCTGACGGGTGATGCGGTCATCGATCAGGAGTATGTTATCAAGAGGAAGGCGAAGGTTGTAAGGACGCTTGTAGCCGGAGTGAAGGCTGCTCTTAAGAAGGAGGGGGCGGTGCTTATAAAGGGGAAGGCCAAGATGCTTTCAGGAGATACGGTGGAGTGCGGCGGTGAGCGGTACAAGGCGAAGAACCTTATTATTGCCACTGGGTCGGCGCCATCGTTGCCGCCGATACCGGGGCTCAAGGAGGGGCTTGAGAAGGGTTACGCTCTGACTAATCGTGAAATACTTGATCTGACCGTATTGCCGGAGAGTCTTGCCGTGATAGGCGGCGGAGTGATAGGGCTTGAGATGGCGGCGTACTATTCGGCTGTCGGGGTCAGAGTCACGGTTATCGAGATGCTTGAAAAGATAGCCGGGGCAACAGATGCGGAGATCAGTGAAGCTCTTATGAAAATACTTACGAAACAGGGCGTGACTTTCGAGTTGGGTGCGCGTGTGACAGAGCTGAGTGAAGGCGGCGTCCGGTTCGAGAGGAGAGGCGAGAGCTTTTTTGCGGCGGCTGAGAAGATACTTGTATCCATAGGCAGGAGGCCTGTGCTTCCCGAAGGGGCAGCGGAGGCAGGTATCAGGATCGAACGCGGTGCTGTGGTCACGGATGAATTCATGAGGACAAATCTTGAAGGCGTGTATGCGGTGGGCGATGTGAACGGGAAGCTGATGCTTGCTCATACCGCTTATCGTGAAGCGGAGGTAGCGGTAAACAACATATTGGGGAAGGCCGACAAAATGGATTATTCAGCCGTTCCTTCGGTAATATACACGACGCCTGAGATAGGGTCTGTCGGAGAGACCGAGGAAAGCGCCTTAAAGAAGGGGTTTGAGATAAAAACTGCAAAACTGCCGATGACTTATGCGGGAAGGTACGTGGCCGAGAGCAATTCCAAGGACGGCATGTGCAAAGTGGTGACGGATGCTGTTACGGGCAGGATACTCGGGGCTCATGTCATGGGAAGTTATGCAAGTGAATATATAGTTGAGATGGCAAGTATGATAGCTCTCGGCGTGACGGTGGAAGAGATGAAAAAGCTGATTTTCCCGCATCCGACGGTAAGCGAGATACTGAGAGAAACTATTTTCGAGATAAAGTAAGCGAAGGAAGGCGGAAATCATTCGGGCTGTGCAGACTAAACAGTGCGGCGGGAAATGAGTCAGAAAGGTCTGTGTTTTTTAAGAAGCTCATAGGTGATATTGTCCGGAGGGTTTTCGGAGTACACCGTTGCGGGGGGCATAGTGCCGTCGTCTTCGAACATTCTTATCCGCGGGCCGTTGCGTATTCTTTCGGCGGGGACCACCGTATTGTAAACGGCGCAGTCGGTGTAGCCCGTCCGGTAGACAAGCAGAGTGACCGTGCCGTAGCTTTCCCGGACATTTATTATGATATCGGACGTGACGCCGGTTTCATCGGTATAGAAGAATGTGTTCAGTTCCACAACAAATACGGCAGCATTATTGAGAGGTTCGCCGTTCGTGTTGCATATCAGCGGCTTTATACCGGATCGTTGCGGAATAAGCGAGACGTCTTCGTAACCGACAGCCGCGCATGACAGTATTAATACTGCCGCAAATATCATGCTGAGAAGAAGGATCGTTTTCATAATTCTGCCTCATGTCGCTGTAAGGTGACGCTCTGAACAGCCGGATCACGGTTTTGCCGTTCAATCCCGGTGATGAGTCTGCGATACATTATATGATATGTATGCGAAGCAAAATAAGAACAGATCGTTACTGAACGCAACGTAAGGTGTTTTGATAAACGCTTTGAAGCGTATCGTGGCAAAAGGCATGAGCCGGACAGGTTAATCGTAGGTCGTTTATAAGCTTTTTACGGAAAACGGAAAGGACAGGATCGTGTTGATGGAAAAAAAATATCTGACGATAATCATACTGATTGTTGTTGCTTTGGTGTTATGCGGCTGCCGTATGGAGGTTTCCGCGGAGGCATACGAAAGCGAAACTCAGAAAATCAAGTCTGCCTACAGCGCACTGAACAAACAGACGCTGAGGATCGAAGCGGGCGTTTACGGGTATGAATATTCGCGCAGGGTAATATTTTATGCCGATCCTGAAGAAAACCGGATAGCCATGTCCAGTGCCGTGATAGAGAAGGGCACCGAATCTCTGCATACCTTATATCTCGAACAAGGCAATTATTATATCAGCGATACGGATGTGAAGCTGATAGTGGAAAAGGATTCTGTGGGACCCTCGTCCTGGATCACGGGAGTGGAGCTGCTTTCGCGCGATACGTTTTTGTCGTGCGTATCGCCTTATTTATTTTTTGATTCGGCGGTTTTTGCCGACAGACTTCCGCTTTTCAAGCTTTCGCAGCTTTTCATGACGACATATGAGACAGAACTTTACAGTATGTACCTCAATAATACTAACCTGTATGTAGTACGCTATGTGCCGCCGGGAAAGATTTACTCGTTCAGCGGTAAAGCGGCTTATGTGATAGAAAACTCGGTCATGCAGGAAGTGACGCTTACGGTCGAAGCCGTTTACAGGGTGGGTTATAACGAATACCCTTACAAAGCTGTGATAAAAGTGGAAATAACCGATCAGGTACCACGACTGACTGCCGAACAGAAGGCAGATTACGGTTATTGAAATAAGACCGCGGCAGAAAACGAGCCGCGGTTTTTCGGTATAAAAGCTTATCCGGAAGCGATTTGACGGTGTTGCAGAAAGCTAACGGTTACCCGTCCGGGACTCCCGAGCAGAAGGGGGTCACGGTTATTGAAATAAGACCGCGGCAGAAAACGAGCC
>URET01000066.1 GCA_900546875.1 uncultured Eubacteriales bacterium
ACCGCCTTTTCTTGTTATCCAGCCCTCCGGCTGTATCGGTTGAGCAAAAGTCAGCGTGGGATTAGTGTGGTATCTTTATCTAAGTGATACCCCAGTTTCTTATCTGGATACTTACTCCTCTCAATTTTCTGTTCAGATTATGGAAAAAGTTTTTGTCTTTGTTTCTCAGGCGCAAAGACTCCGATAAGCTTTCTCAGGCAGAACTGCTTATGTTTGTGGAAGAGGTGCAGGAGGACGGCTCGATCGATACCAATGAAGGGCATCTGCTCCGTAACGCTATAGAATTCGGTGATCTCAAAGCCGAAGATATCCTGATTCACAGAGTGGACCTCGAAGCGTTGCCTCTCAACGCCACAAAACAAGAAACCGCCGAGAAATTTGAAAGCAGTAAATTCAGCCGTCTGCTGGTATATGAGGACGATATCGACAATATCGTGGGCATCCTTCACCTGAAAGACTTTTTCTGTGCGGAAGGCATAGCCGATAAACCTTTGTCAAAGCTCATGACGCCGCCCCTGTTCATTCACCGAACGGAAAAAATAAGCGACTTGCTCAAAACCTTGCAGAGTACAAAATCTCATATGGCGGTAGTGGTGGACGAATACGGCGGAACATTGGGTATCGTAACAATGGAGGACATCCTCGAAGAACTCGTCGGAGATATCTGGGACGAACACGACGACGTCATGGAGGACGTAAAGAAAACGGCGGAAAATACTTACCGCGTCAACTGCGGCATGAATATAGACGATTTTTGTCAGCAGTTCGGGATAAATGTCGAAACCGAAAGCTCTACTCTCAACGGCTGGATATCCGAACAACTGGATAAAATTCCCGAAAAAGGAGATCACTTTACCTTCGAAAATCTTGATATCACGGTTACCGATACCGACTCCCACCGTCCTCTTTTCGCAACTGTGCATGTGACTCCCGTAGAAGAAGAAAAGGATGAAGAAAAGGACAGAAAGGATTAACGGCGTTTTCTGCCGCAATAAAATAAAAATACGAGCGGACAAACTGAATGTTCCGTAATGGATTTCCGATAAAATAAAAGACTAACCGAAATTTTGATATGCACCCCAAAAGTTAGACACTTTTGGAGGTGCATATTTTTTTGTCTTCAGAATACATTTGACCTAACTGTGTAGTGTGCTGTACTTTAATAAAGTTATTTATTAATAATTTTTATAAATCGAAACATTTCATTTGTTCCGTATTGGTTATCTTTTTCATAAATTCTGTTGTCGGGTTGAAAATACCCGCACCAAATTGATATATCTGGAAACCGCGTTTATTTACGTAAAAATGAATATTTTTTCAAAATATGGGTACACGTTTCCCGAATTTTTGTATCGAAATACATTTTCTCTGTTTGTTTCCACGTAGCATAACCAATACCTTTGGTGTGTTCTTCCGGTATTACAAAAAGTATTTCAGGGTAATTATGTTGCGTTATCTCATCAATTTTGAGTATTACACCGCCAACGTTTTTATCGTCTGATGTAATGCTGAAAGTGACTTTGTCCGGTTCATCAATGCAATCTTCAATCGTTTTACGCGAGATAATTTTTCCGGAGTCGTCATCATGGTTATCTCGTTCTCCGAATTTAATCATTGCTCCGTGTTTAAAGGCCCATTGAATATTAAAATAAACAATTTTCCGTCATTTGCCGTAAACGGCACTAAATTAAAGTTCATAAATTTGACCTCCGAAAAATAAACAGCTCGGCAAAACGTATTTAACATTTGACCGAGCTTACCCGACATCTTTTCTGACAAGCGGCCTGCAGGCAGTTTGCCTGCTATCCCCTACACTACGGTGTATTGTCCTCCGATGACATTTTTTTACCATATAAAGCATAATTTTCAATCGGTTTAGAGCGGATAATATAAAATTTAACCTGTTAAAAGTCAAAATAATGATTTATTCAATTAAAATCCTTGTGTGGGAAACGAACAAAAACCCGCTCTTTTTACCCGGGAATGAATCGCTTTGACTTTGTGTTATTAAATTTTGTCTGAAAATTTATTTAAAACACTTGACAAATTTCTTTATTGTGCTACAATGTACAAGGTACTTGAATTGCAGTGAAATAAAGGTACAGCATGTGAATCGCGTAACGCGGGTGGCGGGACGGAAAACCGTCCGGCACGTGCGGCGGGCGAACTTTCTCGGAAACGGTGAGCTTGTCGTTAAATAAGCGGCTGAGCGTGATCGCGTAACGCGGGTGGCGGGACAGAGAAAAACCGTCCGGCACGTGCGGAAAACTGTTACAGGAAAATAAATCATTGATAAATAAGTAAGGTTAAACGGAGGAGTATATGAAAAAATTCAAGGCTGAATCTCAGAAGTTACTTGAGATGATGATAAATTCGGTCTACACCCACAAGGATGTTTTTTTGAGAGAACTGATATCCAATGCCGCAGACGCTATCGATAAGCGGTATTATCATGCACTTTCCGCGGGCGAAACGGGGCTAGGCAGAGATGCTTACAGAATAGACGTGACAGCGGATAAGGCGGCGCGTACGCTTACGGTGTCGGACAACGGATGCGGTATGGACGCCGCCGAAATGGAAGAAAATCTCGGAACCATTGCTCACAGCGGTACTGATGAATTCCGCAAGGCAACGGAGAACGGCGCCGACGTGATAGGGATGTTTGGTGTAGGGTTTTATTCGGCTTTCATGGTGGCGGAGAAGGTGGAGGTACTTTCGCGTCCGTATGATTCTGATAAGGCATATTTATGGACGTCCGACGGTATTTCCGGATACACCGTGACCCAAGCTGAAAAGGAAGGGTGCGGAACGGAGGTAAAGCTGTATATCAAAAAGGACGAGGAAGAAGAGAAGTACGGAGAATTTCTTGAGTATTATACGCTTGAACGGCTTATAAAAAAGCATTCCGATTATATAAGGTATCCTATAATGCTTGAGGTAAAAGACGTGCAGAAGGATTCCGGGAGCGAAAAAGAAGAAGGACCGAAGCAGGTAAACAGCATGGTGCCTTTATGGAAAAAACCGAAAAACGAGGTGACCGATGAAGAAATAAACAATTTTTATACTGACGTATTCCGTGATTTCGAGAAGCCTCTCGAGGTGATAAGGGTATCTGCGGAAGGTACGGTAAGTTTCAGTGCGATGTTGTTTTTGCCTTCGAGGGCAGAGTATGATTATTACACCAAGGAATTTGAAAAGGGCTTGCGGCTGTATAATAACGGTGTGCTCATAATGGAGAAGTGCGGAGATTTGCTTGATGACAGTTATTCTTTCGTGCGCGGGGTAGTGGATTCCCAGGATCTTCCTCTCAACATCTCACGAGAAACGCTGCAGCACAACAGACAGCTTAAGGCTATGGTGTCGGCGATAAACAAAAAAATACATTCCGTACTTGAGGAAATGCTCGGAAATGACCGTGAGAAGTATGAAAAGTTTTTCAATGTGTTCGGCATGCAGCTCAAATACGGTATCTATTCCACATACGGAATGAAAAAGGATGAACTTCAGGATCTGCTTTTGTTCAGGCACGTGGGCGGTGACGGTATGATCACGCTCAGGGAGTATGTAGCTTCCGGGAAAGAGGGGCAGGACAAGATATTTTATGCCTGCGGCGGTTCCATGGACAGTATCAGAAATCTTCCTCAGCTTGAGAGCGTTATAGATAAGGGCTTCGATGTCCTTGCCCTTACCGACGGAATAGATGAGTTTCTTGTGAAAATGATAATGAGTTATGACGGAAAGCCCTTCAAATCCGTTGCCGATGAAGATGTTGCTTCCGGAGAATCTCCGGAACCCGATCAAACACAAAAAGACATGCTCGGATTCGTTAAGGACGCCCTTGCAGGGAAAGTCAAGGACGTCAGGCTCAGCAAACGGCTGAAAAATGCGCCGGTATGTCTTTCGGCTGAAGGTGAATTATCCATTGAGATGGAAAAGGTTTTGAACTCTATCCCTAATCCGAATAACAGCAAAGTATATGCCGACAAAGTTCTGGAACTCAATGCGACGCATCCCGTTTTCGATAAGATGGTTGAACTGTTCGAGTCAGACAAGGACAGACTCAAATTACTTGCCGAGGTACTTTATGATCAGGCAAGGCTCATAGAAGGACTGGAGATCGAAAATCCCTCTCGTTTCAGTGAAAACGTCTGCAGGCTCATAGCGGGAGAAAAATCCTGATAAGGAAACGTTTTTACATTTTGTCGGCAATTCAGAAGGACTCTGCCGCTGACTCAAAGTCATGCGGCTTCCGGTCTGAGTCAGAACGCAGCTTTTCCGAGAGCTGCGTTTTATATTTGGGAAATTCGTGAGCGGCGTATTTAAAAAGAAGGAAAATCAAAAATTTAGTAGAATATTATATTAGGGAACCTCTGATTTAATTCGCACTACCATAGAGGTTCCAGATATGGTATA
>URET01000067.1 GCA_900546875.1 uncultured Eubacteriales bacterium
CAATGAAATGCGGGTTTATGTGCACGCTCGAAGGGTTTCGTGCAATGAAATGCGGGTTTATGTGCACGCTCGAAGGGTTTCGCGGCGCGAACTTCAGCTTACCGCACGGTAGGCAGCCGTTTATGGCGCGGTAAAGAGTGAGGACGGATCGGAGAAAATATGCTTACTTTCGAACAGAAAAATAAGATCGGATGGAATTATGTAACGGACATGCTTGCTCTTTCTCCGTTGGGGAAGAGGGCGCTCAAGGGTGCCGTAATGCGCGGAGAGGGAGAGCGTGAGTTGCTCGAACGCGACTTCGATAATATTGAAAGCGGTTTGGACGCGTTCAAAAGGTTCCCTGAAATAACGCAGGATCTTTGCAGGGTAACGGAAAGGATAAAGGACGTAATCCCTTCCTTTATGGAGCTCAGAAGAGGTGCCGTGCTGACCGAGGCGGAATTATTCGAGGTAAAGTTTTTCCTCGTGCATCTGAAGCAGCTGACGGCTCTTTACGATAAATTGGCGGGGTGCATGTTTACGGGCATCGGCTTTCCCGACATGAGTGAGGCTTTGGGTATACTTGACCCTTATGGCAGCGGTGCTTTGTCTTTTGAGCTTTACGACAAGTATTCTCCGCTTCTTGCCGAGATCAGGCAGGACAAGCTCGCCGTGGAAAAGGAGCTGCGTTTTTCTCCTGAGGACGAGGAACTTTTACAGGCGCGTGCGGAGATCGTGAGAGCCGAAAAGGAGGAGGAAGAAAAAGTACTAAGGCAGCTTTCGGAGAAACTTTCCGTCTATGCCGACGATCTTATTTCTGCCGCCGAAAACGCGGGCACGCTTGATCTTTCCTTACAGAAGGCTCGACTTGCGGATGACTGGTCGATGTGCCGTCCGGAGATATCTGCCGAAAGAATAAGTTTTGAGGCGATGTTCAATCCCGAGCTTATGGAAAGGCTTGAGAGGGAGGGGAAGGAGTTCACTCCGGTTTCGATCTCCCTTTCGCGCGGGACAACGGTCATTTCCGGCGCAAACATGAGCGGCAAAAGCGTGATCCTCAAAACCGTGGCGCTCAATACGCTGCTTGCGCTTTCGGGCTTTTTCGTATTCGCCGACGCCGCCGAGGTGACTTTTGTTTCCGACATAATGCTGCTTTCTCTGGACATGGAGGATTCGGCAAGAGGACTCTCTTCTTTCGGCGGTGAAATAGTCGCGCTCAACGAAATTCTGGAAAGTACGGACGAAGGCGTTTGCCTTGTGCTTCTCGACGAGTTCGCGCGAGGCACAAACCCTATCGAAGGCGCAAAGATCGCGAGAGCGGTTGCTTCGTATTTTAACGAAAGCGATTCCTTTTGCCTTATGACTACACATTTCGACGGTGTCAGCAGTGCGGCGTCTGCGCATTACCGCGTGAGAGGCGTGAGAGAAGACGCTTTTATTTCCGACGCTTCCTCAATTTCAGATATAATCGATTATACGCTTGTCCCTGCAGGCCTTGACGACCCCGTTCCCGCGGAGGCAGCCGAAATCTGCAGGCTGCTCGGACTCCGTTCCGAGATAATGAAAAAAATATGAAAGCCGTACGCCGAAAAGGTTGTAAATTCGTTTTACCGCGTTTCCTGCAACGATTTATTGCACTATATCAATGAAACGTTTTTGCGGAGGGTAAAAATGCTTTTTGAGTTGATTTTTTGCCGCGGCGGGTTTATAATGAAGTAAATACGGACGGAGCGTTTCCGTTTTTTATCAAGTAAATATATATTTAAGGAGAAGGACAATGAGAGTTTATAATTTTTCAGCCGGCCCGTCTGTCTTGCCGGAAGAGGTTTTAACGGAAGTGCAAAGCGAGATGCTCGATTATCATG
This sequence comes from uncultured Eubacteriales bacterium, assembly GCA_900546875.1. Classification (GTDB taxonomy): domain Bacteria; phylum Bacillota; class Clostridia; order Christensenellales; family CAG-314; genus UMGS929. The sequence goes on from URET01000067.1 coordinate 1,845, forward strand.
GCAGCGGTATGAGCGTTACGGAAATGAGCCACCGCGGCAAATGGTTTTCCGAAATCGCCGCAAGCGCTGAACAGGGCCTCCGCGACCTTTTGAATATCGGCGACGATTATCATGTTATTTTTGTTCAGGGCGGAGCTTCGACTCAGTTTGAAGCGGTGCCTCTCAACCTCCTCGGCAAAAACAATAAAGCCGATTATGTCGTTACGGGCAATTTCGCGAAGAAAGCCTTCAAGGAAGCCGGAAAGTACGGCGATATCAGGCTCGCTGCAAGCAGTGAAGAGGCAAAGTTCACCTATATCCCCAAGCTGACCGCGAAAGACTTCCGTCAGGATGCGGAATACGTTCACATCACCAGCAACAATACGATTTTCGGCACTCATTATACAAAACTCCCCGATACGGGCGGTATTAAATTGGTGGCTGATATGTCCAGCGACATCCTTTCCAAAGAAATCGACGTCCATGATTATGCGGTAATCTATGCGGGCGCTCAGAAGAATATCGCGCCTGCAGGAGTTACAATTGTTATTGCCAGAAAAGATATCGTGGATAACGATCAGTCTCTTCCTTATTGTCCAACAATGCTGAAATGGGCTACCCAGGCTAAAGAACATTCTCTTTATAATACTCCTCCCTGTTTTTCCATATATGTAGCCGACCTTGTTTTTAAGTACCTTAAGAAAATAGGCGGAGTAAAGGCTATGGCTAAGCTTGACGAAGAAAAAGCCGCCATGCTCTATGACTATATCGACAACAGTAAGCTTTTCCATAACTATGTCGCCAAAGAAGACCGTTCCGTTATGAACGTTCCGTTTGTCACAGGGAACCTCGATCTCGACGCCAAGTTTGTAAAAGAGGCAGAAGCCGCAGGACTTGTTTCTCTCAAGGGACACAAGCTTGTCGGCGGAATGCGTGCGAGTATTTATAACGCCATGCCTGTTGAAGGCGTAAGAAAACTTATTGAATTCATGAAGAAATTTGAAAGGGAGAATGCGTAATGAGACAGTTGCTTCAGTTGAATAAAATCAGTACTGCCGTAAAGTCCGTTCTTAAGGATAACTATGTTCTTTCCGAAACGGCGGAAAATCCCGTGGGGATAATGCTTCGTTCTTTCGCCATGCATGAGTATACGCTTCCGGATACGGTAGTTTGCGTAGGTCGTGCGGGCGCGGGCGTGAACAATATACCGGTGGATCGTTATGCGGATGAAGGCGTTGTCGTTTTCAACGCTCCGGGCGCTAATGCCAATGCCGTAAAAGAACTCGTCATCACGGCGATGCTGCTTTGCGGCAGACGTATCGTTCCCGCGATCAGCTGGGCTCAGTCGCTCACGGACGGTGAAAAGACCGTAGGTCAGCAGGTGGAAAAAGGAAAAGCTCAGTTTGCCGGCACGGAGATCCTCGGCAAAACTCTCGCGGTTTACGGTTTGGGGGCCATCGGCAGACTCTCTGCTCAGGCTGCAAAGGCTTTGGGAATGAATGTAGTCGGGTACGATCCTTATCTTTCTTCGGAAGCTCGTGAGAGCCTTATCGAAAAAGGGATCAAGATCGCAGACTCGGTGGACGCGCTCCTCGATGGATGCGACTTCATCACCATGCATGTGCCGCTTACCCCCGAAACCCGCGAATTTATCAATAAAGAGCGTATTGCAACGCTGAAAAAAGGCGTAAATATCATCAACCTCGCCAGAGGAGAGCTTGTCAATAATGCCGACGTCATTCAGGCAGTGAAAGAAGGCAGGATCAACCGCTACGTCACCGACTTTCCAAGCGCAGAACTCCTCGGCGTGGACGGTATTATCACCTTCCCCCACCTCGGTGCCTCCACGGAAGAAGCCGAAGACAATTGCGCCGTAATGACAGCCGAAGAAATGCTTGACTATATCGAAAACGGCAATATCCGCAACAGCGTCAATTTCCCTGCCGTCCGTCTTGAGAAGGAAGGCAAAGCGCGTATGGTCGTGCTCTTTGACAAACAAGCAGAGCAGGATGTGAAAGCTAAACTCGGCAGCATGAAAAAGGTTATAAACTCAACCGTTGCGCTCAATAAAAATAAAGGCGTTGCGCTTGTAAATCTGTCTGATATTCCATGCGATAACTGTATAGGAGACCTTAAAGCCATAAACGGCGTCAGAAAGGTATATTTTCCCGGTTGACGTCTGATTTTTTCTTTATGAAAAGCGCGGAGCTTCCATGCTTCGCGCTTTTCTGATCTTCCGATATTTTTAACAGACGGATTTTCACGTGTAAATTTGCGCCGTCAGCAGATAAGATTTGTTTCCGACTGACAGGTGTCGGGAAAATGAATGGCGTGAGGCTAAAAGTGTTTTGCCGCGGCGGTATTCTGAAACAAAGAGATAATATAAGCTTCCGATTCGCACAGAGTCATGCTTCTGTCTTGAGCAAAGCGCGGGGATTGTTTCCGACTGACAGGTGTCGGGAAAATGTATGTCGCGGGGATAAAAGTGTTTTATCGCGGAGGTATTTTAAAACGAAAAGATAATGTAAACTTTCAAGCCGTGCGGGGCTACGCTTCTGTCTTGAGCAAAGCG
>URET01000068.1 GCA_900546875.1 uncultured Eubacteriales bacterium
TAAGATGACGGGAAATATGCAAGCTTAGCGTGCGGCAAAGGCGATAGCCGTTAATTGTGCGGTATTGCCTTAACATCAAAGGTGTAAATCCCAACACCTTTGCTTTGTCATACCAAAAAAACAATCAGTTTTCCGCAAAATCTAAAATATTTGTATTGTTTTCCGCAAAAAACACCGGGGCTCACGAAAAAAGTGAGTCCCGGATTTTCATTAGGCTGTTATTTTACAGTGTCCATTTATCAGTTGTTTATCCTGTCTTTATCTCTGCCGGTGCTTATAATTTCGTTCTGCCTGAAGAATAGCGAAATGCACCATATAGCCGCAAGCGCTACTACTATATACAGAATTCTGCTCATAACACTTGCACTTCCGCCGAATGCCCAGGCTATAACATCAAACTGGAACAGACCGACAAGTCCCCAGTTGATTCCGCCTACAAGCAATATAAAAAGTGCTATCTTGTCAAGCATAGTTGCGTTACCGTCCTTCCGTTAAACGTGATGCCTGTGAATAAATCAACATACGCACCCTTAAAATATTGTTACCGTAGAAAAGCATATTATTCTTGTGCAAAACAGACAAACATGACAAATAAATGTTGATAAAACAGAAAAATGCCACAAAACAACAAAAATTTTGAAAAAAGTGTTGACAAATGCGTAATTTTCGTGTAAAATATATTACTGTCAGGTGGCGAGAACAAAACAAGGTTCGCAAGACAAATTAAACGTCGGGTAGCCCGTTTTCAATCAAAACCTTTTATGTGGAAGCTTAGCTCAGCTGGGAGAGCATCTGCCTTACAAGCAGAGGGTCATAGGTTCGAGCCCTATTGTTCCCACCATATAAAGGTCAGAGATTTTGTCTTTGGCCTTTTCTTTTTCGGCAGATATCGTTTCGGGTTTAAAATTATTCTGTCGCCTCTACGATATAGTCTGCCTTTTTTTTTCGGCAGATTCGGCAGATATCGTTTCGGGCTTAAAAGCCTTTATTCGTGAAGAACGCTTTTCTCGCGTTTCGGGCTGAAAAATACAAAATACTCTGACAACGTAAACCATGCCACACGGCAGGCTGGCAGTGAAGTCGCGGAGAATTTTGTGCCGGAGAAAGCCGGTGCGGAGCACATAAAGTAAGCTGCTTTCAAGCAAAGAAATTTTCAAAAGGCACATTATAAACAAAGCACGGTCAGTGCGGTTTTTTGTTGTAAATATAGCTAAAACAAAAAACATTTTACAAATCGCAAACAGAATAAAAATTTTCAAAAAGCGAGGCTGAAACAAAATCAATGTAAAAATATAATAAATTTTATTTTTCTGCTTATATATAGTTTACAATTCCTGAAATAGCATATATAATAACGGCAGTTTTAACGTTCGCGGCGAACGTATTGTCGAACCGGCTTGAAACTCGGGCATACTGCACGAAAAACAGACGATTTCTGTTTTTTTGCGGCAAAAGGAATAAAATGAGCGTCATCCGGTGGATAATAGTACTATACTGAAACGAGGAAAACTTATTATGGCGAAAATCACTTACAAAAAATGCCCGCGCTGCGAGCTGAATTACATTGATTCGCGTCTCGATATGTGCGATGTCTGCAAGGAAGAACTCGGTCAGCCTCTCGGAGTTGCCGCGGAGGACGACGACGAAGATCTTAAAGAACTTTGTCCCATCTGTAAGCGCAACTATATATCATTCGACGAGGAAATGTGCGAGGAGTGCAGACTTGCCAAAGAAGAATCTTCCGATCCCGTTATAGAAGACGACAACTGGAGAGTTTACCTTGAGGACACGGATACCGACATCGAAGAGGAAAAAGAAATTCCCCTCGAAGAGCTTCGGGACGCCGAATTCGACGAACGTTTCGACGACGAGGAAGAAGAGGAAGAATTCGACGAGTATGATAAGGAAGACGACTTCGACGAGGTCTATACCGACGACGATATTGACGACTTCGACGAGGACGATGACGAAGATGACGATGATGACGACGATGACGACGATATGTAACGGTCTCAGCAGCGAGGTTTGACCGTTTCTTTCAGTCGGATGTCGCCGCAAAGGACGTCTTTATAGCTGAAGCTTATTCTTCCGGGCGAAAGCTTCTCGGTCTTTACCACAAAAACGCCTCCGTAAGCTTCGGTAACGATACCGTCATACACGACTATTTTATTGCGTCCTTTATTGTGACGTACGATTACGCTTTTGCCCATGAGCGCCAGCACCGAGCTGCGCGCTTCTTCAATAGTTCCCGTTGCTTTTCTCATATGATACCGCCTTTGGCACTTATTATCCGAATACAGCTGTCCTTTTCGAAATCGGCGTTTTTTTCGTGCCGCGATCCGGGATCCTTCCCTGCCGGGACACGAAAAAACGTCTTTGCTGTGCCGGCTGCGGTTTTCGAAACCCGTTCAAGCTGACTCACGGGACTTCACTTCGACAGACAGTATAAAAATGCCTGTTTTTATTATGTCCAAAAGCAAACATCGGTATACTTTTTTAAAAAAACCGATAAAAAAAGTTGCAAAGAGTTAAGTTTTATGATAGAATACTTGGGCTAATGCAGTGAAAGATATAAAAGATGAAAGTTTATAACATACAGATAAGCTTGAGGAGATAACCATGCCTAATATTAAGTCAGCAGAAAAGAGAGTAAAAGTTTCGGAAACAAAGAAGCTTCAGAATCAGATAGTTCGTTCCAGAATGCATACCGCGCTCAAAAAATTCAATGCCGCCATCGCCGAAGGCAATACGGAGCTTGCGACTCAGCTTCTTCCCGAAACCTGTGCCATGGTAGATAAAGCTGCCGTCGAACACGTTATCCACAAAAACGCCGCAAATCACAAGAAGTCACAGCTCTCCCGTTCTCTTTATCAGCTTCAGCAGGGTATAGTCGTTGTTAAAATGGACGCCAAAACCCTGAAGCAGGCCGAACAGAAAGCAGCAGCTCAACGTAAAGCGGAAGAAAACGCTAAGCTCATTGCCGAACGTAAAGCCGCCAAGGAAGAAAAAGAAGCTGCAAAAACAGACAAAAAGAAAAAGAAATAATAATTCAGCCGCATATTGCGGTCAGAATGCTAATGTGGCTCAGTCGGTAGAGCAGTTGATTCGTAATCAACAGGTCAGGGGTTCGAATCCCCTCATTAGCTCCATATCGTCGCGGACATTTACCGTTCGCGACGACTTTTTATGTGGTAATTTTCTTCCGCGCTCTCAAATATTACGCTTCCCTGCCCGGCTTATACGTTTTCCGCGCCGACCGTTTCTGCATGTTTCATCCTCGCATTCCGGGAAAACAAACTTATCTTTCCCTATGCGCCGGCACCTTTTGTCTTCATATAACCAAATATTAACCCCGCGCTTCCGCTCCTCTCAACTACGCTTCAATCCCTGCCGCCTCTTCACGGCCTACTTTGTAAAATACTTGGCTTTGATCGGTTTTCCGTATCCGTCCGCACCGACTGATGCCATATATGACAGAGTCTGTTATTCCGCAGTTAAAATAACAGGTTTAGCTTTTCGGGTTATGTCAATAATCTATACGAAAGCTGCCGCAAGGCGGAATAAATCAGGAGGAATTATATGGAAAACAAAACAAAACAAAGCTTCAAAGAATTTGTCAAAGCGTATCTGCCTTTGATAATAATAGTTGTAAGCATACTGGCGATAGTTGCGGTAGTCCTTGTGTCCACTCTCGGAAACAATAACTCCTTTTCCGAAAATCCCGACGACAATACCCCGGTAATCACAGATCCCGACGACGACAACAAGCCCGTGGAAAACCCTGACGACGATCAGGAGGACCCTCTTCCCGTTGTCGAGGAATGGGGAATGCCGGTTGACAACTATACGATCGGCATGGATTTTTCACTCACTGAATTTACTTTTTCCGAAACTACAAGAGAATGGCTCATCCACAAAGCCGTGGATTTTCTCGTTGAAGAAAATACTCCCGTAAAGCCGGTGAAAAGCGGAACGGTTGAAAGCGTGAACACTTCGGTGATGGACGGGACAACTGTAGTAATCATCCATGAGGACGGCATGAAAAGCGTTTATTCTTCGCTGGCAAGCAACGTAAACGTTAAAGCGGGTGACAGCGTAACGAAAGACACCGTGATCGGCTACGCTTCCGACAGCGGCTACGGCGAATTCATGGAAGGTTCTCACCTCCATTTTGAACTCTATAAAAACGACCAGGCAGTCGATCCCTCGGATTATCTTCCGTTCTGATCCGGCTCCGTCCGAAGCATTTGTGAACATCCAAAAGCGCCTTTCGGGGCGCTTTTTTTGTCCCGTGCGGCTTTACGGACTTCAACCGCTCCGCAACTCCTTTCAAAGTATTATCCTTACCCTGACTGCACTCTGTTTTTTTCTTCGGGTC
>URET01000069.1 GCA_900546875.1 uncultured Eubacteriales bacterium
CTCTTATTACGGTACGGGGTTTTGCATAATATAAGTCTTTTCATGTTACCGGTTTTTTCATGTTACCGATTTCTGCAGCGCTACCGAATTTCGTCATGGTACAGATCTTTTCACGATACGGGGTTTTGTCATGGTACAGGTCTTTTCACGGTACGGGGTTTTGCATAATATAAGTCTTTTCATGTTACCGGTTTATGCAACGATCCGGGTTTCTGTCATGATACAGCTCTTATTACGGTACGGGGTTTTGCATAATATAAGTCTTTTCATGTTACCGGTTTTTTCATGTTACCGATTTCTGCAGCGCTACCGAATTTCGTCATGGTACAGATCTTTTCACGATACGGGGTTTTGTCATGGTACGGGGTTTCGTCGTGTCAATTTGCAAGTCAGCTGTATTCCTCCCGGCGCTTTTTTTATCCGACACACCCGTAAAAGGGAGTTTTTCCGGAATTTTTCTCCGTCTGCTTTCGGCAGCTTCTATTTTAAAAAGGTCATACGGCAACACGCCGGCATCGATCGTCACGACAAACTAAAATTGTATCCGCACTCTGTTTTCAAAAAATTTTTGAACGACTGTCACGTATTACTCAGCTAAAATAAATTAATACAAAAACCTGTTAAAAACTCTTTACTATTTCCGTGCAATATGCTATAATCACGCAACGAACGGGAGTATTTTTGTACTCCTTTTAATTATGTGATTTTTTAAGGGGGGAAATATGAAAAAGCTGTCTGACAAAGCAAGAAAAAATATTACAAAATATACAGCTATGGTAGTTGCGTGCGCGCTCACCGCGGTATGTATCAATATGTTTCGTGTACCCCATAAAATCGTCACCGGAGGACTTACCGGTCTTGCTACTCTCATCAACCTGCTTGTGCCTTCTCTCCCCATCGGCGTCATGACATTTGCTCTCAATATCCCTATTCTTATTGTAGCGCTGATAAAGGAAGGCTGGCGTTTCGTGCTGGACTCGGTAATCACAGTAGGTGTGATGAGCCTTTTTACCGACCTCACCGTCTTTCTTCCCTCACCTACCGACAACGTACTCCTGGCTTCGATCTATGCGGGCGTGCTCGGAGGACTTTCCATGGGCTTATATATCAAGTACCGCGTGAGCAGCGGCGGAACGGAAATGCTGGGCAGAGTTTTACAGCATCGTTTTCCGAATATTTCGATTCAGGCAGTTGTAGCCGCTCTTGATATAATAATAGTGGTTGCGGGTGCCGTTGCGCTTAATAACCCCGAAAACCTTCTTTATGTTTTGATAATTATATTCCTTACCACAAAAATTTCCGATATAGTTATAGTAGGTCTTAACTCCTCCAAGCTGTGCTACATCATCACCAACCACCCCGACGAGGTCAGCGAACTTATGCTTCAGCACATGAAAGTCGGTATCACCAAGCTTGAAGGAATAGGTATGTATACGGGAGCTTCCCATTCCGTGCTTATGACGGCGGTAAAACGCGCTCAGGTGTCACACATACGAAGCTTGCTGAAGTACGTCGACTCTCACGCTTTTCTCATCGTTTCCGACGCTTCAGAGGTATACGGCAAGAATTTTTCGCCCTTCTCCTCAACTTAAAACCTTGTTTTTACGACAAAGTTGCGGACGCATAAGCGTCCGCTGAATTTTTGTCATGCCGGAATGATCTATATCATAAATAATTCGATCAGGAGCAATTATGAAAAAACTTACCTCAAACAAATTCGTCATCAAATACGGCGCTATGGTCGTCGCCTGCATACTTTATGCCTTCAGCGTTGCGGTCTTCACGGCTCCGAATAAAATAGTCGCCGGAGGCATGACCGGTATCGGCACCATGCTTAACGCCCTCTTCGGCTGGAACATCGGTGTCATGACCACAGTGCTCAATATCCCCATTCTGCTTTTCGCCCTTAAAAAACAAGGCTGGCGTTTCGTGCTCGATTCTTTTATCACGATCGCCGTACTCAGCTTGTTCACCGACTTGTTTTCAATGTATATTCCCGTCATAACAAACGACTCCCTGCTCGCCTGCGTATACGCCGGACTCATGCAGGGTATCGCCGTCGGTCTTTTTCTCAGATACAAAGTTTCAAGCGGCGGCTCCGAACTCCTCGGCAGACTCATCAGTGAAGCAACCGGCAAACTCAGTATGCAGCTGCTTGTCGGGATTATCGATACCATAATAGTCGTAACGGGTACTTTCGTGCTTCAGAACCCCGAAAACCTCCTTTACGTTCTTATACTCATATTTATTTCCACAAAAGTTTCCGATATCGTGATCGTCGGATTTTCAAGAGCGAAAATGTGCTACATCATCACAAATTACCCCGACGAAGTCGGAGAACTCCTTTTAAAACACCTTAAAAGAGGCGTGACAAGAATAGAAGGAACGGGTATGTATACAGGCGCCACACATTACGTGCTTATGACCGTCATCCGCAGAAGTCAGATCTCACAAATCAAGAATATACTGAAATTCGTGGACAGCCACGCCTTTCTGATAATTTCGGATTCGTCCGAGGTGTACGGCCAAGGCTTCAGCAGCATCGTGCAGTCTGACGATCAGCAGCCCAAACCCCGCCGTAAAGCTCTGAAAAAGCCTGAAAAAACCGAAACTCCGTCAGCCGACGGAAACACTCCGTGATCTTCCCCTTCGTCCTTGAAAGAAGTAAAACTTCCTCTTTCGGGTCATACCTTACAATACAAACCGTTTTATCGGTCTGCCCGGACGCGTCACAGCGTCCTTTTTTGTCTCTGAAAATCTTATGCTCACCTTCAGCCGCTTACGCCCCCTTTCTATGTACGTAAATCGTCCGGAAACAGTGTTATCGGTCTGCCCGGACGCGTCACAGCGTCCTTTTTTGTCTCTGAAAGTCTTATGCTCACTTTCAGCCGCTTACACCCCCATTTCTCTGTACATAAACCGTCCGGAAACAGTGTTTCTTTAGCGGCACCTGTCTTTCCGCGCCCACCGCAACCGGATAAAAACTTTCCGCATTTTTAATTGTACTGTAGCGTCCTTTTTTGTCTCTGAAAATCTTATGCTCACCTTCAGCCGCTTACGCCCCCTTTCTCTGCACGTGAACCGTCCGGAAACAGTGTTTCCTCAGCGGCACCTATCTTTCCGTACCCCACCGCAACCGGATAAAAACTTTCCGCATTTTTAATTATACTTTCAGGTGATGTTTTTTAAAAATTTTATAAATATTATTCGTGCTTATGTGTTGATTAATATATGTTTTTTAAATATGCTTGACATTTAAATCGCATGCTGTTATAATAATCAAATAAAATACAAATAAAATACAATAAAGGAGTAATGATTATGAGAAAGCTGTTTATTATAATTATGTGTCTTATCATATCGGTTTCTTTAGTCTCCTGTGTAGATCCGAATTCTCCCGATGACGACCCGGAAAATACTGATGTCGCATACGAGTTGTATACTTTGTCTGTGGCAAAAATGAATGAAACAGATAATTATGCAAGCAAAACAAAATATGAAATGGATATGACAATCGACGGAGGCGGCATGAGTATGACTTCCATCATGAAAATGGATTCGGAGTTCAGGCAGTATGACCGTAAAAACAAGAGCTTTGTCGGTCTTATTGACACTGAAATGTCGGTTTCTATGCCGGATCAGTCTTCTGAAACTTCCTCCCCCATGCTTCTGACGGAATTCAATATTTTTACTGCGGAAGATATTTTGTATTTTGATGTGACTGTAAGTATGCCCGGAGAAGACGATGAAAATACAAAGAATAAAGCCCAACTCTCGGAAGAAAACTACGCTACTTTGGATAAAAAATTATTCGGCATTAATTCCGATTACGGATTTTCGCTTACGGAAAATGATTTCGAAGATGTTGTCGTAAACGAGCAGGACGGCGTCAAATACTTTACGGTAAAAATATCCGGCAATACTTTTCTTGATTTTCTGTATCCATATGTCATTCTGGAACCCGGCAGTCTTGCGGAAGAAATTTACGCGGAATTGACTTATTATGTTTCCGCCGACAACTACATACAAAAAATCACTGCAGAACTGACTTCGGACAATTTTACATTGTCGTATACCTCTGAGTTTACGGATTTCGGTAAAGTGGAAAAAACGGTAACTCCTGCCGACGCCGAATCTTATGAACTTGTGCCTTTTGAAAACATTGTAGCCCCCATCAATAATACGTGACATGATAACTTCTTAATTATATAATATCATAAATTCGGAAACGGCTGCTTATGAAGCAGCCGTTTTTCGATATGGGTGAATTATACTATTAAGTGCAACAGTTGAGAGAAAAAAAAGGAGTTCATACAA
>URET01000070.1 GCA_900546875.1 uncultured Eubacteriales bacterium
TTTCGGACTGTAAGAACTGTAAACAGGATTATACCGGCCCGGTTTTCCGGGCCGGTTTTTTATGCCGTTTTTTATCTCTTTTTATTCCCGGAAGCCGTATCTTTTCAGCATCGAATGCAATTTCCGGCTTAATCCTTCGCCGTATCTGTTTAAATTTAAAAAAATGTGCCTTGTGTCGTCAGCAGGATAGCGGGGCATACCGCGTTCATATTCCGTTTTGGGAGCGATCCGGCATAAATTTTCCGTGCGGCGGAAAAAGCAAACTGCGGTAAGCGCGCTGAGCGTTTCGCGGCGTACTTTCTCGGAGTATGTTTTTGCCGCGTTTATTGCTTCACGGACATGGTCCGCCATGCCGAATAAGTATTTGACATAGAGTATGATTTATTGTATAATAGTATCAAACAGATGTTATAATGTGCGGAAGCATTTTTATTCTTCCGCCGGCTCTTTTGTCGGCTTTTCTGTCTTTTACCACTATCTTTAAATGTCGGAGGTCAACCTATGAATAATTTCGTTTACCATATCCCAACCAAAGTCTATTTCGGAGAAAATACCCTCGGAAATCTCGGTAAAGAACTCAGTGCCTTCGGGAAAAAGGTGCTCTTGTGCTACGGCGGCGGCTCCATCAAAATTACCGGCCTTTATGATAAAATCATTTCCGAATTGAATAACGCAGGCCTTCAGTACTTCGAATTAAGCGGTATTCAGCCTAATCCCCGCGTAACCTCGGTCAGACAGGGCGCAGAAATCTGTAAACGTGAAAAGATCGACGTCATTCTCGCCGTCGGCGGCGGCAGCGTCATCGACTGCGCTAAATTCATCGGTGCCGCCGCTTTCTACAACGGCGACCCTTGGGACCTCTCCACTAAAAAAGCTCCCATCACTGACTGCCTCCCTATCGTCACCGTCCTCACCCTCGCCGCAACCGGTTCCGAAATGGACCCCACCGGCGTCATCTCCAACAACGATACCAACGATAAACTCGGCGGCGGCGCTTTCGTCATGCTCCCTCGTGTCTCCTTCCTCGACCCCTCAAATACTTTCACCGTCAGCGCCTATCAGACTGCTTGCGGCAGTGTGGATATCATGTCGCATATCTTCGAGGTCTATTTCCATATGGATAACGACCTCTATATGCTGGACGGCTTTATGGAAGTCCTTCTGAAAACAGTCATAAAATTCGCCCCGATTGCCATGAAACACCCCGATAATTACGAAGCCCGCGCTAATCTTATGTGGACCAGCTCGTGGGCTATCAACGGCTTCATCAACGGCGGCAAAAATCATTCCTGGAGCTGCCACCCTATGGAACATGAACTCTCCGCCTTCTACGATATCACCCACGGCCTCGGTCTCGCTATCCTTACACCGCGTTGGCTGGAATTCTGTCTAAACGACGCAACCCTTCCCAGATATAAACAGTTCGGCGTAAACGTCTTCGGCATCGACCCTTCTTTGCCCGATAACACCGTTGCCAGAATGAGTATTGCTATGCTTTCGGAATTCTTTTTTGTCACGCTCGGCCTCAGAAGTACCCTTTCCGAACTCGGTATCGACGATTCAAACTTCAGTCTGATGGCCGAAAAAGCCGTCAAAAACGGCAGACTCGGCAACGCTTATGTCCCGCTTTCGCCCGCCGATGTCAGAAAAATATACGAAATGTGTCTTTGAGCATACTTTGCTCTCTTGACACCTGTAAACTGCCGATAGTTCTGTAAGCTTTTTTCGGCTTTGTTCACTCCCTCTTGACCGCCTTGCTCCCCGCAAGGCGGTCTTTCGGTGTCGGGATCACATGGGTTTCATTTGTTTGCTTTTCGGTACGGTCTTTCTTTCGTTGCTTGCTTCCGAATAAAAAAAGACGGTTTACCGTCTCCTTTTATTTTTTTTGTTTTTTTGTTATTTCAGTTTTAAAAGCGCTTTACGCGTCTTTGTGTCAAACTTCTCCGTCGCATACCTGAAAGCTGTGCGGGGCATGTCGGCAGCGTGTTTTTCAAGATACTGCCTTACACCGTCGGGATCTGTCACGGACAGCTCTTTAAGCATCCAGCCGTATCCTTTTAATACAAGTTCATTGTCATCATTCATTAGCTTGTCTGCAATCGTGTATGGACATATGCCTTCGGTTTCTCCCTTCTTGATGGACGGAATCAGACAGACCGCCGCACCTCTCCTTACCCAGAACCTGCTGTCCAACGTCAGTCCTTTGACCTTCTCAAACAGCTCCTTATGCATTCTTACGCATTCTCCGAGTGCGTGTGTGCAAAGATCGTCACAGTCGTTCCAGTCGCGTACGTATTCTCCCAGCCACCAATAAAATACGTCGAATGTCTTGAAGGTATACTGTGCTTTGACTCTGTATGCCATGTCGTATGCTATGCAACTGAGAGCTCCGTCGCGTTCTCTCAACAGTTCCTCACATAAAGCAAACACATTATCGGCGCTTTTGTCCTCTGTCTCTTTGAATAACTTGGCTGCCGTTTTTCTTATTTCCGCCGTGGTTACTTTGTTTTTTTCGTTATTCTCCGAGAGTTTCCTGATCTCTTCTTTCGCCTTGATTACAATATTATTCATGTTCTTTCTCCTTTAATAATTCATCGTCGGCATTTTCGGCTTTTTGTTCACCGGCTTCGATAGTCTTAGCTTGTTCCTTTTTACTCTTTTTTAAATACGCACGATAAAATATCAGCGCTGCAGCCAGTGAGACAGTGTCTACAACAGGCTGTACTATCATGCATCCGTATAAAGGAATTATCGCGTCAAAAAGAAAAAGCAGCGGTATGTCTAAAGATCCTTTCCTGAGTATCGAGCAAATCAAAGACTCCTTTACTTTGCCCATTGCCTGAAATTGAGTTATCATCGGAAGACATACTGCCATCATAGGCATTGCGATAACCATGATCCGGAGGAATGTCGCACTGTACTGTATTGTCACCGGATCGTCGATGAAAATGCCGGTAAGCAACGGAGCAAAAATCTCGTATCCGATAACGCAGAGCAACGCAAATCCGCCCGATATCGCCGTTCCGAACATAAAACAATCATGTCGTCTTTTTTCGTTTCCGGCGGCGTAGTTATAGGCGATCAGCGGAAGAAGACCGTTTGACACTCCCAAGGAAAAGTCAAGAGGAAGCATGTCCAGTTTTTTAGTGATACCGAGGGCTGCGACGGCTTCGGAAGTATATTCCGATACGAATTTGGACTGAGCGGCGACTGCTATTACGGTAAAAGTGAGTTGTATAAAGGAAGGCAGCCCGATACGGACAATTTGTTTTATGTTTTGTGAGAATTCCTTTATGTGTTTCGGCGATATATTTACTACGCATCTTTTTTTCATAATGTAAAGATACACCAGAAAATATACTGCCGCAGCCAGATTCGATATCGCGGTTGCTATACCGGCTCCTTCGGCTTTTAACCCGAGAAATTGCGGAAGTGTGAATATCGGGTCGAGAATTATATTCATGATACCGCCAAGCGCCACCCCCGCAGCCGCAGAAACGGAATTGCCTTCGGATCTGACGAGTGTCGCCAGAGCGGTGTTGGCTACAGTTGCCGGTCCGCCAATCACGATCACCCATTTCGCGTATGCAAAAGACGTCGCTATGGTTTCGTCTGTGGCGCCTACGAGCCGAAGCAAGGGATCATAAAAGCATAAAAAAAGCAGCGAATATATAAACGACGTTCCTATAGCTCCCCAAAATGCCACGGCAGAGATCGTTTTAGCTTTTTCTTCCTTGCCTACTCCAAGCGCTCCGGCTATCAGACTTGCTCCGCCTACGCCGAATAAATTGGATATTGCCGTCAGCATGATGAAAACCGACGATACTACCGTTACGCTTGCTGTCTGTATCGGGTCGTTCAGCAGGCCGACAAAATACATGTCTGCAAGACTATATATAAGTACGACCATCTGAGCCGCGACAGATGGGATAATCTGTTTCAGTACGGCTTTTTTTACAGGCAATTTTTCGAATATCAGTGCTTTTTCTTCCGTAAGACTCATGTTGTTTTTCTCCGAAAAATATTTGGCCTCAGTTCAGCGTTTTACGTCTGCACCAAAGCATAAAAAATCCTGCCGTCGGCAGAAAGTTATATGATCAGTTACACAGCCGCCGGTCACGCTTTATCATACCTCTCCTTTTTCTATTGAATTATACTCTTATTTGCATATTTTGTCAACGAGGGGGAAGCAAAGCTTATAAATTAGCGTAAAAATGCCGTTTTTCTGTTTTTATTAAAGTAAAGCACAATGAATTGTCAAACTAAGTGCAACACTTTGTGAGATTTTCTTGGAACAAATCTT
>URET01000071.1 GCA_900546875.1 uncultured Eubacteriales bacterium
ACTGTAAATACACTTGCCGCAAACATACCGGATTTATCAGTGCGATAAATACGCAGACTTCTTCAGCGGCTCCGATTCCGCTACCATAAAAAGCCGACTATAACGCTCAGAGGACTGACTCGTTCGCAGTTATTCAACTGTAAATACACTTGCCGCAAACATGTATCTGAGTTTATAACCGGAACTGCAACGGCGACGATACTTTCAGAGCCGCGGGAAAGCAAACGTAAAAATTCAGTACACGAAAAAATCCTTCCTTAACATAAGAACTCAAGCACGAAAAAATCTTTTTTGAACGTAAAAATTCAGAACACGAAAAAGTTTTTTTAGCGTAAAAAATTCAGAACATAAAAAACTCCCTTCCTTTCGGAAGGGAGTAAGAATCATATTAACAGCTGATTATTTCTCAGAGAATGATCTCGCCGTTGAGATAAGGCATAACCTCATCCTGCATAGCCTGATATAACTCGAAGTCTTCTGATGCTTTAATATTTTCACAATTTTTAAGCTTGATTTCATATCCGTCGACAGTGAAAGATGCATGAGAATCGTTATATGTCATAACATAATTCACACCTTCTATCGTGATCTTGAAAGCAACATTTTTACCTCTGAGACCGCCTATGATCTTGCCGGTTCTGGACCAGTCATAATCGGAGTTGACATAGAGGTTTACATTTGTTGTATATTCATTGTCGGTAAGAACAATGTTCTTTGTAGCCTCTGCATCAGCACCCTGTACCGTGCCGATTAAGCCGCCGACATTTCTGGTTCCCTTTTCCTTAAGCATTCCGCCGGAAACGGAAGCAGCAAAGGTCACGTTTTCAACCTTGTTGTTAGTAAGTTTAGCGTCAGCGTCATTAATGTAAGCAATGATACCGCCGATATCACGGGTTCCGCTGAGAGTTATGTTCTTCACTATGCAGTCGGCAATATTTAAAGTTGATGAACCTGTTCCCTGGAACTGTCCGAAAAGACCGCCGATCTTGTCGCCTTCGCCGTCTTCTGTAGCAACGGTTACGGGATTGTAAGACGTGATCGTTCCGCCGTTGACTACTACGTTTTTGACATCGATAACTATCTGACCACCTTCAGTACGACCGGTAAGAGGCGCAACGCAGCTGAGACCGTAAAGGTATGTATTGGTGATCTTTACATTGGTCGCATGAAGTTCGGATCCGTTATTAAGCTTTCCTACAAGCACGGAAACTTCCTTACGGTTGCTTGTAATGGAAGTGTTTTCGAAATTAACGTCTTTAAAGGTTACACTCTTGTTTGCAGCAGCTATGAAACCGATAGCGTCTTCATTGCATTCGGTCACGGTAATACCCTTAATGGTATGTGTTTTGCCTTCTTCGCTCTTGATTACAACGGGAGTATTCGCTACGAATTTTTCCCATTCATAACCGGTAAAGTCATAATCCTGAGTAAGGGTTATAGTAACTGTTTTGGTACTCTCGGCTTTAAGGCTTTTGAGCTTTGCAACAAAATCTCTATGCTCTTGTTTTTCATGTTGACTGACGGGCGTGAGCTCTGTCGCGGGACCTTCTGCTACTACCATATAAGTGAATTCACACTTGATCCCCTGATATGTAACTATAATTGTGTGCTGACCGGGTGTAGAAGTATCAAGCTTGCCGTCAACAACACCCTGAACCGTAAGAAGGGAATTATTGAGACTGAATGTCGCGGTGGCACCGTTTGCATATGTAACTTCAACCTCAAAATCCTTTATCTCTACCTCAGCGTTCAGCTTGTAAGAAGCTGCAGGAGCTTTTACGAATTTGATGGCTTCAACATCGCTTGCGCTAAAATCACAAGCTGCAAATACGCCTAATGCAACAACAATCATAAGCACCAGCGTAAGCTTCATAAAGTTTTTCATTTTTTTTCTCCTTATAATTTTTTTTTATCCTTTTTATCCGTCGTAATTAAATTACGTTTCGGTGTCAGGCAGGTATATAAGTGATGATCATATCGACCACGGTCCCGGAATCATTGAATGCGCGAACATATATATCTATAGCATTATATGGCGACGATTCTTTATCATCAGGCTTAGCCTTCTTGCTGATATACTTTATATCTATGGCATTTATATCGGGATATCTTGCCATAAGCTCCTCAGTCCTTATTATTATCCGCGAAGAATCCAATGCAACATCCTCTACTTTGGAAGCTGTTTCTTCTCCTTTGAGAGAATACTGAATATCTCCGTTTACCGTATATTCCTTGGTAAGATCGATCTTTGCCTTGAGAGCTTCATCCGTAGAAAGAACCTTATTGGACTTATCATTACAAGAAACCGTGTCTATTAAACTGCCCGTTTCGTCGTCCACTATATCTATCTTGACAAGCGAGTTGCCCTGTATATTGTTCTTGTAATCGGAGTAGGATATGTTCTCAACATTCGCCACCTTCTTGATCGACCCGCTGAGCGCACCTTCTACTACCTTCGTCGAACTGTTGTTTACCACTAACCTCGTCTCGGACATGACCGATATGAAAGCGCCCGGTTCAACCACTTTCACCGTCGCCGGCAATACTATATCCACCCCTGAACTGAAAGCCAGAGTCAATATCGTTTCCACCTTCGGTATAACAGTTATGCCTGTCGCAAACACAACATTATTTATGCTCGCACCCCCGTCTTTATACATGGAAGTGCTGCTTATATATAACGTATCTGACGGATCAAAATTCGCTATGTGCGCCTGAAAATCTGTAAACTTCTTTACTGACGCGGCAGCATCAAACACATTATCATATGTATCTCTGTTGATCACACTCCTCAAAGCCGTGAATACCTCGTCCAACTCGTCTCCGGTATTGAGATAAAGATATCCTTCAACAAGCTCCTCGGGCGAACTCGGCGTAAATGCCGCATGAGCCACATTGGATAAAACTACATTGTTAGGATCCCCGTTCGTCGAATATACAATCTTGCCTTCGTTTACACTATACCAATATATGCCTTTACTGCTCTTGGGGACAAACGTATAGTTCTTCTGCTCGCTGCTCACTATCGCCCTCACTTCGGGAGCCTGCAGCTTCGTGGTGTCTATACCGTTTTGTACACAATATACCTGCAATATGGTATTCATGTTCTTAACATCGCTCTGATCACTCGCAATATTCGCACTCTCTATGGCACTCGTCACGGAAGGCACTATTATCGCGATAAGTATACCTATGATAACTATTACGATCATCAGTTCAACAATAGTAAAACCCTTTTTTCTTGACCTCATTCTTTTCCTCCTTTACATTATTATAAAGAAATACACAAAAAGCCAAGGCAACTATCTTTCCTTCCCTCTTTTTAAAAGCTTAATGTGGCATTCTCGGACCTTCTGATACATCACTCGTCTCACTTCCCCCACAGCTCAATTCGTCCTGCCTCAGCAGTTCCTTTTGTTTTCTAATTATAATTCAAATTGATAAAAAAATCAACCGTTTTTCCATTGTTTTTTCACTTTATTTATTTTTTCACATTTGCCGCCTCCTTCAGTTTATCCTTCTTCCATATTTTTCCGCCTTTACTTATCCCTCGGCTCTATTCACCCTCTTCCGTTCTCCTCTCCCGGATCTTTGCTCTCCTCTACCTTTGCACGATACAATACTTCACTTTTCCGCTCACGTTTATTCCTCCTCTCAACCTTCCCGGCTCTATTCAACCTCTTCCGCTCTCCTCTCCCGGATCTTTGCTCTCCTCT
>URET01000072.1 GCA_900546875.1 uncultured Eubacteriales bacterium
TCCGCCCGTACGGCAAAAAGCTTCGGACGGCAGCGCGCACCCCGGACAAATGTGCACTTCGCGCTCCATGGTCCGACAACACGGATAAGCCCGCACACGCCGGTATCACCGGCTGAAAACATGAAAAACAAGAAAAAAGAATATTATGATACTCTATGCAGCCGTCTCAGAAAAGAAATAATCGAAGCGGTGAACAATAACGGCGGACATCCCGCCTCCAATCTCGGTGCCGTCGAGCTTACCGTCGCGTTGCACGAAACGATGGATCTGCCTGCCGACAAAATAATTTTCGACGTAGGGCATCAGGCTTACGCTCACAAAATACTCAGCGGCAGGAGTCTTGAAAAGCTTCGGAGCGAAGAGGGCGTGAGCGGCTTCTGTGACATACGGGAGAGCGCGTATGATTCTTACGGGAGCGGACACAGCGGATCGGCAATAAGTGCAGCTGCAGGGATGCGCAAAGCGAGGGAACAGCTCGGAGAAAAATACAGGATTGCTGTAGTGCTGGGTGACGGAGCTCTTACCTCGGGAGAAACTCTCGAAGCGTTGAACGGAATAGGAAATACTCCCGGACAGCTGCTTCTCGTGCTGAACGATAACGGCATGTCTATTTCCGCAGGAAACGGAGGCTTTTACAGACATCTCAGTCGGCTCACATTAAAAAAGGGTTATCGCGCCACAAAAACCAAGTGGAAAAAAAGCCTGAACAAAACCGCATTCGGGCGTCTTATATTCAGAAGTCTGTCGGGAATGAAGCGATTTATAAAAAGGACCGCCGGCGGGACAAATCTCTTTGAAGAGATGGGGATAAAATATGTCGGGGTCGTAGACGGACACGACGTTTCAGCCATGATAAAAACTCTGCCCGATCTGCTCGAGTGCGAAGTTCCCGTACTTCTCCATGTGCGCACGCGCAAAGGCAAAGGTTATCCTCCTGCAGAGCGGGACCCGGAAAAATATCACGGAGTAAGCGCCGGGTTCGGAAGCGGGAAAAACGATTTCGCCGATTCGGTGGGAGACATCCTCACAGAAATCAAACGCGAAAATCCCCGTTTTACGGCAATAACCGCCGCCATGAACGACGGAACGGGCACAACTCCCTTCGGCAGAGTCTACCCTGAATCGCTGGTAGACGTAGGCATATGCGAACAAACAGCGGTCTCATATGCTTGCGGGGCGTCGCTTTGCGGGCTGATCCCGGCGGTTTTCGTATATTCGACCTTTATGCAGCGCGCCTTCGATCAGATAGAACAGGAAGTCTGTCTGCAAAAGCTCCCCGTGATACTGTGCATGGACCGCGCCGGTCTGGTGGGCCGCGACGGAAAGACCCATCAGGGACTTTTCGATATAGCCATGCTCCGTGCTCTCCCGGATATAAGCATTTTCGCGCCCGACACGCCTCAGGAACTCAAAAAGTGCATGGAATACGCGATCACGCTCCAAAAACCGACTGCGATCCGCTATCCCAACGGAACTGTCGGTATACTTACTTCTTCTGAAGAGAAACAACCCCCCTCGTCCGCTTTACTTCGCGCCGACTCCGATACCCGGCAAAACGACCGCGTATATCATATTCCTTTGCTTCAGGACGTCACCAAATGGCAGACGATAAGAAAAGGCGAAAGCGACACAATAGTACTGACTGCAGGTCCGCGAATGCTTGAGCAAGCGCTTATCGCCTCAGACATTTTCGGCGGAAAGCCTTTTACGGTGGTAGAATGTACGTGTATCCGTCCCCTCGACCACACCTACCTCGACGGCATTTCGGGGAAAAATATAATCACCATGGAAGAAGGAGTCTATGAAGGAGGGTTCGGGAGCGCGGTTTGCGAGTACTTTGCCGACGCGAACACAAAAACCAACGTAAGACGCATGGCGGTCAAAGACGTTCGTCTGCCGCCCTGCGACGTTCAGAAACAAATCCTCTCGGCACGGCTGGACGCTTTGTCGCTTATAGAAGCGATCAAAGAAACAGAAGCCTCTCTTTTGAAGGATCGCTCTGACCGGCAAGGAAAACAAAACTGAAAAGCCGGGAGCCGAAAAATCACCGGGACGAATAATAATTGATTGTTCCGGATAAAAAAATCAAAGGACAAGTATCTCGGTATGGGAAAACTTATAATAGTCGGAACGCCTATAGGCAATCTCGACGATCTGACGCCCCGCGCCGTACAGGCGCTCAAAGAATGCGACTTCATAATAGCCGAGGATACCCGCGTAACGGCAGTACTGCTTGCCCATACGGGAATATCCAAGAAAATCTTTTCCTCAAACGGCTTCACGGAAGAAACCAAAGCTGAAGGCTTTATAAAAAAAATTTCGGAAGGCTGCAACGCGGTGCTTGTCACAGACGCGGGTATGCCTTGTATCAGCGACCCGGGATACAAGCTTATAGGGAAAGCCGCGGCGGCAGGGATAGAGGTCACGGTTTGTCCGGGGGCAAGCGCTTCGGTGGCCGCCGTCGCACTTTCGGGGCTTCCATGTCCGTCGTTCGGTTTTTACGGCTTCCTCCCGCGGAAAAAAGGAGATTGTTCCGCCCGTCTGAAACAGATCGCCTCAGACTCTGCTCATCTTGCAGTATTTTACGAGTCGCCTAACCGCATAATCGAAACTCTCGAAATCATGAAAGAGGTCTTTCCCGAAGCAAACGCCGCCGTCTGCAACGATATCACGAAAAAATTCGAAAAAGTCTACAGAGGGACGTTATCACAGGTGTACGGCGAGTTGGCTCAGAATCCTAAAAGCGATAAAGGCGAATATACCATTGTGCTTGAAAAAAACTCGGGACAAAAGGAAGAATCTCCGTTTTCTCCTGAAGCATACCTGATCCAGGCAATGATCGACACCGATACAGACATCAAACAGGCTATAACTTTCGCGGCTGAAAAATACGGCGTTCCGAAAAAACAGCTTTACGCCGCTTCTTTACGCCTGAAAGAGCACTTCGCCCTTAATAAAACTAAATAAAGACAGAATAAACGCTGAATTCTTCGGCGTTTTTTATAAAAATATTCACGCAACACCTTCTGCTCCATATGCCCGTTCAGTACTTTCAAATTACTTCACAAAGCCGCCGATCCACGGCATAAACCGTGAGGCTCGTTGTATGAAACCGTTTCCTTGTGACAGGAATTGCGGAACACATCGCACGAAACCGTTGTTTTGCAGTCTGAGCTGTGCTTCACTGCACGAAACCGTTGTTTCACGGCATGAACCGTGAAGCTCGTTGTATGAAACAGCTGTTTTGGGAGATAAAGGTCGGTAAAGCTCCGGCAGTTTATGCGGCGTGATTTCCGGCGGGACGTGTTTAGCGTGTAGGACGCACAATCAGAGCCATGTAACCGCAGACACACCGCACGAAAAAACTGTTTCACGGTATGAACCGTGAAGCTCGCTGCATGAAACAGCTGTTTTGCGGCATGAACCGTGAAGCTCGTTGTATGAAACAGCTGTTTTGGGAGATAAAGGTCGGTAAAGCTCCGGCAGTTTATGCGGCGTGATTTCCGGCGGGACGTGTTTAGCGTGTAGGACGCACAATCAGAGCCATGTAACCGC
>URET01000073.1 GCA_900546875.1 uncultured Eubacteriales bacterium
TCCGAAGCGTTTTCTCCGGTGATCCCGCCAAAACTGTCTAAGGCTCTTGCGATATGGAATGCGGTGATATCCATAGTTTCGCATGACAAGGAATGCAATGCCGCCTCAAGCGCTTCTTTTGCGTCTGTAAGCGCTCTGAGCATGCGGGCGTTGATGACCACCGTCCCCGAAACGCGGGGGAAGAAGGAAAGCAGGGTCTTTTTGATCGCGGAAACGTCCCATTTTACGCTTACATTCATTCCGCCGTCGATATCCTCGTTTCTGAGGTCTCTTTTGCTGTACACCACGGCATACGGCTTATTAAGTCCCAGAAGAAAATCCTTTTCTTTTTCCGTGACGGGGTTTTCCGAAACGAAAAGCACCGCGTCGCACTCGTTTGCGGCGCGTTTTGATCTTTTTACGCCTTCCGCTTCGATCTCGTCGTCGGTTTCGCGCAGGCCTGCTGTATCGTAAAGGTGAAAAAGCATGTCTTCGACGACAAGGTCGGCGGTAAGTACGTCTCTCGTGGTGCCGGCACGGGAAGAAACTATCGCTCTGTCTGACATGGTGAGAGCGTTCAGAAGGGAAGATTTGCCCGCATTGACCTGCCCGATAATGGCGACGTCGGCGCCGTGCTTTAAAACAGGTGCATTTCGGGAATTTTCTATGGTTTTATCCAGAGCGGCGATAATATCCGAAAAGGTTTCTTTATTTACTTCTTTAAGTTCCTCTTCCAGGTCTTCCTCGGGGTAGTCGAGAACGGCCTCTACCGAAGAAGCGATATGCAACAATCTTTTTTCGTACTCCCTGACTTCATTGGTCAGACGGGAGGAAAGCATGTCGCTGCCGTACCTGACTCCGGCGGCACATTCGGCGTCGATCATCTCTATAGCGCCCTCCGCGCCTTCGAGAGAAAGTTTGCCGTTCACAAAAGCGCGGCGGGAAAACTCACCTCTTTCTGCAGGGGAAGCGCCTTCCCTGAAACACGCCCTCAGCACCCCCTCTACAACGGCGATACCGCCGTGCACATAAAACTCCGCCATGTCTTCCCCGGTGAACGAACGTGGGGCGGTATAGTATACGCACACTGACCTGTCTTTGAAAAACTCCGCGGAAAAATACCCGACGCGCGTCTTGCCCGGGGCGTCCGGCATGGGAGAAAACAGTCGGGAAGCAAGCTCCACACACCCTTTGCCGGAAAGTCTTATAACGGCTATCGCCCCCTTTCCCGGCGGAGTGGAGCACGCCGCAATTATATCGGACATAAGAAGCCTCCGCTATCAGAGTTCTTTACTTTGCTTATGATGTTTTTTATAATACACCACAAAGAAAATGCATGCAACTATAAGTATCAGAATGACCAGAGCACAGGCAATCGCCAAAGCCTCGTTGCGCGTGAGCTCGCCGACCGCCGAAAGCTGATCGGAGTCGGCATAGCCGTAATACATTTTGCCGTCCACCGTCACCGAGACGTAAGAACGGCCTCCCTCGACAAAGTCATAAACATTCACCTTCTCGCCCGACCCCACGGTGACCGATACTTCGGCGAGCATACCCGCACCGGCATAGACATTCAGTCTTGAGCCGTAATAAGGATTGGCTCTCATTATCGTGTAGTGGGATTCCTCGTTTGAAGGAAGCCTCATGTCTCCGAGAAGAGAAAAGCCGTAGCGGACCACTCCTCCTTCGTCAGTATAGGAGATATACCCCCATTTCTCAGTACCGTCATAGCCCGACAGGGTATAAAGCAGGGAAACTCTCACGGGATTTTCTATGGCGTCGGAATAATAAGCCGTAAGATAATGACCGCGAGCGGCCGTCGAAGGAAGAGAATACACTGAAAAGGTCTGATTGGCAGAATATCTTGTGGTCTCTGTCTGTTTCACGAAACGGGTATTGACTATGGAAAGAGAAGCGGCGTCGTTTCTGATATAGCCTATTTTACCGTTGAAAAGGATCAGCACGAAATCGGAATCGGCGCTTCTGTTTATGAGCAGGAGCAAATCGGTTTCGTTAAGCGTGACGCCCTCGAGATGGAGTTCGGAATTTTTGTCGCTGACGGTGTACACCACGTTGGAAGGATAGGAAACGGCGTAAGCGAGTTCAAAATAATTCTCGGAAACGCAGTCGGAATAGGTATTCAGCACGAAGTCGGGCAGATCGCCCATAACGGCATTATTTCCGAGAAGCACTCCCGTATAAACAGCCGAAACCGAGTCGAAACTGAATTCTTTTACGTCGATCCTGCCGGAAGCACCTGATACATCAAGGAAAAAACGCCTCCCGCCGATAGTAGCGGCGTCGGCAATCGAAAGCGACATCCCCTGAGCGGAAAGAGGTATTTCAACTATCTGCCCCGTGACGGCAGTGGGAAGGATCCATAAATTGGTACCGTCCGTTACGGCGGCGTTACTGCCCGTCCTTATGACGCGAAGAGGAGTATTTCCTCCGTAGTTGATCCCTGTAAGCACGTAGTCCACCTCGCTAACCGTCATCTTTACGTCTCCGCTTTTATCCAGGATATATAAGTAAGAGCCCTGAGCACAGATATCCACGGGGTCGCTTACCCCGGCAAGAGTCCCTTCGGGCGTCGTGCCGCCGGAAGGCAGATTGGTAAGAGAGGTCACATTTATATAATTTGATCCGTCCTTGGTAAAAAGAGTATAAAGGTATCCGCCGTAAACATCAAAGGTAATAAGCCCGTTATAAACGAACAAAGGCGTTTCGGTCCCGAACTCCACGCTTTCTTCGCCTACGAACACATCACAGCAGAAAAAAGAATCTCCGATATGCACAAAGATCTTGTTGCCCCCGTAACGGACTTTTTTGATCTCGCCCTGAAAAGTTTTGGACCCCAGCTCCTTCACCTCACCGGTCACGGAAAATGCCCTTACACTGCTCCTTACACGCCCGCTGCCGGTTTTGATGTTGTCGGTGATATAAATACGCGTTCCGTCATCCGTCATAGATGTGGAACCCATAAGATATATCCCCTCAAACGTGACCGCCTCCGCAGAGCGCAAACTCCCCGACGCAGCTATGCATAAGCAAAGAAGCAACATTAAACTTATAATCAAGGGCAGTTTTTTCATTTTTCCACCTTATAATCCATTATTTGTTTTTTATATTATATAACTTAAAAACTCATTCGTCAAGCCGGGGAAAGCGGCTTTCGGGATGAATTAGAGTTTGCCTGAAAAGCTTTATCCCGTCGAAACAAACCTCCGAAGCGCCGAAAGCTCCCTGTTCTCTCGATGCTGTGCCGCAATGAGCGCAAAAAGCTCCTTGTCCTCTCGGTACACCATGATAAAACCGTCCTCTTCTCACCGTATCGGCGTCGCCTGCAAAAACCTGCCCGGACTCTGCTTTGTCCCGTCGAAACAAACCTCCGAAGCGCCGAAAGCTCCCTGTTCTCTCGATGCTGT
>URET01000074.1 GCA_900546875.1 uncultured Eubacteriales bacterium
CGCCTTTCGGGGCACAGGTGTGTCATACAAAACAGTTTCGAATATTTTTGTCCCTCCGGAGGCGCCTTTCGGGTCTTCGGGCATGTAATGCAAAACAGTTTCGGGTATTTTTGTCCCTCCGGAGCCGGCTGTTCATATCCTTTCGCCCTTCAAAACAAATAATAAATATATACAAGAAAAAAGCCCTGAACCGCCAGAACCGCGGAACAGGCTGAATAAAAACAGAAGGTAATGC
The DNA here is from genome assembly GCA_900546875.1 of uncultured Eubacteriales bacterium. Classification (GTDB taxonomy): domain Bacteria; phylum Bacillota; class Clostridia; order Christensenellales; family CAG-314; genus UMGS929. Next base: position 236 of record URET01000074.1, read on the forward strand.
TTTCGGAAAAGCGTTTTCTGCCGTGACGGAGGGCAAACTGTATGCAAGCGGCGGCGCCATATCCGCGCCGCCGCACGTATGTTTTAGATATATGTCCGACAAGTTTATTCCGAAAGTTTTTTGATCACTCTCAGATATATCTTTGTCATCTGTTCAAGTCTTGCGACAGAGATATACTCGTTGCAGGTATGCATCGTAAGCTCGTCGCCCTCAAATTCGGGGCCTATGGCTATACAGTTTTTAAGGGCTTTTGCATAAGTCCCTCCGCCTATGACCAGAGGTTCTTTTCTTTCACCCATGACTTCTTCATAGGCGTCCAGAGCCGTTCTGACAAGCGGATCGTCTGCAGAAACATATAATGACGGCGATTTATGTCCGCCGAGGATCCTGACATAGTCGGGGCTGTTTTTACGCACGCATTCTTCAAGCTGTGCGTGGGTAAAGGTCACGGGAAAACGAAAATCGATTTTGCCGTGGAGCCCGTCGGACATAAGTCTTAACACATCGAGTGAAAAGCTCATTTTGCCGCTTTCTTCGTCTTCAAGCGGGAAGCCCCAAGCCGAGCCGTCGTAATCCGAACACAGTCTTGCCGAAATGAAGGCAAGAGTCTCGCAGTCCGGGAAAAGCAGACACAACGCTTTTATCATGTCCCAGACCGCATTTTTGCCCGTTTGCGGGATAGATCCGTGACAGGAGATCCCGGAAGATGTCAGGAGGTAACCCTTTTCGGTTTTCTCGCACCTGATATTACCGCACTCCTTCAAAGGTGAAATGTCGACAGACAAGTCAAGCAGCGCTTCGCATTTGTCCGGCACCACGTTGACTACACTCCCCGCGCTCAACGATAAAACCTTTTTGGGCAGTTTGCCAAGAAGTATATCCATTCCGTAAATTCCGCGTTCGCCGTGGATACAAGGGAAATCGGCGTCGGGAGTGAATCCTGCATCAGGAAGTTTCACGCGCGGAAGATAATACTCCATGCACTTCATGCCCGATTCTTCGTTGCAGCCGAGTATCAGACGCACTTTGCGACGGGGCACGTATCCTCCGTCACGAAGGATCTTCATTGCAAACAAGCACGACATCACCGGCCCTTTATCGTCTATGGCTCCTCTTCCGTAGATTTTGCCGTCTTTGAGTGTTCCCGAGAAGGGCGGGACGATCCATTCGGCGGGATTAACGGGAACGACGTCAAGATGTCCGAGGATGCCCAGTATCTCTTCGCCGTTGCCCCAGTCGATATGGCCGGCATAGTTATCGAAATTCTCGCTTGAAAATCCCATGCTTTCTCCGAGCTTAAGCACATAATCCAGACATTCGGCTGTTTCCCTGCCGAAAGGCATTCCCGGTTCGGGGTCGGTCTGCACGGTATTGAAAGAAACGCATTTCTGTATTTCTCCGATAAGCGCGTTCATTTCTCCTTTAAGAATATCGTCAAAACGTTTCATAATAAAATCTCCTGAAAAAATAATCGTAGGTATGCTTTAATTATACACAAAATTTTTAAAATGTGCTATACTTTTAAAAGCAATTTTAAAAAAGCCGTTTTTTATTGCGGCAAAAGGAGTTTTGAATGGCAGACAGAATAATAAGAACACGATTTGCGCCCTCGCCCACCGGCTATATGCACATCGGAGGACTCCGCACGGCTCTTTACTCATATATGTACGCCAAAAAGAATAACGGAAAATTTATCCTCCGCATCGAAGACACCGATCGTTCGCGCTATGTGGAAGGCGCCGAACAGGTCATCTACGACACCCTGCGCGAAACGGGTCTGATGTGGGACGAAGGTCCTCTGGTAGGAGGCGAGTACGGTCCTTATATACAAAGTCAGCGCAAAACAGGATACCTTGAGTACGCCAAGCAGCTTGTGGAGAAAGGAGCGGCGTATTACTGTTTCTGTTCCAAGGAAAGGCTTGAAAGTCTGCCCGATGAAAACGGAGCCCGCAAATACGACAAACATTGTCTTTCCCTTCCGCGCGAAGAAGTGGAACGTCGCCTCGCCAACGGCGAGAGCTATGTTATACGGCAGAATGTTCCCGCATCTCACGGCGAAAACACCTATATCGACCTTGTTTTCGGCAAGATCACCATAGACAATACCGAAATGGAAGATCAGATTCTCATAAAATCCGACGGTATGCCCACCTATAATTTCGCAAACGTTATCGACGATCATCTCATGAATATAACCTGTGTGATGAGGGGAGCGGAGTATCTGACTTCCACGCCCAAGTATAACATGCTTTACGACGCCTTCGGATGGGAAAGGCCCGTCTACATCCATCTGCCCGTAATAATGAAAGACGCTACGCACAAGTTTTCCAAAAGGGACAACTCAGCGCGTTACTCCGATCTGATAGAAAAAGGGTTTTTAAAGGAAGCCGTACTGAATTATATAGCGCTTCTGGGGTGGGCACCCAAGGACAACCGCGAAAAAATGACAATGCAAGAAATGACCGAAGCTTTCGACATCGCGGGCATTTCCCATTCCAACTCTATTTTCGACGAAAATAAACTCCGCTGGCTGAATTCGGAATACATCAAAGAACTTTCCGAAGACAAACTCGTTGAGCTTGCCTCTCCCTATCTGGAAAAGTCCGTTGCGGCAGGCGGCAGGTACGACTATACGAAAATCGTCAGGCTTGCTCAGACGCGAGTATCCGTGCTTTCGGAGATCCCCGAGCTCATAGCGTTCCTTGACGACTTCGGCGATTACGACACAGAACTTTTCTGCAATAAAAAACTAAAAACCGACGTTGCTCTTGCTCGTCGGGTACTTCCCGAAATTGCCCGTTCGCTCGAAAAAATCGATAACTGGACGGAAGAAAATATCCACAAGGCACTTCTCGATCTGGTTTCGGCTCTTTCGCTCAAAAACGGTCAGATACTCTGGCCGGCGAGAGTTGCGGTATCGGGGAAGCAGTCCACGCCCGGAGGGGCTACCGAGATCGGCGGCATACTCGGAAAAGAAGAAACGCTCAGACGTATTTACTTCAGTATAAATCTTATAGAAAAAAATACGTCGCTCTGATTCCGTCGGTGTCTTTCCGATCGGCGGCATACCCGGGAAAGAAGAAACACTCAGACGTATTGATTTCAGCATAA
>URET01000075.1 GCA_900546875.1 uncultured Eubacteriales bacterium
TTTCGGCGGTTTTTCCGGGGGAGGCCCTTTCGGCTTTCCGTTTTGCGCTTGCCTGCTGACATGCGGTCAGCGGTGAGGTACAGACTTGATTTCCGATGACGAACAGACTGCGGTAAGGGAAAGGAACTGTTCGGCGGCAAAGTACGTTTCGGCGGTTTTTCCGGGGGAGGCCCTTTCGGCTTTCCGTTTTGCGCTTGCCTGTTGACGCGCAGTCGGAAGTAAGGTCAAAACACCGTGTGCCGGATGACAGAGTGTCCGCAGTTTGTCCCTGGACTTATTGCAATAGGGACGGACGTATGCACAATTCGCTTTTATATCGCATGAAGCGGTTAAATCAATATATGGAGATGGCGTATGAAATTTTTATGCAACGGTATATCTTTGAGTGACGCTATAAACAGGGTTTCAAAGGCTTTGCCTTCGCGTACAATTGAAACTCAGCGTATCCTTGAGTGCGTGAAAGCCGAGGCGGCCGACGGGAAACTCGTTCTTACCGCTTCAGACGGAGAACTGACTATTTCTCATACCATTGTGGCGGAAGTGATAGAAGGCGGTTCGGCTGCCGTACCCGGCAAGTTTATCGTGGATTTTTCAAGACACCTTCCCGATGTGCAGGTGGAGTGTACTCTCAGCGGCAGAAGCAGGATGAGGTTAAGGTATAATGACAGCGAAGTTTATGTGCAGTGTCTTGAGCCTGTCGGGTTCCCGGAAATCAAAAGAATGAACGATCCGAGCGGGGTGAGCATTATGGGGTGCGAACTCAAGGAGCTTATTTCGCGTACTGTATTCTGTGTTTCCATGGACTCGGCGCGTCCCGCTCTGCGCGGCGTATGTTTTGACGTTGAGGACTATACCGTCACGGCAATGTCTTTGGACGGTTTCCGGCTTATGAAGGTTATGAAGCCGCTCGAGAAAAAAAGCAAGGGGTTTAACGCCATAATTCCCGCGCGTTCACTTGTGGAGATCGGAAAACTCGTTACCGACGAAAACAGTCCGGTGACACTCTTTTTCGAAGGAGACTTCCTTCTCGTGGAAAATGAAAGCACGCGTATATTTGTCCGTCTTCTTTCAGGCAGCTTCATAAACTACGAGCAGATACTTCCAAAGGAATTTTTTACCTATATCGTGGTCAACAGACAGATGTTTGCGGGCGCCATGGAAAGAGCAGGCGTACTGGGCAAAAACGACTCTAAAACCATTACGGTCACCCTTACGTTCCGCGAAAACGTCATGACCGTGAAGGGACACAGCGAAATCGGCGACCTCACCGAAAACATCCCCGTGGACATGAAAGGAAGAGATCTGACTATTGCTTTTAATGTCCGTTATCTGATTGATTTTCTGTCAAACGTCAACGATGAGTTTCTGAAAATGAGTTTTGCATCCGGTATTTCTCCCGCCATCATAACCCCTGCCGGGAGCGACGAAGCTAAATACCGTTATCTTGTGGTCCCCATAAGGCTGATCGCCGAATCTGCAGCCAAAGAGAATAAAAGAGAAGAATGATCCTGAATCGGTATACATGCTGTTTCAGCAGAATTTTATTAGCGGCAATGCCGCTGTGGAGTTGATATGGAGTTAGGAGTAGTCGGATTGCCCAACGTGGGAAAAAGTACATTGTTCAATGCCATCACAAAAGCCGGCGCCGAAAGCGCTAATTATCCTTTCTGTACCATCGAACCGAATATCGGAGTGGTAGCCGTCCCGGACGAAAGGCTAAACAGGCTTGCCGCTCTTTATAACAGCAAAAAAATCACCCCCGCTTTTATCAGGTTTGTGGATATTGCCGGACTCGTAAAGGGAGCAAGCAAGGGCGAGGGCCTCGGGAACAAGTTCCTTTCCCATATCCGCGAAGTGGACGCCATAGTCCATGTGGTACGCTGTTTTGAAGATCCGAACGTCACTCACGTAAGTGACAGGATAGATCCCGAAAACGATATGGAGACCATAAATCTCGAACTTATCCTTGCAGATATGGAAACCGTGGGCAACCGCCTCGATAAAGCGCGTTCGCTTTTTAAGACCGGAGAAAAAAAGTACAAGGAAGAAGCCGATGTGCTTGAAAGGGTAGAAAAAACTCTCGAGTCGGGAAAACCCGTCAGAAGCATGGTCTTGAGCGAAGAGGACCGCGAGTATGTGGACAAGCTCATGCTCCTTACCGCTAAACCCATGCTTTATGCCGCAAATATATCCGAAAAGGATATAGCCGTCCCTCCCGAAAAACTGCCGATGGTCGCGGCGGTGATGAAAAGGGCGGCAGAAGAAGGCTCCGAAGTCATAGTGGTATCTGCGAAGGTAGAAGAGGAACTGGCTTCTTTGCCCGAAGAAGAAAAAAACATCTTCTTTGAGGAACTCGGGATCAAAGAAAGCGGACTTGATAAGCTTGTCCGCGCAGGTTATAAACTGCTCGGCCTCATTTCATATCTTACCGCAGGAGAAAAGGAAACAAGAGCCTGGACAATAAAAGAAGGGACTAAAGCCCCTCAGGCAGCGGGAAAAATCCATTCGGATTTTGAAAAAGGCTTTATCCGCGCCGAAATAGTGCCTTATGAAACCCTATTGGAGTGCGGAAACTATAATAACGCAAAAGAAAAAGGAAAAGTGCGCTCTGAAGGAAAAGATTACGTCATAAAAGACGGAGACGTAGTGCTTTTCAGATTCAATGTCTGAAAACTTTTTCCTCCGTTTATATTCAAGATGAGACCAAAAGCACATTTCCGGTCTGGCGGAAAGTGCTTTTCCTGTATTCAGCCCTGTTTTCAAGAAATCAGATTTAAGCTCGGGAAACGTGCCTTGCTTTGTTTTCGTATAACCGGATTACAATGCTTGATAATAAAGTATGAAACAAGCGCCCGTTAAACCCGGATATCAGGCTGAGATCAGGTGCTTCCGGAATACGCGGGTCTGCACCCGCCCCGACATGTTTTTTACGGAGCCGCGGTTCCTATACTGAAATAAATCACATACACGCTCGAAGGATTTCGTGCAATGAAATGCGGACTTGAGTGCACGGGCGCAGGGCTTCGTGCAATGAAATGCGGACTTGAGTGCACGGGCAAAGGGTTTCGTGCAATGAAATGCGGACTTGAGTGCACGGGAGCAGGGCTTCGTGCAATGAAATGCGGGTTTATGTGCACGGGAGCAGGGGTTCGTGCAATGAAATGCGGACTTGAGTGCACGGGAGCAGGGTTTCGTGCAATGAAATGCGGGTTTATGTGCTCGACCGAAAGAACTTTGTGCAATGAAATGCGGGTTTATGTGCACGCTCGAAGGGTTTCGTGCAATGAAATGCGG
>URET01000076.1 GCA_900546875.1 uncultured Eubacteriales bacterium
CAGTATCGCCTCGGGCTTTCTTCTGTTTCGCGTCGGATGTGCTCAGACGCTTTTAAGCGTTCGGCTTTATGCGTTATCAGGCAGTGAACGCACTTCCGCTCCGGAACTTTGTCAGTATATCATCGGGTTTTCTTCTGTTTTGCGGCGGATGCGCTCAGACGCTTTTATGCGTTCTCCGGCAGTGAACGCGCTGTTCCGCTCAGGAATTTTATAAAAAGACGCGGAGACTCCGCGTCTTTTTCAATTCCTGTATGTCGTATGTGCCTCAAAATGCGATCTTTTCGGGCGTTTTACCCGAATCACTTTATGTAGTTATATCCGACATCGAACATTTTCTTATTTATGTCGATAAGCTGCGGTTTTTTGCTGAAGAAGTATTCTACGCCTTCAAGCACTTTATCATAGCTGAGCATTCCGGTAGCTTTGATCATTGCGCCGAGCATCACCACGTTTATCCCTTTCGGGTTGCCGTTTTCGTGAGCAAGCTCAAAGGTGGGAATGTAGTATACCTTGATATCCTTTCTGTCGGTGACATCGTCTATAAGACTTTTATTCACGAACACGAAACCGTCTTTCTCGACCGCTCCGATAAATTTCGCAAAACTGGGCTTATTCATAGTTACCAAAACGTTAGGTCTGCTGATCATGGGATTTGCCACCGGCTCATCACTCACTACTACAGAACAGTTTGCTGTACCGCCTCTCATTTCGGGACCGTAGCTCGGGAGCCACGTGGTATTCTTATTTTCAAACATTGCCGAGTAGGCGACGATTTGTCCGAGGGAAAGCACGCCTTGTCCGCCGAAGCCGGCTGCGATCAATTCATAAGTTTTCATCTTTCATTCCTCCTGTCAGCAAATACGCCAAGCGGGTAATAAGGTATTACCTCGTTTTTTATATGCTCCATTGCCTTGACCGGAGTCAAGCCCCAGTTTGTGGGACAGGCGGCAAGCACTTCAATCATTGAAAAACCTTTGTTCTGAAGCTGTACCTCAAAGGCTCTTTTGATTGCTGCCTTAGCCTTCCTGACATTGGGAGCGTCATGTGTGGAAACACGTTCTATGTAAGTTGCTCCGTCCAGCTGAGCAAGCATTTCGCTCATCCTTACGGGATACCCGTTCTTTTCCACGCTCCTTCCGAGCGGACTTGTCGTGGATTTCTGTCCGAGAAGCGATGTGGGAGCCATCTGACCGCCGGTCATTCCGTATATTCCGTTATTGATGAATATTACGGTGATATTTTCGCTTCTTGCGGCGGCGTGGATTATTTCCGCCGCGCCTATACTTGCAAGATCGCCATCTCCCTGATAAGAAAACACTACCTTATCCTTTCCGAGGACCCTTTTTACTCCCGTCGCAACTGCCGGAGCTCTGCCGTGAGCGGCTTCTATCGTGTCCACGTTGTAGTAATCGTAATTATAAACTGCACATCCGACCGGAGCTATACCTACGACTTTCTCGTTGGGTACTCCCAGCTCTTCCAGAGCCTCGCATATAATTTTATTGGCTATACCGTGCGAACAGCCGGGACAAAAGTGCAAAGGCTTGGAGGTAAGCATTTTGGATTTTTCATATATTATTTTTTCCATGTCTTATTCCCCCTTTATTATCTCATTCATCAGCTCTTCTGCCGTCATGACGTTTCCGCCGTTCCTGCCGAAAAATTCCACCGGTTTTCTGCCGTTCACGGCAAGTCTGACGTCTTCCACCATCTGACCCTTGGAAAGCTCGGTTACAAAGAAACGCTTTACTTCCTTCTTTCCGGCAAGTTCCGCTATCTGCACCTCGGGGAACGGAAATACCGTTATGGGACGGAATAATCCTACTTTATATCCTTTTTCACGAAGCTTGGCTACCGCTGTCTTGGCTATCCTCGAAACAGTTCCGTAAGCCACTACTATCGTATCCGCTCCTTCGCACATGTATTCTTCGTACCTGACTTCGTTCTTTTTAAGAAGCTCATACGTCTCATACATATGATCGATCATTCCTTCGAATTTATCGGGATTCATTTCTAGAGTAGTGATTATTTTATGCTCTTCTGCCTTATGTCCCGTTGTCGCCCACTCCTTGACGGGCAGATTGTTGAGATCCTTGAACTCGGGAAGCTCCACGGGTTCCATCATCTGTCCTATAGTAGCGTCGCCTAGAATGTAGGTTATGACTCTGTATTTATCCGCTTTATCGAAAGCCTCGTATATTATATCCACGGCCTCCTGTACGCTGGCAGGTGTATAGACCAGCATCTTATAGTCACCATGGCCGCCTCCCTTGGTAGCCTGGAAGTAGTCTCCCTGTGCCGGGAAAATCGTTCCGAGTCCGGGACCGCCGCGTACCATATTCAGTATCACGCACGGAAGCTCTCCCGTCGCTATGTAGCTTATCCCTTCCTGCTTGAGGCTTATTCCGGGACTCGACGAACTCGTCATCGCCCTCGCTCCGGCACACGACGCACCGTATACCATGTTTATCGCCGCAACTTCGCTCTCGCTCTGAATAAATACTCCTCCGACCTCAGGTAACCTTTTGCTCATATATTCGGGAACTTCATTCTGCGGAGTAATGGGATAACCGAAAAAATATCTGCATCCGCCGCGTATAGCCGCTTCGGCTATCGCCTCGTTTCCCTTCATTAACTTACGCATACTTATACCTCCTTCTTTACCGTTATGGCACTATCCGGACACATTGTCGCGCAGGAAGCACAGGAAATACAACTGTCCTGATCGGTAACTACCGCAGGATTATACCCCGCTCCGTTCACCCTCTCCGTGTCTATGAAGATGATCTTCTTGGGACATGCAGCCACACATAATCCGCACCCCTTGCAGACCGCTTCATTGAATGTCACTCTTTTCATTTTCTCTTTTACACCTCCGCATACTGTAGCTCTCTGCTACATTATTTTGTTAAACAAAAAAGGAAAGGGCGCACTCTGTCGTCCTTCCTGAATTGCGTTTTGATGCCCTCTTATTCATCATCTTCTTCCTCTTCTTCATCGTCCATCCTGCCTTGCTCTTTCAATTCAGCCAACATCCTCTGGACGTTTTTCAAAAGATCCATGGTCTCGACATCTTCCATATCATCATCGAGAATGATCGGAGCTTCTTCCTCACCCTGATTTTCCCGGTCATCGGACCTGCCTTCTTCCGCTTCTGCCTGCTCTGCAGGAACTTCGGGCTCTTCTTCCTTGTTCTCCGCAGGCTCATGAACATTCTCTTCCTCTGCAGACTGTTCTTGAGGAGCTTCCTGCTCCTCTTCGGGCTCTTCTTCCT
>URET01000077.1 GCA_900546875.1 uncultured Eubacteriales bacterium
TTTCCGGCGGGACGTGTTTAGCGTGTAGGACGCACAATCAGAGCCATGTAACCGCGGGTGCGCGGCGCAATCAGGACCGTGCCGAATTTGAAATCACAGGGAACCGACGTTAAGATACGGAGATTGCATGAGTCCCGATATCCGCGGAAAAAAGATTTTTTATAACGTTAAGTCACTACTTCAAAGAAACGATTTGTAAGAGGATTTTTTCTGAAAAATCATGGCGAAACTTATTATATCTGTTATAATGGTAAGGTAATTTATTTCAAATACATGTAAAATACGAAAAGCAAACGGAGGCGAAAAAATGAAATTGCTGATGACAGGCAACGAAGCGATTGCCCGTGGCGTATACGAAGCAGGCTGTGTTTTTGCTGCGGCTTATCCGGGCACTCCTTCCACGGAAATAATGGAAAATATAGCGACTCATTACAAAGAGGTCGCTGCAGAATGGGCGCCAAACGAAAAGGTCGCGCTTGAGGCGTCAATAGGCGCGGCGATAGCAGGTGGAAGAAGTTTTGCTTCCATGAAGCATGTCGGACTGAATGTTGCCGCCGATCCTCTTTTTACCGTTGCATATTCAGGCATAAATGCCGGGCTTGTCGTTGTAACGGCAGACGAACCGGGTCAGCACTCCTCGCAAAACGAACAAGATAACCGTTACTACGCCAGAGCCGCGAAGATCCCGATGCTTGAGCCTTCCGACTCTCAGGAATGTCTGGACATGGTAAAAGTAGCGTTTGTTATCAGCGAAACGTATGACACGCCCGTGCTCATAAGGCTTACGACGCGCGTATGTCACAGCAAGAGTATAGTCCAAGCGGGAGAGAGGAAAGAGGTGCCTTTTGTACCATACGTAAAGAACGCGAAAAAGTATGTCGACGTGCCCGCAAACGCTATAGTGCGTCGTCTTGAGGTAGAAAATCACATATCGCTTCTTAAAGAGTATTCGGAAGTCACGCCTCTCAATTTTACGGAAGACAACGGCGCTGAGATCGGCGTTATAGCCTCCGGGATGTGCTATAATTATGCCAAAGAAGTTTTTGCGGACAAAGCCAACTATCTTAAGATCGGATTCGGTTATCCGCTTCCTCTCAACAAGATCAGAAGATTTGCCGCAGGTCTTAAAAAGATATACGTGCTTGAAGAAAACGATCCCGTTATGGAAACGGAAATACGCGCATTGGGGATCGATGTTTTCGGTACGGGATTTTTCCCGGTCAACGGCGAGTACACAAGCGACATTATCCGCGCATGTCTTACGGGCAAAAGCGTACACACCGCCGACTTCGACCGTTCTCTGATCGTGGCAAGACCTCCTTCATTTTGTGCCGGATGTCCGCACAGAGGACTTTTTTACGAATTGGGAAGACGTAAGGACATAGTCGTATCAGGCGATATAGGCTGCTACACTTTAGGTTTTGCTCCGCCCTACAACGCCATGGACTTCAATAACTGTATGGGCTTTTCCATTTCCGGTGCCGGCGGCGCTCAAAAGGTATTCAACATGCAGCCGGACAACAAAAAACGCGTGGTGGCAGTTATCGGGGACAGTACCTTTTTCCACAGCGGCATAACTTCGCTGCTCGATATAGTTTACAACAAAAGCAACCCTGTGATCATTATTCTCGACAACCGTATAACGGGAATGACGGGGCATCAGGAAAACCCCGGCTCGGGATTTACGGCTCAGGGCGATCCCGCAAATATAACCGACATAGAAGCGGTCGTGCGCGCTTTGGGAATGCAAAGAGTTACTCAGGTCGACCCCAATAATCTTGCTCAGTTAAGCAAGGCGCTGGACGAAGCTCTGGAATGCAAAGAGGCGGGCGTAATAATAACCCGTTATCCCTGCGCTCTTAAGAAGTTCTCGAACGCCGACAAGGAAGAGTTCCCGGAAGCCTTCAAAACAAGGTATACCGTAAACAAAGAAAAATGCGTGGGATGCAAGCTTTGTCTCAAGTGCGGATGTCCTGCTTTATCCTATAAAAACAAAAAAGCCGAAATAGACGCTTCAGCCTGTGTGGGATGCGGAGTTTGTTCTCAGCTGTGCCGTACTTCGGCCATCAATAAAGCTTAGGAGGTTTTTGTATGATTAAAAACGTATTATTGGTAGGCGTTGGCGGTCAGGGGACCATCCTCGCGGGAAAACTTCTGACTCTCGGACTTATGGAAGCGGGCTACGATGTAAAAATGAGCGAAATACACGGAATGTCTCAGCGCGGAGGATCGGTCACAACACATATTCGTTACGGAGATCAGAAGGTGTATTCTCCCGTTATTGAAAAAGGCGACGCAGATATAATCGTGGCTTTTGAAAAAATGGAAGCTCTCAGATACCTTGATTATCTCAAAGAAGACGGCCACGTGGTGGTAAACGACATAGAAATACCCGGAATGCCGATAACAAGCGGCAACGTGGAATACCCCGCCGGAATAACGGAAGAATTAAAAAAACACGCCCGTACAACAGTCGTCAACGCAACGCAAAAAGCCTTGGAAGTGGGCAGTATAAAAGTAATGAACGTGGTTTTGTTGGGGACCATAGTGGCGGGAATGAACCTTCAGCATATAAACTGGGATAAAATCATTACGGAAAACGTAAAACCCGCTTTTGTTGAACTCAATAAAAAAGCCCTTAAAACGGGAGAAGCAATGCTTTGATCAAATTAACAAAAAATCAGCTGTAGACAATGGCTGATATACCTCTCCTTTAATAATTTTACAGGTCGGCGGGAAGGCTGAAAAGCTTTCCCGTCTTCCTTTTATACTGACCTCGGGCAACATAACCCTGAAAAATCATTTTTTCTGAACAGTCAGTCTTCGGGCGGGAAAAATGCTCGGACGAATAAGCCCGTATCAGATACTTTTAAACAGCTTCGTCTCTACGGACGGGAAAATACTCGGGCAACATAACCCTGAAAAATCATTTTTTCTGAACAGTCAGTCTTCGGACGGGAAAAATGCTCGGACGTATAAGCCCGTCTCA
>URET01000078.1 GCA_900546875.1 uncultured Eubacteriales bacterium
AGGCGAGAACCGGTCAGGGTATAGGAAGGCGCACGGTGAATCAGGTGCGGGAATGTGACGAACAACATATGCGGACATATTACTGCCGGGTAAACTGACGGCAGGACGGTTTTAGCGGGCGCCGAGTTGCAGGAGCACACGTAAAAAGAGTCCGGAAGACGGATCAGCAGTAAGAAGGCGAGAACCGGTCAGGGTATAGGAAGGCGCACGGTGAATCAGGTGCGGGAATGAGACGAACGGAAGAACATATGCGGACATATTGCTGCCGAGCGTGCTGACGGAAGGACGGTTTTTGCGGGGCGCACCGAGCGGCAAGAACACACGTGCAAAAGAGTCCGGAAGACGGATCAGCTGATATTGCAGATGGCTGTAACAGAAGTATTTTGAAGCCAATCGGGGTGGAAGGATGTATAAGCAGTCCACTCTGCTCCGAGACTTTTATAAAAGCCGCTGTATATTTTGAGAATATCGCAATCGAGGTTTATGAGGCGGGAGTAAATTTCTTCTATACGGTGTGTGCATTCGTTCTGGACCTGTCTGGAGATATCGGGGGTGATTTCTCTTTCGCCGACCGGCATAAAAGGAAGGGAGAGGCCGTCGGTATCTGTTCTCAGGCGTTTTATCTGCATATCGAGGCGTATTTTTATCAAAGGGCGGCCGTTTTTTAAGGAGTATTCAGTATTTACGGATTTATTGATGTTCCCTACTGCGATTTTTCTTGGCAGGGTAGAGCTTATAATACTGTCGTCGACCACGAAAACGTGGTAATAATCTTTTCCGTTGACGAGGTTGAAGGATTTTATTTCGTCTGCGTCCAGCATTTCTTTGAATTCTCCTTTTACGAATACCGCCATTTTATCCGAAGAAATGCATTTCTGCATCGACTGACGGGCGGAATCGGAAGTGTCGGGCTGAATTTCCTGTATGAAGGAGATGACGGGAACATAAGAACATGCCGAAAGTGTGGCGTTGGCTTTCACGAATTCCAGCAGGTCCATGACGGGGACATTGATTCTTTTGCCGTTGCCTGTGACTGCGCTGTGAACTGCAAAGGTGACAAAAGTTTCCGTGGGCATTTCGGCGAAGAAAAAATCTTCGCAGCTCAACTCTGTGCCTACAACCGTGACGCCGTCTTTGAAGGCGTCGGAGTAGGCGAAGTAGGCGAGGCAGTCGGAAACGTTATGGTTTTTCATGAGATTACCGCAGATAGCGAGAAGATTGCATTGTCCGAGGGAAAAGAGGTGACCGTTATATTTATTAAGACTCTGAAAGGCTTCGCTGACAGTTTTGCCTCTGCCGGAGAGTATCCTGCGCATTCCTCCGCTGTTGGATTCGCCTGTATTTTCGGTCGGGACGACTACCTCCGTGTACATTTTATAGCCGTACTCGTCTTTGTCGAGAGCGACGCCGAGCACGAGGATTCTTTGTTTTATATCTATTCCCGCAAAGAATGTTGTGAATACGAGGGTCACAAACAGTACCGAAAGCAGGATCCCTATGCGCTTATATACTGACATACATTTCCTCCTTTACCGAAGAAGTTTTTTTGTTTGAGAGGAAGGTGAAAACCGGAAGCGAGAAAGGGAGCAGATACTGTACGATCCATAAAATAAACTTGCCTGCTCCGAGTACGAAAAAATCGTTTGTGAAGGCCTCTACGGGCAGAAGAAGGGGGAGCATCAGAAGCAGAAGCGAATAAAAGACCAGAAACAGAGGGTGCAATTGATTTTCTTTGCAGCGGAAGAAGCCGGCTATACTGTAGACCGAGCAGAAGAAGAAAAGTATGATTTTTATAAAAATTGCCGCAAGCCAGATGACTACGGTGAGCCAATCCAGTCTGCCGTTAGAGGTGAGGGTGGTGTTGAATTGCGACACTTTGGGCATGGCGGAATCCTGTAGCCAGGCTATGTCGCCGAACAGTGCGTAAAAAACGACGTAAAGCAGGATTGTTATGACGGCGCCGATCAGAAAAGCGGTTATCGGAGAACGGAACATTTTCCTTTCCTTTTTTATTCTGCTTAAAAGAAAGATGATGAAAAGCGAATCAGTGAAGAAGAAGGTATGGTTCAAAGCGCCGGTCCCGACCGGAGTGAAGCCGTTGGCGAGTATGGGGAGCAGTTCTGTGAAGTCGGTTTTTGAGAGGGAAAAAAGCAGCATGGCGACGGCGGCGAAGAATACCCATCCTGCTATAAATTCCGCTACGCGTGCAAGCGAACGGAATCCGAGTATCACCACGAAAACGGATAAGGCAATAAGGGGCAGGGCGAAACCCGGCCAGTTAGTCCTGAGAGTGAGGGTTGCGGAGAATACCTTTTGAGTAGCGGACATCAGATCGAGCTGACGGATGGTGTAGAACAAAAAAAGGAGCGCATAGATTATCCTTGCTCCTACGGGGGAAAGGCAGTTTTCGAGGATGTCATTGAGGTTTTTGTCGTTTGTGTTGAGTCTGACCGACCACAGAAGGCAAACCAGTACCAGAAGATCGAGAGCGAAAAGGATGATCATGGAGAGCCAGCCGTCTCTGCCGGCGAAAGCGGCGACGGATGCCGGTACGGACAGGAATTTGCTGCCTGTGATGACTGTCAGCATTATAAGGCCTATTTGAGAAGGTTTGACAGACAAATGTTTTTCGTAAATTGATCTCATGTAGTTAAGTTGCGCTTAACAGTCTGATAATATTCCGAAAAAAAGCCCGGACGCTGAATATCCGGGAAAACCGCGGTAAAAAAGGTCTGGGCATTGAGCGGCATTCTTGTGCGGCTGTACATAATGAAAGAGAAGCCGAGGTCCGGTTTCAGCAAAAAGGAAACACGCGAAAAACTGTCTGAGGGGCATGCCTGATAAAACAGCGAAAAAACGGACAAACGGCTCAAGGTATGAAAGATCATTCGTCAAGGATAAAGCAGAAGTCGCTTCCTTTTCCGAGAACGCTGTTCACGCCGTATTCGGAGTTACGGGCGAGGAGGATGCTTTTGAC
>URET01000079.1 GCA_900546875.1 uncultured Eubacteriales bacterium
CTGCTCTACGTAAAAACCCGCACAATAATAACCAAGGGTTCCCGCGCTCTGCAGACATGCAGGAAGCCGTCGGGTTATCAGGTATGTTTCGGCTGTTTTCGGAAGATAAGGTGGAGTGAATTGCAGAATACGTTTTTGTTGTCGGCATGAAAGTAAAATATATGTGCCGCCGTTTGGACAGGATATACGGCAAAAACGCTTTTTGGAATAAAAAAGATGCTCAGTTTTCCGAGCATCTGCATATATGTCTGATTATCTCACCCGCCACCATCAGTCCGGCAATACCCGGCATATACGATATACTCGCGGGAATTCTTTCCTTTTGTCCGCTTGCCGACGGAGTTTCCGGAGAATAAACGGTTTTAAGTCCCTTTACCCCCTGTCTTTTCAATTCGCGGCGCATTACACGCGCTAACGGACATCCTTGCGTTTCGTATATATCCGCCAAACGAAAAAGAAAAGGGTCCGTTTTGTTTCCCGTTCCCATGGAAGAAACGATATATATTCCCTTTTCCTCGGCGTATTTCGCCAATCCCGTTTTGGCAGACACTGTATCGATGCAGTCGGCGATCGCATCGGCTTCCGAAGGAATGAGAGCAGGTATATTATCCGGCAGGATAAATTCGTTAACCGTTTCTACGCGGCAATAAGGAGCGATGCTTTCGATACGCTGTTTTGCGGCTTCTGTCTTAAGAACTCCTATATTGTCTGACCGGGCGAGGATTTGTCTGTTGAGGTTACTTGGCGCGATTCTGTCCGAGTCGACAAGCAGAAGTCTGCCCGTACCTGCCCTTGCAAGCGCCTCCGATACGTACCCTCCCACGCCGCCCAAGCCGGCTACGACCACAAATGACCTCTTCAGTCTTTCATAAGCCTCCTCTCCTATGAGCGCGACAGTACGGGAAGCAATTTCATCGATCATTTTCAATCCTTCTTTTCTATCTGAACAAGGTTAGCGATACCGTAAAGAATGAGGATTCCCCCCAGAATATAATAAAGGATATTTCCCCATGAAGCGTCGATAGCGCAAAGTCCGAGGAACACTCCAACAGTCAGCATAAGCAGGCCGGTTATGATGGAAGCGGTGTTTCTTTTGCTGATGACAAGCCTGATCCCGCAGTAGATAAGCAACAGTCCGAGAAGGATCAGCGCGACCTGATATATCCACCAAGCGAATACTATGACTATCACGCCTCCGGCGATCTCGACACATCCGAGATTTATGAACTTATTTATAAGATCTATTATCCCGCGCATGATCAGATACACTCCGGCGAGCGTAAGCACAACCTGAATAAGCCCCGGCCCGTTGATGCATACAAGTATACCTATTACTATAGCGAGTATACCGACTATCAGTTTGTCTTTCAAAAACCTGACTTCCATATTACCTCCGAAATATTGAACGTTAAAAACTATAGACCGTATCTGAAGCACACAGACATACATTATTGATCTGACATGCACAAAAATACATAAGAAACAAGACAGGACACAATGCTTTATTGAAGCGGAAACATATCGCAACGCAAAAAAGCACACGCTTTCCAAAAGAAGCAAAGTTATGAGGACGTCCCTCTGAATACGACTTCTGCATATTCATATGTGATATTATATCTCGCAAATTTCTTAAAGTCAACTACTTTTTTTCAGCGGAATGATTTTTTTGAATTATAAAGCGCTGATGAGGAAAACGCGGGTTCGGAACACCCGAAAAACATAGAAACCGTACGTTTATCGGAAGGTTTGACCGAAGAAAGTCTTTGCGGGCGAGGTTTTGGCATATAGTTGCAAACCCTTGCAAAAAAGGGGAGCGTGTTGTATAATATGCTTATAAAAGAAGGAGAGGTTCTGTATGAGAAAGATTGAAACCGGACTTATATACGAAACGCTTTATAATATCATCAGACGAAGCGTATGCAACGTAGAGCCGGGAGTGGTGGAGGCGCTTTCGTCTGCTGTGTGTGCCGAAAGCTGTGAAGCTGCAAAATTTGCGCTCCGGACAATTATCGAAAGCGATAATATCGCCGCAAAAGAAGATATCCCCGCCTGTCAGGATACGGGAATGGCTGTAATATTTGCCGATATCGGACAAGAAGTCTGCCTTGAGGGAGAGTATTTTGAAAAGGTAATAAACGACGCCGTGCGTGACGCTTACCGCGACGGATACTTCAGATGCAGCGTACTTACGCCCCTCGAACGCATAAATACCGGTGACAACACCCCTGCAATAATACATACGAGAATAGTTCCGGGAGACAGATTGACCCTTTCCTTCCTTGCCAAAGGCTTCGGAAGCGAAAATATGAGCAGACTCTATATGCTCACGCCGGCACAGGGTATAGAAGGGATAAAGGAGAAGGTAAAGGAAACCGTAAAGGAAGCGGGAGGTAAGCCATGCCCTCCGATAATACTCGGCATCGGAATAGGCGGAACAATGGAGCAATGTGCGCTTATGGCAAAAAGAGCTCTCCTTACCGAACAGGGCAAAAGAAATCCCGACCCCAAAATTGCAACGCTCGAAACGGAACTGCTGCAAATTATCAATTCGCTGAAAATAGGCGCAATGGGCTTCGGAGGCGACGTGACCGCTCTTGATGTGCATATATTGACCTGCCCTACTCATATAGCTTCATTGCCTCTTGCGGTAAACGTACAATGTCATTCCGTAAGACACTCACGGATAACGATATGATACGCACGGGCTCTCCGTAAACCGCACGCCTTATCGGGATCGGCTGTCCT
>URET01000080.1 GCA_900546875.1 uncultured Eubacteriales bacterium
ACTGAAGAAAAGGGCGTCGGTGAAATGAAAGCATGGGCGGTATTGCAGAGGAAGTTCAAACCTCCCCGAAGAAAGTTGACATATAGGAGGTTATGTTGTACAATATAGCTGATTTTCTGAGTAAATAACATAGGAGAAAAGGGGTTTACCGGTTTATGAAAAATAAAAAAACAATCACGATCATCCTTGCGGCTGTACTGATACTTGCCGTACTTGTAGCCGTTATTTTAATAGTAAAAGGCGGCGGCGAGCATACCGTGGTATTTCAATACAGCGACGGCACTGTCATTGCGACGGTGAAGGTAAAGCACGGTGAAGCTGCACAGTCGCCTGCAGTTGCGAATAAAAACGGGTATATATTCAGTCATTGGGATAAGGATATAAGTTATGTGACTTCCGATATGGTCGTTACGGCCGTTATGGTGCAGGTATCTGATCTTGAGTGGAAATTCACGAGGGTCACAGGTGATCTGCTTTACAGTGATATCAACGGCAAGTCTGTCGTATATAACGGGGATCTTCTCGAGGATGTGACGGAAGTTGTTTTCCCTTCAAAGGACGAGGACGGAAACAGTGTGCTGGAAATCGGCATGAACGCTTTGGGAAAGCTCAGGGACAAGGTAGAGAGAGTGGTGATTCCCGAGGGTGTGCTGAGCATAGCCGAAAACGCGTTTGCCGGCTGCACAGCTCTTAAAGAAGTGGTGATAGCGGACAGCGTGAAGGTAATAGGAGAGAACGCGTTTTATAATACGTCGCTCACTGAGCTTGAATTCGGATCCAAGCTGGCAGAGATAAAAGGGCCGTTATTCGGAGAAAGGAGTGAGCCTGTCACGATAAAAGTGGCAGCAGGGAACACGAATATTGCGGTCAAGGAGCGCAATATAGTTTCAAAGGACGGAAAGACGTTTATTTTGTACACCGATTTCGGAAATCGGGAGGTAACGATATCATCGCCTGTCAATACTATAGGAGAAAAGGCGTTTTATATGTCAGGAGTGGAGAGTGTGAAGCTGCCCGAAACTCTCAGGACTATCCAAGCAGAAGCTTTTAAAAACTGTATGTCCTTGACCGATGTGGAAATATCATCGAATACGCTGGACAGTATAGGCGACGGAGCGTTTTCGAATACGGGAATAAAAGAGATATTACTTCCGGAAAGCCTGAGGCAGATAGGGAACAACGCTTTTTCCGATACAAAACTCGTAAGGGTGATCATTCCTGACGCTACCCGTACGTTAGGTGAGGATGTATTCTCCGGTACCGGAGAGATAAGCATATACTGCCGTGCTCAGCGGAGCAATATGCCTTCGAACGAGAGCTGGGCGAGCGGCAATCCCGTAAAGTACGGTTATACCGGCGGTAACGACGGACTTACTTTGCAGATAAGCTATGTATACGTCAGAGATGACGGCTCCGAAAGGGTTCTTTTGACGGAAACCACGGAATTTGCAAAGAGCATAGCGAGATCCGGCTATATACCTTCGTCTTCGGAAACGGAAGGCAAAGAGTTTTCCGGGTGGAGCACAACGAATGATAAAAGCGGCATGGGATTTGTGGAAGAGGCGCTTACCCGTCCCGTATCGGATGTCAAGCTTTACGCTGTATGCATAGGGAATTCGATTTTCACTTACGTTTCATACGGAAACGGATATCTTGTATCTCAAGGCCCCGACGCAAAGAATTACGAGGTGCTTGACCTTCCTGAGCAGTATAACGGCAAACCGGTCCTCGGGATAATGGACGCTCCGAGTTCGGCTGAAAACTATGACGAGCTGGGCTTCAGAGGGCTTACCGTGCTTAGGCGGGTGCTGATACCTTCCGGGTATATTTATATAGGGTCGTGTGCATTTTCGGGATGTGTGTCGCTTGAGTACGTAAATCTGCCGGAAGGACTCAAGGAAATAAAAGACGAGACCTTTTTGGGCTGTTCGTCTTTGATATCGGTGGATATTCCGCTTAATTGCACAACTATAGGGAATAAAGCTTTTTATCAGTGCAGAAGTCTTGCTTCGGTGAATCTCGGAAATGTCGTGGAGATAGGCAACTCTGCTTTTGAAGAAACGGCGCTTACCGTTTTGGATCTTCCCATGACGCTTAGTATAATCGGAGCGAGAGCCTTTTACGGAGCCGGGACTTTCAGCAAGGTAGTTATTCCTCCCTCAGTGACCATGATCAAAGGATACGCCTTCAACGGTTCGGGGCTTTTTATAGATTGTACGGCGTTCAAAAAGTCTGAAACAGAAAAGATGAAATGGATAAGCACGTGGCACGGGAGCGCACAGGTGGAATACGCTCCGGAAGGAGAGATCATGTAAACAGCGCGGCCGAAAGGCTGTGCTTTTTTAATGACCGCTCATATGTTCAAAGGCTGAAACAGCCGTAACGGCGCACGGAAGCCGTGAAACGGAAGAGTTTATGCGGCGAAAAGCCGGACGGGGGATCATTCGGCGGTTTCAGGGGAGCACGGAAAACGGCAAAGCTCCCGAGAAAGCGCGCGGAAGCCG
>URET01000081.1 GCA_900546875.1 uncultured Eubacteriales bacterium
GTAGAAACCATGTGGGAGCAATTTTGCAATCTGGGAATATATGAATCGAATGTTATAGATACGACCACTTATTCCATTCAAGAAACTGTTTCCGCAGTACAAGAAAAAATCGCAAGTAGGGCAGCGTTGTTGTCTTAGATTTTTTTGCTTTTTTGTGGTATATTATCCTCAGACAGAGCTAAAGGAGAGAGCGGAACATGAAAAGCGATTATTCAAAAGAAAGCATCACAGAGTTTTTAAGCCGAAAGTACGGTGAGGATATAAGGCTTTTTCCGATAAAAGAAGGGCAGGAGTCACAGGCGTATTGGTTTTCGCGTGGCGGCAGAGAATATGTCGTGCGCATAAATTCAAATATGGAAGGCTTCAAAAAAGACAAATACGCCTATGAGCACTTCCGCTCGGATAGAGTTCCTATTCCAGAGGTTGTTGAAACAGGCAACTTTGACGGCACGCACTACTTCTGCATCAGCGTAAAAGCGGACGGGATTACATATGAGGACTCCGATGAAGAAACGGTTGTGCGACTGCTCGGCGATATTACGGATGTAACCGAAGCAATATCGCGAACCGATATATCAGGCACTTCCGGCTGCGGCGTGTTTGACAGCGATACGGGAAACGCTCCGTTTTACAGCTGGAGAGAATATCTTGCGGAGGTATTCGAGAGAGACTGGACGGCGGTAAGCAGGAGCTATGTTAACCTCTCACTCATCGACGAGCTTCTCGCGGCATATCGTGAGCTTATATCTTATTGCCCGGAAGAAAGAGCGCTGTTCCACGGGGATTTCGGCTCGAATAATGTTATCGTAGGCAAAAAATCGAGGATAAGTGGCGTTATAGACTGGGACTGCGCGGCTTACGGGGACTTTCTTTACGACATCGCGACCGCGTATTTTTGGCGGACATGGCTCATGTGCATGGAAAAAACTGCGGCGTATTGGGAGAGAAAATACTCTCACCTGCCGAGATATACCGAGCGAATTTTATGCTATGAGCTGCGGATAGGGCTGACGGAAATATACGAAAACGCTGTCGAAAACGATACTGAGACAACAGAGTGGCTTCAAAACAGGTGCCGCGAGATTTTGAGAGAATACAGACAAAGAAAGGCATGATAAAATGAGAATACTGTTCACAGGCTTTGACCCGTTCGGGGGAGAGAAAATCAATCCTGCGGGAGAAGCCGTAAAAATGATGAAAAACGAAATACAAGGCGCGGAAATTTTAAAGCTCGAAGTGCCGACGGTGTTTGGAAAGGCAGGAGAGGTTCTTAAAAAAGCGGTGGAGCAATACAGACCCGACGCGGTGGTGTGCGTAGGTCAAGCCGGAGGGAGAGCCGCCATTACTCCCGAGATGATAGCCGTGAACATAATGGACGCGCGCATTCCCGACAACGCCGGAAACAAGCCGTGCCACGAGCTTATAATAAAAGAGGGAAGAGAAGCGTATTTTTCCTCACTTCCGGTGAAGGATATCGAGAAAAATCTAAATGATAACGGAATTCCGTCGTCGGTATCGTATGGAGCGGACAACGAGTAAAAGAGTGACCGCCGAGATAACCCATTGCTCGGCGGTGTTCCTTTCCAAGTTAATTGCGTGATATAGATTGAAAAGTGGATAGATTTATGATATAGTGGATAGATTTATGATATAATGAGTTATCAACAAATCGGAATTTGTGGAGGTAAAATATAGATGAATCAAGGTAGAATTATTGTAATCACAGGTTCGCCGGGAACAGGAAAGACAACAACTGCGTCGATTGTCGCAAAGGAATCAGATATGGATAAATCAGTGCATATGCACACAGACGACTTTTTCCATTATTATTTAAGCAAAGGAGCAATACCGCCGCATTTACCAGAGTCCAACGAACAAAATTTAGTTGTTATTGAAGCCTTTTTAGAAGCTGCGAAGCGATATGCTCGTGGTGGATATGATGTAATTGTTGACGGTATTATCGGACCGTGGTTTTTAAAGCCGTGGCAAAGTCTTGTTCGGGAACATTATGAGGTGCATTATATTATTTTAAGGGCAAGTAAGGAAGAAACCTTGAAGCGAGCTGTTGAACGCTCAAAGTTAGACCGAAAGACAAATATCGAATTGGTAGAAACCATGTGGGAGCAATTTTGCAATCTGGGAATATATGAATCGAATGTTATAGATACGACCACTTATTCCATTCAAGAAACTGTTTCCGCAGTACAAGAAAAAATCGCAAGTAGGGCAGCGTTGTTGTCTTAGATT